>NZ_JBCHVF010000003.1:0-334112 GCF_050474465.1 Sinomonas sp. B1-1 | reverse complement strand
CATCGAAACCACCCGTCGCATCGCCCGCGGCTTCCGCAACTTCGAAAACTACAGACTCAGATGCCTGCTATCCGCCGGCGGCCACCGCCCATGGAGAACCCCGAACCATGCTTAGATCCGAAGAGCCCCACTAGGCATCGTTCAGGCAGCACGACGACTCTCACCCCGCTAGCCTCTCCGCCAACACCCAACCCATTCGCGAGACACACCCTAGGCCTTTTTCAGTCCCCTCGCCTCATCCTTGTTCCGCAACCTTGGGAATGCCGGAGCATTTGTCGCCGAGAAACATCTCTCTCACCATCGCCCCCGCCGTACGATCCCAGCTGGCCGAACGCGCCGTCGATTGACCTCTTTTACCCATGGACGCTAGGGCCTTCGCATCGCCATGCATCGATAAGAGCGTCTGCGCTATTGACAAAGGCGACAGATTGTCAACTATTACCCCAGACCGGCCGTGCTCGGCAAATTCAGGGAAAGCTCCAGATGAAGAACCAAGCAGAGCTAATCCAGCCAGTTGCGCTTCGAGATATACGAGACCGTAGGGTTCATTTCGTGCAGGCATCGCATACAAGCTGGAACGATGGTACAGCTCGACGAGCTCGGAGGGCGCAAGATCGCTATACGTGTAAATGCCCGCGCCTTCCGCGACGCTTCCGTGGGGCACCACGAGATGAAGGGACAAGT
Organism: Sinomonas sp. B1-1; assembly: GCF_050474465.1. Lineage (NCBI taxonomy): Bacteria > Bacillati > Actinomycetota > Actinomycetes > Micrococcales > Micrococcaceae > Sinomonas > Sinomonas sp. B1-1. The sequence continues at coordinate 333,428 of NZ_JBCHVF010000003.1, read as the reverse complement.
CGGGGCGGCGAGATCGAGCGATCTTGAACCCGCCTACTAGGAGATCAACGCCTTTATCCCAGTGGCGAACCTTTGCCACGCAAAGAGTCATGCCATTGGTATAGTCCTTCTCGCCGTCGAAAGACGAGATTAGATTTCCCACCCCTGTTCCCACCACACTGACCTTTTGCGCAGGAGCACCATCAAGGATCACTTGCGTTTTCGCCCATTCGGACGTGACGAAGATATGGCCGACCTTCCTTAGGAGCGTTCTATATCTATCGCCTATGCGGGACGCAAGCCGCGCGTTGAGGCCCCGTGATCGGGCCCATTGAGACCATCCAGTGTCGCGATACAGAAAGTCGGCGGGGCCCACGTCCGCTGGATCTAGCCACATGTAGTCGGTGTGGATCACGCGCAAGTCAGCATAGTTTTGTCGAAAACGTCGGTACTCATTCACGTTACGTTCAAAAATAGGTCCATAGTAATGGCGAAAACGTCTGGCGCCCGCTCCGTGGAGCATAATCTGGGGTAGATAGGCTGCGTTCCTCCACCCCGGCTCTGTTTGACCCGAGAACCCTAGCACGTCAAAACCTTGGCGCTCGAGTGCTTCGACAAGGGCCTTTGGCGTACCACTCCAGGTGCGGGAATTTCGCGGGTCACCGGCAGCTGCCACAGCAATCATGGGCGTCATCTAGCCGACCTTCCCAATGACCGAGGAAATGTCAGCTAGCCAAGCGTCAACTAGTTCTAGCTCCCGTGATTCCACGATGCCGATCTTCTCGAGCGCCTCATAACACCTTCGCAGGTTGGCGCCAGCATCCGAAGCAAGAGGACTTAACTCTAGCGATCTCAGAGCATGGAAGATATCGTCATTGCGCTGATAACCCACCACTTCCTGCAGAAAATCGCGATGAAGATCGTGGGCATTCCTTTCCTGATATACCCCCTCCCCGTGATAAGCCACATGAGATCCCATCGCCCAAAGACAAATTTGCGCGACGAAAGAGCGCCAGATGTCAGTCATACGAAAGCTCACATGGCTAGGTAGATACATGAGCGGATATGCTGCACGAGTCCAAATGGTGCACTGCGAATTAAACGGCACCATAGTCCCTGAGTCCAAGATGAGCGAGCGGGGTTCGAACGTGTGGTCATCTCGCCCCACCGTAAGGCGGTAGATGGCGTCCACATCCGGGTCCCCTGCGGCGAGATACTGATGAACCCCTATACTTCTCACTTCCGTTTTTAGGTCCTCCCACTTTGGCAGGGCTCCGCTAATCTCAGTAAGTGGAAGACCTCTCGGCCAGATCACCGAATCTGTGAAGTATTCGTATATGTTCGCCCATCCATGGCTGGATAGCACGGGGGCGACTAGAGTGTCCTCGGGCGTCGCATGAGGCCATCCCTTAGGGTGGTTGTCATCGTCCGTCTCGGCGATTCTCGATGTCCCTAATGCCATAGCCGCGAGATACCCGAGATTTTTCCGACAATAATGATTCCAAGGAAGCAGTTTGGCCAGGTTCGTCTCTGAATTCATCTGCTCGGCAGCAGAGATGAATACAACTTTTTCGCACTGCCAATCAGACGGCGTCTTCTTATCGCCCACGACAATGAGCGGCCACTGACTGGACTGGCTCAACTCGAGAACGGCTTTTGTTGGTGCGTTGATAGTTGTGAGCACCATCGCTTGCTCAATCATACTTTCCCCCTTCTCCAGCCGCCGACCTAGCAGCGACCACAGCGGTTGACGTCGAAGGGGCCAAGAACGGCTCCCTGAAGGGCGGCTTGCACGCTTCCACCTTGCTCCTGCGCGCCCCCGTACACGTAGAGGATCCTATATCGGTCGCAGTCACCAACTCAGAACGCTGTTCAGCATCGAGCGTACGGCTGCACTCAACGACCCGAAATGGTCGGAGGATATAGGCTAGGGCTCGGCGACGAGCCATTCCGGCACCAACACGATGGGGGACGCATGCCTAAGACCGCGCTGATCACTGGTATCACTGGCCAGGACGGCTCATACCTCGCGGAGCTGCTACTCGCGAAAGGCTACGAGGTCCACGGCCTCATTCGCCGCGCTTCAACGTTCAACACGGCACGCGTCGACCACCTCTACACTGACCCGCACGATCCCGATGCCCGCATCTTCCTCCACTACGGAGACCTCTCAGACGGCGCCCGTCTCGTGACGCTGCTCGGAGACATCCGCCCTGACGAGGTCTACAATCTGGCTGCGCAGTCCCATGTGCGAGTGTCATTCGATGAGCCGGAGCACACTGGGGACACAACAGGCATGGGCGCGATTCGCCTCCTTGAGGCCGTTCGTATGGCGGGCATCAGCACCCGCTACTACCAGGCCTCGTCGTCGGAGATGTTCGGCGCGACCCCACCGCCGCAGGACGAGGAGACTCCCTTCTACCCGCGCTCTCCCTATGGGGCAGCAAAGGTTTATAGCTACTGGGTGACCCGGAACTACCGCGAGGCGTACGGCATGTACGCGGTCAACGGGATCCTCTTCAACCACGAGTCCCCTCGACGGGGCGAGACGTTCGTCACGCGAAAGATCACCCGGGCGGTCGCCGCCATCAAAGCCGGCGTGCAGTCAGAGCTCTACATGGGCAACCTCGATGCCGTCCGCGACTGGGGTTACGCCGCCGAGTACGTGGAGGGCATGTGGCGCATGCTCCAGGCCGATGAGCCGGAAGACTTCGTCCTCGCCACCGGTGCCGGCTACACCGTTCGCGACTTCCTCCAGCACTCCTTTGACCATGTCGGCCTCAACTGGGAAGACTATGTGCGGTTCGACGAACGCTACCTGCGTCCTACGGAAGTCGACGCCCTGATCGGCGACTACTCGAAGGCCGAGCAGAAGCTGGGCTGGGTGCCGACCGTGAAGACCCCCGAGCTCGCGCGGCTGATGGTGGACGCGGACATCGAGGCGCTTAAGCATGCCGGTGGCAAGTGGATTGACTCCGTTGATCTGGACAGCTGGAAGGTCCTCGTCTGATGACCGAGACGTTCGTCCCCTCTTCTCTGGACCGTGCATCCAAATTCTATGTTGCGGGTCACCGCGGGCTCGTGGGATCAGCCATCTGGCGCAGGCTCGGGTCTGAGGGATTCAGGAACCTCGTTGGGCGCACTTCTGCTGAACTGGACCTCAAGGACAGGGCCGCCGTCTTTGAGTTCTTCCAAATGGAGAAGCCCCGCTATGTCGCGCTAGCGGCAGCCAAGGTGGGAGGCATCCTGGCCAACAACACCTACCCCGTCGACTTCCTCAGCGAGAACCTGCGAATCCAGACCAACGTCATGGACGCAGCGCTCGAGCACGGGGTGGAGCGCCTGCTCTTCCTCGGTTCCTCGTGCATCTACCCAAAGCTCGCCCCGCAGCCGCTCAAGGAGGAGTACCTCCTCACCGGACACCTCGAGCCCACCAATGACGCCTACGCGATAGCCAAGATCGCCGGGATCCTTCAGGTCCAGGCCGTCCGGAGGCAATACGGTCTCCCCTGGATCTCCGCCATGCCGACGAACCTCTACGGCCCGGGTGACAACTTCTCCCCCACCGGGTCGCACGTACTCCCGTCTCTGATCCGCCGCTATGAGGATGCCCGCCTCAGCGGCACAGCGAACGTTACCAACTGGGGCACTGGCGCACCCTTGCGCGAGTTCCTGCACGTGGACGACATGGCTGATGCCTGCCTGTACCTCCTCGAGAACTACGACGGCCCCGAGCAGGTCAACGTGGGCGTTGGCGAGGACGTCAGCATCAAGGAGCTCGCCCACATTGTCGCTGACGCCGTCGGATACTCGGGCGCGATCGAGTGGGACACTACGAAGCCTGACGGCACGCCCCGGAAGCTCATGGATGTCAGCAAGCTCTCAGCCTTGGGGTGGAAGGCGAGGATCCAGCTTCAGGACGGCATTCGGAGCACCGTCGAGTGGTTCCGCGAACACCAGGACGACTTCCGCAAGTAGCGCTGTTGGCATTGAATGTTGGGGAAACCATGCACGCGAACATCTTTGGTGCAGGTCGGATCGAGTGGACGAGCGGCGGGCTGCAGAACAATGCCAGGGCCCGGCAAATGCGTGCCGGCCAAGTGCCGCTTCCACCTCAGCTCGACCTCGCCTGCAACGTCATCGGCGTCCAGTTCGCCGGCGCGCTTGGCCGATGAGCCTTCCGCAGACCCTCCAATCCGCAGCTCAGCGCCGCGCTTCAGATGCAGCGAGGCACCGGCGAAGGCTCCAGTTGACCGATCTGGGGTGCGTCATCTGGTCCGCCACAGGCGCCCAGCTCGTCCGGTTTGGGACAGTCAGCGACTCCCTCGTCGGAACGGCCGGCGAGTGGCACGCGCCCTACTGGCTGGTCACCGTCCTCGTGGCCGTCGCCTGGTGGATCGTCCTCGGCGCCTGGGGCACGCGGGAGACAAACATCCTTGGCTATGGCCCCGAGGAGTACAAGCGCGTCGTCACCGCGTCCCTGTGGCTCTTCGGCGCCATCGCCATCGTCTCCTACGTGTTCCAGCTCGACACGGCTCGCGGCTATGTAGCCGTCGCATTGCCGTTGGGCATCGTGACCCTGCTCGGCGCCCGGTGGGTCATGCGCGCTGTCCTGGTCTCAGCCCGCAGCAACGGCGAGCACCTTCGGCGGGTGCTCGTCGTCGGTTCCCCCGCGGCGGCCGCCCACACCGGACGTCAGCTCAGCGAGCACCTCGAGGCCGGCTATCTTCCGATCGCCGCGTACCTGCCCGGCCACCCCGGGGCTGAATTCCGGACCCCCGTGCGCGAGCTCCCCGTCCTGGGATACTCCGAAGACCTCGACAGCATCGTGAGCATCGTCGAGCGGACCGGAGTCGACGCCGTCGCCATCTCGGGCGCGGCCCTCCCCCCGCAGGTGCTTCGGCAGCTCGGGTGGCAGCTTGCCGCCCGCGACGTGGGAATGATCGTGGCCCCCGCGCTCACAGATATTGCCGGACCCCGCATCCGCACGCAGCCCGTGGCGGGCCTGCCGCTCATCCACGTGACCACTCCGAAGCTCACGGGTGGCAAGCGGGTCCTCAAGCGGAGCGTGGACATCGTCGCGAGCCTCGCCATCCTGGCCGTGCTGAGCATCCCCATGCTCCTCGTGGCCCTCGCCGTCTTCGTCGACGACCCTGGGCCCGTCATCTTCCGGCAGACCCGCATCGGCCGGGCCGGCAAGCCCTTCCAGATGCTGAAGTTCCGCTCGATGATCGTGGACGCGGAGGCACGCCTCAAGGAGCTCCAGCGCGACAACGAAGGCGCCGGGCTGCTCTTCAAGATGAAGCACGATCCCCGCATCACCCGGCTCGGCCGGGTGCTGCGCCGGTACTCCATCGATGAGCTCCCCCAGCTGGTCAACGTGCTCCGCGGAGAGATGAGCCTCGTCGGGCCCCGTCCGCCGCTTCCCTCCGAGGTGGCCGGCTACGACGACTTCGCCCACCGCCGCCTCCTCGTCAAGCCCGGCATCACCGGCCTCTGGCAGGTCTCCGGGCGCAGCGACCTCTCCTGGGAGGACTCGATCAGGCTCGACCTCTACTACGTGGAGAACTGGTCCCTTACTCAGGACTTCATGATCGTGCTACGGACCCTCCGGGCCGTCGTCGGGAAGAGTGGCGCGTACTGACCGAGCCTCGGCACTCAGGGAACCTGCTTCCGCCTGCCCGGTCAGCAGGTAACCTTCCCGTACGTCCCCGTCAGTTTCTGGTTTCGTGCATGCAGCACTGATACAAATACCCCAGCATCACGCGTTCGGCGTGTGCCGAGGGGGGCGGCATGAAGTTCAGCATGGACAAGGTGACCCGGGGCGATGTGCCGGGCCCGTCGGAGATCTTCACGGACAGGATCGCGGAATCGACCGCGTTCAAGAGATCGCTCGAGAGCTTTCGGCGCCTGCTGGACAGCGAAGACGAGCTGACGGACGCGCGCAGGAATGTCCTCGCCTTCGCTGGAACGGGCGGCGTCGGGAAAACCAAGCTCTCGGAACGACTTGAAGACTGGGCGCTGGACCGGCTTTCGCTCGAAGACCGCATGGACGGTTGGGGGCAGAAGCCCTCCACGGTCGTCGACCACGCTGTGCGAATCGACCTCAAGGGCAAGGGCGGACACTTCGAGCTCCTGAACGCCGTCAAAGCAATCCGCCTGTCTCTCGGGCGGCTCAAGAGGTCCTGGCCGGCCTTCGACTTCGCCTTCGCCGCATACTGGCAGTCGGCGCATCCCGGAGAGCCGCTGCCGACGGCAGGAATGCACGACAACGGGTTCTCCTCCGCCATTGAGGAGACGGTGAGCAAGGCCCTCTCGGAGATCGGGGTAGAGCTGACCGACCTCGCCCATGTAGACCCGCTTGTCTCGAGCGGAGTCGGCTGGGCACGGATTGCCGTAGGGGCAATCCGGCGCCGGCACACACGGCGGCTTGCCTTCGAGTCCTTCGATGGCTATCGGTCCTTGATCGAGCGCCTCGTCGACGAGCCGTCCTCAAGTGAACCCCGGGAAGACCTCATCCTCGAGCTGGCCTCGCTCTTGGCCCTGGAACTCGCGCAGAACCACGGCAAGGAGAAGCAGCCGATGGTCGTCGTCTTCGTCGACCACTTCGAACGGCTGAGCCTCGACCCCCGACGGAACGGCGAAGTCCTCTTCAACCAACTGGTCTGGCGGATGCCGAACGTCCTCTTCGTCGTGACCGGTCGCGATGCCATCGACTGGTGTGACACCAGCAGAACCGAACTGAAGCACGTCGGTCCCCTGATCTGGCCAGGCCTAGCCGGCCAGACAACTGACGACCCGCGCCAGCACCTGGTGGGGAAGCTCTCCGACCAGGATGCGCGCAAGGTGATTTCGAAGGCCGCGGAGCATTCCGAACTCGTCATCCCGGAGGGAGTTGTGGATGACCTCGTGAAGAATTCGGGTGGCCTCCCGCTCTACCTCGAGCTCGCACTCACCGCGGCGATCTACGCCAAGATGAACGGCGCTCCCGCGGTCACGCTCGACCACGTGTCCGGGTCGCTGGTCACGCTCGTCGAGCGGGTCCTCGAATACGTTCCGGAGGACGAACAGCGGGCCCTGAGAGCCGCCTCGCTCTTCACCTACTTCGACACCGAGCTCATCGCCGCGGCCGCGGACGTGGACCACGGTGCAGCCGAACGGGCGGTCCGCCGGCCGATGGTCGAGCGCCGCGACGACGGACGCTTCCCCTACCGCATGCACGACGAAGTACGCCACGCGCTCCGCACCGCGGGACACCGGGTATCAGGCGGGTGGGCGGAAAGGGACTGGGAGGAGGCCGCTTCTCGTGCTCTCGAGCAGCTTCGGCACCGCTACGCGAAGGCGTCCTCAGCCAAAGACGGGCCGCTCTCGCTGGCAGCGGTCGGGCTCGCGATCACGCTCGTCTGCGAACAGCAGGCGGACATCGGCGCATCCGATTCCGAGAAGTACGCGGACTGGCTGACGAAGGCGATCGTGTACGGGCCGTCCATCTCGGGCCTCGTCAAGCACGTTCCCGTCGCCTCGGCAACGGATTATGGGCAATCGGTCCTGGACTTCATTTCGGCCAAAACGTATGACCTGCCCGAAGAAGAACGGTGGAAGCTCCTTCGGCGGATCTTGGCCTCAGACCACCCGTTGGCGATGCCGGCAGGCCGTCACCTCGGCTACGGGCTCCGGAACAGCTCCCGCTGGGACGAGTCCTACAGAGTCTTCGCCGAGCTGGAAGAGCGAGCTCCGAGTGAACTGCACAGCTACCACAAGGTCTTGACCCTTGCTACCGCCCGGCGGTTCCGCGACGCCATCGACGGCATCGAGAGCCTTCCGCCTTCTCGGCGCGGCGGGGTTCTCGTGAAGGTGGACCTGGCCCACGGGAGGCCGGACGATTGGCTCGCCTTCCAAGCCCGCGTGATCGAACGGACCGGCGAGCGGGATGCCCAGCGCGAAAGGCTGGAGGCGGTGGGAAGCCTCTTGAAGTGGCGGACCATCCTTTCCGCCGATGTCAGTCCCGAAGAGGCCCGCAGTCTGGAGGCCGAGAGCGACGCCGTAGGCTTCAGCGCCGTCGTCCGCGACGCCCTGGCCTCTCAGGCTCTCCTCGACCCGCTCGGTGACCCGGCGCCGGTGGCGCGACTTGAGGCGCTGGACAGGATCGCCCTGTCCGGCCAGCTCGGCCACCGCACCGCCACTGTCAAGACGCTGCGCGCGATGGTTGCCGGGGACCGGAGGGCCCTGGAGCAGATCCGGGACGAGATTGAGAACCGGAGCGGACGGGGGAGGATCTGGATCCCGATCGAATGCCTCCTCAGCTCGCTCGGGCTTCCCGTCACGCTGCCGCCCACGCAGTGGCTCGAACCATACCGAGACGTCGAAGAGCGCTGGCGGCGGATCCTCGATGCCTACGCGGCCAGATTCAGCTGACCGCCGCCACCGGATCGGCCGCGCCGAGCCTGGCGAGCGCCGCCTCCGCCAGGGCCCGGAAGCGCACTCGGCTCTCGAGCAGCGGGCGCCGCACCTCGCCGTCGTGCGTGCCCACGAGCGCGGCGCGGATCCGAAAGTAGTTGGGGAGAGTGGCCGCTGCCGGACCGCTACCGGTTGAGGTTCAGGAGGATGAACGCGGCCACGGCCAGCGCGGCGGCCACCACCAGGACGCCGGAGACGGCGTTGATCCTGTGCTCGTTGCGCAGCGCCCATTCACGGCGCCGGTAGCTCATCTTCCGACTCATTCTTGGCCCCCATCGTCTTGAGCGGCACGGCAATGGCAACCGTGGCAGCTGCTGCTGCAGGACCAGACTTACAGGGCTTTCGCACGAATTCAAAACAGGCGCAAGTCAATGTCGAAGTGCTAAGACTGCAGGGCCTCCCGCGGATTGGTCACAAGGAGCTCGTGGATCTGCTGAGGGGCGAATCCGGCGTCGTGCAGACAGGTGGCCCACCGCTTGATTCCGTTGGCGATGGGTCCGTTGTGCGGCTGGCCGAGGTCTCCGGTGAGGAGAGTGGAGCCCGGTCCGCAGGCTCGGATGCCCCGCAGTGCGTTCTCGAGGGGGAGCTTGCCTTCGAGGACGGATGCCATGGTCCTCTCGATCCAGGCACCGCGCCGGGCCATTTCGGCCTGCGCCTCGAGGGTGATCCGCTGCCGCGGGAGATCGGGGTGGGTGACCATGATGCGATCGATGCCATGGTCCTTCGCCGCGCCGATGACGGCGAACACCTCGTCGCAGTCGAGATGGCCTGTGGCCAGGAGCAGCCCGTGTTCTCGCACGACGTCGAGGACGTCGTGGAGTTCGGGCACGACGCCGCTGTCCTTGAGCACCGTGATCGGCGGTCCGTAGCCGGGCGTGCGGGCCAGCTCTGCCTGGGTGTCTGCCCAGACGGGGGCTGGCCCGGGAGTCGTAGCCTGCTCTCGCTGCCTTCGGCTGTCTACTGTCGGAAGCCAGACGACGCGCGCGCCGAGACGGGCTGCGACCTCGACCGCGCCGGCATTCAGGCCGCCGACGGGCCGGTTGAGGGCGATGGCCCCGATAGCCTGCGCCTGCGCGCCGGTATTGGCGGCACGGCAGAGGCTGGCTGTCGAGGCGACGTGGGATTTGGCCACGAACCCGGCGTACCCGGCCGCGGCGAAGTCGATGATGGCCTCGGCAACCGTCTGGGAACGCTGGACGATGTCCGGCGCGGGGTGGGTGTGGAGGTCGATGGCCCCTTTCAGTGCCTCCTCTAGCTCGCCCATTCAGTCCCGTTCCGGTTCTGCCGCGGTCTCGGCGGGGACGTCATCGATCCTGGAGGGCCCGACGAACCGGAGCGCGATGAGGCCGACGAGCGCCGACGCCGCCATGTACGCGGCCGGGGCAAGGTTCCAGTGGGTCGCCGTCATGAGGAGCTGGGCGACGTAGGGCCCGAAGCCACCACCGAGGATCGTGCCGAGGGCGAATCCGAAGGCCACGCCGGTCATGCGGGCCTTGGCGCCGAAGAGCTCGGTGAAGAGCGGGTAGCCGACGGCCTGGGCGAAGACCCAGGGGATGAAGGAGACCGCCATGGCGAGCGCGAGCGGGACTCCGCTGTCCGGCGCCATCCACTGGAAGGCCGGGATCGCGAGGACGATGTATCCGACCATGGCCGCACCGTAGATCCGTCGGCGGCCGAAGCGGTCCGAGACCCAGGCTGCACAGGGCATGAGGAGGGCGAAGACGACCGTGATGATCGAGTTCGTTCCGAGGGCCTCTTCGGCCGGGCGGTGCAGCTGCGCCGTCAGGTAGGTGTTCAGGTAGACGTGCCCGACATACGCGGTGCAGGTCATGGAGAAGGCGAGCAGGACCAGCTTCACGACAGCGCGCCACTCCCCCACGAGTGCCGCGCGGATCGGGCTGCCAGCGGCGACCCCGGTGCGGACGTTCTTGGCGAACTGCGCGGACTCGGGCAGGCGGCTGCGGAGCAAGAGGACGGCGAAGGACAGCGGGAGGGAGAGCAGGAACGGCACCCGCCACCCCCACTCGGACATCGCCGCGCTGCCGATCACGGCGCTGACGACGGCGGCGAGGCCGCCTGCCATTGCCGTGCCGATCGCGATGCCGGCAGGGTTGAAGGCGCCGAAGAACCCTCGGAGTCGGGCTGGCGCGCTCTCGGCGATGTAGGTCGAGGCCCCGCTGGCCTCTCCCCCGGCGCAGAAGCCCTGGAGCAGCCGCAGGACCAGCAGCAGGAGGGGTGCTGCGACGCCGAGGGCCGCGTAGGTCGGCAGGATGCCGACGGCGGAGCTGGCCAGCCCCATCAGGACCACGCTGGTGAGCAGCGAGGTTCGGCGGCCGTGGCGGTCGCCGAGCCAGCCGAAGAAGAGGGCCCCCACCGGGCGCATCAGGAAGCCGCTGCCGAACACGGCGAGCGTGTCCAGAAGGGCCGTGCCCGGATCGCTGCGGGAGAGGAACGCGGCGGAGAGGTAGATGGCGAGGTTCGCGTAGAGGGAGAAGTCGTAGTATTCGATGACCGAGCCCGCCCCGCCGGCGATCGCCGTCTTCCACACCGCCCGCTTCTGCGCCGGTCCGCGGTCTGTGGTGCTGATGCGTGCTCCCTCCGTGGAGAGGTCGGGCGTCTCAGTGATTCTCTTCATCGAAATTCTCTTCCTTGGAGGAGCGTACGCCCCGCATTCATCTATCACTGTATGATAGTGACTATCAGGACAATCCAGTGTGATGTGTCGCATACTGCGCTGTCAACCCGGGGTTGGCGAGCGGCCGGCTGAAGGACCGGTTCAGGCCGCGGCGGGGCGATGGCATAGATTTCTCCATGACCCTAGGAGGGACGATGGCGGACGAGAGCGGCTCCAATCAGGAGCGGTCGACGATGCGCTCCGTGGAGCGGGCGTTCGATGTGGTGGATCTGCTCTCGGACAGCGGGCGGCCGCTCAGGCTGGCTGAGGTCGCCCGCGGCACCGGGCTGCACATTGCGACGGCGCAGCGCATCCTGAAGGTGCTCGAGCGCAGGAACTACGTCGCCCAGGACTCCGCGGGATACAGCGTCGGCGCGGCGGCACTTGCCGCGGCACATTCGTTCCTGGTGGGGAACCACCTGGTGCTCACGGCCACGCCGGTCCTGCAGGAGCTCGCCGCGGCGCTCGGCCTGACGGCGTCGCTCTCCGTGCGGCTGGGCTCCGCCCGCGTCCTCGTCGCCAGAGTGGAGGGCAGCAGCCCGCTGCGCTACCAGCTCCCAGTCGGCGGCCGGCTCCCCCTGCACCTGGGCGCCGGGAAGGTGTTCCTCGCCTACATGGACAAGCCCGGCAGGGACGAGATCCTGGGCGACATGGAGAAAGTGGAGACCGCCGGGGGGACCGCCATCCCCCGGGACGAGTACCTGTCCCTGCTCGACGAGATCGCCGCCCAGGGGTACGCCGTCTCCCGCAACGAGCGCGTGGTGGGGGCAGTCTCGGTGAGCGCGCCCGTGCGGTCGCGGGAGGGCCACCTCCTCGGGGCCGTCCAGGTCGCCGGCCGGGAAGAGGACGTGTCTGATGACCGGCTCCCCGAAGTGACCCGAGAGGTAGTCAACGCCGGGGCGAGCATCGCCGCCCGGATGCGCTGACCGCCGGCCGCCGCCGACGCGGCGGCCGGCCCCCGCTACACGATCGCCGTGGCGTTCGCCGGCGAGCCCACGGCACCGGGCAGGTTCAGCGGCTTCACCGTCAGGAAGGCCTCGTAGCGCCCCCTGCGGGCACAGTGGGCGGCGAGCTCGGCCAGGTCCCACAGCTCCCCGAGCGGGCAGCCCAGCTTGGCGATGAGCTCCTGGTGCATCATCCCGCCGTCCTCCCCTGTCTCCCGGAACGGGCTGTCCGGGCTGGCGGGGAGCGCCTCCACGGCGAAGGTGTCGGTGCCGAGCAGGGCGATGCGGCTGTCCCACAGCCACGCCAGGAACTCGGTCGACTGGGCGACGCCGGTCGTGTTGCGCTTGGCCTTCGCATCAGCCCGGTGGGCGGCGTCCAGCCCGAGGAACCACTCGGCCCAGCCGGTGTGCAGCAGGAGGATGTCGCCGGGCTCGAGGGAGGACCCCTGGGCCCCCAGCGTCGCGGTGATATCGGCCAGTGTGAGGGGTTCGCCGGCCTGGTGGTCGATCGGCGAGCCTGCGTCCTCGCGGTAGCGTTCGACGTCGGCCATCACCGCCCGGCCGGCGATCGGCTTCTCGGCCCAGGCCTGGACCCCGAGGTGCAGGGTGCCCGCCGCGACGCTGCTGTCCGGCACGCCGTTGTAGAACCCGTGGCCGTGGGCCCTGCGGTGGCGCAGGCCGTCGATGTGGCTGCTGGCCTGAGGCCAGTAGCCGTCCCAGACGTCGTCGAAGCTGTCCGGGTGCGCCGAGGTCACTGTCTGGGCGGGCGGCCGGCGGCTGCGGGACATCGAGGGCTCGAAGGCGTCCGCGGCGTAGTCCAGGCTGAACACGATGCCGTCACGGATCGTGGCCCTGCCCCTGAGGACCTGCTCGGGGCCCGCGAAGTTCGCCATGCCCCGCTCGGCGTCGTCGGGGAAGAGCCCCCAGCTGGAGCCGGGCGGGGCGTCGGTGCGCAGGAGCAGCCGGTCGTAGGTGGGAATGGTCTCGCTCATGGTCCTTCAGACTCGTTGGAAGAAGGGGACGGTGCCGGCGGCCAGGCGGAATGCGTGGTCGCAGGCGAAGAGGTCGGCGTAGTGGAGGACCCAGGCCTCGGGGCCGTCGGTCCGGACCGGGCTCGTCGTGGTGTGGGTGCCGACCAGGGCCACGACGTGATCCGGGAGGCCGGCCTCCTTCAGCAGCAACGCGCCGAGGACCCCGTGGGGCAGACCCGCCCGGGACGGATCCGGGACCACATCGGTGCCGGCGCGGGTGTAGAGGAGCGCCTTGTCGATGTCGTGGAGCACCAGCGCGGCCAGCAGGACGTCCTGGTCCAGGGCCACGCCCCATCGCCCGTGGGCGTAGTCCGCCAGGAGGACCCCGGCGTCGGCCACCTCGTTGGTGTGGTCGAGGAGCCGGTACTCCGGGGCCTGGAGCGAGTAGGGCATCTCGTCGAGCGTGCTGTGCGTGCTGGAGAGCCACGCGCTGACCCACGCCGTGACAGCCTTCTCCCGCAGGTCCGGGTCGATCTCTGCGAGCCTCGGCATCGCGGCGATCACTTCCTGCCGCTGCCCCGGGTTCCCTGCCTGAATGGTGTAGAGACCGCTCATGCGCTCTTCAGCGCTGACTCTGCAAGGGCCAGGAGGGACTCGTGCGCCGCCGCGCTCATGTGCGAGGGTGCGCCGAGGGCCTGGCAGTAGTCAGCCACCACTGCCATCTCATCGGCCCGGCGCGCGGCGTGCTTGGCAGAGCCCGTGATGAAGCGGTCGATCGTCGCCTGCCCGTCTCCCGCGAGCTCGGCGGCGATCTGTCCGCGCACCCACTCCTCGTAGCCGGCTCGGTGTCCCGCTTCGACGGCCTCGCAGACCACGGCGGCGATTCCCTTCATGACGATGCTGCGCAGCAGCTTGTGGGCCATCGCATCCCCGAGCGCACCATGGACCACCTCGACCGGCGCACCCACGGGCCGCATCACCTCGGCGATCCGGGCCGCTCCCGGCCCCGCTGCCATCAGCGGCGTGGACACACCGAGGGAGATCACGGGACCGAGGATCGCGATGTCGGCTGCCTGGACCCCTGCGGGCAGCACCTGCTCGAGGGCGAGCTTCGCGGACGGCGCAGCGGAGGTGAAGTCGGCGTAGACGGTGCCCGGGGCGAGGTGTGGCGCCGCATCGCGCGCCACCGGCAGCGAGGCGCGTGCCGTCGTCATGACGATGACGACGTCGGCCTGTCCCACGGCCTCGGCCATGCTCGCGGCCCGGCGCAGCTCGGGGGTGGGGATGGGGGCGACGTCGTACCCGAGGACGTCGTGGCCCAGGCCCTGGAGGGCGTGGGCGTAGGTGCGTCCTGCCTCGCCGAGACCGATCACCGTGCAGCGCATGCGGCCACCTCCTCGGCGTCGTTGGCCGCCGCGAGGATGGCGCGCATCCTCTCCGCCTCGTCCTGCTGGACTGCCTCGGCGGCCAGGAGGATCTCCTCTGCCCTGGCGCTGGGGACGACCACGGCGCCGTCGGCGTCGCCGACCACGATGTCGCCGGGGAGGACCGCTACGCCCCCGACGGCCACCGGGCAGCCGAGCGCCCCGGGTCCGTTCTTGTAGGGGCCGGCGGGTGAGGTGGCGCGGGCGAAGACGGGCATGCCCACCTGCTCGAGGCCGACGGCGTCGCGCACGGCGCCGTCGATCACGAAGCCGGCGATGCCGGCGTTGCGGGCGCGGGCACCGATGAGGTCCCCCATGAGGGCGCGGGACTCGTCGCCCTGGCCGTTGACGACGATGACGTCCCCGGGTGCTGCCTCGGCCAGGGCCCGGTGGATGTAGGCGTTGTCCCCAGCACGGGTCCAGACCGTGAAGGCCGGTCCTGCGAGGCGGCCTCCGGGCCATACGGACTTGATGGCGGAGTCGAGGACGCCGAGGCGCTCCATGGCGTCGCCGATGTTGGGGGTGGGGAGCGCTGCAAGGCGCTGGCTGAGCTGTTCCGTTGTCAGTGACATGATTCTTGGTCTTTCCGGTAGTGCAGGGGGTCGGTCAGGCGAGGCGGAGGAAGGCGCGGGCGCGGTCTGTCCCGGGGCTGTCGAAGAACTGGGCCGGCGTGGCGTCCTCGACGATGTGCCCGTCGGCCATGAAGACGACGCGGTCGGCGACCTGGCGGGCGAAGGCCATCTCGTGGGTGACGACGATCATCGTCATGCCGTCCTGGGCGAGGGAGCGCATGGTGTCGAGCACTTCGCCGACCAGCTCGGGGTCGAGGGCCGAGGTGGGCTCGTCGAAGAGCATCAGGTCGGGCTCCATCATCAGGGCCCGGGCGATGGCGACCCGCTGCTGCTGGCCGCCCGAGAGCTGGGCCGGGTACGACTTGGCACGGTTCGAGAGTCCGACCTTGCCCAGGAGGCGGTGGGCCTTCTCCTCGAGCTCCGCCTTGCCGCCCAGCCTGTGGGCGCGGGGGCCGAGCATGAGGTTGTCGCGGACATCCAGATGGGGGAAGAGGTTGAACTGCTGGAAGACCATGCCGATCTGCTCCCGCTGGGTCGCGGCCTCGCGCCCGCTCAGGTCGTGCAGCTTCCCCCCGTGCACCTTGCGCCCGATCAGGGTGCCTCCGACGGAGACGTGGCCCTTGTCCGGCATGACGAGCCCGTTGACGCAGCGCAGGAGCGTGCTCTTCCCGGACCCGGAGGGGCCGAGGAGGCAGACCACTTCCCCCTGGCCGACGTGCATGTCGATGCCCTTGAGGATCTCGTTCTCGCCGAAGCTCTTGTGGACGTTGACGATGTCGACGCTGCTCATCGCGTGGCCTCCTGGGCGTTCACGGGGGTCTCGGCCGGCCGGGCCTTGCGCTTCTGCTGGCGCTGGGCACGGGCGGTGCGGCGCTCGATGATGTTCTGCCCGAGGGTCGCAGCGCTCGTGACGAGCAGGTACCAGATGGCCGCGACGATCAGGAGTTCGATGGTCCTGAGGTTGTAGCCGGAGATGTTCTCGGCCTTGCTGAGGATGTCGCCGCCGGCGATGACGGAGACAAGGGAGGTCTCCTTCAGCAGGGTGATGAACTGGTTGCCTGCGGGCGGGATCATGACCCGCAGGGCCTGCGGCAGGATGACCTTCCGCTGGGCCTGCCACCAGGTCAGGCCCAGGGCCGAGGACGCGAGGTGCTGGCCCTCGTCCACCGACATCAGGCCCGAGCGGATGATCTCCGCCAGGTACGCGCCGTTGGCGATCGACAGGGCCACGACCGAGGCTGCGAACGGAGAGAGCACGTCGTTGGTGGGCGCCGAGAAGAGCGTCAGGCCGGTGCCCGGGATGCCGAGGCCGAGCCGCGGGGCGAACAGGGCCAGGTTTCCCCAGAAGAGGATCTGGATCAGGGCCGGGACGCTGCGGAAGACCCACACGTAGAGGCTGCCCACCGTGCGGAGGACCGGGTTCGTGCTGAGCCGGAAGAACCCGAACAGGAGCCCGATCGCGGTGGCGCCGACCATGGAGAGGATCGCGAGGACCAGGGTTTCTCCGAGGCCTTCGATGATCAGGCCGTCGGAGAGGTACTGGCCGACCACGTCCCATTCGAGCTGGGGGTTCTGCGCGAGGGACTTCACCACGCCGAAGGCGATGGCTGCGAGGACGGCGACGGTGAGCCAGCGGCCGTAGTGCCTCTTCACGGCGACGGTGTCCGGAACTTCCAGGCGCGGGCCACGGGCGGGGGCAGCCACGGCGGTATCCGGGCGGTTGAGTGAGGGTTGCATGAGGGCCTGCTTCATCACATCGGGATCTGGTCGTTGATCTCGGCCTTGTCGACGGCCATCGTCGCCAAGTCCCACTTGTCCAGGATCGTCTTGTACGAGCCGTCCGCGATCATGGCGTTGAAGGCCGCCTGGAACGCCTCGGTGAGCTGCGAGTACTCCTTCGGGAGGGCGACGCCGGTCTCCCGGGTGGCGAGCTTGCCGACGAGGGTGGCGGCCATGCTCTTGTCGGCCTTGACGGCCAGCTGGATCTGCGGGGTGGAGTTCAGGAACGAGTCGATGCGTCCGGCACGGATCGCATCCTGCCCGGCATTGAAGCTCGGGAAGTACAGGTACTGCAGTTCGGGCTTGCCGGCCTCCTGGCATTCCTTGTTGATGGAATCGGCGATGTTCTTGTTCACCGTCGAGCCCGTGGTCAGGCCGAATCGCGTGCCGCAGGCATCGGTATCCGCGGCGTAGTCCTTGCCTGCCGGGACCAGGAGGCTCGAGGACGCCTTGTAGAAGGCGAGCAGGTTCACCACACCGTTGTTCTCAGGCGTCTTGCTGATCTGCGCTCCGGCGATCTCGACCCGCTTGGACTGCAGGGCCGGGACCAGGCCCGAATATGGGATCTGGGACCACTTGATCGACAGGCCCAGCTTCCCGGCAGCCCCGTTGAGCAGGTCGATCAGGACACCGTCCGGCTTGTTGCCCGGGGCGTAGAAGTTCATCGGCTGGGTGTCGAACGAGGCCCCTCCAGCGAGGGTGCCCTTCGACCGGATGTCATCCGGAACCAGCTTGGACAGGCTGGGGTCCACGCTGCTCGATGCGCCGGCCGACGCGCCAGCCGCAGCGCTATTCGCAGCCGTGCTGTTGCCGCAGGCGCCCAGCATCAGGGCCAGGGAAGCGACCGCGCCCAAGGTGACGGTATTGCGGATCAATCTCTTCATCGACATCTTTCCTCGGTTCAGCAGCCGCCGTTGGCTGCACTTGTCTATCACTGTATGATAGGAACTATCAGTAGATACAGTGTGCTGGACCACATTGGCGGATGTCAAGGCAGGCAGCATCCCGGCAGCGTCACAGCGCCGCCCTTCCGCCGAAGGGGACAGCTGGGGTCGGCGTATGATGCTGAGTGAAGGTCTCCCGGCGTCTGCCGCTGGACCTGGGTCGAATTTCTTCGCCGGCTCGGCCGGCATCTTGATGGGGGACACATCATGAAGTGGCGTTATGCCCTGCCTTTTTCCGTCTGCGCTGCGCTGGTCGCGGCCGCGATCCTCGGATCCGGGGAGGAGGTGCCAGAGGCCACCGCCGTCGTGCTCTGGGCGGGTGCAGGAACGTTCGGTTTCGTCTATGGGCTCGTCGTCGCCCTGACCTCCCGGCGGGGTGCGCCGCGGACCCGGGGCCCGCTCGCCGCGCGCGCCGCGGCCCCGGTGACGCCGCTCCCCGCGCCAGCAGCCCCAGCCGCACCCGCGCCGGAGCTGCAGCCGGCCACCTGACCTGAGGACCGCTCGCGAGCGGGCCGAGCGGCCTCGGCTGCGGAGCAGTAGCGTGGAGGCATGAAGGGGACAGCAGCCATTGTCGGTGCCGGCATCGCAGGACTCGCCGCCGCCCGCTCGCTCACCGAGGGCGGGTGGGACGTGCAGGTCCTCGAGCGCAGCAGCACCCTCTCCACCTCCGGGACGCTCATCGGGGTCTGGCCCACGGCCTATGCTGCGATGGAGCGACTCGGCCTCACGGACCGCCTGCAGTCCATCGACATCACCTCCGGCACCCTGCTCCGCCCGGACGGCCGAGTCCTGGCCAGCCTCACGCTGCCGCAGAAGTCCCACGCGGTGAGCCGGATCAGCATCAACGAGGGCCTCTACGCGGGCCTCCCCGAGGGCACCGTCCGCTTCGGGGCCGCCGTGCGCTCCCTCGCGGACCTGCCCCAGGCGGACGTGATCATCGCGGCCGACGGCGTCCATTCCTCCGTGCGCGCCGCCGCCTTCCCCGAGGCACGCCTGAGGGACGGCGGGACGGTGGCCTTCCGCGGCGTCGCCCCCGTCGCGAGCACCGGGCCCACCGAGACGTGGGGCCGAAACCTCATCTTCGGCCGCGCGCCCTTCCCCGGCGGCGGCTCCAACTGGTACGCCGGCGTGCGCGCCGACCTCGCCGGCACCCGCGACGACGATCCCCTCGCCGTCCTCCAGGCCCTCTACAGGGACTGGCACCCGGCCGTCCACGAGGTCCTCGACTCCCTCACGCCCCAGGACATCGACCGCCGCCGCATCGAGGACCTGGCCCCGCTCAAGAGCTACGTCTCCGGAAACATCGCCCTCGTCGGCGACGCCGCCCACGCCATGTCCCCGCATCTGGGCCGCGGCGGGTGCGAGTCGCTCGTCGACGGCCTGACCCTCGGAGAGGCCCTCCTGGCCGCCCCCAGCGTCGCGGAAGGCCTCGCGCGGTACGACGCCGAGCGGCGTCGTCCGACCCAGAAGTCCGTCCTCGGCTCCCGCGTCATGGCACGCCTCACCAACCTCCAGTCCCACCCGTGGGCCCGCGACACCCTCGTCGCAGCGGTCGGTGCGCTGCTCGCACGACGCCGCCCCGCGCCGTCGTCCGCCGGCTCGCCCAAGCGGGCCGCGCCGTGAGCCGGGCCGGACGGCACTTCGCGTAGCGCGCCGGGCTGCACCATGATGGGGGAATGACCGACGACGAACTACCCAAGGTCTTCCAGATCTCCCTGCCAGAGGAAAACATCGAGGGCCGGTTCGCCGACTTCGCGAATCTGTGGCACACGCCGAACGTGTTCGTGCTCGACTTCGTCGCCCTGACGCAGCCCCCGACCCCCGGCGAGGGGCCGGACGGCACCCCGTCCGAGCTCATCCCCGGCCGGGTGGTGAGCCGCATCCGGATCCCCCCGGAGCAGGTCTTCGAGCTCGCCGCCGCCCTGACCCGGCAGCTGGGGCTGTGGGAGCAGGAGACCGGGCGGAAGCCGCCGGCGCGGCCGCTGTTCGACTCCCAGGGCCGTGAGATCCGCATCGACGACGAGGGCGTGGACGGCGAGCCGTGAGCCGGCGCACGCGGTGGGCGGCCGCGCTCGTGGGCGCGTTCGCCGTCGTGCTGGCGGCGGCCGCCGTCACCGCGCCCCGCTGGGCAGGCGCCGGACTCGACCCGCGGCAGCTGTTCGGGGGCGCGGCGCCGGCGGGGACCGAGACGGTCAGCGTGCTCGGGGACTCGCACCCGGGCTGGCCGGGCTCGTGGTTCCGGCAGTCCGTGGGCGACGGCGGTGTTCCCGGCGCCCAGCTCGGCACCCTCGCCTCCTACCCCGGCTGGACCTCCGTGGCGCTGCTGACCCGCGTGCCCGAGGCCACCCGGCGCGGCGGGACGGTCCTGGTCCAGGCCGGGACCAACGACATGCTGCTCGCCGGCTCCTCCCCCGCCCGGGCCGCGGCCGACGTCGAGCGGCTGGTGGGCGCTGTCGGCGAGCGCGGCGTGCGCCCCGTCCTCGTCTCGGTGCCGCCCTCGGCGACGCAGGGGGCACAGGTGCTGCAGCTGAACACGCTCCTGCACGGCTGGGCCGGCGAGCGCGGGATCGGCTGGCTGGACGTCACCTCCGCCGTCATGGCCCCGGACGGGACATGGCGCGCGGGCCTGAGCGACGACGGCATCCATGCGAACGCCGCGGGCGGCTCGCGGATGGCCGAGGCCGTGGTGGCGGAGCTGCCGGCACTGCTGCGCGGGTGAGGCTGTTCGGCGACCCGCAGTGCTTTACCTTCCAGTAACCCTGACTTTGACCGTTAGTCAGGACAAGCGTGTTTAGTTTCGGTGGGGGTCGGCGCCGTCAAGCGGCGCGCCGACGCGCTCTGCCCACCTGTGGTGCGGCGCGGTGACGACCTATCGAAATCAGACGAAGGGCCCGGGCGGCCGCCCTGTACGCGCACACTGCGCCTGCAGCAACCGGCAGAACGCGCGCCTCCGGTGTGCCCTTCGTCCACGCTCTTGGGAGAGATCCATGAAGATCACTACTGTGCTGCGCTCTGCTGCCGCAGTCACCGCGCTGGCGTTCGCCGTCACCGGGTGCGCTCAGAGCAGCACGGCCGCGAAGAACAACGCGGCCGGTGATGCGGGCTCGAAGACCGTCCGGGTCTTCATCAGCGGCGACACCAACATCCAGAACCTGTGGGAGAAGGAGCTGGCCCCCGCCTTCGAGAAGGCGAACCCCGGCTACAAGGTCCAGGTCCAGATCGACCTCCACGGTGAGCATGACGCGCAGACGCTCGCCAAGCTCACGAGCTCGGTCGAACAGAAGAAGGACGCGGACTTCGACCTGGTCGACGGCGGGTTCGTCGCCAAGGCCTCCGGGGCGGGCCTGCTCGAGCCGATGGACACCGGCAAGGTCGCCGCGCTGGGCGACGTCCCCGCGGACGTGGTGAAGGCCGGGGGCACCGGCGGCATCCCGTATCGCGGCTCGTCCGTGCTGCTCGCGTACGACACGAAATCCGTCCCGACACCGCCCAAGACCCTGGATGACCTGCTGGCCTGGATCAAGGCGAACCCGGGCAAGTTCACCTACAACTCGCCGAAGTCCGGCGGATCCGGCGCGTCGTTCGCCGCGACTGTGCTCGACAAGTACATCCCGGCCGACGCGCGCCAGAAGATGACGGTCGGCTACGAGAAGGACCTCGAGTCCACGTGGGACCAGGGCTTCGACACGCTGCGGAGCCTCAACCCGTACGTGTACCAGAAGGGCGTCTACCCCAACGGGAACAAGCAGACCCTGGAACTGCTGGCCAGCGGCCAGATCTCCATGGCCCCGGTCTGGTCGGACCAGTTCATCACCGGGTCCGCGAACGGCTCCATCCCCGCGACGGTCAAGGCCGCCCAGATCTCGGACCCCTCCTTCACCGGCGGTGCCGCGTACCTCGGGATTCCGGCGAACACCCCGAACAAGGACGCCGCCCTCAAGCTCGCCAACTTCGTCCTGGAACCGGAGCAGCAGGCGGAGATCGTCAAGGAGATCTCCGGCTACCCGGCGATCTCCCTCGACAAGCTTCCCGCTGATGTCCGGGACAAGTTCCAGAACGCGGACACGAACAACCTCCGCAAGGGCTACTTCGACCAGATGTCCAAGGACATGAACAACCTCTGGGACCAGAAGGTCCCCGGCCAGTGACAGCCGAATCCACCAAGGTCCGCGAGGAGCCGCCCGCTCCCGCCCGCCCCGTCCGTCCCCTCCGCCCGACCGCGCGGCGGGCGGGGGCGGGCCGGGCCGCCGGCTTCGCGATGGCCCTGCCGCCCATCGTCCTGATAGCGCTCTTCATCGGGTTCCCGATCGTCCTGGCGTTCGCGTTCAGCCTCGGCTTCACCGGCGGCCTCAACCGCACCATCTCGGTGATCGGCCAGAACGTGCACGAGGCCGACGGCGGGGCCCCCACCCTCGGCGCCTACACCGACATGTTCACGAGCCCGCGGTTCCTCGGCGACCTCGCCGTGACCGTCGTCGTCACCCTCGTGAGCACCACGGTGGTCGTGCTGCTCGCCGCCGGGATCGGGCTGTACCTGAAGTTCAGGGGCGGCATAGTCGGCAAGGTGCTCTCCGCGCTGGCCGTCGTGCCGCTGTTCATCCCCGTGGTGATCGCCTCGTGGGCCATCCTCGGCTTCTACTCGGCGGATGGCTTCCTGCGCAGCGCCGCGGCCCAGCTCGGGCTGGACTTCCCGGTATGGTCCTTCACCATGGTCACGGTCGTCATCGGCTCGGTGTGGACCTCGTTGCCTTTCGCGACCCTGCTCGTCACCTCCGGGCTCCAGGCCGTGCCCCAGGCGATGATCGACGCCGCGCGCGACGCCGGTGCCTCCTTCTTCAGGGTCGTCACCGCCGTCGTGGTCCCCATGGCAGGGGTCCCGATCATCATTGCCACGACGTTCACGGCCATCGGGATCCTCGGCTCGTTCACCGTCCCGTACTTCACGGGCCCGAACTCGCCGAACATGCTCGGGGTGGACATGTCGAACTACTTCTCGGCGTTCAACCAGCCCCAGCAGGCCGTCGTCATGGCGTTCGTCGTGTTCGCGATCGCCTCGGGCATCGCCGCCGTCTACGTCTGGGCCAACTTCCGCTCGGCCAAGGAAAGCGGGGCCGTCTGATGCAGAGCTCCTCGGCACGCCGTGCCCTCACCGGGACCCTCGCGGTCCTCTTCGCCCTGGCCTTGGCCGTGTTCATCATCGGCCCGCTCGCATGGCTGGCTGTGCGCGCGTTCGCCACCAACTGGACCTACCCGAACCTGCTGCCGGACGGGTGGACCCTGAAGTGGTGGGGCCTGGTGTTCAGCGACAGCGCCCTCGGCGTCGCGGTGCAGAACTCCCTGTTCTTCGCCCCGATCACCGTCCTGGTCTCCGCGGTGATCTGCCTCCCGGCCGCCTACGCGTTCGCACGCTTCGAGTTCCCCGGGCGGCGGTTCTTCCTCATCGGGCTCTTCGCGGCCAACGCCTTCCCCAAGATGGGGCTGTTCGTCTCCCTCGCCGCGCTCTTCTACACGCTGAACCTGATGAACTCGATCCTGGGCATCCTGATCGTGCACCTCCTCGGCACCGTCGTGTTCATGACGTGGATCCCGTCGGCCGCGTTCGCAGCCGTGCCCCGCAGCCTGGAAGAGGCTGCGCGGGACGCTGGCGCGTCGAAGCTGCGCGTGTTCTTCTCCGTGACGCTGCCCATGGCGCTGCCGGGCATCCTGGTCGCGGCGATCATGAGCTTCCTGGCCTCGTTCGACGAGGCCCAGGGCACGTACCTCGTGGGAGCCCCGGACTACTTCACCATGCCGACCCAGATGTACACGCTCGTGCTGAACTACCCGACCCAGGTGGCGGCGGTCTTCTCGATCCTGCTCGCCATCCCCTCCGTGGCGCTGCTTCTGGCTGCGCACAAGCACATCGTCGGCGGCCAGCTCGCCGAGGGCTTCCAGATCAAGTAGAGGCACCATGAACACCACGACCTCCACCACACCGAACACCGACAGCGCGAAGGCGTCCCCGGCCGCAGGACGCGTGCCGTCCGCCGCCGGGCTCGAGGTCCGCGGCCTGCACAAGGTCCTGGGCGGCCGCACCATCATCGACAACCTCGACATGGCCGTCCAGCCCGGGGAGCTCGTCTCCCTCCTCGGCCCCTCGGGCTGCGGCAAGACCACCACGCTGCGCATGATCGCCGGCTTCCTGGCCCCGGACTCAGGTTCCATCAGCGTCGGAGGCCGCGAGGTGGCCCACCTGGGACCCGAGCAGCGGCCCAGCGCCATGGTCTTCCAGAACTACGCGCTCTGGCCACACATGACCGTGGCGAAGAACGTCGGCTTCCCGCTCAAGCTCCGCAAGAGGCCCAAGGCCGAGATCGCCGAGCGGGTGGACGCCGCCCTGGCCCTGGTGAACCTGCTCCACCACAGGGACTCGCGGCCCGCGCGGATCTCCGGCGGCGAACAGCAGCGCACGGCGCTGGCCCGCGCGCTCGTCCAGGAGCCCGAGCTGCTCCTGCTCGACGAGCCCCTCTCCAACCTGGACGCCAAGCTGCGCGTCAAGGTCCGCGAGGACATCCGCGAGATCCAGCAGCGCCTCGGCATCACGACCCTCATCGTCACGCACGACCAGGAGGAGGCCATGTCCATGTCCGACCGGATCGCCGTCATGAACGAGGGCCGGATCGAGCAGTTCAGCACGCCCGCCGAGCTCTACAGCGCCCCGGCCACCGAGTTCGTGGCAACGTTCATCGGGAGCCTGAACCGGCTCGAGGGCCGCATCCAGGACGGCCGCCTCACGCGCGGCAGCGGGATGGTCGGAGTCCGTCCGGAGGACGTGGTCTTCACCGCGGACGTCCTCGGGACGGATGCGACGGGAAGCGGCTGGACGCCGGCGACCGTCGACCGGGTGGTGCCGCGCGGCCATTTCGCCGAACTGCACCTCACACGGGAGGACGCAGCCCTGCGCAGCTTCGTGACGGGGACCCCGCCCACAGTGGGGACCCGGGGGTACGCGAGGATCACCAAGTGGCTGGACTTCGAGGACGGCAGGCTCTCCGGAAAGGGCTCGGCCGCGTGAGCGCGATGCCTGCACGGGCGCCCTTCGAGGTCCGAACCGGCGCCCCGAGCGCCCACGGCCCCTTCGCCACCGCCCACCGCGGGCATGTCGAACGGCACCGCGAGAACACCATCGCGGCCGTCTGCGCGGCGGTGGAGGCGAGTGCCGACTTCGTCGAGATCGACGTCCGCGTGACCCGCGACGGGCACGTGGTGCTCCTCCACGACGCCACGCTCGAGCGACTCTGGGACGACCCGCGGCACATCGCCGACATCGGCTGGGCCGAGGCCGCAGGACTGGGCGACGGCGACTGCCGGATCCCACTCCTCGCCGACGCCCTCGACGCCGTGGCCGGGACTCCCGCTGTCCTGGTCATCGACATGGACGAGCCCCGCCCGGCCGAGGCGAGTGCCGCCGTCGTGCGCGCCCACTCCGAGGCGGCGGCCCGAGCGGGACGTGAGGCGGCGCGCGTGGCGTGGTGCGGGAACCTCGAGGCCATGACGGTGATCCGGGACCTTGATGCGGACGCGTGCGTGTGGCTTCCGTGGAACCGCCGGGACCTGCCCCCGGCGGAGCTCCTCGAGCGGCTCCGCCCGGCAGCGGTCAACTCCGACTATGCCGTCCTGAGCCCGGAGCTCGTGGACGCGGCGCACGCGGCTGGCGCGCTCATGACCTGCTGGACGGTCGACTCGGCGGACGGGATGCGCTGGGCCCTGGCCCTCGGCGCGGACGCGATCACCACCAACCGGCTCTCGCTGCTGCACCGCGTCATCGCGGAAGCCCCCGAGACGTGGGCTGCCGCCCAGCCGCCGCGGCACCTTGCCGGAGACGAACTCCTCGCGGCCGCTGCCGTGGCCCACGAGCTCGCCCAGTGGGCCATCGACCACACCCGTGCCGCCGCCCTGGGCACCGTGCGGACCAAGGCGAACGCCGCCGACCACGTCACGGACGTCGACCTCGCGGTAGAGCGCCACGTGCGTGAGGTGATTTCAGCGCGGCTCCCGGGCCACCTCGTGGTGGGAGAGGAGTTCGGCGGCGCCCCCGAGCCGGGCGTCCCCTGCTGGTACGTCGACCCTGTCGACGGCACGGCGAACCTCGCCAACGGCATGCCGTGGACCGCCTTCTCGCTCGCCCTCGCCATCGACCGCGAACCGCTCGTCGCCGTCGTGGCGGACGTGTGGCGCGGGCACCTGTACTCCGCCGTCGCAGGCTACGGCGCGGAGGCAGACGGCACCCGGCTCCACCTCGCCTCCGGGCAGGAGCAGGCACCCATTGAGCACGACGGCGACGCCGCCGCACAGGCAAGCACGCTCGCCGGCACCGTGGTCGCCACGGAACTGCTCGGGCATGAGCCCTGGCCCGGCTTCGACGGCTTCCTCGCGGCGCTCAGCGCGCGGTTCTCCACGCTCCGCGTCATGGGCTCTGGGACGCTCACGCTCGCGGGTGTCGCCGTCGGGCGGGGCGCCGGCAGCGTGATCGCCCGCTTCAGCCCCATCGACCACCTCGCCGCCGCACTCCTTGTGCGCGAGGCCGGCGGGACACTGCTCGACGAGCAGGGCCGGGAGACGGCATGGCCCGAGTCCGGGGGCATCATGGCTGCCCGGCCCGACCAGGCGGCTGAGCTGCACGCAGTCTGGTCCGCGGCCCTGCGCGCCGGACGGGAACGCGCGCGGACCGTGGCCATGCAGGCGCCCCATGTGGGCTGAACCCGTGCGGGACGGCAGCCTCTCAGCCGAGGTCGCCGGCTGGACCCGGCGCACGGGCTTCGAACTCGTGCGCCGGCTCCCGCTCGCCTTCGCCACCCACCACCCGCAGGGCATGACCCTGGCCGCCGGCCGCGTCTTCCTCACCACCGTCGAAGTCCTGGACCCGCCTGAACCCCTCACCCCCGGGGACGGCGATCCCGCCCGCCGCTCTCCGGGCCGTGGGCGCGGCCACGTGCTCGTCATCGAGCGCGACGGGACGCTGGCCGCGGACATCGCCGTGGGCGAAGGCGACGCCTACCATCCCAGCGGGATCGACTACACCGGCGGACTGCTGTGGGTCCCGGTGGGCGAATACCGTTCCCACTCGCGCAGCCTCATCTACACGCTCGACCCCGTGACCCTCGACCTCGTCGAGCGCTTCGAGGTTGACGACCACATCACCTGGCTCGTCCCGGACCCCCAGCGGAACATGCTCCACGGTGCGAGCTGGGGATCGCGGCGCTTCTACCGCTGGCATCTCAGCGAGGCCGCCGACGGCCGGCTCCTCCCCGGAGAGCCCGACGCGTGGGACAACCCGAGCCAGCACCTCGACTTCCAGGAAGCCCAGCACGACGGCGCCGACAGGCTCATCTGCGCCGGCATCAGCGAGCTGCCCGACGGCCACGGTGGGAAGTACGAGCTCGGAGGCGTCGCCGTCGTCCACGTCGACGAACGCCGGATCGCCGCAGACGTCCCGGTACCCCTCTTCAGCGCGGCGGGGCACAGCGTCTTCCGCAACCCGTTCGTGCTGACCCGCGAGGGCGACGACGTGCTCCTGCACGTGGCGCCGGACGACGGCCACGAGCGCTGCGGAACCGAGATCCTCACCTACCGGGTCACGCGTGCCTCCGAGCCCGCACCGCCGTCCGGAAGGCTGCGCACGGGTACCGCTCGATCATGAGCCGCCCAGGGAGCCGGGAAGCTTGTCGCGGAGCCTGTAGAACTGTGCCTCGGCGGCTTCTGCAAGATGCTGCTCGTGGGCGTGGAGTCGGCCGTAGCTGAAGGCGTTCTCTCCGCGGCCGTAGGCCTCGACGGCGAGACGGCGCAGGAGCTCGGCTGTGACGACGCTGTCTTGGTGGTCACCGAGAACCTGCTGGACCCTGTGGGAACGCTTCTCGATCCGGCGTGCCGTCTTCGCACCAAAGGCTGAGGCGGACTCCGCGGCATAGCGGAGCTTCTTCGCGGCCTTGCGGGCCTCGTGCAGATGCCGGTCCGCGTCGTCGGTTCCTCTGGCGACGGCGGCGGCCTGGACCGCCGCCGTGAGTCGTCTGGCGTCGCGCTTCGTGAGCTGTTCGACGGTCAGCTTCTCGGACTTCCCGCCCTTAGTGCCCCTGCGTGCGGCCAGATCGTCGGCGAGGGCCTCGAGGGCGTCCAGCAGGCTGAAGTAGCGGTCCGATGCGAGGGCCTCTGCGAGTGCAGCCGAACCCTGGTGGTACTCCGCTCCGAGGTCCTCGGCGAGGGTCACGTCCACCGGGCCCATGACAAGGTCTGCTGGCTCGGCGCGGACGAGGTCTTCCAGCCGCTCGCGCATGACCTCGGCGTCCCGGACACGGCCGAGGATCTGTCCGAGCCAGCGCAGCTCGTCGCGCAGGCCCTTCCCTCGTTCCTTGCCCACCGATACCCGGTAGGTGGATAGGGCAGAACGCAGCCGGCGGCAGGCAACCCGCATGCGGTGGACTGAGTCGGGGGCGTCTTCGCGCACGAGTGGGTCAAGTTCGAGCAAAGCATCCACCTGGGCCTCGGCATAGTCCAAGAAGGCCCCGGCGGCCCTGTCCTTCGGCCGGGGACGCGTGGCCTGCTGGTCTGGCATTTCAGCGCCTAGGGCCCGCGCCAGATGGCTGAGCCCCCGGTCAGGCTTGGTCCCGGCGAAGGCATGCCGAAGCGCCTCGCCGACCTCCGGCGGCCCGTCCGCGACCTCGATCCGCCACTCCCGCCAAGCGTCGGAAGCTCCGTCCCCGACCAGCGGCTCTGTCCAGATATGGTCATCGCTGACTTCGGCTACGACGCGCCCTCCGCTGCCGATCAGAGGAGACGTGCGGCGACTGGTCCTGACCCGGGCCACGGGCTCGAGCGGCCGACCGCGCTGGTAGGCCTGAACCGCCTCCGCGATGGCCGACGGCGGCGACTCCGCGGTGCCCAAGGGCTCAGTCCTTCGCCGCTGGGGGCCAGTCCGGTCCAGTTCGAGGTGCCATCCCTCGTCCCCGCCTCCGGTGCGACGGTAGAGCGCGATACCGCGGCCGGCGAGTCGCAGGTCGGTGGTGTCGAAGTATTCGTCGTGCACGTCCGATTCGGTCATCTCGCCGACTCTGGCGACTCCTGCCATCGTCTGGAGGGCCGGAAACCTGTCTGCCGGAGAGGCGTCGAGCACGACAGGACCGCGATTCGCGAGTGTCTTGGCCATGCAGCATTGTAGGAGCCCCATCGCGGGCTCTGACCAGCCGTGGAGGCGCCGAAGGCGCGGCATCCCTGCCCGGTTGAATATCGCGTCCCGGGCTCTTGACGCGGCAGGGACGGACGAACTGCTGCGTTGACACCGCACGTTCACCTCAGGTTCAATCCACGCCGGTAGGGTGCCGAGGGCACACGGAACCTCGACGACACTCCGAGTCCTGCCGTCAAGCAGAGGGGGCACGCTGCGGCTGGGGCGCCTGGTTCCGGTACCCGCACCTGTGGAGATATGGAGCCGCCGGGAGACCGATCCCGGACGGTAGGCACCGAAACGATTGGACTCCCATGCACAACCCCCCACGGCCTCGGCCGCGCCGGCGCCTTCTGGCTGCCACCGGCGCCGCCGCCCTGGCCACCACTGCCCTGACCGCCGGGGCCCTGGGCCTCGGCTCCGCCCCGGCTTCCGCCGGCGAACAGGCGTCCACCGCGACCCCCATCAAGCATGTGGTGGTCATCTTCGGGGAGAACGTCTCCTTCGACCACTACTTCGCCACCTACCCCAACGCGAAGAACGCCGCCGGCGAGACCCTCCAGGGCTCCACAGCGAAGGCCCCCTCGTTCACCGCCTCCGAGGACACGCCGAAGGACATCGCCACCCTGTCCCGCGATGGCCTCCTGGCCCCGAACAACCCGAACACGGTCCAGCCCGACCGGCTCAGCCCGATGCAGGCCGTCACGTGCGACCAGGACCACACCTACACCGCCGAGCAGAAGGCGTACAACGGCGGCGCCATGGACAAGTTCGTCCAGTTCACCAGCCGGGACGCGTGCGCCCCCGGGCAGTACGGGCGCCCCGGCCTGACGATGGACTACTACGACGGGAACACCGTCACGGGCATCTGGAACTACGCCCAGAACTACGCCATGAGCGACAGCCACTTCAGCACCGTCTTCGGCCCCTCCTCTCCCGGCGCGATCAACCTCGTCTCCGGCCAGACCCACGGGACCCGGGAGTTCACCGCCGCAGGCCAGCCGGTGGTGCCCACCGCGAGCGACTACGCCGTGCGCGTCCCCGACGCCCAGGGCGTGGGGACGATGATCAACGACCCCGACCCGGTCTACGACGACTGCTCCAACAACAGCCACGCCAAGGCCAACAACCTGGCCGGGATGACCGGGAAGAACATCGGCGACCTGCTCAACGACAAGGGCGTGAGCTGGGGCTGGTTCCAGGGCGGCTTCACGCCCACCACGGCGGCCACCGGCACCGCCCCCGCCGCGTGCCTCGCCAAGCACAGCAACGTCGCTGGGGTCTCCAGCACGGACTACAACCCGCACCACCAGCCGTTCCAGTACTACGCCTCCACCGCCAACCCGCACCACCTTCCCCCGGCCAGCGAGGCGGAGATCGGGCACAGCGGCCAGGCCAACCACCAGTACGACCTCACCGACTTCGACAAGGTCGTCAACAGCTCGAACATGCCTGCCGTCTCCTTCCTGAAGGCCGCGAACTACCAGGACGGGCACGCCTCCTACTCGGACCCGCTGGACGAGCAGAACTTCATCACCGCCCAGATCAACGCGATCCAGAACTCCCCGAACTGGGACTCCACGGCCATCGTGCTGGCCTACGACGACTCCGACGGGTGGTACGACCACGTCGCCGCCGCGGTGAAGAACTCCTCCAACAGCCCCGACGACGCCGCGTGGTGCCTGGACGCCTACAACAAGGGCGTCCCCGAAGCCGGTGGGTACGCCGACCGCTGCGGGCCCGGCCCGCGCCAGCCGCTGCTGGTCATCTCGCCCTACGCCAAGAAGAACTTCGTGGACCACACCCAGACCGACCAGGCCTCGATCCTGCGCTTCATCGAGGACAACTGGGGCACCGGCCAGATCGGCGACGCGTCCGCCGACGCCGGCGCCGGCTCCCTCGAGGCGATGTTCAACTTCCACCACCTGCGCAACGACAAGGTCCTGCTCAACGAGCAGACCGGCGCAGTCGCCTCCATCACCCACGAGAACGCCAAGGGCGGAAACGGCTGACCGCACTGGGATCGCGCTGACCCCCTGAGCCGAAAGAGGCCGGGCCGGAACCCTGTGGTTCCGGCCCGGCCTCGCTGTTCCCTGCCGCCCTCTCGGGAGCGGCGGGTGTATCAGGCCGGCCCGACGGTCAACCCGTCCGACGGGTGGAGCATGCGGCGGCGGTCGCCGTCGGCCACCACCCACACCGCCCCGAGGTCGCCGGTGAGGTCGTCGAGCCGGCCCTGCACGCTCCTCCCGTCTGGGAACTCGACGATGACGCGGTCGCCTGCCCCCACCTGATGCCAGGAGGAATCCGGTTCCGTCGTCTGAATGGAAGGTGCCGTGTCGTCTTTGCCCGCATGCCGGTTGCGTGTCATTCGCGCCATGCTCTGCCGGTTCCCGTGCCCAGGCGCCGCGAAACCGCTCTCGGGTGAACTCCCGGTGAACCCTCAGGCGGCCGGGCCGATTACCGACGAGGGCGTGAACGCGCCGTGAACACCTTTCCGCATGGCGCCAAGGCTCGATGAACAGTTGCGAAACAGGGTCTTCACAGCTCAGCGGCGCACCTACGCTGGACGCCGTGTCTGCCCCCATCTGGAACTCCCCCCGCCTCTACGCCGCCTGTGCTGTCGCCGCGGCCGCCGCCCTCATCGCCCCCGCGGTGCCCGCGTCCGCCGAGACCGTGCCCGCCGCCGTTTCGACTGCCCCCGCCCAGGTTGCCCACCTCGACCTCGGTGCCCCCGACCTCCCCGAGACCCGCACGGCCGCCCAGGTTGCCCACCTCGACCTCGGTGCCCCCGACCTCCCCGAGACCCGCACGGCCGCCCAGCTCGCCCCCGGCGTGACCCGCACCTCGATCACCCGCGGCGCCCCCAGCGCCTCGCTCTTCTGGACCGCCGAGGTCGCCATCCCCTCCGACTCCCCCGACCCCGACGCCCCGGCGGCGGCCCTCTCCAGCCAATCGGCCGCCGAGCGGACGGCCGAGCGCCTCCGCGCCGCGGGCGTGGAGGCCCGCGTGGAGTCGGTCGACTCCCCGCAGCTGGCCGACGCTGGCGGCCGGCTCGGCTACCGCGTCCGCGCCGGGAACTTCGCCGCCAAGGCCGACGGCGCCGCGCTCGTCGCGCAGATCAAGGCCGCCGGCTACGCCTCGTCGCTGGTCTACACCGGCTGGGACGGCGACTCGGCCAGCGGGGACAACAGCCACGGACAGTGGAAGCTCGAGGTCCTCACGATCGACCCCCGGGCGTACACCGGCCAGCTGAGCGCCTCCTTCGGCCCGGACCTGCAGGGCCGCGAGACCGTCAGCGCCCTGGCCCAGGCCGAAGGCGCCCTCGCCGGCGTCAACGGGGGCTTCTTCACCTTCGATCCGAAGGCCGGCGCTGAAGGCGACCCGGCCGGCGTCGGCGTCTACGGCGGCCGCACGCTCAGCGAGCCGGTGGGCGACCGTCCGGCGCTCGTCGTCGACGGCCAGCACAACCGCACCTCCGTCGAGCGGCTGGCCTGGCACGGGTCCGTCCGCGCCGGCAGTGACGAGCTGGTCCTCGACGGCATCGACCGGGTGCCCGGCCTCATCCGCAACTGCGGCGGCACCGGCGACAGCCCCACCTCTCTCCCCCTCCACGACGTCACCTGCACCCACGCCGACGAGCTCGTGGCCTTCACGCCCGACTTCGGCCCCCAGACCCCCTCGGGCGATGGGCTCGAGGTCGTCCTGGACGGCTCCGGGCGCGTCTCCGAGGTGCACGAGCACCGAGGCATGGCCGTCCCCGCGGGCGGCCGCACGATCCAGGCCACCGGGTCCGCCGCCGCCCAGCTGCGCGCCCTGGCCCCCGAGGGGCGCCAGCTCCAGCTCAGCACCGACCTGCTCGACTCGAAGGGCAAGGCCCTCACCACGGACAAGTCCACGAGCGTCGTCAACGGCGGCCCCCTGCTGATCCAGGACGGGGCCGAGAACATCACCGCACGCCGCGACGGGATGGTCCACACCGGCGACAGCAACAGCTTCTACTACGGCTGGGTCCACAAGCGGAACCCCCGCACCTTCGCCGGGGTCGACGCCCAGGGCCGCACCCTCATCGTCACCGCCGACGGCCGCCAGACCGACCGCCTCGGCCTGAGCATCAAGGAGACCGCGGACGTGGCGGCCTCGCTCGGCATGGTCCAGGCCATCAACCTCGACGGCGGGGGCTCGACGGCGATGGTCGCCGACGGCGCCCTCGTCACCAGCCCGTCCGGAGGGTCCGAGCGGGCCGTCGGAGACGCGCTCCTCGTCCTCCCCGGGCGCAAGGCCACCGACTGACGACTCACTGACGGTCACCCGGACGTCACCGAAGGACGGGGTGCAGTTAAGCTGCCCTCCGTACTGTCATGGGTATGACAAGACTGTCAAAGACCTCCCGCAGAACCATCGTGGCCACGGCAGCCCTCGCCCTCGTGGGCGGGGGCATCGCTGTCGCAGTGGCCCCCCACGTTGCCGGGCCCTCCGGCGACGGCACCGCGGTCACCCCGACCGGCCAGCGCGTCACCCCCTGGGGCGAGCAGACCGTCCTGGGCGACCTCCCGCTGAACTCGGCCCTCTCCCCCGACGGCAAGCGCCTCCTCGTGACCAACAACGGCCAGGGCACCCAGTCGCTCCAGCTCGTCGACGTCGCCGACCGCGAGGTCGAGCAGACCCTGACGTACAAGACGCCCGAGTCCCTCTACGTCGGGCTCGCCTGGAGCCCCGACGGCACCAAGGCCTACGCCTCCGCTGCGACGAACGCCAAGATCCGCACCTTCGCGTTCGACGGCGGCAAGCTCACCGAGGGCGCGCCCCTCGCCCTCCCGACCAAGACGCCCGACGGCAAGGCCCTCAACCTCTACCCCGCCGGCCTCGCCGTCACGCCCGACGGCGCCAAGATCGTCGTCGCGGACCAGCTCGGCGACGCCGTCTCCGTCATCGACACGGCCACCGGCGCCGTGCAGACCGCCCCGGCGGGCAGCAAGCCCTTTGCCGTGTCCCTCTCCCCGGACGGGAAGACCGCGTACGTCACGAACCAGGGCGGCTCCGACGTCAGTGTGGTCGACGTCTCCGGTGACCAGCCCGCCGTCGTGCGTACGCTCACCGTCGGGCTGCACCCGAACAAGTCCACGATCACCGGTGACGGCAAGACCCTCTTCGTGGCCAACGGCGACGCCGACACCGTCAGCGCCGTCGACACCGCCTCTGGCGAAGCGAAGACCATCAGCCTCTCGCCCTACCAGGACGCCCCCGTCGGCACGAACCCGACCGGGCTCGCGCTCGACGAGAAGGGCGGCCGACTGTTCGTCGCGAACTCGGGGAACAACGACGTCGCGGTGGTGAACCTTTCCGACAGCAGCGTGGCCGGCGTCATCCCGAGCGCCTGGTACCCGTCCTCGCTCGCCTTCCGCGACGGCGCCCTCCACGTGACCAACGCCAAGGGCCTCGGCGCCGGGCCCAACGACGGCCCCGGCCACCCCGACCCGACCTCGCCCAATAAGACCGCCGAGGACCAGTACTCCGGCTCCATGATCAAGGGCACCCTCAGCAGCTACGCCGTCCCGACCGGGGGCGAGCTGCAGAAGGCCACCGAGCAGGTCAAGAACAACAACCGGCCGGCAACAACGGGAGTGGGCGCCGTCGTGCCCGCCCAGCCCGGCGGCCAGAGCCCGATCAAGCACGTGATCTACGTGGTCAAGGAGAACCGGACCTACGACCAGGTGCTCGGCGACATCGGCAAGGGCAACGGCGATCCGAGCCTGACCCTCTTCGGCGACGACTCCGCCCCCAACACCCGGGCCCTCGCGAAGCAGTTCACGACCATCGACAACTTCTACGCCGACGCCGAGGTGAGCGCGAACGGCTGGAACTGGGTGACCCAGGCCAACTCGAACCCGTACGCCGAGCAGATGTGGCCGGCGAACTATTCCGGCCGCAAGGCGCCCTACCCGAGCGAGAACAGCAACCCGGAGAACGCGGCCCAGGAGCCGGGCAACTCGTACGTCTGGCAGCGGCTCGACAAGGCGGGCGTGAACTTCCGGAACTACGGCTTCTTCGTCAACAACACCGCCAACGGCGCGGTCTCCTCCGACCCGGTGCTCGACGCGAAGACGGACCGTGCCTACCGCGGCTACGACCTCAAGTGCCCCGACTCCACCGGGACGTTCGCGCCGCTCGCGGCCAACTGCGGCACGCCGCGCGTGGACGAGTGGATCAAGGACTTCACCGGCCAGGTCTCGGCGGGGACCGTGCCGACGGTGCAGTTCGTCCGCCTGCCGAACGACCACACGCAGGGAACCAAGGCCGGGGCGCCGACGCCGCAGGCGTACGTCGCGGACAACGACTACGCGCTCGGCCGGCTCGTGGACACCGTCTCGCACTCCTCGATCTGGAAGGACACGGCGATCTTCGTGACGGAGGACGACGCCCAGAACGGCGCGGACCACGTCGACGCCCACCGGACCCTGGCGCTGGCCATCAGCCCGTACACGCAGACGGGCAAGGTCGACTCGACGTTCTACAGCACCGCCTCGATGGTCCGCACCATCGGGCTCATCGCCGGCTTCAAGCCGCTCACGCAGTTCGACGCCTACGCGACGCCGATGAGCGCCTCGTTCACCGCGAACCCGAACCCGGCGGCGTACACGGCGGTCAAGCCCAGCTACCCGATGACGGCGCTCAACGGTGCCAATGCGCCCCTCGCCGCGCAGTCCTCGGCCCAGGACCTGACCAAGGAGGACCAGATCAACGAGGCCACGTTCAACGAGGCGATCTGGAAGTCCGTCAAGGGCGCCGACTCCGAGATGCCGGCGCCGCAGCACCACGTGATCGGGGCGGGCTCCGCCTCGGCTGCCGGGGACAGCGACGACTGAGTCCGGTTCCTGCCGCCAGCGCAGCCGCCGCGGGTCCGCCCGCGGCGGCTGCGCTGTCAGGGGGCGCCCAGCTCGAATTGGCAGCACGTTGGCCCGGACTTCGCCAAATGTTAAGTCCGCATGGTGAACATGTCGCGAGTGACATCCCCCTGCAAGGCTCACGAGGCCGACACCCCTGCCCTCCTCTCCCCCTCCCGCCGCGGGTTCCTGACCGCAGCGCTCACCGGCGCGGCGCTGACCCTGGCCCCGATGTCCTTCGCGGCCGCGGACAGCGGCACCCAGAAGACCCAGACGCTCACCGGCCACCTCGACCCAGGCGCCGCCGACTTCGTCTACCTGCCCGTTGAGGTCCCCGCGGGCGTGAACAGGATCAGCGTCTCCTACACCTACAGCAAGCCCTCGGTGGCCCCGGGCCTGCTCTCGAACTCGTGCGACATCGGCATCTTCGACGAGCAGGGCACGAGGCTCCAGGGCAAGGGCTTCCGCGGCTGGTCCGGCGGCTTCCGCACCGAGTTCTTCATCAGCGCCTCCGAGGCGACGCCCGGTTACCTCCCCGGCCCCGTCGGCAAGGGCACGTGGAACATCGTCCTCGGGCCCTACCAGGTGGCCGAGGCAGGCCTCGACTACACCGTCACCGTCACGCTCGACTACGGGCCCGACGGCGCCCCGTACCAGCCCAAGTACCCGGCCCAGGCAGTCGCCGGCAAGGGTGCGGGCTGGTACCGCGGAGACGCCCACCTGCACACGGTCTACTCGGACGGCAAGCGGACCCCGGAGGAGGTGGCCGCGGGTGCCCGGGCCGGCCGCCTCGACTTCATGATCTCGACCGACCACAACACGCCCGCCTCCCACGGGGCGTGGGGGCCGCTCGCCGGCAACGACCTCCTGATCCTCACGGGCGAGGAGGTCACGACCCGCAACGGCCACTACCTCGCCCTCGGCCTGCAGCCCGGAGACTGGATCGACTGGCGGTACCGCGCCCGGGAGAAGGGCTTCGAGGACGCCGCGCAGCTCATCCACTCCCGCGGTGGCCTCGTCGTCCCCGCCCACCCCTACTGCCCGTACGTGGCATGCCGGTGGAAGTTCGGCTACGACGACGCCGACGCCGTCGAGGTCTGGACCGGTCCGTGGACCCACGATGACGAGATGTCCGTCAGCACGTGGGACTCGATGCTCGTGCACTCAGTGCGGAGCAAAGGCCGCTGGCTGCCGGCCATGGGCAACAGCGACGCACACAGCGTCCCGCAGGTCATCGGCTGGCCCCACAACGTGGTCAACGCCGCGGCCCTCTCCCATGACGCGATCCTCGACGGCATCCGGAACGGCCGGTCCTGGATCGCGGAGTCGGCCGACATCACCCTCGACCTCACCGTGAAGTCCGGCGGGAAGAGCGCGGGCATCGGCGAGCGGCTCGACGTTGCCCCGGACGCCCCGGTCACGGTGACGGCGAAGATCGGCGGGGTGCCGAACGGCGTCGTCCGCTTCATCACCGACGAGGGCCAGACACAGCAGGTCGCGCTCCCCGCCTCAGGGCAGGGCACCGTCACGTGGCGCACGACGCCGCAGCTCGCCGCCTACCTGCGGGTCGAGGTCCGCCACCCTAAGGGCGACGGCACCTCCGGCAGCGGCACCGAGATGGGCCCGAACCTCCCGCTCGGTCCCATGGCGGCGCTCACCAACCCGATCTTCCTCGGCGCCAAATAGCACAGGGCTTTCGGCGAGTGCGCGCTGTCAGGAGGCCGTGGGTCCCGAACCCCGGCCTCCTGGTCGCCCGATGTGATCGAGACCGCCGCGGCGGTCGATCAGTACCCGCGAATCCGGGGCGGACCATGTGTTCACCGGTGCGAGTACTCAGGGGCCGTTGAGGCGTGCGCGTCGGGATAAGGATTGCGTAAATGCCGACGGGGCCGCTGGTCCGTGGGAGTAGGCTCGCCATCGTCCTCGTGTGGGGAGACAGCAGCGGGAAAGGCACTTCGGTGACTACTCTGAGCCGGCCACCGGCCGAACCGAGATTGAAGAAGAAGACCGCGGTCGGTTCGTTGAGGGCGTGGCTCCTGCACGACCTCCACCAGTCGCAAGCCGTGCACCAGGGACCGCACGCGATTCCCCAGGGCCACGAGAAGAAGCACCGGTGGTGGCAGGTCATGTGCCTGACCGGCGTCGACTATTTCTCAACCCTCGGATACCAGCCTGCCATCGCCGCCGTCGCCGCAGGGGTCCTGTCCCCCCTGGCAACCTTGGTGCTGATAGCGGTGACGCTGTTCGGTGCCCTGCCGGTCTACCGCCGGGTCTCGGTCGAGAGTCCCCACGGTTCAGGCTCGATCGCGATGCTCGAGAGGCTCCTGCCGCGGTGGGGCGGGAAGTTCTTCGTTCTGGCCCTGCTCGGCTTCGCCGCAACCGACTTCATGATCACCATGACCCTGTCCGCCGCCGACGCCGCCGCCCACCTCATCGGGAACCCTCTCGTGCCCGGGTGGCTGCAGGGCCAGAACATCGGTGTCACCCTGTTCCTGCTCGCCCTGCTGGCAGCCGTGTTCCTTCGGGGCTTCAAGGAGGCGATCGGCGTCGCCGTCGTCCTCGTCGGGCTCTACCTGTCCCTCAACGCCGTGCTGGTCGTCGTCACGATCGGGCAGGCGCTCGTTCACCCCCTCCAGATCACCGACTGGTGGCAGGCGATGCTCACCTCGCACGGGAACCCCGTCCTCATGCTCGCGGTCGCCGTCCTGGTGTTCCCCAAGCTCGCCCTCGGAATGTCGGGGTTCGAGACCGGGGTCGCCGTCATGCCGCAGATCCGAGGCGATGCCAGCGACACCGAAGCGGACCCTGCCGGCCGCATCAGGGGCACCAAGCGCCTGCTCACGACGGCGGCGGTCATCATGAGCGCCTTCCTCGTCACCACGAGCTTCACCACCGTGGTGCTGATCCCCGAGCAGGAGTTCCAGCCCGGGGGCGCGGCCGACGGGCGCGCCCTGGCCCTGCTCGCCCACGAGTACATGGGTGTCGTCTTCGGCACCGTCTACGACCTCAGCACGATCGCGATCCTCTGGTTTGCCGGCGCTTCCGCGATGGCCGGGCTCCTGAACCTCGTTCCCCGCTACCTGCCGCGCTACGGCATGGCGCCTCAATGGACGAAGGCGTCACGCCCGCTCGTCCTCGTCTTCACCGCGATCGGCTTCCTGATCACCCTGATCTTCGCCGCCAACGTCGAAGCCCAAGGCGGCGCGTATGCGACCGGCGTCCTCGTGCTGATGACCTCCGCGGCCATCGCCGTCACCCTCGCGACCCGACGCCGGGGCGAGCGGAAGCTCACCGTCGGCTTCGGGATCATCTCCGCGGTCTTCGTCTACACGACTTCTGCGAACATCATCGAACGGCCCGAAGGCATCCAGATCGCGTCGATCTTCATTGCCGGGACCATCGTGATCTCCTTCATCTCCCGCGCCCGGCGCTCCTTCGAGCTGCATGCGACGAGCATCCACTTCGACGAGAGGGCCATCGAATTCGTCGCGGCCGCTGAGTCCGGGCCGATCCAGATCATTGCCCACGAGCCATTGAGGATGACCGGCCAGGCGTACCGGGACAAGCTGCACTCCGCGAGCGAGGTCAGCCACCTGCCGCTCGACGAGAACGTCCTCTTCCTCGAAGTCATCGTCGATGACTCCTCAGACTTCGAAACCGAGCTGGAAGTCCACGGCATCACGCGCCACGGCTACCGCATCCTCGAAGTGCACGGCCCCGTGGTCCCCAACACCATCGCCTCAGTCCTGATCCACGCCAGGGACATTACCGGGCTCATGCCGCACATCTACTTCCGCTGGACCGAGGGCAACCCGGTGAAGAATCTGCTGCGCTTCATGTTCTTCGGCGAAGGCGAGATCGCACCCGTGACGCGTGAAGTGCTCCGACAGGCCGTGCCGGACATCACCCAGCGCCCATGGGTCCACGTCGGGTGAAAGAGGTCGGGCCGTGACCGGACCAGCGCGGCCGCGCCGGCCGCTGTGTCAGCGCGCCCTGGCCAACGCTGCCATGGCTGTGCGGACGGCCGGGGCCAGTTCACCCGCACCGTAGGGGCCGTCCTCGGCGGCGACCCGGCCGGAGAAGCCGTGCACGAGGGCCGCGAGCGCGGCGACCTCCACGGGCCTGGGTGCCTCGCTGCCCTGGGCGGTGTCGGTGTGTGCCGTGTCGGTGTGTGCATTGCCGGTCGTGGCGAGGAGTGCCCCGAGGATGCCGGTGAGGGTGTCGCCGCTGCCGGCCGTGGCCAGGAACGGGTGGCCCTGGCCTTGGACGAACGCCGTCCCGTCCGGCGCGGCGCACACCGTCGCGGGGCCCTTGAGCAGGACCGTCACCCCGAGCCGGGCTGCGGCCTCGCGGGCCCAGTGCAGCGGCGCGGCCTCGATCTCCCCGCGCTCTGGGGGCTCGAGGTCCGTCTCCCCCGCGGCGAACGTGCCGAGCAGGGCCGCGAGCTCGCCAGCATGGGGCGTGAGGACGAGATGCTCGCCGGCCACGGTCCGGTCCTCCGCCAGGCGGACCATGACCTCGCCGAGCCGGGCATCCTCCCAGTGGGCGCGGTTTCCCTGCTCCTCAGCGAGCATCCGGCCGAGGATCTCCAGCGCGGAGGCGTCCACGACCGCAGGGAGCCCCGAACCGAGGGCGACGTGCAGCGCGTGGTGCTGGTCGTCGTCGTCCGCGATGCCCGGGCCAGCCGCCCAGGCCTGGACCCGCCCCTGCGGCGCCCGGGTGCCCACCACCTCGGGGTGGGCCGCGAGGACGAGGTGCCGCACGGCGTCGGGCGCGACGAGCCGGACCATGCCCACCCCGGTCGCGAGGGCGCCGGCGGTGGCGAGGACGGCGGCGCCCGGGTACGCCTCGGAGCCGGCCACGAGTCCCAGGACGCCGCGGGAGTACTTGTGCCAGTCGGGGCGGGGGTGCGGGAGGAGGCGGGCGGCGTCGGCGGGCTCGAGGACCGTCACGTCGGGGGCGGGCAGGTGCGGTGCGAGGCCGATGTCGACCACCTCCACCGCGCCGGCGAGCGCCTTGCCGCGGCCCACGAGCAGGCCGGTCTTGAGCGCGCCGAACGTCACGGTGGCGTCGGCGGGCCACACGCCGTCGCCGGCCGCGCCGGTGTCCGCGTTGAGGCCGGAGGGGACGTCGCAGGCGATCACGAACGCGTCCGGGCGCGGGGCCGGCGCGCGGAACTCGCCGGTGAAGCCGGTGCCGAGGACGGCGTCTATGACCACGTCCGCGGGCTCCAGGTCCTCGGCCACGCGGCCGCCCGCGGCGCGTAGTGCGGCGAGGCCCTCGGTGTGGGC
This sequence comes from Sinomonas sp. B1-1, assembly GCF_050474465.1. NCBI lineage: Bacteria > Bacillati > Actinomycetota > Actinomycetes > Micrococcales > Micrococcaceae > Sinomonas > Sinomonas sp. B1-1. Next base: position 292,315 of record NZ_JBCHVF010000003.1, on the reverse strand, counting down.
CGCGCCCGAGGTGAGCACCGCCGTCGTGCGTGCACCGCGTCGGGCCAGCTCGGCGAGCGCGAAGAGGGCGTCGCCGCCGTTGTTCCCCTTGCCGACCAGCGCGGCAACCCGGGCGCCGTACACACGGCCGCGCCTGGTCCGGAGGGCGCTGACGACGGCGAGCGCGAGCCCGTGCGCGGCCCGCGCCATGAGCGCCGGGCCCTCGCCCGACTCGAGGAGCGGACGTTCAGCGGCGCGGACCTGGGCGCCGGTGTAGGCCGTGATCATGGGGCGAGTCTAGGCCGTGGGGCCGGGGCTCAGGGCTTGGGTTGGGCTGCGGGGCGGGTCAGCCCTCGGCGACGACCATCGCGGTGGCGATCCCGCCGTCGTGGCTCATGCTCAGGTGCCACGTCTTGACGCCGTTGGCCTTGGCGACCGCGAGCACCGTCCCCTTCACTTGGATCTCCGGGCCCTTCGAGCCCAGCCCGATCCAGCAGTCCTGCCAGTTCATGCCGGCCGGGGCGCCGAGGACCTTGGCGACGGCCTCCTTCGCCGCGAAGCGGGCGGCGAGGGAGCGGGGGTGCAGATCGCGCTCGGCGGGGACGAAGAGCCGCTCGCGCAGCCCCGGGGTGCGCTCGAGCTGACGCTCGAACCGAGCGATGTCCACGACGTCCACGCCGATGCCGATGATAGCCATGCGGCTACTCTAGCGGGCCGCCACGCCAGGTCAGGTGAGGGTCCAGGACCGCTTGGAGAGGCCGAACCAGAAGCCGTCGATCGCGGTCTGCGCATCGATCCCGCCCGAGGCCGAGGCCGCGCCGAGCGCCACGTACAGCGGAGCCCAGTGCTCGGAGCGGGGGTGCGCCTCGCGGGCGGCGGGGGCCTTGTGGATGAAGTCCAGGATCGCGTCGACGTCGCCGCGGGCCATGGCCTCCTCGGCCCAGTGGTCGAACTCGGAGGAGGCGGCCGGCGGCGTCCCGTCCGGGCCGGCGGCCGGGTTGAACCAGCGCAGGTTGTGGGTGGTGAAGCCCGAGCCCACGATCAGCGTGCCGCGGTCGCGCAGCGGGGCGAGGGTCCGGCCGAGCTCGAAGAGGCCCTTCGGGTCCAGGGTGGGCATGGACATCTGCACCACCGGGACGTCCGCCTTGGGGAACATCTCCTTGAGCGGGACGTACGCGCCGTGGTCCAGGCCGCGGGTCTCGTCGCGCTCCACGTGGTGGCCGTGCTGCGAGGTGAGCTTCTCGACCTCGTCGGCGAGCTCCGGAGCGAGCGGGGCGTCGTAGCGGACGTCGTAGTACTTCTGCGGGAAGCCCCAGAAGTCGTAGACGAGCTCCTGCGAGCGCTGCGTGGCGCTGAGGGACACCGGGGCGTTCTCCCAGTGCGCCGAGATCATGAGGATGTCCCTGGGCTTGGAGAAGGTCCCGGACCAGTCCTTGAGCTCCCGGGTCCAAGTGCGGTCGTCGGCCAGGGGCGGGGCGCCGTGGCTGAGGAACAGGATCGGGGGGCGGGTGGCGGTGGCGGTCATGGTTCTAGGGTAGGGGAATTTGGTTGATGCTTCAAGTAAATTGGGTGCGGGTGGGGTGTTCGGTTGGTCACGCGATGGTTCTGGCCCAGCTCCGGTGGCTCGCCCGTTCCGTTTCCGGAGCTCGCCCGTCCGCCGCGGAGCTCGCCCGTCCGTTCCTGCTCGCTTTGGGGCTGCCCCTGCCGGCTGAGGCGGCGAGTCGCGTCCGACTCGCCGAGGCGCAGGGGCCAATGCGAGCAGGAAGGGACGCACTCCGGAGCCCACTTGTCCACATAGGCCCGCGCTCTCCTGTGCCCGAGCCCGCCCGGGAGCTGACATGGCCTCATGGAACCGGTCCAATACCTCCGATCGCTCGGCGGCGTGGCGCGCACCGCGACCCTCCTCCGAGCCGGCATCACCAAACGCCAAGTCGCCGAACTCGCCGAACTGGGCAGCAAGCCCGTCCGCGGGGTCATCGCCCTGCCCGGCTGCGACTCGGACTACCTCTTCGCCCTTGCCCACAACGGCCTCCTCACCTGCGCCTCGGCGGCCACGCGGCACGGGCTGTGGATCCGGGACAGGCCTGCGCGCCGGCATCTGGCCGTCACCCACGCCCGCGTGAAGGCCTTCATCCCCCATCGGACCATCCGCTTTCCAGCGCACGAGCACCTCCCGGTGGCATCTGTGGCAGACACGGTGCTGCACGCGCTTGGATGCCTCGAACTCTCGGAGGCGGTCTCTGTGGCGGAATCGGCCGTGAAGAGCCGACGGGTGCAGCTGCCCCTGCTCAAGAAGCTCCTGGCTCCCAATCGGAGTGCCCGGGCTCGGCACGCACTTTCGCTGGTCACCGGCACTGCAGGCTCGCAGCCCGAGGCGGAAGCCAGGCTCCTGTTCATCGCGAAGGGCTGGCGCGTGGTGGCCCAGGCCCAGATCCCGGGCGTGGGCCGAGTCGACTTCCTCATTGAAGGCATCGTCATCGTCGAGATCGATGGCCACGCCTTCCATGACGACCGAGGCTCCTTCGTCGAGGACCGACGGCGAACGAACGTAGCCCTCCTCCGCGGCCACCCCACGCTGAGGTATCCACCTGAGGTGGTGTGGCGGGACCCCGAGAGGATCCTGCGCGAGGTGGAGGAACTCCTCCTCAACTGGAGGATGGGGCGCCGGGGCCAGTGATGCGGTGCGCGGTGAGGCCGCATGCAGGTGCTGGGGAGCCCGCGGTAGGCGCCTGGGAGAAGGCATGTCCGCTCGTGCTCGGTATGGGCTCCTCCCGACGGCGGTTCGGCAGGGACGCGCCGGAGTCGGTCAGCTCGGAACCTTCAAAGTGAGCAGGAACGGACGGCAACCGGACGGCTGGCACCCGCACACCACCGCACCCCTACCGGCACAGCACCTGCACCCCCACCACCCGCAAACCCGCACCTCGCACACCTGCAACCCGCCCACCCCCGCACACAGCACCTGCAGCCCGAGCGCTGCAACCCGCGCACCCCGCCCACCACCTCCCCAGACCCGCGCCCCCGGATTAGGGTGGCCCCATGAGCGGCGAGCACCAGTGGGCCAAGGACATCCTCGAGGACGGCTTCGAGCGCGTTCGCGAGAGCGTGGAGCATGTGCTCCTCGGCCTCTCCCCCGAGCACCTGCTCTACCGGCCAGGACCTCATGCGAACTCCATCGCGTGGATCGTGTGGCACCTCACCCGCGTCGAGGACGACCACATCGCCAGCCTCATCGACGTCTTCAACGGCGCAGAGCCCCCAGAGCGCGGCTCGCACGAGGCTCCTCGCGGCCAGGTCTGGCCGGAGTGGGCGGAGCGGTTCGGCCTGCCGTACCCGGTGACTGCGACAGGCTACGGCCACCGCCCGGAGGACGTCGCTGCCTTCAGCGCTGGGGATGCGGACCTCCTGCGCGAGTACCACGAGGCCACCCACGCACGTGTCCTCGAGGTGGTCCGCAGACTCCAGCCTGAGGACCTGGGCCGCGTCGTCGACCGTCGCTGGACGCCGCATGTGACCGCCGCGGTCCGGCTTGTGAGCATCCTCAACGACGCGACCCAGCACGTGGGCCAGGCAGCCTACGTCCGAGGGCTCGTCCTCGCCTGAACCGAACCGCCCCGAGCCATGGGACCTGCGACCCTCCCTCTCGCTTGCCCGCAGGAGTACCGTCGTAGCACAGGAGTGCTAGGAGCACACCATGGCGGTTCTTGCAGGTCGGCGTCTGGCGCTGGTCATCGGCGCGGCGCTTGTCCTTGTGCTCGTCGCGGCGGCGGTGGCCATCGCCGTCGTGCGCAATGGGTTCCTCGGGCAGTCCCCCACGGCGCAGCCGTCCGCGAGCGCCACCGCTAGCGCCAGCCTGACCCCGTCCCCCAGCCAGAGCACCACCGCCCCCATCGCCTCCGGCGAGCCCACGGCCACACCCTCCGACAGCGGCACCCCCGTCCCCGAGCCCCCGCCCAGCGACGTGCCGGCCCCCGCACCGCCACAGCCGGGCTCGCCCATCCCGAGCCCGGCCCCCGCCCCTCCGCCGGCGACGGCGCTCCCGCCGGGCCTGCGCGGGATCGACGTCGAGCGGTTCATCACGTCCCAGCGCGTGGTGGCACTGACGTTCGACGCCGGCGGCAACGACGCCGGCCTGGCCAGCATCCTCGGCACCCTCGCGGCCCAGGGGGTCAGGGCCACGTTCTTCGTCACCGGCACCTGGGCACAGGCCAACCCGGCCAAAGTGACCCAGATCGCGGCCGCCGGCCACCGGATCGGCAACCACTCGATGACGCACCCCTACTTCACGCAGAAGACCGACGCGCAGATCGCCGCCGAGCTCGCGGGTGCCCAGCAGGCCATCCTCGCCGCCGGCGCCGAGCCCCGGCCGTTCTTCCGCTTCCCCTACGGCGACCGGAACGCCCGCACCATCGCCGCCGTGAACGCGAACGGGTACGCCGGGATCCGGTGGACCGTCGACTCGCTCGGCTGGCAGGGCACCATGAAGGGCACGCGGGGGCCGTCGTTCGTGGTCCAGCGGGTCATGGCCACGGCCCAGCCGGGGCAGATCGTCCTCATGCACGTCGGCTCGAACCCCGACGACGGCTCGACCCTCGACGCCGACGCCCTCCCCGCGCTCATCGCCCAGTACCGCGCGGCCGGTTACGGCTTCGTCACCCTGGATGTCCTCCTCTGACGGGCGCAGGGACCCGCGGCCAGAACCAAGGGGCGCAGGACCGAGGGCTCTGGCGCCCGGGATTCGATGACCGCACAATGGGCAGTACAGCCGAAGAGGTGATCCAGATGCGCTGGCTCCGATTGTTCAAGCCCTCGGGCTCGACCCGCCTGCACTGGTCGGGCGTCCCGACGCACGGGATGGGCCGCGACACCGCGATGCCCAACCTCGCCGCCGCCCAGAACCCCGGCCCGGGCGTAGGACACGTGGTGAGCGGAGACCGGTACCGGCCCTCGGACGACGCCGCCGACCCCGCCGAGAAGGAAGGCCACGACCTCCCCAGCCGCGGCCCCAGACGCAGGTCGAGACACCGGAAGGGCTAGAGGCCGACCTAGGTTGGCCAGAGCCACATCCGCCGAGGACGGTACGTGCCCGCAGCTTAAACGCCTCTCGGGCACGAGGCGCCTGGCGCCGCGTACCCGAGAGCTCGCATTCGCGAATTACCTGTACCCGAAAGGGCGTTTTGGGCGCATCATCTGTACCCGAAACGAGGAGGGGCGGCCGGGGGCTACTCGACCGTGACCGACTTCGCGAGGTTGCGCGGCTGGTCCACGTCGTAGCCCTTCGCGGAGGCGAGCTCGGCGGCGAAGATCTGCAGCGGCACCGTGGTGAGCAGCGGCATGAGCAGCACGGGCGTCTCGGGGACGTAGAAGACGTGCTCGGCGTAGTCGCGCACGGCCTCGTCGCCCTCCTCCGCGATGACGAAGGTGCGGGCGCCGCGGGCGCGGACCTCCTGGATGTTGGAGACCACCTTCGAGTGCAGCGACTCGCGCCCGCGCGGGGACGGCACCACCACGAAGACCGGCTGGCCCTCGTCGATCAGGGCGATCGGGCCGTGCTTGAGCTCACCGGCGGCGAAGCCCTCCGCGTGGATGTACGCGATCTCCTTGAGCTTGAGCGCGCCCTCGAGCGCCACCGGGTAGCCGACGTGGCGGCCCAGGAACAGCACGGACGTCGCGTCCTTCATGCTGCGGGCGAGCTCGCGCAGCGGGCCCGCGTTGTCCAGCACGGTCTGGATCTTCTCGGGGATCCTGTTCAGGTCCGCGAGGACGTCCTTGATCTGGCCGGAGAAGATGTTCCCGCGCAGCTGTGCCAGGTAGAGCCCGAGCAGGTACGCGGCGGTGATCTGCGCGAGGAACGCCTTGGTCGAGGCGACGGCGATCTCGGGCCCCGCGTGCGTGTACAGCACGGCGTCGGACTCGCGCGGGATGGTGGACCCGTTGGTGTTGCAGATGGAGACGGTCTTGGCGCCCTGCTCGCGGGCGTACCGGACGGCCATGAGCGTGTCCATGGTCTCGCCGGACTGCGAGATGGACACGACGAGGGTGTTCGAGTCCACGATCGGGTCGCGGTAGCGGAACTCGTGCGCGAGCTCCACCTCGGTCGGGATGCGGCACCAGTTCTCGATCGCGTACTTCGCGACGAGGCCCGCGTACGCGGCCGTGCCGCACGCGAGCACGATGATCTTGTTGACCTTCTTCAGCTCGGCCGGGTCGATGCGCAGCTCGTCGAGGATGAGGCGGCCGGAGGTGTCGGAGCGGCCCAGCAGGGTGTCCGCGACGGCGGCCGGCTGGTCGTGGATCTCCTTCTCCATGAAGGACGGGAAGCCGCCCTTCTCGGCGGAGGCGGCGTCCCACGAGACCTCGAACTCCTTGCCGTGCGCGGGCGCGCCGAAGAAGTCGGTCACCTCGAACGAGTCCGGGGTGATCGTCACGATCTGGTCCTGGCCGAGCTCGACGGCGCGGCGCGTGTAGTCGATGAAGCCGGAGACGTCGGAGCCGAGGAAGTTCTCCCCCTCGCCGAGGCCGACGACGAGCGGCGAGTTCCGCCGCGCCGCGACGACGACGCCGGGCTGGTCCGCGTGGACGGCCAGGAGCGTGAACGCCCCCTCGAGCCGCTGGCAGGCGAGCTGCATCGCGCGGGTGATGTCGCCGTCGGCCGCGCCGCGGTACAGGTCCCCGATCAGCGCGGCGGCGACCTCGGTGTCCGTCTCCGAGGCGAACGCCACGCCCTTCGCGGCGAGCTCGGCCTTGAGGGTGGCGTAGTTCTCGATGATGCCGTTGTGGATGACGGCGAGCTTGCCGCCGTCGGCCAGGTGCGGGTGGGCGTTGGCGTCGGTCGGGCCGCCGTGAGTGGCCCAGCGGGTATGCCCGATCCCGGTGAGGCTCTCGGGCAGCGGGTGCGCGCTGAGCTCGTTCTCGAGGTTCTTCAGCTTCCCGGCCTTCTTCCGGGACTCGATCCCCCCGTCTGCGACCACCGCGACGCCGGCAGAGTCGTAGCCGCGGTACTCGAGGCGGCGCAGGCCTTCGATCACGACATCAAGGGCACTGTGACTTGCATCGGGGCGCGACTGGGCGCGGCCCACGTAGCCGACGATTCCACACATGCGCTCCATCCTACCGGGGCGCCGGTGTCCTCCATATTTCGCACCTGCGCCGCCAGTTGGCAGAATCACATGAGTGAGTCTGCAGAGAAGCGAGTTCAGTGGCGACGGCGCGACGCCTTTCGTCGAGCTAGACCGTGCCACATGGGCCCGCCTGTCGGACCGCGTGGAACAGCCCCTCAACCAGGAGGACATCGAGCGGATCAGGGGCCTCGGCGACCCCCTGGATATGCGCGAGGTCCGCGACGTGTACCTCCCGCTCTCCCGCCTGCTCTCCCTCTACGTCGAGGCGTCCGGCCAGCTGCACACCGCGACCCAGACGTTCCTCGGGGAGCGCACGCAGCGCACCCCGTTCGTGATCGGCGTGGCCGGTTCGGTGGCGGTGGGCAAGTCCACGATCGCCCGCGTGCTGCGGGAGATGCTGCGCCGGTGGCCCTCCACGCCGGACGTGCAGCTCGTCACGACGGACGGCTTCCTGTACCCGCTCTCGGAGCTGACGCGCCGGGGGCTGCTCGAGCGGAAGGGCTTCCCCGAGTCGTACGACCGCCGCGGGCTCCTGCGCTTCGTCGCCGAGATCAAGTCCGGCGCGGAGGAGGTCCGGGCGCCCTGGTACTCGCACCTCACCTATGACATCGTGCCCGGCCGGGAGGTCGTGGTCCGGCGCCCGGACGTGCTCATCGTGGAGGGCCTCAACGTCCTCGCCCCCGCCCGCCAGCGCCACGACGGCACCACTGGGCTGGCGCTGAGCGACTTCTTCGACTTCTCCGTCTACGTGGACGCGAAGACGAGCTACATCGAGAAGTGGTACGTGGAGCGCTTCCTGAAGCTCCGCTCGGGCGCGTTCGCGCAGCCGGAGAGCTACTTCCACCGCTACGCCTCCCTCTCGGACGAGGAGGCCGTCACCACCGCGCGCAGCATCTGGAAGCGGATCAACGAGCCGAACCTGGTCCAGAACGTCCTCCCCACGCGCGGCCGCGCCCAGCTCGTGCTGACCAAGGACCAGGACCACTCGATCCGCCGCATGCTCCTGCGGAAGGTCTAGCGGCGGTGGCCGCACCCAGCAGATCGGGCTCCCGCGCACGACGCCGCCGGGGCGCCTCCGCGGCCCTCGCCGCCCTCGCCGCCCTCGCGCTGAGCCTGAGCGCGTGCTCGCCGACCACGGTGGTTGAGCGCAGCGAAGCCGAGTCGACCACGGTGGTTGAGCGCAGCGAAGCGGAGTCGACCACGGCGGTTGAGCGGAGCGAAGCGGAGTCGACCACGGCGGTTGAGCGGAGCGAAGCGGAGTCGAAACCCCCCAACGCTGCCCCGTCTCCCTCTCCCAGCGACACCCCCACCTATCCGAGCCCGACGGCGGCAGCCGCCCCGGCGCCGTCGTCCGCCCCGACCGTATCCACTGACCCGGCGAACCCGCTCGTGGTCGTGAACAAGCGGCGCCCGCTGGCTCCGATCGACTTCGCGCCGCAGCTGGTCGCGCCCAACGTGGTCACGGCGTCGGGGCAGCAGGAGCTCCTGAACCCGGTGACGGCCCATGCCGCGGAGCAGATGTTCGCTGCCGCGACGGCGGATGGGGCGCCGATGACGCTGCTGAGCGGGTACCGCTCGTACGCGACGCAGGTGGCGACGTACAACGGGTGGGTCGCGCGGCAGGGGCAGGAGGCGGCCGACGTCGCCTCGGCCCGCCCTGGCTACTCGGAGCACCAGACAGGCTTCGCCTTCGACATCGGGGACCCCTCGGGGGCATGCTCCCTGCAGCCGTGCTTCAAGGACACGAAGGCCGCACTGTGGGTCGCAGCGCACGCGCACGAGTACGGGTTCATCGTGCGGTACCCGTGGTGGTACCACGAGACCACCGGCTACTACTACGAGCCGTGGCACCTGCGGTACATCGGCGTCGAGGCCGCCACGGACATGCACCGCCGCGGGGTCGCGACCCTCGAGGAGTACCTCGGGCTCCCGGCCGCCCCGGCCTACGGCGGTTGAGCGGAGCCCGGCGGTTGAGCGGAGCCCGGCGGTTGAGCGGAGCGAAGCGGAGTCGAAACCCCGGCGGCCGAGCGGACCCCGCTGGTTGAGCGGAGCGAAGCGGAGCCGAAACCCGGCGGCCGAGCGGACCCCGCTGGTTGAGCGGAGCGAAGCGGAGTCGAAACCCCGGCGGCCGAGCAGAGCCCGGTGGTTGAGCGGACCCCAAACCCGGTGGTTGAGCGGAGCGAAGCGGAGTCGAAACCCCGGCGGCCGGGCAGAGCCCGGTGGTTGAGCGGACCCCAAACCCGGTGGTTGAGCGGAGCGAAGCGGAGTCGAAACCCCGGCGGCCGGGCAGAGCCCGGCGGTTGAGCGGACCCCAAACCCGGTGGTGAAGCGGAGTCGAAACCCCGGCGGCCGGGCAGAGCCCGGCGGTTGAGCGCAGCGAAGCGGAGTCGAAACCCCGGCGGCCGAGGAACCCGCTCACTCCTTCATGTTCGACTTCAGGTCTGCATAGCGACCCTCAACGACGCATCTTCGCTTGGCGCGGCTCCAACCCTGGAGCTTCTTCTCGAGGTAGTAGGCCTCGGCGATGCTGTCCATCTGCATCGACCACGCGAGCTTCACCGGCCGGCGCCGTCGTGTGTACGCAGCACCCTCACCGGCGGCGTGCTGTGCGACCCGGCGTTCCAAGTCCGTCGTGCTGCCCACGTAGTAGCTGCCATCGGCGCACTCCAGAATGTAGGTGAAAGCCATGAAGCCAAAGCTAACCGGGGGCCTACCCGTCCGGAGGGTTATCCACAGGAGCTGGTGAAGGGGCTTCGACGCCGCTCAACCACCGTCCGCCAGGGGTTTCGACGCCACTCAACCACCGTCCGCCAGGGGTTTCGACGCCACTCAACCACCGTCCGCCAGGGGTTTCGACGCCACTCAACCACCGTCCCCCATGGGTTTCGACTCCGCTCAACCACCGTCCCCCATGGGTTTCGACTCCGCTCAACCACCGTCCGCCGCGGGTTTCGACTCCGCTGCGCTCCGCTCAACCACCGCACCCGCTCAACCACCGTCCGCCGCGGGTTTCGACTCCGCTGCGCTCCCCTCAACCACCGGGGGTCCAGCTTCCGCACAGGATCTACCTAGGCGGGTCGCATAGGGTACTCCCCATGTCCTCTGGCAGCAAGAAGCTTTTCGACACCACGACCGCCCTCGGCAGGGTCCTCGCGTTCTTCGCCGTGAGCGCGCTGTGCGGGGTGCTCGTGGCCGGGCTCATGTCCCCGGCCCTGGCGCTCACCGGCGGTGCCGCGACCGGTGCCACGGAGGCTCTGGCGGCGGCCCCGAGCGAGCTCACGAGCACCCCTCCGGGACAGGCGACCAAGGTCCTCGCGGCGGACGGCTCCGTGATCGCGAACCTCTTCACCGAGAACCGCACCGACGTCCCGCTCGAGAAGATGTCCCCGAACATCAAGAACGCCATCGTGGCGATCGAGGACTACAGGTTCTACGACCACGGCGGCGTGGACCCCATCGGGATCCTGCGGGCGCTCGCCACGGACCTGGCGGGCGGCCGCCAGGGCGCCTCGACCCTGACGCAGCAGTACGTGACCAACGTGCTCAACGAGCAGCTCGTGGCCCAGGGGCAGAGCGCGGACATCGTCCTCAACGGCCAGAAGGGCGTCAGCGACAAGCTGCGGGAGATGCAGCTCTCCATCGCGCTCGAGAAGAAGTTCTCCAAGGACCAGATCCTGCAGGGCTACCTCAACGTTGTCCCCTTCAACGGCAACGCCTATGGGGTCCAGGCCGCGAGCCAGTACTTCTTCTCCCTCGACGCCAAGGACCTCACCCTCCCGCAGGCCGCGCTCCTCGCCGGCCTAGTCAACGGGCCGGCCTACTACGACCCGTCGCAGCACCCCGACCGGGCCAAGGACCGGCGGGACCTCGTCCTCGACGCGATGCTCGCCCACGGCTACATCGACCAGCGCCAGCACGACGACGCCGTCGCCGCCCCCATCCAGCTCAAGCTGAACCCGCCGCGCCAGGGCTGCGCTTCTGCCGCACAGGCCCCGTACTTCTGCGACTACGTCCTCCACCAGATCCTCAACGACCCGGCGTACGGCGCGGACCCGACCGCCCGCCTGAACAAGGTCATGCTCGGCGGACTGACGATCAAGACCACCCTCGACCCGCGCCTGCAGGGCCCCGCCCAGAAGCAGGTCGACTCGACCACGGGGACCAACCCGGACAAGTGGGGCGCCTCGCTCGTCACGGTGCAGCCGGGCACGGGGAAGGTCGTCGCGATGGCCCAGAACAGCCGCATGGCCGAGGGCCAGGGCTCGGGCTTCGTCACGTCGTACAACTTCAACGTGGACTCCGCGGACGCCAACGGCAACGACCTCGGCGGCGCCGGCGGCTACCAGCCCGGGTCCACGATGAAGCCCGTGACGCTCGCCGCGTGGCTCATGGAGGGGAAGGGGACGGACCAGACCGTGGACGCCTCGCGGCGCCGGTACGGCTCGAACTTCCCGTGGAAGTCGACGTGCGGCCCGGTCCACGGCGTCTTCGACAGCACCGTGCCCGGCTCCACCGACCTTCAGAACGACGAGGACGGCTACTACCGCCCCATGACCGTGCGGCAGGGCATCTACAACTCGATCAACACGGCCACGTTCGCCTCCGCCGCGGGGCTGACCGACTTCTGCGACATCCAGCGCGCCGCCGACGCGCTCGGCATGCACCAGGGGGACGGCAGGGACCACAAGCTGGACCTCTCGACCCTCGGGAATCTGCTCGGCGGCGAGAACGTGGCGCCCATGACCATGGCCAACGCCTTCGCGACCTTCGCCGCCAACGGCACGTACTGCACCCCGATCGCCATCACCGAGGTGGACGACAACCAGGGCAAGCGGATCGGCGGCCAGTCCCAGCAGTGCACCCCGGGCGCGGTGAACCCCGACGTGGCCAAGGCCGCCACGAACGTGCTCCAGGACGTCCTCACCAAGGGCTCGGGCCTCCTGATCCCGCAGAAGCTCGGGGTTCCCGACGCCGCCAAGACGGGCACCAACAACGAGAACAGCCAGACGTGGGTGGTGGGCTACACGCAGGGGCTCGCGACGGCGTCGTTCTTCGGCGAGGCGCTCAACGGCCCCTCGGTCCGGATGGGCCGCGACATCACGGTCAACGGGAAGTTCTACCCCGTGGTCGACGGCGCGTACATCGCCGGGCCGCAGTGGGCCGGCTACATGCAGCAGGTGGCGAAGTACTACGACCACGGCAGCTTCGACGACCCGCCGCAGCGGCTCATCAGCGGCCGGGGCTGAGACCGGGCGGGCGGCGCGGGAAGGATTTAACCGCTCGTTCATTCTGGTCCGGCGGCGGCAGGTCTACTGTGGGCCCATGCTGAGTGGATTCAAAGAGTTCATCATGAAGGGCAACGTCCTCGACCTTGCCGTCGCCGTCGTCATGGGCGCCGCGTTCGGCGCCGTCGTGGACGCTCTGGTCAAGAACGTCCTCATGCCCGCCATCTCCGTTCTCGTCGGCCAACCCAACTTCGACAACTTCCTCGCGGTCGGGCCCATCAAGTTCGGCGTGCTCCTCACCGCGATCATCAACTTCCTCCTGATCGCCGCCGCGATCTACTTTGTCGTCATCGTCCCGATGAACCACATGATCGCGCGCCGCAACCGCAAGCTCGGCATCAAGGACGAGGAGGCCGGCGAGAAGGTCGACCCGCAGATCGCCCTCCTCACCGAGATCCGCGACTCGCTCAAGACCCGCCAGAACTAGCGCTGGCAGGCTGGATGCCGGCACCCGCGCCTCGGGTGCCGGCGTCCAGCGTGCCTTGAGGGTCCGTGTGTAGACTCGACCCCCATGATTGCGTCACTGACCGCCGGAGTAGCCCTTGCAGCCTCGGTCACGGGGGCGAGTCTCCCCTCCGCGGTCGCCGCGGACGGCCCCGCCTGCGGAACCAAAGTGCTGCCCGTGACCCTCTGCGCCGACCACGTCAGCCCCCTCATCTCGGCGTCACCGGCCCCCTCGCCGTCGCCCTCAAGCACGACGGCGACGTCCCCGGCCCCGCAGCCCACCTCGCCGTCCGCTCCCGCTCCCCAGCCTGCGCCCGCCGCACAGGCCCCGGCCGCGCCGGCCCCCAGCGCCGGCACGGCCTCCCCGGGCACAGCCTCCTCGGGCACAACCGCCGGCTCCCAGGGTCCTGTCGCCCAGTCTGTGCCCGCACAGGCGGCCGGCCCGCTCCCGGCGCCGGCCGGACAGGCCACGGACGGGACCGCTCTCCTGTTCCCCGCCTCGACGGACGCGGCGGCGATCGTCCTGCCCACGCCGTCGGCCTCGATGTCACCCGCGGGAGCCGCCTCCGGCGAGCCTGCGGATGCGTCCCGTACCGACGTCGCGGACGGCTCCGCCTCCGACGCCTCCTCGCCGTCGCACCTCATCAGCCCGACCCCGGTCCTCCTGGCTGTGGGCTTCCTCCTGACCTCGATCTCGGGCGTGGGCCTGTACCGCCGTCGTGCCAACGGCCCTCTCGCCCTCCGCGACAGCTAGGACGCGGCCCTCACCCGGAGAGCCCCGCCTCTGCGAGGCGTTCGGCCCCGTCGCGGAAGGCGCTGCGGAGGTCGCTCTCGCCGAGCCGGGACGCCGCCGAGGCGAAGACGATCGCCCCGACGATCCGCGCCTCCTGGATCCGCCACGGTTCCGGGAACGGCCCCTCGTCCGGCCGCGGTCCGGGCCACGGCCACGGCCAGCGGCGCGGCCACGGGGTGCCGCACCAGTCCTCGACGAGCTCGCCCACCCAGCCCGCCGGGTTCTCCCCACGCAGCTGCGCCTCGATGGCCAGGTGCACCACCCGGTTCGCCATGCTGACGGCCCCGACGGCGATGTCGTGCGGATCCTTCGGCGGCAACGGCTGCGGGTTGAGCGCCACCGACTCGACCCTGCGCCCGTTGACGGGGCCGTGCGGGATGATCGCATCCCAGATCTCGGGACGGAGCCGGCTGATCGCAGCCAGGAGCGGAAAGTGGGCCATGCTGTCCTCCCGGACGGAAGCAGAGTGCGAATCCCCAGCCGGAGCCCTAATCTCCTGCCGCAAGTATCCTCGCCACCCACCCGCCGCGTAATAGCGCACGACGCCGCGCCTCACCGAGTGTTGACCGGCTCGCCTCGGCGCGGCACTCTGGCGGCAGATCAACGTGCGGGGGATCTCCACGAGGAGGCGAACCATGGTTCCGTGGACGCGGATCACGCTCGGCGTCCTGACCGCCCTCGGCGGCGTCACCGCGCTGGCCGGCGGCGCGACGCTGGTGTGGGGGTCCCTGTCCGTGGGCACCGTCGAGTGGGCCACGCCGCCCGAGACGATGCTGGTGGGCAGCCCGTTCACCTCATACCTCATCCCCGGCCTGCTGCTCGCACTGGTGATCGGCGGCACACAGATCACCGCGGCGGCGATGCTGCTGCGGAGGGCGCGGGGCGCTGCCCTCGCGACGGCGGTGGCGGGCTACGGGCTGCTGATCTGGATCTTCGTGCAGATGATCGTCATCCCCTTCAGCCCGCTGCAGGCCATCTACTTCGCCTGGGGCGCCGCGGAGGTGGGGCTCCTCCTCGTGGCCCTCGGCCTGTTCCGGCGCCCCGCCGCAGACGCCGCGGAACGGTGGACCACGGCGCCCCGCTGACGGCACGCAATAGGCCCATTTGTGCGGTGACGCGTCCGACCGCCTCTGACCCGTCACCGCACAGACCGGACCCCTGCGCGCCGGAACCCTGACGCTCAACGACCCGCGGGTCTCAGGGCCTGTGAGCCTCACCGACCCCGCGCCCCGCGACTCGGCGCCCAGCCCTACACCGCGACGAGCTCGACGATCCCGTAGACGCCCGTGTCGCTGACCCGGCCCGGCTCGAAGCCCGCGGCCGCCCCCAGTGCCTGGTGCTCCGCGGCAGAGCGCTGGCGGCCCTCCGTCTGGGCGAGCATCATGAGGTCCGAGACCGAGACCGGGAACGCCGCGACATTCGGCTCCTGGAGCCACTCCAGCACGAGAACCCTCGCGCCCGGCACCGCGGCCGCGCGGAGGTTGCGGAGGATCTGCCGGCACTGGCCGTCGTCCCAGTCGTGCAGGACGTCCTTGAGGAGGTACAGGTCGGCCGGGGCTTCGAAGCCCTCGAACAGGTCCCCCTGGACGGCCCGCACCCGCTCCCCCACGCCCCGTGCGGCCAGGTAGTCCCGCGAGGCGGCGAGGGGCCCCGCCTGGTCGACCAGCACGCCGTCGAGCGTCGGACGCGCCCTGAGCACCTCGGCGAGCATCGAGCCGATGCCGCCGCCCACGTCGCACACCGTGCCGTGCTCAGGCCACGGGTAGGCCGCGACGATGAGCGGCGCCGCGAGGAGCGTGAGCTCGTGCATGGTGCGTGCGAAGCCCGCCTCCTCGTCGGGGTGCGCCGCCATGTGCTCCCAGAGGGTGGTCCCGGTGGCCTCGTTGAAGGCGGGCTTCCCGTCGGCCAGGGTCTCGGGGAGCCGGAGCCAGCCGGCGAGGACCGCGTCCGAGGTCACGTAGCGGATCCAGCCGGCCATGGAGTGTGGGCTGTCCTCGAGCAGGAGCCTTCCGGTGCGCGTGAGCGTGAAGCGGCCGCCGGCGTCGAGCGTCACGAGCCCGTAGACGGCGAGGCCGCGCAGGACGCGGTGGACGGTGTCGGCGTGCAGGTCCAGCTCCGCGGCGACCTGCTGCGCTGTCTTCCGCCCGGCGGCCAGCGGCTCGACGAGGCGGGTCTTCACGGCCGCGCGCATCAGCGCGACCGCCGCGACTCCCCCGCTGACCTCGAGGAACCGGGCCTGGGCGGGTTTCAGCGCGGCCGCGGCCCGTTCGAGGGCGGCGCTGAGCCGTTGGACGGCGCGGACGACAGGTGGCGGCGGCGGGCGCATGAGGCGAGCGTACCGTCCTGCTCAGGCTGGGGTTCCCGGACGGCGTGTCGGCGCATGACACGCCGCGCCAGCACCCGCGGAACGCCCCGAACTGAGCAGGAACGGACGGGCCCCCGGCGCGAGCGCGGACCTGCGAGGCCTCAGCCCTCAGTGCTCTCCACGCCGGGCATCGCCAGGAACTCGAGGACCTCGATGGTGCCGCCGGACTCGGTGTGCGGGTGGCCCTCGAGGAGGCCCTGGACTTCGCCGAGGGAGCCGCCCTGCATGATCGAGAAGCCGCCGATCGGGTCGCCGCCGCCCGGGCCCGCGACGCTCTGGACCGGCGAGCCCATGTCCACGAGGGCCGCGGCGGCCCGCTCGCCCCAAGCGTTCCACGCGTCCATGCGGGCAGCCGCCGCAGCAGAGTCCGTGTTGGCCATCTGCTCGCGGGCAGTGCGCGGCGAACGGTACAGGATCAGGAACTTGGCCACGGAGACTCCTCAGCTCAGCGGGACGGCCCGCATCAGGGCCAAGCTCATGGTCCAGCCGGGGAGCGGCCGCGGCAAGGGCCAGCGCCCTTACCCGCGGCGGGCGGCCTACGCCAGGGCGAGCTGGCTCTCGACCACTCCCGCGAGCCGCTCGGCGATGGCCTGGGCGGTTGCCTCGTCGGCGGCCTCGACCATGACGCGCACCACTGGCTCGGTGCCGGAGGGACGCAGCAGAACCCGCCCGGACTCCCCCAGCTCGGCCTCGGCGGCAGCGACAGCCGCCGCGACGCCGTCGTCCGCGCTGACCCTCGCCTTGTCCACGCCCTTCACATTGATGAGCACCTGCGGGTAGCGGGTCATGACGGCGGCGAGGTCCTTGAGCGGCCGGCCGGTGCGGGCCACCTGGGCGGCGAGCTGGAGGCCGGTGAGGACGCCATCGCCGGTGGTGGCGTAGTCGGAGAAGATGACGTGGCCGGACTGCTCGCCACCGAGCGAGTACCCGTGCGCGCGCATCTCCTCGAGGACGTAGCGGTCCCCGACGGCGGTCTCGCGGATGGCGACGCCGGCGTCGCGGAGGGCGATCTTCAGGCCGAGGTTGCTCATGACGGTCGCCACGAGGACGTTGTCGCGCAGCTTCCCGTCGTCCTTGAGGGCCAGGCCGAGGATGGCCATGATCTGGTCGCCGTCCACGACCGTGCCCTCGTGGTCGACGGCGAGGCAGCGGTCGGCGTCGCCGTCGTGCGCGATGCCGAGGTCGGCGCCGTGGGCGATGACGGCGGCCTGGAGCTGCTCGAGGTGGGTGGAGCCGACGCCGTCGTTGATGTTGAGCCCGTCCGGCTCCGCGCCGATGACGACGACGTTCGCGCCGGCGTCCTTGAAGACCTGCGGGGAGCAGCCGGACGCGGCGCCGTTCGCGCAGTCGAGGACCACGGTGAGGCCGTCGAGGCGGTGCGGGAGGGTGGTGAGGAGGTGGACGATGTAGCGGTCCTCGGCATCCGCGAAGCGCTGGATGCGGCCGACGCCGGCGCCGGTGGGACGGACGGGCTCCTCGGAGAGGAGGGCCTCGATCTGGTCCTCGGTCTCGTCGGGGAGCTTGTGGCCGCCGCGGGCGAAGAACTTGATGCCGTTGTCCGGGGCCGGGTTGTGGCTGGCGGAGATCATGACGCCGAAGTCCGCGCCGAGGTCCGCGACCAGGTAGGCGGCGGCGGGGGTGGGCAGCACGCCGGCGTTGAACACGTCCACGCCCGCGCTCGCGAGGCCCGCCTCGACGGCGGCGGAGATGAACTCGCCGGAGGCGCGGGGGTCGCGGGCGACGACGGCGCGCGGCCGGGCGCCGTCGGCCACCTGCCGGTGCCCGAGGACGACGGCGGCCGCCTGGGAGAGCTTGAGGGCGAGCTGGGCGTCGAGAAGGCCATTGGCCAGTCCCCGGACGCCGTCGGTACCGAAGAGCCTAGTCACAAGGGCCTAGTCTACGGCGGTTGAGCGAAGTCGAAACGCGCCCCGGCGATTGAGGCCGACGCCGAAGCCTCAGTCCCGCAGCACGGGGAACCTCGCCGCGTAGGTCTCGCCCTCCTCGAGGACCTCCGCGGCGGGCCCCACGATGAGCGGATCCGGGGCGTGGGCGACCTTGAGGTCCTTCTTGTCATAGGGCGTCACGTGGAGCACGTAGCGCATGGCCTCGAGGCGGGCTCGCTTCTTGTCGTTGCTCTTGATGACGGTCCACGGCGCGTCCCCGGTGTCCGTGTAGAAGAACATGGCCTCCTTCGCCTCGGTGTAGGCGTCCCACTTGTCGAGGCTGGCCATGTCTGTGGGCGAGAGCTTCCACTGCTTCACCGGGTCCGTCTCGCGGGAGGCGAAGCGGTTGAGCTGCTCCTCGCGGCCCACGGAGAACCACAGCTTGTGCAGCCGGATGCCCGAGTTCACGAGCATCCGCTCGAACTCGGGGGCCTCGCGCATGAACTCGTGGTACTCGCCCGGGCTGCAGTACCCCATCACGCGCTCGACGCCGGCACGGTTGTACCAGGAGCGGTCGAACATGACGATCTCCCCGCCGCTGGGCAGGTGGGCGACGTACCGCTGGAAGTACCACTGGGTGCGCTCTGCGTCGGTGGGCTTCTCGAGGGCCACGATCCGCGCGCCGCGGGGGTTGAGGTGCTCGTTGAACCGCTTGATCGCCCCGCCCTTGCCGGCCGCATCCCGGCCCTCGAAGAGGATCAGGACCTTCTGGCCCGACTCCTTGACCCAGAGCTGGAGCTTGAGGAGCTCGATCTGCAGGGCCCGCTTCTGCCGCTCGTAGGCGGGCCGGGAGAGCTTCTCGGTGTATGGGTAGCCGTGGCGCCACGCGTGCGGGTCGGCGCTGGGCGTGACCTTGTGGTCGACCTTGCCGATCTCGCGGAGCTCGTCCAGCTCTGCGGCGTAGTCCTCGGTGACGGAGAGGCGCGGATCCTCGGGGTTCGGTCCCATGGATGAAGGGTAACGCCGCGGGCGACGACGACGAACGCCCGGGTGCCGACTGGCACCCGGGCGTCCCCCAACTCTGTTGAGCTACTTGCCGGGAACGAGGCAGCCGCCGTTGGCGATGGTGCCGTCGATCGCGGTGATCTGGGCCTGGACGGAGGAGAGCTGCGTCTGGAGGCCAGCCACGGTGGCCTTCTGGGCAGCGATCGCATCCTTGTTCGTCTTCTTCTGCGCCTGGAGGTCCCGCAGCGTCCCCTGAGCGGTGCTGAGTTGCTGGTCAAGGGCCACGCCTTGCTGCTGCAGCGAAGCGAGCTGTGTCTCAGTGTCCGAGACCTGCTGCTTGAGGTCGTTCAGCTGCTTGAGGAGCGGCGCGACCTGATTCTGCAGATCAAGGACTTTCTGCTCGGCGACCTTGATCTGCGTGTTCAGGTCAGTGAGCTTCGCGACGAGCGTGTCACTGGCGGCGTTGAGCAGGACGAGCTCGCCCTGCTTCGTGTTCACAGCAGCATTCGCCTGATCGACAGCATCCTGAAGCGCCGGCAGCTGGTCCTGGAGGGACTTGAGCTCTGCCTGCTTGTCCCTCACGGCCTGCTGGGCCGCGGTCAGGGCGTCATTTGCCGCTGTGAGTGCGCTCTGGAGCTGGGTTAGCTTGTCCTGCTGCGCTGACACTTCCCTGACGGCCGCATCACGGTTCTCAGTCAAGCCCGGCAGTGCGTCCTCCAGATTCTTGACGACGGCCGCCTGCGCGTCCACGGCGGCCTGAGCAGTAGCCGCGGCATTCTGCAGGGTGCCAAGGTCAGACTGGAGGCCCTGAAGCTCCGCCTGCTTTGCCCCGACGGCGGTGTTGGCGGTGTCCACGGCGGACTGCAGCGCGGGCAGCTGGCCTTGGAGCGTGGTGAGTTCAGCCTGCTTGGTCGTCACAGCGTCGTTGGCGCTCGCGAGCGCTGCTTGGAGTGGCGCCGCCTGCTGCTGGAGCGCGCTGCTGTTCTGCTGTGCCGAGAGGAGCTGCGCGTTGAGCGAGTCGACGGTGGCCTGCAGTCTGGTCAAGTCGCCCTGGAGCGCCGCAATCTGCCCACTCGTCGTAGTGATGTTGCCGTTCACTGTGATCAGCTGCGTCTGATCGTTCTCGAGCCTAGCCTGCGCATCGCGCTTGGCCTTGGCATTCGAAGACGTGGGGTAGGAGTCAATGATGGCCTGCTGGGCGGCGATGTCGTTCTGCAGGCTCGTCTTCTGCTGCTGCAGGGACGCGAGGGTGTTCTGCGCCGACGTGAGTTCAGCCTGCTTCGCCGTCACCGCCTGCTGCGCGGCGGCGAGCTGGGACTGGAGGCTGGTGATCGACGCCTTGGCGTCGGCGATTGCCTTGGTGTTGGCGTCGACGGCGTCAGCGGCCTGCTTGGCCGTGGCCTGCAGCGAGGTCAGGTCGGTCTGGGCCTGGGCGATCTGAGCCTTCTTGGCTGCGAGGGCGCCGGCGGCCTGCTGTGCGGTCGCCTGCAGGCCCGCGAGGTCCGTCTGGGCCTGGGCGATCTGAGCCTTCTTGGCCTCGACGGCGGTCGCGGCATCGGTCGCCGTCTTCTGCTTTGCCGCGAGGTCTGCCTTGGCGTCGGCCACCGCCTTGATCTGAGCGTCAAGCGTGGACTGCGCGGTCGTAGCAACTCCCTGGAGCCGGGTCAGCTCGGCCGTCGCAGCGTCGACTACGCTCTGCGCGGTCTTCACATTGTCCGCCGCCGTCTGTTCGGCCGCTTGGAGGTTCGTCAGTTCGCCCGCAGCCGAGTTGATCTGGGCCTGCTTGGAGTCGAGGGCAGTTTGGGCATCACCAGCAGCCGTCTGCAGCGTGGCCAGTTCGGCATTGGCCGCGGCGATCTCCTGGTTCTTGGCGTCGAGTGCTGCCTGAGTGCTGGTGGCCTGGTTCTTGAGCTCGGCGCTGGCCGCCTGCGCTGCCGCGAGCTGGTCCTGGAGGGGCGAAAGCTGGGAGGCTAGGTCCGCCTGCTGAGCCTGAAGCGTTGCAAGGGTGGAAGTCGCAGTCTCGATTTGCTGCTGAGTAGCGGTCTGCTGCTGAGTCAGCGAATCGACCGTTGCCTGCGCTGTCGTGATCTGCTTCTCGAGCGCCGCAAGGTCGTCGTCAGCCTGCTTGATCGTTGCGTTGAGGCCAGCGATCTCCGTGTTGAGTGTGTCCGCCTCCTTCTGCAGATCCGCCCTCTTGGCCTGAAGCACTGCGATGGCGTCAGCGTTCCGCTTCGTCGCGGCCTTGAGCAGGTTCTCTTGGATCGCGCCCCGGTGCGCCAGCTGGTTGACCACACCGTTGCAGACGCCCTGCGTGCCCGCAGGCCCGTCGGCCTGCGCGGGCAGCCCGACGGTGAGCAGCGCTCCCGTGATGCCCGGGACCAGGACGGCGGCCGCGAGGGCCCGCCTGAGCCGGGTTGTGCGGGTAAGCAAGTAGTTCATGATTCCTCCGAGTGGGTGCGAAGGGACACCAACCGAGACCTGAGACGCCGAGGTGGCAATAGCAGAAGGTTGAGATCCCACGAGCCGGGGCTCGCGGTGGCGCCGAAGCGCGAATGCACGATGTGTCCCCTTCATCGTTGGCATTGCGCCCGACTCTGGACGCGTTTCAAACGCTATGCGCCTCCCGATAACCGCGCACCACTTGTTTTGCAAAGCGAGTACTCGAAAACATCTGTCATGAAAACGGCAGGGCCGCCAGCACTACTTATCCCCGGCAGGCGGTGATCCGGTAGAGCTTCGCGTCCCCTTGACGGTCGACCAGCTGCACTGCCTTCGACGTCTCCAGGTCCTCGATGCCGGGGAACTGGTGGACCTCGACTCTGTTCGGATCAATCCAGTGCGTGCCGAAATTGAGAACGTATCGAGTGTTGAGCCGGTCCAATGCAGCGCACACAGGGGCGCCTGGGGCTGCGTCGCGCAGCGACTCTGCGATGAGTACGTGATCGGGGTCAGATCCTCGATAGGCATGGGGAAACAGGACGAAACGATCTGCGAGGGCGTACGCCATCGAGCTTCCGTCCCAAGGGTTGTTTGCGATCGAGACCCCAGCAGGCACTTCGCTGCCGAGTCTGGAGAGTAGCTCGAACTCATCGGTTGACAGGATCGGCGCGTCCGGCCATAGCCCGAAAGAACGGACGCGATCTGGATCGTGCGGCCGCTGCCCCGGCCAGAAGAGCACGCTCACCGCGACCACGACCGCGAGGCCACCGGCGACGGCCACGGCAGGGCCACGTGAGGCTGCCTCACTCAGTGGATCGGCATTCGTACGGCGGAACCGCGCCATACAGCCGGCAGCCCAGTCGCCGAAGGCCGCAATGAAGATCACGGCGAACATCGGGAGCATGGCCCCAAGCCGTACGTTGTCGCCCCACCAAGCCCCGGTCGTGAACCCTCGAAACAGCTTGTTATCAGCCACTGCGCCCACCACGTAGAGGTAGAGCACGCCCACATAGCTCGCCAAGATCCAGCGGCCCCGGGACCTGGAGAGGGCCACCATCCCCGCGATAGAGCAGACCGTGAGGACCCACGGCTCGGGCCCATCCACTGGGGCCAGAGAGAGCGCGCCCCAGAGCGCGCCCCACAAGTCCGTGAAAGGACCCCAGCCAGTTCCCAAGGGTGATCGCGCGAACGTCCAGCCCAGAAAATAAAGCACCCCAAGAACGATGCAGGTGGCAGCCCAGCGGAAATACCAGATGAGCTCAGCCCGACGTCGTCGAAGGTTGATAAAGACCCGTGCCGCAACAATAAGGAGAAGCGGTGCCGCGAATGCGGCCACTGCAACGACTCCGGATGTCTGCGACATCGCCAAGCCGAGCACCACCAGGCCAAGCATTCCGAGCGCTGGGAGTCGACCGGGAAATCGACCACGAAGCCGGAAACCCAAGATGCTTCCGAGAAGCGCGAGCGTGACCGGCAGGACGGCGGTCGACATCGTGAAGGGAAAGAGGGCGCCAAAGTCACCCCACTCACCCTGCAGCCCCGTCCAAGGGAAGATGTACATCCCTGCAGAGGCCACGCCGGATGGGACGATGGCAGCGGCCCGACGTCCGACCATGGCCCTCGTCGCGGCCACGGCGGAGACCGGCCAGGCGACAGCGCATACCGCCGCATTCATTGCATTGCTGGCGAGGGGGATGCTTACACCGGTTGCGTTGACCACCAGAGCAGCGAAACCGTGCCATAGCGGCGGATACATATCGATCGCGTCACTGAGCTCCGCAGACGTGAAGTACCCGATTTCGTGGGTATCGAGGATCAGTCGCACGAGATTCGCATGGAAAGGGGCGTCAATGCCTTGGCTTATCGCATCCGGAGCGCCAACCACTTGGACGAAGCGAATAAGGCAGAGAACGACGCCAAGCCCCCCAGCGACAATGGTCGACCACTCGTTCCCGGCTCTTTCAGGCGGGCTAGGCGTACGCTTGTCCCGCCGTTGAACGATTCTCCGTACCCCCCAGACAGGTGCCAGAAGCAGGCCTAGCACTAGGAGGACGGTCGCGAGGTCCCAGGGGATCCGGACAAGCCAGAACAGGATCAGAATCGCGCCGACCACGCCAAGCGAAACCGCTGGGGCCAGCCCGATGGACCAGAGCCAAACGAGCCCCGCGGCGCGCAGCACCAAGGCTCCCGGTGCCACGATGAGCACCGCAGCGGCCAGATAGACGGGCGAGGCCACAATCCAATCCATACGATCCCCCCTGACTGTGGGGCACGAACAGTCCAAGGCAACGTACCCCACGGCACCACTACTTGGTTGCGCATCCGGGTACTCGTCTTTTGTCCGCGCTCTCGCGGAGGCCGCGCCACGCTCATAAGATCGAGCGCATGACGACGGCCAACGGGGGGCCGGCGATCGACATCGTCGTGCCGGTGTTCAATGAAGAAGACGCTCTCGCGAGCTCCATCACCACGTTGGTGGCCTATCTCGGCGAGGCACTGAGTGTGCCGTGGCTCGTCACGATAGCTGACAACGCGAGCACCGACCGAACGCAGGAAATCGGCGAGTCGCTTTCCGCCCAGCTCAGCGGCGTGAGATATCTCCGCCTTGAGACGAAGGGACGCGGTTACGCCCTTCGGCACGCGTGGCTCAACTCTGCGGCGAAGGTTGTGGCGTACTTGGACGTCGACCTCTCGACGGACCTCGCCGCCCTCCCGCCGCTCATCGCACCGCTCCTTTCGGGCCATTCGGATATCTCAATCGGAACTCGGCTGGGCCGATCGTCGCGGGTGGTACGGGGCCCGAAGCGCGAATTCATCTCCCGCGCGTACAACGCAATGCTTCGAGGTGCCCTCAGGGTGCGCTTCTCAGATGCCCAGTGCGGGTTCAAGGCCGTCCGGGCAGAGGTGGCGCGTGCTCTGCTCCCCCACGTCGAGGACAACGCATGGTTCTTCGACACCGAACTTCTCGTGTTGGCTGAACGGGCGGGCTTGCGCATCCACGAGATTCCGGTTGACTGGACTGACGACCCGACGAGCACGGTAGACATCGTTCAGACCGCCGTCGAGGACATGCGCGGCATCCTTCGCGTTGCCAGGTCGCTCGCGCTCGGACGCATTCCGCTTGCCGCGGTGTACGCCGAGTTGGGGCGCCGTCCGCTCCTGCCGGACCGCGCGCCGTCGTTCTTCGGACAGGTCCTGCGTTTCGGCACCGTGGGAGTGGCCTCGACGATCGCGTACGCGCTCCTCTATCTCATGCTGCAGCCGCTCTTCGGCCCACAACCGGCGAACTTCTCGTCACTGCTTATCACCGCTGTGCTCAACACCGCCGCAAACCGACGGTTCACCTTCGGCATCCAAGGGCCAGAGCATTACGGGAGGCAGCAATTCCAAGGGCTTATCGTGTTCGGCCTCGCCTGGACTCTGACCTCGTGCTCACTGCTCGTCCTCCATGGCCTCGCTGCTGAACCTGGGGCTACGGCAGAACTCGTGACCCTCACGATGGCGAACGTCGTCGCAACTGTGCTCCGCTTCGCCCTGCTGAAGGCGTGGGTCTTCCGGCAGCGCGCGACGTCGCGTAGTCGCGTCGTCGCTGAAATCGCGGCTCCTCGGGCTGCGGACGCTGCCTGATGGCGCTGACAGCCAAAGTGGCCCTCGAAGGGGTTGCCATCACGTCCGTGCGCAAGCGCGTGGAGGCCGGACTCCTTCTCACTGCCACCGCTCTGCTCTATCTCTGGAACCTAGGTGCCAACGGCTGGGCGAATCCCTATTACTCCGCCGCGGCCTTCGCTGGAGCAGACAATTTCACATCCTTCTTCTTCGGTTCCTCTGATCCTGGAAATGGGATCTCGGTCGACAAGCCGCCCCTGGCCGTGTGGGTCATGAGCCTGAGCGTCAAGCTGTTCGGCCTCAACCCGTGGAGCATCCAAGTGCCCCAAGCCCTCATGGGCGTGGCCACGGTCTGGCTGGTGTATCGGATGGCAGCCACAGTGTTGGGACACCGCTGGGGGCTCGTCGCCGGCGCCCTGATGGCTTTCATGCCGGTTTCGACAGCGGTTTTTCGCTACAACAATCCTGATGCCCTCCTCATGCTCCTCATGACGGGGGCAGCGGCCCTCACACTCGACGCCATACGACTGCGGCGCGTCTCGTTCCTGGCTCTGGCTGGACTGCTTCTCGGTGCCGGGTTCCTCACGAAGCAGCTCCAAGTCGCCTTCATCCTCCCTGCCTTGGTCGCAGCGGTGATCGTCGCAAGCGCATGGTCATGGAAGGCCAAGGCCGGGGGGATCCTCGGGGCGACGATGGCTGCGATCGTCACGGCGGGTAGCTGGCTGACCGCCGTCGCCCTGACACCGAGCGATGGCCGCCCGTTCATCGGCGGGACACGGAACAACAGCTTCCTCGAGCTCACGGTCGGCTACAACGGACTGGACCGGTTGACGGGTGTCGACGCCCAGCGGACGCAGATCGGAGAGCAGATCGGCGCCGAGGAGTTCCCACAGGCCGGACCTCTTCGCTACCTCTATCCGCAGCTTTCGGCCCAGGTCACGTGGCTTCTTCCCTTGGCATGTGCTGGACTCATCGTGGCAGTCATCGTGTGGCGACGCACCGAGAACCGGAACCGCCGCGCCTTCCTGCTTCTCCACGGTCTCTGGTTTGGAGTTGCAGCAGGAGTCGTCTCGATGATGTCAGGCATCGTCCATCCCTACTACACCCTTGCGGCGGTCCCAGCGGGCGCCTGCCTTGCGGCTTTCGGGCTGAAGACGCTCCTTGAACAGCGGGATAGGCGGAGCGCACGACTTCTGCTCGGACTGGCTTTGGCCCTTACTCTCCTCGTCAGCTATTCAAACGCGCTCCGCGGCGCCGATTCATTTCCTTGGCTTCCCACAGCCACGCTTGCCCTAGGAGCAGTGGCGACGACGTGGGCTGTCCTGCCTCCACGTGTGGACCTGAAGAGAAGTGGGCTGGCGCTCACCCTATGCCTAGTCCTCACGGGCCCAGGACTGTGGTCCCTCGCGACGGCCGCAGTGCCGCACGCCGGGGCCGGTCTGGCGGGCGGACCGCCAATCGACGGGTACCGAACCGACGATCCATCGGATCCCCTCATGCAAGGCAGGAACCGCCCTGATTTTGCCGCGACCATGTTCGGCAACGAGGTTGTGCCGCAGACGGTAGACATCCTGCGCCAAGCACCATTATCGATTCGATGGCCAGGCGCGGTGGTGGGTTCACAAAGCGCGGCCCGTTACGAGCTCGAGTCCCAGCGGGCGGTACTTGCAGTAGGCGGCTTCGACGGAACGGACCCATTCCCCACGCTTGACCAGTTCAAAGCGATGGTTGGACGGGGAGAGGTCGGCTCTCTCATCGTCGGCCAGCTGCCCCCAGCAACGTCGCTCGGGATTGGGGAGTCCGCCAAGATCTACCAGTGGGTCAAAGACAGCTTTCCGTGCCAGAAGATCGGCGGAGAGTGCGTCTACCGGCTCCAGCCCTGAGGGCAGCGAGGCCAACAGCAAACCAGACTCTGGTGCAGAGTCCCTCAGGTGCGGAAAGGCCCGCCCCGCGCATTGCGGGACGGGCCTTCCGAACGGTGGTTGAGCGAAGTCGAAACCCCGCCCAACCAGCCGAATCAGCGCTTCGAGTACTGCGGAGCGCGGCGGGCCTTCTTGAGACCGGCCTTCTTGCGCTCGACCACGCGCGCGTCGCGGGTCAGGAAGCCGGCCTTCTTCAGGGCCGGACGGTTGTTCTCGACGTCGATCTCGTTGAGAGCGCGCGAGACACCGAGGCGCACAGCGCCGGCCTGGCCCGAGGGGCCACCGCCGTGGATGCGGACGATCACGTCGTAGGCACCCTCGAGGTCGAGGAGCTTGAACGGGTCGTTCACCTCCTGCTGGTGCAGCTTGTTCGGGAAGTAGTTCTCGAGCGTGCGGCCGTTGATGGTCCACTGGCCGGAGCCGGGGACGACGCGGACGCGGGCCACGGCCTCCTTGCGGCGGCCGACAGCGGCACCGGAGACGGTGAGCGCCGGGCGCTCACGCTTCGGGGCCTCGGCGCCGGCGGGGGCACTCTCGGACGTGTAGCTGGTCAGGTTCTCCTCGGCCTCGGCCGGGGCAAGCTCTTCGTTCTGAGCCACAGTGTTCTCCTTGATGAATTCTTGACTAGTGGCCAGGACTACTGGGCGACCTGGGTGATCTCGAAGGTCTTGGGCTGCTGGGCAGCGTGCGGGTGGTTCGGGCCCGCGTAGACCTTGAGCTTGGACAGCTGCTGGGCGGCCAGCTTGTTGTGCGGGAGCATGCCCTTCACGGCCTTCTCCACGGCGCGGACCGGGTTCTTCTCAAGGAGCTCCGCGTAGGTGACGGAGGTCAGGCCGCCCGGGAAGCCCGAGTGGCGGTAGGCGCGCTTCTGCTGGAGCTTGGCGCCGGTGAGGGCGACCTTGTCAGCGTTGATGATGATGACGAAATCGCCCATGTCCATGTGGGACGCAAAGGTCGGCTTGTGCTTCCCGCGCAGCAGCGTTGCGGTCTGGCTGGCAAGACGACCCAGAACGACGTCGGTGGCGTCGATGACGTGCCACTGACGGTCGGCGTCGCCGGGCTTCGGAGTGTACGTACGCACAGTTGTTGCCTTCGTTTCTTGGTCTGGTGGGATGCCGGTGAGATACATCCCGTTCTTCGGTGCGCTACCGGACCAGAGGTGAGGGCTCCCAGACCAGTCATCCCGTGATACTCGAATGCGCCTCGGGAGCTGGCGTCCTGCAACTGGACACTCCCGCGGCGCGCACCATCGAGTCGAGACACGCACAACGACTATCAAGGATAGCCCGGCGCGGCGCGGCGGGTCAAAGCGGGCGCCGGCCAGACGCGGCGCCTCCCCGAGTCTCGCCTTGAGGTCGTGGGCCCGTCGAGCGCACCGTCCGGTCGTAACCCACGACGCCGCTCGGCTGGCTCACGGTCCCACCTCGCGTTCGGGCCGGCCCCCGAACCGAGTACTCGTTCGGCGAGGCAAGTAGTCGCGGGGGTTACCAAAACAAACAAAAACAAGTACCGGCCCAGTGTGGCCAGCATTCCCCCTGTACGTGAAG
Organism: Sinomonas sp. B1-1; assembly: GCF_050474465.1. NCBI lineage: Bacteria > Bacillati > Actinomycetota > Actinomycetes > Micrococcales > Micrococcaceae > Sinomonas > Sinomonas sp. B1-1. The sequence continues at coordinate 263,926 of NZ_JBCHVF010000003.1, read as the reverse complement.
ACTGACGGTGTAGATCTCGACGGCGCTTATGTGGGGGTCGTCGCTTTGGATCCGCATTCCGCACTTCAAAGTTAGGAAATGACATGGACAGGATCATGGTCTCCCTGCTGACCTTCTGGAACGACATTACCCGCACAGACAAGGAGAAGGGTGCAACCGCCGTCGAGTACGGCCTCCTCGTTGCTCTCATCGCCGCAGTCATCGTCATTGTTGTTGCCGCACTCGGCCAGCAGATCCTGGGCGCGTTCAACAAGATCGTCAACGCGCTCTAGTCATCGGTGGCGCCGATCGGTTCACGAGTGGCTTCACTTCGGCGAATCGATCGGCATTACCATTCCACATTGGGGGGCAGCATTCAGTCCCCATAAGTCAAGGGAGACTGCCATGGACAGATTCATGGTTTCGATTCTTGCATTTTGGAACAAAATTACTGGCAATGATGATGAGCGGGGCGCAACCGCGGTCGAGTACGGCCTCCTCGTTGCCCTGATCGCCGCAGTGATCGTCGTTGTTGTTGCCGCACTCGGCCAGCAGATCCTGGGCGCGTTCAACACGATCGTCAACGCACTCTGACCGGAGAAATGGTCGGGTTCGCAGCCGGGGCTGCGAACCCGACCACACCAGAAGCAATGCCAAGGGGGACCTGATGGGACGTCGCGAATCCAGAGCGAATTCAGTGGACAACGCGCAGGCCCCCCGCCCACGTCGCGGCAACGCCTCCGCCAGAATCCACATAGCAATCCTCGATGACGTGATGGCGGAAATGTAGTCATGCCCAATACCAATCGTCGCTCAAGGACCAGTCGTCAACGGGGAGCAGTGGCCGTCGAATTCGCGCTTATCGCCCCCCTGCTGTTCAGCCTCATCCTCGGGATCGTCGAATTCGGACGCATCTACAACGCGCAAGTGCTCGTCACGAATGCGGCGCGCGAGGCTGCACGCACGATGGCTGTCAAGAACAACTGGACTCTCGCGACGACAAATGGGAACGCCGTTGCCCCCGGCTACACCCTGACCTACTCCTCGACACCTAACCCGCCTGCCTGCGCCGCCGGCACTGAAATGCAGGTCAAGGCTTCCACCACTTTCACTACGATTTCGGGTTCCTGGTTCGGCCTCAGCGGGAACGTTACTGTCAGTGGAACGGGGGCTATGCAATGCGGTGGATAACCCGTCTGCGCCCCTCGCTAGCAGAACACGAACGCGGGGCCGCCGCAGTGACCGTGGCGCTTCTGATGGTCGTCCTGGTTGGTTTCGCCGCATTGGCGGTGGACGCCGGACGCCTCGTCTCGAGCAAGTCGCAGCTCCAGAACGGAGCAGACGCGTCTGCTCTGGCGATCGCACAGTACTGCTCCAAGAACGCCTGGCCCTGCACGCCGCCGCCGGCCTTGGCCCCGGGCCTCACCAAGGACAACTCCCTCGACCAGTCGGCGGTGGTCCAGAGCATCACGTATCCGACCAAGGGCCAAGTCTCCGTCACGACGTCAACACCCGCCGGCGGATTGAAGCTCGTACTGGCAGGTGCCATCGGCCAACCGTCGGCGCAGGTGACAGCCACGGCGACAGCAGCCTGGGGTCCTCCGGGAGGCGGGAAGAGCTTTCCGCTTGCTCTGTCGATGCAGTGCTGGGACCTGACGCCCACGACCACCGCCGGCACCATCAAGTCCTTCGCCTACAAGCCGGGCCAGACCTGCACCGGGCCTTCGGGAACCGCGGCCCCGGGCGGCTGGGGCTGGCTCTCCCCCGACGGCACTTCCTGCACGACGACGACTACTACTGGCGACGTCGTGATCGGCTACACCAATCCAGGTAACACCATGCCGAACTCGGGCCCGACCGGTGCCTGCACGGCCGTCCTGCAGAGCTGGGTGGATACGCTGACCGCCGGCCAGGAATTGGACGTCGTGCTCCCGGTCTTCAGCGCGACGTCGGGAACCGGCAGCAACGTGCAGTACACCATTGCGGGCTACGCCACCCTGAGGGTCTACGGATGGCAGCTCGACGGCGGTTCAGGGAAGTCTCCCGGTGCGTTCAGGAATACGGCCTCCGCCCTGACAGCCCAAGGATTGAGCGCATCGCTTGCCTGCAGCGGCGGCAACGACCGCTGCATCATCGGCCAGTTCATCCGGTACACCATCGCGGACCCGAATTTCAGTGGAGGCGGCGGCGCCGACCTCGGCTCCAACATCATCGCTCTCATCAATTAACACACGCCACCACCCCAAGAAAAGAGGAATCTCGTGAGGACCCGCCTACTGGGAGGCGTGGCCGCTCTGATTGTCGCAATCATCGGCACCGTTCTGCTCATCACCTATGTCAATGGCTCCGAACAACGAGCCTACGCCGGCACCGAGACGCAAAACGTCTACGTGGTGCAGAAGGGAATTGCAGCTGGCACTCCAGCTGCAAGTCTCGGCGACAGCGTCGTTGTGAAGCCCGTCCCCAAGAACGTGGTGCCGCAGGACGCGGTCACCGACCTCAAAGCACTCAAGGGCAAGGTTGCCTCAGTGGCCCTCGAATCAGGGGAGCAGCTCATCACCACTCGCTTCACTGATCCGAGCGCACTCGTCACCCCTGGCCGTGTCAACGTGCCGGACGGGATGCAGGAGGTGACCATCAAGCTCCCCATCGAGCGCGTTGCAGGAGGGGCGATCGCAGCTGGCGACACGGTGGGCATCGTGATCACGGTCGACCCGGGCCAGGGCAACAACGGCGGATCACAGACCCAGCTGGCCTTCCACAAGGTCCTCGTCACGGCGATCCAGTACTCCACGGGCGTCAACACCGCCGAGGGTGGACAGCCGTCGCAGGGAGCCGCGGCGAACGGCAACTCCAACAACTCGGCGGCCGGTTCAGGCGGATACCTCGTGACGCTCGCCCGGACTTCCGTCGATGTCGAGAAGATCGTCTTCGCCACGCTCAACGGACAGGTCTATCTGACCAAGGAGCCCGCCTCAGCTGCGGAGAACAGCTCGGGCACCGTCGACAGGACGAAGGTATTCCGATGAGCCGCTTCGCCCTGATCACTGCTGACGCCGACTTCGAGCACCGCGTGCGGCTCGCCTCGGCCAGCTTGCCGGGATCGCTGCAGTCCTTCCAGGCCAACTTTCTTCCGGCGAGCGTCGACGACGTCTTCGGCCAGCTGGTGGGCGAGCCGCTCGAGGTCCTCATTCTGGGTCCGGATCTGCGGGCCGACGATGTTCTCGGATTCGCAGCAGCTGTCGATACCCGGTACCCGCACCTGAGCATCGTCTACGCTGCTGAGCCGAGCCCGGACCTTGCTCTCAAGGCAATGCGCTCTGGCATACGCGACATCGTGATTCCAGCCGTTGACTCGGAGTCACTCCATGCGCATCTGGAGCAAGCGGCGGAGGCGGCTGCATCGCGGATGGCGTCTGCCCCCATGGATGTCGCTGACGAGGTCAGCCATCAGGGACGAGGACGGGTCATCGCCGTCATGTCCCCGAAGGGTGGGGTGGGCAAGACCACCATCGCGACGAATATCGCCGTCGGCCTCGGGAAGATTGCGCCGACCTCAGTGGTGATCGTCGATCTGGACCTCCAGTTCGGAGATGTGGCCTCGGGACTCATGCTGAGCCCGGAACGTACGGTGCTGGACGCCGCCAATGGCCCCATGGACTCTCTGTCGCTCAAGACCTATTTGACGGCGCATCCAGCAAACATCTACGCGCTGTGCGCACCGAAGAATCCGGCAGATGCCGACCGAATCAGCCCCGCTCAGGTGTCGGAGCTCGTCAAGCATCTGGCCGCAGACTTCCAATACGTCGTCATCGACACATCACCCGGTCTTGGGGAACATGTTCTTGCAACGCTCGACCAAGCCAGCGATGTCGTGTGGGCGTGCGGGATGGACATCCCGAGTGTCCGGGGACTCCGTTCGGGTCTCGAAATCCTGGCGGAGCTGAACATGCTTCCGGAACACAGACACGTCGTGGTGAACATGGCGGATCGCCGCTCAGGAATCAGCCTCCAGGATGTGGAAGCGACGCTAGGCGTACCGGTAGATGTCGTACTTCCACGGTCACGCGCACTCCCGCTTTCAACGAACCGCGGTGTTCCTGCGCTGCAGGATGGCCTGCGCGACCCCGCCGTCAAGGGCCTTCGAAAGCTCGTTGAACGGTTCCTGCCACAGTGGGACAAACGAGAACACAAGCAGATGCACCGTAGGACGGTGTTCCAGTGAGCCTCTCGGAACGTATGAACGCTGCACGGGGAATCGAGTCGACAGCCCTGCCGAACTCTGAAGACACGCCCGTCCACCGCAGCGTCTTCCCGTCTGGCCGTGCCGACGACAGCCCGACGACGGCGCTGGACGTCGGTCACGTGCCCGCGAACCTCAACGGCCGATTCCAGGCCAAGGCTGCTGCCGATGCCGAGGCCCGCCTTGCCGTGCATGATGCCGCGTCACAACGGGACGTGCGCGCCAGCGAAGCGCTCCGCGCGCTCAAGTCCAACGTGTCTGAGGCGCTGTTCTCAAGGGTCGGCAATCGCATCTCCGACTCGTCACTGAGTGAAGCCGACCTTCACGACTACGTGGAGGGCGAACTCCGCGGTGTGGTGGCTGAGCAGCACGTGCCACTGACATCAACAGAGCGCGCACGCCTGATTGACGAAGTCATGGACGATGTGCTCGGCCTCGGCCCGATCCAGCGGTACATCGACGACCCAAGTGTGACTGAGGTGATGGTCAACCGCGCCGACCAGGTCTATATCGAACGGCACGGGCGGCTGTTCCCGACCGAGACGACCTTCACGTCCGAGGAGCAGCTGCGTCGCGTGATCGAACGGATCGTCTCGCGCGTGGGACGCCGCATCGACGAGTCATCTCCACTCGTGGATGCCCGCCTGTCGGACGGATCCCGCGTGAACGCGATTATCCCGCCGCTCGCTGTGAACGGGGCGGCATTGACCATTCGAAAATTCTCAAGGGAAGCTCTGACGGTGAACCGGCTCATCGAGCTGGGCACCCTCACGACCGACATGTCTGAACTGCTCCACGCGTGCGTGGAGGCACGGCTGAATGTGATCATCTCCGGAGGCACTGGCACAGGCAAGACCACGCTGCTGAATGTCATGTCCTCCTTCATCCCGAGGAACGAACGGATCGTCACTATCGAGGACGCGGTGGAACTCCAGCTTCAGCAGGACCACGTGATCCGGCTTGAGAGCCGTCCTCCGAACATCGAGGGCACCGGAGCCATCACGATTCGGGATCTAGTGCGCAACTCTCTCCGTATGAGGCCCGATCGGATCGTCGTCGGGGAGGTCCGCGGCGGCGAGACCCTGGACATGCTCCAGGCGATGAACACCGGACACGACGGGTCCCTCTCGACTGTGCACGCCAACTCGCCCCGCGACGCCATCTCCCGTCTCGAGACGCTCGTCCTCATGGCCGGCATGGACCTGCCACTCCGTGCGATCCGGGAACAGGTGGCGTCTGCGGTGGACCTCATCGTCCATCTGACACGGCTCAGGGACGGCACCCGGCGCGTGACCCACGTGACCGAGATCCAAGGGATGGAGGGGGAGGTTGTCACGCTTCAGGACGCGTTTCTCTTCGACTACGGCGCCGGTGTGGACGCCAATGGACGGTTCCTAGGCCGGCCTGTGGCTACGGGCGTGCGGCCGCGCTTCGTCGAGCACTTCCGCGATCTCGGGATCAACATCAGCCCCGCCATCTTCGGCGCGCAGTTTGCAAGGAATTGATCCGATATGGACAGTCCCATCATCTTCGGGCTCGGACTCCTCGCGGTTTACGTAGGCCTCGGCATTCTGGTCGTCCGATGGATTCGTTCAGAGCGTGTAGTCGATGTCGGACGGCGAAGGCCCCAGGCTTCACAAGGAGATTCTGCCCTCACCAAGATCACCAACACCGCCGTCGGTGCGATCAACGCTCGGCTCAAGGGCCGCGAGCTGAAATACATCTCGGCAGACCGTCTGGAACAGGCTGGACTCCGCCTCAGCTCCGGTGACTTCCTCATCGTCACAGGTTCCGCCGCCGTCGTCGGCGGCGTGCTTGGGTTCCTGCTTGCTGGGCTGGGCTTGGCGATTCTGCTCGCGCTCCTGGGAGCAGCAGCACCACAGGTCTGGCTCAGTCTGAAGATCTCACGACGGCAGGGCGCCTTCGCTGAGCAACTGCCCGACACGCTTCAGACCATTGCGGGAAGTATCCGCGCCGGCCACAGCCTCCTTCGCGCACTCGACGGGGCAGCCGAGGACAGTGAAGCGCCTATGAATGAGGAGCTTCGACGCGTCATCAACGAGACGCGGATCGGACGAGACCTCATGGAGTCTCTTGAAGGGGTTGCAGCCCGCGTCAAGAGCGCAGACTTCCTGTGGACGGCACAGGCAATCGAGACCCAAAGGGAAGTTGGTGGCAATCTCGCGGAGGTGCTCGAGAACGTCGTGGAGACTATCCGCGAACGCGCGCAGCTCGCCCGTCAGGTGAGTTCGTTGGCGGCGGAGGGCAAGCTTTCGGCAATCATCCTGGTGGGGTTGCCCATCGCGTTCCTCCTCTTGCTCACGTTCATCAACCCGACCTATCAGCAAGTGTTCTTCACGACGGTCCCCGGCTGGCTCATGCTCGCCGCAGCCGCTGTGCTCCTGACCGTCGGTTCGCTGTGGCTGAGACAGCTCATCAAGCCGAAGTACTGAGGTGAATAGACATGGCACCCCTTGCCCTCGTGGCCATCGCCGCGATCGTGTTTCCCGCCGCATTCCTCACGTGGACAGTCGTCGCCACAGACAGGACCACCCGGAAGGCGGTTGAAGTCAATCTCGGTCTCATCAAGGCCGGTCCTCGCCATTCCACCTCGGCACTCTCCGATCAGTTAGGGGCACTGTCCCGACGGATCACCCCCAGGGGCTACACCGAATTTCTTGATCGGCAGCTGGCTGAGGCCGGCCGACCCCGGGAGTGGCCACTTGACCGCGTCATCGCAGTCAAGCCGCTTCTCGCACTCATCGCCTTCCTGCTCGGACTGTGGACCTTCCTCAGCAATCCGGCACCACTCATAGCGCTGTTTGGGATCGGCCTCACCGCCCTGAGCTACTTCCTGCCGGATCTTCTCCTGTACAACACGGGGATCAAACGGCGCGAAGCGATGCAGCGGGCTATGCCCAACATGCTTGACCAGATGCTGATTTCAGTCGAGGCCGGCATCGGCTTCGAGGGTGCGATGGCTCGCGCAGCGGAGAACAACACGGGTCCGCTGGCGGACGAGTTCGTGCGTACCCTCCAAGACCTGCAGATCGGACGGCCCCGCCGGGAGGCCTTCCAGGCTCTTGCGGAACGCGCCCCCTTCCCCGATTTGCGTAGCTTCATCCGCGCCGTCATCCAAGCCGATCAGTATGGGATCGCCATCGCCAACGTCCTACGCACGCAAGCCAAGGAAATGCGGACCAAGCGCAGACAGCGCGCAGAGGAACATGCCATGAAGATCCCGGTGAAGATCCTCTTCCCTCTGATGTTCACCATCCTGCCCGCGCTGTTCATCGTGGTGATGGGGCCGGCCTTCATGAACATCATCAAACTGTTCAGCACCTGACGTCTCACCGCCCCACAGACTGGAGCCTCCTCCCGGCACCCAGAACCGGGAGGGGGCTCCTACCACCTCGCGTCCCGCGCCGCCCCAGCAGACCCGAACCAGGAACCACCATGAACGGCAGATCTCCGACGGCCGCGTCCGCGCTCGACCCCACGCAATGGGCCTGGTACCGGGAATTCGGTGGCCTCCCCGCCGTGCCATTCAGCACTCGCCGCCGGAACCGACGAATCGCCCGCAAGGCGTGGTTCCGCGGTGGCGCGGTACTCGCGCTGGCGGGTGCCGCCGTCGTCGTTTCGGTCCTCCTGACGGTCCTCGGCATCATCGATCCACTTGTAGAGCTGGCTTTTGGCTGGCTTGTTCTCGCCGTCCTCCCCGCCTGCCTCGCGAGCTTGGGAGTAACGGCCGTCCGCGCGCGACGCCGGAACATGACGGCGGCTTCCCGATGCGCGCGTGCTGAGCGGATCCTGGGCGATGCGACGCCGGAGACGGCGGGTATGGCTCAGCTGCTGGAGTCGCTCCTGTCGATCCCGGGCACCGAGATCTTCCACTCGCTCCGCCTCAGCGGCGCCGCTCCCGCGAGCGCGGACCACGCCGTCGTGCGCGGGAACATCGTCTTCCTCCTCGAAGCGCAGCGTCGTCCGGGCCGGCCGAGCTCCCTGCACTCCGCGGCCGACGAATTCCACGCGCTCCTTGGCCCCGACATCGAAGTCATACCCCTAGTGCTCGTCCACCCCCAGAGCGCCGCGCCCTGCGCCGCGATCTCGGCCGACGGCGCGCACCTCGCCTCAGTCGGGCAGGCGCTGGAACGCATCGGGGACACCCTCGCGTACTCGTTCGGCGACTGGCGTTCCCGGCCCGAGGTGCGCGCGCTGCTCGTGTCGACGCTGGCCTAGCGTTTTGCACACCTGTTAGCCCTATGATGCGAGAGTGGACCCGCACATCTCTGGCCCCCGACGCCCCGCCACTGGCGCCACCAACGTGCGCGACCACATCATCAAGACCGCCTACGAGCTCTTCTCCCGCCAGGGCGTCCGAGGGGTCGGCGTAGACGACCTCATCGCCGCCTCGGGGGTCGCCATCTCGACCTTCTACCGGCACTTCCGCTCCAAGGACGACCTCGTCCTCGCCTACCTCCGGCACCGCTTCACCGAGCGCCAGGCGGCCATCAGCTCGGCCCTCAATCACCGCGACGACCTCGAGAACCTGGTGCTGACCGTCTTCGACGTGTTCGACGGATGGTTCCGACAGCGCTCCCCCGAGGTCGTCGGGCTGCTGCAGGTCCTCATCGAGATGGGCCCCGAGCATCCCCTCGGGCAGGCGAGCGCCGCCTACCTGTCGCAGACGAGGATGGGCCTTCAGGAAGCAGCGGCCGCCGCAGGGCTCCGCGACCCCGAAGGGTTCGCCTGGTCCTGCCACGCCATCATCCAGGGGTCGATCGTCGCAGACCGCGAAGGGGACCCGGATGCCGCCGAGCACGGGCGCCGACTCGCCGAGCTGCTGATGCGCCAGCACTGTGCCGCTGAACCAGATCCACAGGGGCAGGATCTGGCCTCCTGAGCCCTACACGGCTTCCGCGACACACTGCGAAGGGAGCCCTTCCGACCGGGCAAGGGATGTTACAAAGGACGCCATAACATATTCAGCTTCGTGTCATGTAGACAGAACGCTCGTTCTACCTCCATGCTTGACCTTGTGACACACCACATGGCGGCTGGGGCCGTGAAGGTGCCGACGATAGCTCGGGCATACTCCCATGAATTCATGGGAAGCGTGCCCGAGCGTCGGCCCGGCTCGTCCGGGCCGACTCCGGCGTCACACTGCTCCGCGATCGAACGGACTGGCGTCCAGGACCTCGTCCTCCGCCTCCCGTCGTCCGCGGCGTCCTCAGCGCGGCTTCCAGCACCACTCGCCGCCGTTCCCAGGCGTCCGATTGCCCCGGGCCCCACGGAGCGCAGCGAGCTGATGGACCAGCTGCGCATCCTCTGCGGATTGCAGCACTCCACCCCCTCGACCAGACAGGAAGGCAGCCATGGGTATCCGATTCGGCCAAAGGCTCTCAGCTGAACGGCGCCGGCTGGCCCTGAGCGTTGACCAGCTCAGCCGCGGCCTCTGCACCCCCAAGCAGCTTTCCCTGCTGGAGGCCGGGCAGCAGGAGCCCACCGACCGTCTCGTCCAGAGCCTCGCCGGCGAGTTGGCACCCGTCCAGCAGCTCCTGCCTTCGCTGCTTGCCGAGGCGGCCTGGGACGTCCGCGACTACGCCGACTGCGTCCTGTACGCCCAGTCCGCCGCCCGCCTCGCCCTTGACTCCGGCGACCAGCGGCTCTGGCTCGAGATGACCGTGCTCCAGTCCGAGTCCCTCGCAGCCGAGGGACGCTTCAGCGAGGCGAGGGACGTCCTGCAGCTCCTGGTCCTGGATTCGGACGCCGGCCGGGAAAGCGCCGCGGTCCAGATCCTCCTCGCCCAGGCGTTCAGGGCACTCGGCGAACTGACGACGGCGATCGAGCACGCCACCGAAGCCGTCACCGTCGCCTCGAACGCCTCCGCCGACGCGGCAGACCGCGCCAGGGCGCTGCGGGAACTGATCGCGGCCCTGACCGAGGCGGGACGGCTCGACGAGGCGCGAGCACGCTGCGCCGAGCTTGAGCCCCTCATCACCGAGCTGCCTCCCCAGGCCGCGGGCGAAGCGCACTGGAGCATCGGGAACACCGCATTCCTCACCGGCGACAACCAGCACGGGAGGAGCCGGCACCGCCAGGCCTCCGAGCTCCTGCTCCCGCTCGAGGACATGCTGCTCTGGGCGCAGTTCAACCTCGACGCCGCCTCCGCGCGTCTCTCCGCCGGGGTCGCCGACGCCGACACTCAGGGCATGATCGAGCATGCCGAGATCGCGCTCGCCATCGCGGGCGGCACCGACCGCGACCGCGCCCTGGCCGACCTGAACCGCGCCCACTGGCTCTACGTCGAGGGCAAGATCTACGACGCCGCCCTGAGGCTCGACCACGGACGCCGCCGCCGCGCAGACCTCGGACTGCGGGCCGCGGGGGACGCGTCGATGCTGCATGCGACCATCGCCCAGCGCCTCGACTCCCCCGGCGAGGCGCTGGAGCTGTACCGCGAGGCCCACACGAGCTTCGCCGCCGCAGGCGCCTGCGCCAAGGCACGGGACGCCCTCGCCGCGATCGTCCAGCTTGAGTCCCTGGCCGAAGTCGCGGAGGGCGCCGGACGCTAGGACCGGTGCCGCACCGGCAGCCGTTCCCACTGTCGGACCCCGGGGGCACAATGCGTCCATGCACAGCGCGACCATGCCGAGCCGCCGCGTTCCGCGGCCCGTCCCCTCCCCGGCCCCCTCGGGGAACATCACCCGCGCCCTGAAGGCGCGCCCGGTCTGGGTGGACGTGCCCACCGACGACGGCGGGGAAACGCGCACCGCGGGCTTCGCCCTCGCCTGGACCCGCGACGCCGTGGAGGTGCAGGTGCTCTGGCGGAAGGACTACTACGTCGCTGCCACGGAGTTCTGGGTCGGGGCCTCGAGGGTCCAGCGGCGCGTGATCGAGCCACAGTGGCTGGGCCGTCCGGTGGCCTGAGCGTTCCTCAGCGACCGGCCGGGACCGGCCCGAGTCCCTCGCGCGCCAGATCGTGGATCATCTGGTGGTAGCCCGACAGGGCCAGCGGGGGCATCTGGTGGAGGTCCTCGATGGTCGCATGCGGGCGGTCCACACGGACCAGGGAGAGGATTGCCAGGTCCTCCTGGTCGTCGTCCAAGGCCCGGTAGGGGCCGACAGGACGCTCGGCAACCAGAGCCCGCGCGTACCGGCCGAGGCGCTCAGCGCCCATCGGAGTGCCCGTCAGCGTCCAGACTCGCACTAGATCATCAACGCCCACCATTGCCCTGCCCCCATCCTTCTGCTGATCCAGTGGTCCCACTGTGACAGCCGGGAGGGTGCGCTGTGATGAGGACTTTGTACTCGAATCCGAAAGAATTCTCCCCGGCCACCACCTGTGGCCGGGGAGCCTGTACTCAGGAACCGTCCTGCGCCCGAACGCATCCGGACATCGCCGGGAGCGGCTATGAGGAGATCCTGTCGAGCAGCTTCGGCTGGGCCAGATCGGTCCGGATGACCTGCCGCAGGACGTCAGTACTCGTAGCGGTCCCCGTCCTCTTCCTCACCTCACGCCGGACGAGATCCAGCACCGGCTCCGAGAGGATGACCTCGAGCAGCAGCTCGGGAGCCGTGGCCGCGCTGTGCCGCCAGACCTCCTCGATCTGCCGGCGCTTGAGGGAATCGTGGTGCAGGTAGAACAGCCGGGAGGCCTTGCTCTCGTCCGGCTCGGGTCCGAGCAGGTCCACTTCGAAGACAAGATCCACCACGACGGGAAGCCCGCCGGTGAGGTGGTAGACCTGCCAGATCTGCCCGTTGGTCAGGACCATCCATTCGATGCCCTCGTTCACGGCGTACATCTGCACCTGCCGGAGGTGGCGCTCGTTGAGCTTCTGGCTGATGCGCTTGACCTCGATGAACGCCACGAGCTGCCGGTCGATGCGTACGCCGTAGTCCGCGAAGTCCTGGCGGACCATGTACTCCGTCGTCAGGTCGGCGTACTTGTCGTACCCCAAGCCTTCGCAGAGCAGGTCGGTGATCAGGAGGCGGGTGTCGCCTTCATTCGCGTCGCGCTCCAACAGCGCCCGCAGCGGCTCCGCGAACTTCCGTACCGCTGCGAGGGTCTGCTCGCGCGCCGCTTCCTCCCAGCGGGGCACCTTCAGGCGGGGCCTCGCAACGGGCGCCTTCCCGCCCGGTTCGCCTTCACCGGGCTCGGCTCCGTCCTCTCCGAGAATGGCGGCCGAGCCGATCGCTCCCTCGTCGGCCGACGGCTCCGGTTCGGGCAGCGCTCCCACGCCGTCTGCCGCATCCGGCGTCCCGGAGGGGGACGCTCCGGCAGGGACGGCCAGCTCGGGCGGGAGCTGCGAGTACGGGTCCACCACACCCATCGAGGCCTGCGTCATGATCCAACGGATTGTCTCTGCCCATGGCTGCACGGCAGCGTGCTGCGCCTCGGGCGCATCGAACGACCGTGTCACAGCCAGTACTTCCAGTACTTCGACGGCTGGCACCTCGTGCCCGGCCTGCGCGGCTGCCTCTGCCCATCGAACCAGCGCCGCGTACCGCGCTGAAGCCTTCGCCTCCATCGTTCCCCCCAATTCCAGAGGCTCTCTCGCCCCTTCCACCGACCATAGCGGAGGCCTCCGACATACAGGGAGGCGGTCAGCCCGCGATCTCGTCCCGCAGTGCCCGCGTCTGCTCGGCCCGGGCCGCCATCTCCTCGGCCGTCTCGGGGTACCCGACCTCCTCGAGCACAAGCGGGTGCGCCGGCGCGAGCCGCGTCTTCGCGTCCCGCACCCGCGCGAGCATCCGCTCGTGCAGCCACTCCGTCCGCTCGAGCCCTTCCCCTACCCGCAGCGCCGATCCGACGAGGGCCCTGACCATGTTGTGGCAGAAGGCGTCAGCGCGCACGTGGGCGAGCACCACGCCGTCGTGCGTCCGCTCGAAGGAGAACTCCTGCAGCTCTCGCACCGTCGTGGACCCCTCGCGCGGCTTGCAGAACGCGAGGAAGTCCTGCAGCCCCAGCAGCTGCGCCGCGGCCCCGTTCATGCGCCCCACGTCCAGCGGCACCCTGTGCCACAGCGTGATCCCGCGCAGCACCGGGTCCCAGTGCTCCGGCCGGTCCGCGATCCGGTACGAGTACCGCCTCCACAGCGCCGAGAACCGCGCGTCGAAGCCCGGCGGAGGCACGACGGCGGAGCGTACCTCGAGCGCGCCGGTCTCCTCCCCGAGCACCCGGCTCAGCGCCCCGCGGAGCCTGCGCACGAGGACATGACCCGGCGCGTCCGGCGACCTCCGCGCCAGTCCCTCCCACTCCCCGGGCGCGAGGTCCAGGTGCACCACCTGCCCCCGCGCGTGCACCCCCGCGTCGGTCCGGCCCGCCACGACGACCCGCACCGGCCGGCGCAGGATCAGGGCGAGCGCCTCCTCGAGCGCGCCCTGGGCCGTGAGGAGCCCGGGCTGCACGGCCCACCCGCTGAACGGCCCGCCGTCGTACGCGAGATCGAGGCGCACGCGGACGGCGTCGGGCTCAGGAATCATGCCCCCAAGTCTAAGGATTCCCGCAGGAACACCGCGCCGGAAGCGCAGGTTCCGCCCGCTTCCCAAGGGTTCCCCGAGCTTCACCCCAGATCAGCTGCCAGGGCCGTCCCGAGTCCGTAACTTCGATGGTGGAGCTGGTGATCGGAACCAGCCGACAACCACACCACACCCCCACAGGAGCACAGAATGCTTTCCATCATCGCCACCCTGCACACCGCTGGCCTCAAGCTCAAGGAGCGCGTCCTCTCGGGCGAGAAGGGTGCCACCGCTGTCGAGTACGGCATCATGGTCGCCCTCATCGCGGTCGTGATCATCGCCGCCGTCGCCACCCTCGGCGGCAGCCTCAACGACGCCTTCACCACCATCAACGGCAAGATGCCGGCGAAGCCCGCCGCCTGACCAACGGCGGAACCGTCCCGGGCCCGGGTCGCACACCGGCCCGGGACGGCGCATGTCTGGCCCACTGACCCCGAAAACAGCCGCCGGAAGGAGAGAGATGTCCAGCCAGGACCGCGAGCGCGGAGCCGCCGCCGTCGAGTTCGCGCTCGTGCTGCCGGTGCTCATCCTGCTCCTCCTCGGCATCGTCGACTACGGCCGGCTGTTCAACGCCCAGCAGACCCTCACCTACGCGGCCCGCTCCGGGGCCCGCGTCATGGTCCTGCAGAACAGCACCTCCGCGGCGATCACCGCGGCCCAGAACACGGCGTCGGACCTCGGCTCCATCCCGTCCTCGGCGTTCGCCGTCTCCCCCTCCACCTGCACCGCCGGCACCCAGGTGACCTTCACCGTGAACTACACCTTCACTGGCACCGGGTTCTTCGGCAGCTTCCCCCTCCAGGGCAAGGGGGTCATGCTGTGCGGCGGCTGACCCTTGCGCGCCCGCCCCGGACGCACGACGCCGCGGCGCACCGCGAGCGCGGGGCCGTCGCCGTCGTCACGGCGATCCTCATGGTCGTGCTGCTCGGCTTCGCGGCCCTCGCGGTGGACGGCGGCATGCTCTACGCCAAGCGCGGCGAGCTGCAGAACGGTGCGGACGCGGCCGCGATCGCCGTCGCGCAGAAGTGCGCGGCCTCGCTCACGGACCCGCTCTGCTCGAGCACGTCCTCGCTGGCGTCCTCCCTGGCGCAGTCGAATACGGCCCTCGGCCAGGGCGGCATCGCCTCGCTCACGGTCAACGGGACCGCGCGCACCGCGACCGCTACGACCCAGCCGCTCGAGCCCGGCTCCCAGCCGGGGTCGGTGGCGCTGTACTTCGCCCGGGTCCTGGGCATCAACAGCGCCGTCATCGGCGCGACCGCGCAGGCGGCGTGGGGCAGCCCCAGCACCGGCCTTGCCGCCTTCCCGCTGGCCTTCTCCGTGTGCCAGCTGCAAGGGAAGGCGATCGACGGCGGCCTGCAGCTCATCCAGTCCTTCGGGTCCGGCGTGAACCCCAGCTGCACCTACGGCACCCCCGGCCAGCCCGCCCAGACCGTCCCCGGAGGCTTCGGCTGGCTCCAGCAGAACCCGAACCAGTGCGGTGCCTCGATCAACGTCGCCGCCTCGATAGGCGGCAGCCAGCCCGGCGCCAGCGGGCCTGACTACTGCGACTCCCTCCTGAAGGGGTGGATCGCAGCCCTCCAGGCCGGCCAGCGCGTCGTCGTGCTCCTGCCCGTGTTCACCGCGGTCTCCGGAACCGGCAAGGGCGCGGTGTACACGCTCGCCGGATTCGCGGCCTTCAGCGTCAAGGGCTGGAACTTCGGCGGAAACGTGCCGAACTACTACAACAACACGGCCCCCGGCGGTGACGCCTCGCTCACGTGCAGCAACAACTGCAAGGGGATCATCGGCCGCTTCGTCACCTATGTCGCCCTCGACAACAAGTACGAGGTCGGCCCATCCACCACCTTCGGCGCCACCATCGTGCGCCTCAGCCAGTAGACCCGGGAGCCCCGCATGAAGTCACGACTCCTCGCCGGCGCCGCCGCGCTCGTCGCGGCCATCATCGGCGTCGTCCTCGTCATCTCCTACGCCAACGGCGCGGACAGCCGAGCCATGGCGGGCCTGCAGCCCACGCAGGTGCTCGTCGTCGCGAAGCCCGTCGCTCAGGGGACGTCCGTGGACAAGCTCGCCGCATCGCTCGAGCTGCGCACCCTCCCCGCGGATGCCGTCGCGCCCACCGCGCTGACCTCGCTCGAGGGCACCTCCGGCAAGGTCACGACGACGGAACTCGCCCCCGGCGAGCAGCTCCTCGCGGGCCGGCTCGCGAGCCCGGCGTCGCTCGTGCGGCCCGGCACGGTCCCGGTCCCCGCCGGATTCCAGGAGGTCTCCTTCCAGCTCGACCCGGCGCGCGCCGTCGGCGGCCACCTCCAGGCCGGGGACACGGTCGGGATGTTCCTCTCCTTCGACAAGGGCGCCGTCCCAGCCGGCCAAGGCCCCGAGTCGACCGACCTCACGCTGCACAAGGTCCTGCTCACCGCGGTCGACGGCGCGCAGTCCTCCGAGAGCTCGGACTCCGGCAAGGCTGCCACCGGCACGCTGACGCTGACCGTCGCGGTGACCGACGTCCAGGCCACGAAGATCGTCTTCGCCAACGAGTTCGGCAAGGTCTGGCTCAGCAAGGAGCCCAAGGGCGCCGCCGACTCCAACTCCGGCCCCGTCGACCGCGGAAAGGTCTACCAGTGAGCCTCTTCGTCCTCCTCTCCCCCGACACCGACTTCGCCCTGCGCATGGGCACGGCGGTGGAGGGCCACCTGCCGGGCAGCATCAGCACGTTCGCGACCGACGAGCTCCCGGGGCAGCCCGAGGACCTCTTCGCCGCGCTGGGAGGCTCCCTGCCCGACGTGGTGGTCCTCGGCCCGGGCGTCCCGCTCGAGGGCGCCCTGCGCTTCGCGACGGTCATGGACATCAGCTTCCCGAGCGTGACGATCCTCCTGGCCGCCGAGGCCGACGCCGAGCTCACCCTCCAGGCCATGCGGGCCGGCGTGCGCGATGTCGTCTCCCCCGGCATCGACCCCGAGCAGCTGCGCGTCGTGCTCCAGCGCGGCGCCCAGGCCTCCGAGAGCCGCGGACGCTCGACAGCCGCAGCGGAGCCGGCGAGCACCGCGCCACGCGGGCGCATCATCGGCGTCTTCTCGCCCAAGGGCGGCGTCGGCAAGACAACGCTCGCGACCAACATCGCCGTCGGGCTGGGCAAGAGCGCGCCGCTGCGGGTCGTCGTCGTCGACCTCGACCTGCAGTTCGGCGACGTCGCCTCGGGCCTGGACCTCGAGCCCGAGCACACCCTCACCGACGCCGTCACCCCGGCCGCGGCGCGGGACTCCCTCGTGCTCAAGGCGTTCCTGACCCTCCACGCCGGCGGCTTCTACGCCCTGTGCGCCCCGCGCACCCCCGCCGAGGCCGACTCGGTGACCCCCGAGCAGGTGGCCCACCTCATCGGCCAGCTCGCCGAGCAGTTCGACTACGTGGTCCTCGACACCGCCCCCGGCCTCGGCGAGTGCACGCTCGCCGGCCTCGAGGCCTGCACCGACGCCGTGTGGGTGACCGGCATGGACGTCCCTGGGGTGCGCGGCCTGCGCTCGAGCCTTGAGGTTCTGGCACACCTGGGCCTCATGCCCGAGTCGCGGCACCTCGTGCTCAACATGGCCGACCCGAACGTCGGGCTCTCCGTCAAGGACATCGAGGTGACCCTCGGCCTGCCCGTCGACGTGAGCGTGCCCCGCTCCCGCGCCGTCGCCTACTCGACGAACCGCGGGATCCCGGTCCTGCAGGCCCCGCGCCGTGGCGACAAGGCCACGGCCGCGCTCGGCCACGTGGTCGAGCGCCTCTCCCCCTCCGACAAGTCCCGCGCCGCTCGGCGCTCACACCGACGGGTTGTCCTCTCGTGAAGCTCTCCGAACGCCTTGCCTCCGCCGGCGCCCCCGGCACGGCCCGCCCGCGCGGCGGCGCGCCCGCAGGTGCCGTCGCCCCGGCGGCGGCGCCAGCGCCGGCGTCGTCCGTGGCCGTCCTCGAGCCGCCTGCCGCCCCCGCGCACGACGCCGCGATGCCGGCCGACGCTCTCGCCGGCATCAAGCAGCGCGCCGCGAGCGCCCTGTTCGAACGGATGGGGGCCCGGTTCTCCGACACGGGGGCGACCGAGAAGGAGCTCCGGGCCGCCGCCCGCGAGGAGCTCGTCCACGTCATCGACGAGGAGCACGTCCCGCTCAGCACGCCCGAGCGGGCCCGGCTCCTGCGCGACGTCGAGGACGACGTGCTCGGGTACGGCCCGCTCCAGCGCCTGCTCGACGACGACACCGTCACCGAGATCATGGTCAACCGCCACGACCAGATCTACATCGAGCAGAAGGGCCGCCTGACCCTCTCCTCCCTGCGGTTCTCCTCGGAGGCGCAGCTGCGGACCGTGATCGAGCGGATCGTCTCCCGCGTGGGCCGCCGCATCGACGAGTCCTCGCCCCTGGTCGACGCACGCCTCGAGGACGGCTCCCGCGTCAACGCCGTGATCCCGCCGCTCGCCGTCGGCGGCTCGTCTCTGACCATCCGCAAGTTCGGCAAGGTCCCGCTCACCGTCAAGGACCTCATCGGCTTCGGCACGTTCACCCCGGACATGGCCGAGCTCCTGCGCGCGTGCGTCGAGGCGAAGCTGAACATCATCGTCTCCGGCGGCACCGGCACCGGCAAGACGACCCTCCTGAACGTCCTCTCGTCCTTCATCCCCGCCGGGGACCGGATCGTCACGATCGAGGACGCCGTCGAGCTCCAGATCCAGCAGGACCATGTGGTGCGCCTCGAGAGCCGCCCGTCGAACACGGAGGGCAAGGGCGAGGTCACCATCCGCGACCTCGTGAAGAACTCCCTCCGCATGCGGCCCGACCGCATCGTGGTCGGCGAGGTCCGCGGTGGGGAGTCGCTCGACATGCTCCAGGCCATGAACACCGGCCATGACGGCTCCCTCTCGACCGTGCACTCGAACTCGCCGCGCGATGCGATCGCGCGTCTCGAGACGCTCGTGCTCATGGCCGGCATGGACCTGCCGCTGCGAGCCATCCGCGAGCAGATCGCCTCGGCCGTGGACCTCATCGTCCAGATCTCGCGCCTGCGGGACGGCTCCCGCCGCATCACGCACATCACCGAGGTGCAGGGCATGGAGGGCGACGTCGTGACGCTGCAGGACGCCTTCGTGTTCGACTTCGCCGCCGGCGTGGACGCCAACGGCAGGTTCCTCGGCAAGCCGATCCCGACCGGGGTCCGCCCCCGCTTCCTAGAGCGCTTCGAGGACCTCGGCATCCACGTCCGCCCGAGCGTCTTCGGCGGCATGCCGGTGGGGCAGGGGGCGTCATGGTGATGGCCGGCGCCGCCCTCGTGCTCGTGGCAGGGCTCGTCCTCGCGGTCCTCGCCGCACGTCCTGGCGAGGCGAGCCTTCCGCTCTCCCGCAGGCGCCCCGAGGCTGCCAAGACCTCCCTGCTCTCGCGCACCGCCACCGGGGCCACGGCCACGCTCCAGGGCTGGTTCAGCCGCAGCGGCGTCCGGCTGGTCTCCCCCGAGAAGCTCGAGCTTGCCGGGCTGCGGATCGGCCAGGCCGAGCTCGCCGTCGTCGTCGGTTCTGCCGCGCTCGCAGCCGTGGCCGTGGGCGCCGTCGTGGGCAGCCTACCCCTCGGGCTCCTGCTCGCGGTGATCGCACTCGCCGCGCCCCGCCTCCTCGTCAGCCAGCGCATCGCCACGCGGCGCAAGGCGTTCGGCAACCAGCTCGACTCCCTGATCGACCTGCTCTCGGGCAGCCTGCGCGCGGGCCACAGCATCCTGCGCGCGATCGACGCCGCAGCGGCGGAGAGCCCCGAGCCATCCGGGAACGAGATGCGCCGCGTGGTCCGCGACGCCTCCCTCGGCCGTGACCTCCTCGAGTGCCTCCAGGAGACCTCCGAGCGGATGGACAACGAGGACTTCGTATGGGTGGCCCAGGCGATCCAGATCAACCGGCAGGTCGGCGGGAACCTCGCGGAGGTGCTCGACCAGGTCAACGAGACCATCCGCGAGCGCGCCGAGATCAAGGGCCACGTCGCCGCCCTCGCGGCCGAGGGGAAGTTCTCCGCCTACATCCTCATGGCGCTGCCCGTGGGCATCATCGCCATGCTCATGGTCGTCAACCCCGCCTACATGGCTCCCCTGTTCACGACTCCGCTGGGCTGGGGCATGATCGCAGCGTCGGCCGTGCTCATGACCATCGGCGGCCTGTGGCTGCGCAAGCTCATCTCGATCCGGTTCTAGGACACTCCCATGATCATCGTGACCGCTGCCCTCCTCGTGGCAGTTCCCGCAGCCGCCGTCAGCTGGTGGGCGCTCTCGGCAGACCGGGGCGGCGCCCGCGCAGTGCGGGCGAACCTGACCCGCGGGATCGCCGCCTCCCCCGCGGGCCAGGCAGGTGCCGCGGGCAGCGCCCAGCTGCTCGAGGGGATCGCCCGCCTCCTCACGCCGGCCTCCTACATCCGCCGGCTCGACCGGATGCTGGCCCTCGCGGGCCGGCCCGCGTCCCTTCCGCTCGGCCGCGTGCTCGCGGCGAAGCCCGCACTCGCCCTTGCCGGCGCTGCCGCCGGCGGCCTCATGATGAGCGTCGGCCCCGCGCCGATCCTGCGCCTCCTCGCGCTCTTCCTCGTCGTGCTCGGCTACTTCGTCCCGGACCTCCTGCTCTACAGCCGCGGGACCGAGCGCCAGAAGGTCATCCAGCGCGAGCTGCCCAACATCATGGACCAGCTCCTCATCTCGGTCGAGGCGGGCCTCGGCTTCGAGGCCGCGCTCGCCCGGGCCGGCGGCACCGGCAAGGGGCCCGTGGCCGAGGAATTCGTGCGGACCCTGCAGGACATGCAGGTCGGCCGGAACCGTCGCGACGCATACCTGGGCCTGGCCGAGCGGACTACGGTGCCTGAGGTGCGCAGCTTCGTCCAGGCCGTCATCCAGGCCGACGAGTACGGCATCGCGATCGGACGCGTGCTGCGCGTCCAGGCCAAGTCGCTGCGGCTGCGGCGCCGTCAGCGTGCCGAGCAGCAGGCGATGAAGCTGCCCGTGAAGGTCCTCTTCCCCCTGCTGTTCTTCATCTTCCCGGTGCTGTTCATCGCCATTCTCGGGCCTGCCGTTATCAATACAATTGCCATATTCTCAAGGTAGGTCTCGGATGCACTTCAAGGAGTCACTCATGACCGCGTCCGAGGGCGACCATCAGCACCCCCCACCCGGCAGTCCGCTTCTGGATCCCCGGGTCCTCAGGGAGCTCGCCGAGGACGTGGGGGCGCCCGCCGCCGCGTCCTTCGCCCGGGAGTTCGCCGGGATGTGGCCCCGCCGCCGCACAGCCCTCGCCCGTGCCCTCGCCCACGACGACGCCGACGGGGCCATGGAGGCCGTCCTGAGCATGCGGGTCTCCTCCGCCATGGTGGGAGCCCGCCGACTCGAGGAGCTCGCTGCACAGCTCGAGACCAGCCTGCGCACCCGGGGGCTGGCCGGGGCTGCGCCCTTCGTGGACGACGTCGAGCACTGCGGCGAGCAGACAGCGCACGCGCTGTCGACGCAGAGCGACTCGGGCCACCTCCCCTGGTGACGCCTCACTTCGCGCTATGACGCCTCACTGCTGCTGGCGGGATCGCGCCAGGCGGTAGCCGACGCCGCGGACCGTCACCAGCCAGCGCGGAGCGCGCGGATCGTCGCGGAGCTTCCGCCGGAGATTTCCGATGTGGACCTCGACGGCGCGCTCGTCCGCCTCGCTGACGTAGGCATCCACCCTGAACCTGTCCCCGCGGGCGATCCGGACCAGGTCAGCGCGTGTCAGCACCCTGCCCCCGGCCTTGAGCAGCGCCCGCAGGAGCTCGAACTCGCTGCGCGTGAGGTCCAGGGGCTCCCCCTCGAGGGAGGCGGTGCGCGTGGTCGGATCAAGATCGAGCCCGTTGTGCGCCAGCAGCTGCGGCGGCCGGGTGGCCGCTTCGGGCGACGCCGGCGGGGCACTCCCGGCTGCCTGCGCGGCCGGCCGGGCAGCTGGCTGGGGGACGGCCGGCGTGGCGGTAGCGGCCGGTGGGGTGGCCGCGGCCGGAGCGGCGGGCTGGGTCGTCCGAGCTGGCTGACCCACGCGGGGCCGGCGCAGCATCGCGGCGAGCCTCGCGCGGAGCTCCCGCGGCCTGAAGGGCTTGGTCATGTAGTCGTCCGCGCCGGACTGGAGGGCCAGGAGCGTGTCCGTCTCCTCCGCGCGGGCGGTGAGCATGACGACGTAGGCGTCGGTCGTAGCCCGGATGCGCCGGAGCACCTCGAACCCGTCGATGTCGGGCAGGTTGACGTCGAGCGTCACGACCACTGGACCGCGGTCGCGGGCAAGCGCCGCCCCTTCGCGCCCCGACGAGGCGGCCACGACGTCGAACCCCGCCTGCGCGAGGATTTCCTGCAGCAGCTGCCGCACATCGTCGTCGTCCTCGACGACGAGGGCCGTCCCCAGTTCTTCCACGATGGCCCCTCTCGACATGCATTGACAATATGCCTATTTTTGTCTTTTGAGATGACTTATTCCATATTTCCCATGACGCAGTTCTCAAAACAGCGTGACAATCTGCGACAAGGGTAGGAGACGCCGTGACCGTCAGTGACCAGCTGCTGGTGCGGCGTGCCGTGCGCCTCCTGCAGGAGCTGGGCCCGCGTTCGCGGGTCGTGCTGTCCCAGCTGCCCCTGGTCCTCGCCCTCGCGGTGGTCTTCACGGCTGGGCCGGCCTCGTCCGAGATGCGCCTGCGGCCCGGCTTCCTCCTCGGGCTCCTCCTCCAGCTCGCCCTCGCCGTGCTGTGCTTCGCCGTGCCGTGGTGGCGCCTCGGGGAGAACGCGCCGCTGGCGATTCCCCTCGTGGACTTCGTCTCCCTCTGGTTCCTTCGCAATGGGGGCGGCGCAGAGGTCACCGGGCTCGGGTCCCTTGCGGCGTTCCCCGTCATCTGGATCGCCGCCTCGACGCTCGCGTCCGGCTGGGTCCTCGTCCTGTGCGCGGTCGGCCCGCTGGCCATCGTCCTGCCCACGCTCCTCAACGCACTCCCCTCCCCCTCGCCCAGCGAGTGGACGGTCTTCGCCTCCCTGCCCCTCATCATGCTCGCCACGGCCGTCGCGATCCGGATCGCCGGAGCGGGCCTGCGGGTGCAGGAGCGCCAGCTCAGGGCGGCGCAGGGGCACCTGCACCGGCTCCTCGAGCGGGCCGAGGAGTCCGAGCGGCTCCTGACCGGAATCCTCGACACGGCCGAGATCGGCATCGTCGCCGTCTCGCCCGACGGTGCCGCCGCCCGCTGCAACCGGCGCTTCCGGCAGATGCTCGACGACGCGGGCGTGCCCTCCGAGGGCGTGTCCGCATCGCTGGACCGGCTCCCGCTGCGTGAGCGCGACGGCCGCACTCCGGTTCCCCCGGACCGTCAGCCCATCGCGCGGGCTGCCGGCGGGGAGCACATCGACGGGGAGGTCATGTGGCTCGGGGCGGCGGGGAGCGCCCGCGCGCTCTCCGTCCGAGCGCGCCCCCTCGACGGCGACGGCGGCGGCGCCGTCCTCGCGTTCGGCGACGTGACGCAGCTGCTCGAGGACGTCGAGGCGAAGACCGATCTCGTGCGGACCGTCGCCCACGAGTTCCGGACCCCGCTGACGGCCGTGCTGGGGCACCTCGACCTCGCCCTCGAGGCGCCGGACCTTCCCGCTGGCCTCGGCCGTCGGATCGGCCTCGCCCAGGCGGGCGCCGAGCGGCTCGTGCGGATCGCCTCGGACCTGCTCACGTCCTCCGCCGAGCTCCTCCCCCTCGTGCCCTCCCGGGTCGACGTCGGCCAGGTGGTCATGGAGCGCGCCGAGTCGGCACTGCCGGCAGCCGCCAGGGCGCACATAGCGATCGACCTCGATGTCGACCAGCCCCTCCCCGCCCGCGCGGACCCCTTCCGGGTGGGCCAGGCCGTGGACAACCTGCTCTCCAACGCCATCAAGTACTCCCCCTCGGGCGGCACCGTCACGCTCAGCGCCCGCGCCGAGGACGGGTGGATCACCATCGGCGTTGTGGACACGGGCATGGGCATCCGCCCCGAGGACCGTCCGATGGTCTTCGAGCGCTTCTTCCGCAGCGACGACGCCCGCCGGGCCCACATCCCCGGCGTCGGGCTGGGCCTCGCGATCACCAAGACCATCGCCGAGCGCCACGGCGGGGAGCTCGCGTGCGTCAGCACCCCCGGAGCCGGAAGCACGTTCACGTTCAGGATCCCGGCCGCCGCGGGCTAACCCACGCGGCAGGACGACGGCCGGCGCCAGGCACCCGTGGCACGGCGAAGGCCCCCGATCCCTTGCGGGAACGGGGGCCTTCGCGTGACGAGGCGAGGCGCGCCCAAGGGGCGCGCTCAGCGCGCCTTACTTGGCGTCGTCGGCCTTCTTCTCCTCGGCGGGGGCCTCAGCGGCCTCAGCCTCGGGAGCCTCAGCGGCCTCGGCCTCAGCCGGGGTCTCCTCGGCCTGGGTCTCCTCGACGACCTCGGCTTCGGCCGGGGTCTCGGCCGGAGCCTCGGGCGCAGCCTTCGAGGTCGCCTTCTCGGCTTCCTTCACCACAGCCTGCTTCGCCGAGACCGGCTCGAGCACGAGCTCGATGACAGCCATGGGAGCGTTGTCGCCCTTGCGGTTGCCGATCTTGGTGATGCGGGTGTAGCCACCGTTGCGCTCCGCGAGCTGCGGGGCGATCTCGGTGAAGAGCTCGTGGATGATGCCCTTGTTGGTGTTCGTGCGGGCCGAGATGGCCGCCTGGACACGACGGCGCGAGGCGAGGTCGCCGCGCTTCGCGAACGTGATGAGGCGCTCGGCGACCGGGCGGAGGCGCTTGGCCTTCGTCACGGTCGTGGTGATCCGCTTGTGCTCGAAGAGCGCAGCGGCCATGTTGTTGAGCATGAGGCGCTCGTGCGCCGGGCCACCGCCCAGACGCGGACCCTTGGTGGGTGCAGGCATTGTTCTATCTCCTCGTGGGAACCGCTGCCGGCGCTAGCCGGCCGCAGGCAGGATGTTCTTAGAGCTCGTCGTCGCCGTACGGCGCCTCGTCCTCGTCGATCGCTGCAGCGCGAGCGGCGAGGTCGAACCCGGGAGGCGAGTCCTTGAGGGACAGGCCCAGCTCGAGGAGCTTGGCCTTGACCTCGTCGATGGACTTGGCGCCGAAGTTCCGGATGTCCATCAGGTCCGCCTCGGAGCGGGCCACGAGCTCACCCACGGTGTGGATGCCCTCGCGCTTGAGGCAGTTGTACGAGCGCACGGTCAGGTCCAGGTCCTCGATCGGCAGCGCCATGTCCGCGGCGAGAGCGGCGTCCGTCGGGGACGGGCCGATCTCGATGCCCTCGGCGGCGGTGTTCAGCTCGCGGGCGAGGCCGAACAGCTCCACCAGGGTGGTGCCGGCGGAGGCAACGGCGTCGCGCGGCTTGATGGCCGGCTTCGTCTCGACGTCGACAATGAGCTTGTCGAAGTCGGTGCGCTGCTCGACACGGGTCGCCTCGACGCGGAAGGTCACCTTCAGCACGGGCGAGTAGATCGAGTCGACCGGGATGCGGCCGATCTCCGCGTCCGCGGACTTGTTCTGCGCCGCGGACACGTACCCGCGGCCGCGCTCGATGGTCAGCTCGAGCTCGAACTTGCCCTTGGAGTTCAGGGTGGCGATGTGCAGATCCGGGTTGTGGATCTCCACGCCCGCCGGCGGAGCGATGTCCGCCGCCGTCACGACGCCCGGGCCCTGCTTGCGCAGGTAGGCGACGACAGGCTCGTCCTGGTCGGAGGAGATGGACAGGCTCTTGAGGTTCAGGATGATCTCGGTGACATCCTCCTTGACCCCCTGAACCGTGGTGAATTCGTGCAGCACGCCGTCAATCCGGATGCTGGTGACCGCCGCCCCCGGAATCGAGGACAGCAGGGTGCGGCGCAGCGAGTTGCCGAGGGTGTAGCCGAAGCCCGGCTCCAGCGGCTCGATGACGAAGCGGGAGCGGTTCTCGGATACTACTTCTTCAGACAGGGTGGGGCGCTGTGCAATGAGCACGTGGTTTTCCTTTCAGGAAGCATCCGCTATATGACGCAACACAGATGGATAAGGGTCTGAACTAAGTAATGAAGCCGGGCGTGCCCACGTGAGGCGAGTCGCCGCCGTCGTGCGTCCTTCCGACGCACGACGGCGACTGCTCGCCTCGGGCGGCCACGCCGGCCCCGGCAACCTTGTTAGACGCGGCGGCGCTTCGGCGGGCGGCAGCCGTTGTGGGCGGACGGGGTGACGTCCTGGATGGACCCGACCTCGAGGCCAGCGGCCTGCAGGGCGCGGATCGCGGTCTCGCGGCCGGAGCCCGGACCCTTCACGAACACGTCGACCTTGCGGAGGCCGTGCTCCTGGGCACGCTTCGCGGCGGACTCGGCGGCCTGCTGCGCGGCGTACGGGGTGGACTTGCGGGAGCCCTTGAAGCCGACCTCACCGGCGGAAGCCCACGAGATCACAGCGCCGGACGGGTCCGTGATGGACACGATGGTGTTGTTGAAGGTGCTCTTGATGTGCGCCTGACCGAGCGCGATGTTCTTCTTGTCCTTGCGGCGCGGCTTGCGGACCGACGTCGCACGAGTCTTTGGGGGCATGTGCTATCTCCTACCTAAGTCCTGGGTGACCTGGCCGCTATCAGCGGCCGGCCTTCTTCTTGCCGGCGACGGTGCGCTTCGGACCCTTGCGGGTACGAGCGTTGGTCTTGGTGCGCTGACCGCGGACCGGGAGGCCCCTGCGGTGGCGAAGACCCTCGTAGCTGCCGATCTCGACCTTGCGGCGGATGTCGGCGGCCACCTCGCGGCGGAGGTCACCCTCAACCTTGTAGTTGCCCTCGATGTAGTCGCGGAGCTGGACCAGCTCGGCGTCCGTCAGGTCCTTCACACGAACGTCGGCGCTGATGCCAGTGGCAGCGAGCGTCTCCTTCGCACGGGTGCGGCCCACGCCGTAGATGTAGGTAAGCGCGATTTCCAGCCGCTTTTCGCGGGGAATGTCAACGCCAGCGAGACGAGCCATAGTGGCGGTTCTCCTTGTGTATTCCGGAGGTGGTAGGCAGTACACCCGCTCTTGCTCTAGCGGCCCCAGCCTCCGGGCCGGGGGTTAGCTGTCCGGGCCCTGTATGTCGTCCCAGCGCAGCTTGTGCTGCCTTCTTCAGTTGTTGCGTGGGCGTCGCCCGGCCTGATCCTCGTTGCGGGGTCCCGTCCCGTTCGTTACGGGGTCCCGTCCCGGGGGAATCAGCCCTGGCGCTGCTTGTGGCGCGGGTTCTCGCAGATCACCATGACCCGGCCGTTACGGCGGATCACCTTGCACTTGTCGCAGATCTGCTTGACGCTCGGCTTGACCTTCATGGCGTTCCTTTGCGTGTTGATAGCAGGTGGTCAGCATGAACGCCCGGGTGCCCCCGGGCGCGCTGCTTACTTGTAGCGGTAGACGATCCGGCCGCGGGTCAGGTCGTACGGGCTGAGTTCCACCACCACGCGATCCTCAGGGAGGATGCGGATGTAGTGCTGGCGCATCTTCCCAGAGATATGAGCGAGTACGACGTGCTTGTTCGTCAGCTCAACGCGGAACATCGCGTTGGGCAGCGCTTCAGTCACGACGCCCTCGATCTCGATGACACCGTCCTTCTTGGCCATAGCCTCCGCTAACTGTCAGTGCCGCTGGGCGCGCTGGGCCCCCGGCGGACGTGTATGGTTGACGACTGGACCGGCCCCAGCCCTCAAAAGGGCATAGCTGGGCCGACAGCCAACACACAACTGTACGCCAGTGCTGGCCGGAAGTTAAATCCGCCCATGGTACACGGTGCGCTCGGCGGGCCAGCCGCCGCGGCCGCTGGGAGACTACTGTGTGCCTACGCGCGTCATACAGGGGGAACTCGATGGGCACTGGATCTCTGCCACCGAGGAACGTGGCCGTCTTCATCGATCTGGAGAACCTCTTCGGAGGGTACGCGAAGGACGTGGGGTCCGTGCCCCTCGCCGCCATCATGGAGCAGCTGACCGCGGTGATCAGCCCGCCGGGCGGCGTCTCACGCACGACGGCGGTACGCGCCTACGCGAATTGGGCCCAGCCCGCGATGCGCGCCTATGAGGACGACCTGCTCGCCCACGGCATCGAAGCCGTGCAGGTCTTCTCCTTCACGAAGAGCGTCAAGAACGCGGCCGACATCCAGATGTGCGTCGACGTCCTGGCCGAGGCGCAGGACAGGCCGTGGACCGGGACGTTCGTGATCGTGAGCGGCGACGGCGGATTCGTGCCGCTGGTCCGGCGGCTGCGGCAGCTCGACAAGCGGGTCGTCGTGGCCTCGACGAACCATGCTGCGGCCGGGACCGTGAACCACCTGCTGGCCTCCGCAGCGGACGAGTACCACGTCCTCGAGGTCGCGCCGCCGGCGTCCCCAACCCGCCCGGGCAAGCCGGGGGCACCGACCCTCGCCCAGTACCGGGACGAGATCAAGGCCGCTGTGAAGGCCAACCCGGGCATGCGCGTCGGGAAGGCCGTCAACGCCGGCCCCCTGGGTGTGCACCTGCGGCAGAAGTGGCCCGCAACGACTGTCAAGGACTTCGGGTCCGCGACCCTCGGCAACTTCGTGGAGCAGCACTGCGGGCTGACGGTCCATCGGCCTGCGCCAGCCAAGGCTCCCGAAGCCACCCCCGCAGCCGTGGCACCTCAGGCGCAACCACCGGTCGCTGAAGCACCCCAGTCGAAGGCGGCGGCGCCCGCGAAGGCGACCGCGCCGCCGTCGTCCGCCGAGCGCGCCGCATATCTCCGAGCCGTCCGCCGGCTGTTCCTCAACGGCCCGATGTCCGCCGCCGTGGATGCGGCGACGCGGATGTCCCTTGCCACCGCCGGCTCCCTCGTGCGCCAGCACGTCCCCGGCAAGACCTACAGCGACGCCGGGTACGGCACGTTCGGCGACATGCTGCGGGACGCGCTCGCGGGGACGTCGTACTCGCTCGGACGGGACGAGAAGCACGCGTACGTGGAGCGGTCCCCGAGCCTGCTCCAGACCTAGTAGGGGCGCCGGCTCCTCCGTAGTATGGGCCGGGCCACACCGGAGACGAAGCGGGGAATCATGGGATCGATCGAGTACGGGCTGGGCTTCACCCTCGACGCCATCGACGACGTCGAACTCAGGCAGGTGCAGGGTGCGGTCCTCGAACGCCTCCTGGACGGGAAGTCGATGTGGATCGCCGCCGGCCGGGAGGGCAAGGGCATGACCCTGTTCCTCAATCCCAGCTCGCAGCTCGTGTTCACGTACGGCTCGGCGCCGATCCCGGAGGTGGACCAGCGCCGGGTCGACGTCTACCGGGCCCTGATCCGAAAGTTCGGCGGGATCTTCATCAACCACGGTGTGGTGCCCGACGAAGACGCCATGGTGGACGCGATCGGTGAGGACTTGGGCTCCGGTGGCCGGGCGGGGGACGAGGGGCGCTAGCTCCAGCGACCGGGGCTGCCCAGGCCCCGCCTCATGCGGCGCGGGCGGTCGTCCCCAGCTTTCGGGCCGTTCCTCCCCAGCTTTCAGCAGCAACCCACAGGGGCACTGGGGCTGCCGTCCACTCTGAGCGACCCGGCCGTCAAGAACTGGGGAGGACGGTACGGGAATCGACGCCGCCAGACGGGGACGGCTGCTCACGTGGACGACCCGGATTACTCCTCCACAGGTGGCCACTTGAGGCTGACCGTCCACATCGTAGAAGCCGGAGCTTCAGTCCCAGGTCAGGGCTGGCCACGATGAGGCATGGCCGATGTGACCCAAGAGCTGAGCGCGAGGAACGGTGTTGCCCGGACGGGGGAGCTCATCGCGGCTGGCATCGGTCGGCGTCAGCTGCAGGCGGCCATCGCGAAGGGCACGGTCGAGCGGCCGGCGAGGGGCGTCGTCGTGCTTCCCGGAGCCGATCCGCTGCTCGTGCGATGCCTGACGACCAATTCGCTCCTGACCTGTGTCTCCGCAGCGGAGGGCCACGGCCTCTGGGTTCTGCAGAGGCCTGAGCGCGTGCATCTGCTCCGGACGGACGGGCGGCTCGTGTCGGAGCGGGCCGTGGTGCACCGGCAGTCCTGGGTCACCGGTGATCCTGGGAGCCGGTTCGCCTCCCTGGCCGACGTGGTGCTGCATGCGCTCTCCTGCCTGCCTGAACTCGAGGCGCTGGTCATCGCCGAGTCCGCTGTGCAGAAGGGGCTTTCGAAGGACTTCCTCCGGGCCCACCTCCCGGGACGTCGCAACGGGCGGGTCCGCGCCGTTCTGGATCTCATCGACACGGGAGCCGATTCCCTCGTTGAGACACTGGCCCGAACCCACCTGCGCAGAGCCGGGCTGCGGGTGCAGCCGCAGGTCTGGGTGAAGGGCGTGGGGTGGGTGGATCACCTCGTCGAGGAATGCGTGGCTGTCGAGACCGATGGGAAAGAGCATCAGAAGCCCGCCAGCCGGTACGAGGACTACGCGCGGGATGCCCGCGCCCAGGCTCTAGGTCTTCCCGTCGTGCGTTTCGGCTACGCCGATGTCGTCCACCGTCCGGGCGAGATGGTCGAGCGGGTGAAGGCTGTGGTGGCCGCTCGGCGTTCTCTGGGCGAGCCGCCGGCCCTCTGAGGCGGGCATTCCTCCCCACCTTCTGGGGCGCTCGTCCCCAGCTTCAGCTTCCGACCCGCGCGATCCGTGGGCTCGGAACCTGCCGAGCGCGCTGCTGGCCCCAAGAGCTGGGGAAATCAGTACGCCTCCCCCGGGTCGGGCCCCGCGTGCAGTGACCTCGGCACCACACCGGGTGACCTCGACGCCACACCGGGTGACCTCGGCACCACACGGGGTGACCTCGGCACCACACCGGGTGACCTCGGCACCACACGGGGTGACCTCGGCGGATCAGGGGGCCGGGTAGGGGGCCCAGCTGCCGAAGGGGGTCGTGACGGGGGTCGCCGCGAGGACGCCGTCGAGGATGGCGTCCCGGGTCGCCTCCGCCGCGGCGATCTGCACGGCCATCATGAGGGAGACCCGCGCCTGGTCGCTCGAGCGGTCGGCGGCGATCTCCCGCGTCGAGACGGCGAAGACGGTGTCCCCGTCGACGAGGGTGTGGCTCGGGTCGAGCGCGCGGGCAAGGCCGGCGTGTGAGGCCGTCGCGAGCCGCTGGCACTCCGCGGGCGTGAGCGCGGCGTTCGTCCCGACCACCACGAGTGTCGTGTTCAGTCCGCCTCCAGCGCCGCCCCCGCCGCCGGGCCCGCCCGGGCCACCCGGACGGACCTTGGCCGCCGCGACCGCCTCCTCGGCGACGGCCGTAGCCTGGGCGCCGGGGAACACGGGCAGGCCGGCGGCATTCACCACCGCGAGCGCCCCCACCACGATGCCCTCCGGCAGCGACACCTCGGGCATCCCGGGCGGCCCGGGCACGGGCCCGCCGGGCACACGCACCGAGGCCATGCCGACGCCTCCCTTGTACTGCATCCTGCCGAGCACCGCCCCGGTGCCGGCACCGACGCAGCCGCGGAGGCCGGCGTCGTCCGCGTCCGCGAGCCCGGCGGCGGCGGCCGCCGCAGCGAACCCCATCGCCGTGTCGGGGCGGGCGGAGAAGTCCCCGCCGCGCCCGAGGTCGAAGATGACGGCCCCCGGCACGATCGGGACCACCCCGCCCATCACCGGGTGCCCCTGCCCCTGCGACTCGAGCCACAGCTGGACGCCGGTCGCGGCGGCGAGCCCGTACGCGCTCCCGCCGCAGAGCGCGACGGCGTCGACGGTCTGGACGAGGGTCGAGGGGTCGAGCGCATCGGTCTCGGTGGTGCCGGGGCCGCCGCCCCGCACGTCCACCCCGCCCGCACTGCCGGGGGGAAGCACGACGGCGGTCACCCCCGTGAGCCATCCGTCGCCGACGCGCTGGGCATGGCCCACGCGGATGCCGGGTACATCGAGGAGGGAACCCATGGGGCCATTCAACGCCTCCCTTCCGACTCCGCTCAACAGCGCGCCGCCCCGGGCCGGGCCGGATGCGCGCAAACTCAGGGTGAACTCTTGGATACCTCCGGCGGAATTAACCCACGGAACCGGCCGCCGCGGTCAGTCCACCCATGCCGGGCGTGGTCCACTACTGGGCGGGGGGAATTCCGCACCAGCCCCGAGAACCATGAAGGAAAAGCTTGTCAACGACTCATTCCGGTCGCAGGATACGACAATGAGCGACCTCACCGCGGAGCGCCGCCGCAAGGGCGCAGCACCCACGTCGCCGCCGGCCAGACGCACCCGCTTCTCCGGACGCACCCGCCGCGACTTCTTCGTCTTCCTCGCGTTCGCGCTGCCGAATCTGGCCCTCATCGCCGTCTTCACCTACCGGCCCCTGTTCGCGAACCTCCAGTACTCGTTCCTCGACTGGACGCTCGGCTCGCCGAGGGCCCGGAACATCGGCTTCGACAACTACGCGACCTTCTTCGGCAGCGACGACGCCGCGCGAGTCCTCGGCACCACCGCTGTCTTCACGGTCCTGACCGTGGGGCTGTCGATGGTGCTGGGCCTCCTCGTTGCCCTCGCGCTCAACGCGAGGGTGCGCGGCACCACCTTCGCCCGCTCGGCCGTGTTCGCGCCCTACGTGCTCTCCGGCGTCGGCGTGGGCCTGGTCTGGATGTTCATCTTCGACCCGGGGTACGGCGCCCTCTCGTGGATCCTGCGCAGCTTCGGGGCGCGCAGTCCCGAGTGGTTCAACGACCCGCAGCTCGCGCTGACCATGGTGATCCTCGTCTACGTCTGGAAGAACCTGGGCTACTGCGCGGTGGTGTACCTCGCGGGGCTGCAGTCCCTTCCGAGCGACATCATGGAGGCCGCCGCGATCGACGGCGCCGGGTCCGCGCGCCGCTTCTGGAGCATCAGCCTCCCGCTGCTCTCCCCCACGACGTTCTTCCTGCTCATCACCACGATCCTGTCGAGCCTCCAGGCGTTCGACCTCATCCGGATCATGACCCCCCTCGGCACCGGGACGAGCACCCTCATCTACGAGGCCTACCTGCAGGCCTTCGGCTCGTACAACCGCGCGGGCTACTCGGCGGCCATCTCGGTGGTCCTCTTCGTGATCCTGCTCGTGGTCACGGTCGTGCAGCTCCGCTTCGTCGAGAGGAAGGTGCACTACGCATGACCGCCCCCGCACCCGCCCCCGTCGCCGAGCACGCCGGCGAGCCCCTGAGGGAACGGCCGTTCTCCAGGCAGAACCTCATCCGCACCATCGCGGGCGGCTACCTCCCGCTCATCATCGCAACCCTCATCGTGGCGCTGCCCCTGCTGTGGATGGTCCTGAGCTCGTTCAAGACGCCCGGTGAGATCGTCACGACCGAGCTGCAGGTCCTTCCCCAGTCCCTCAACCTCGACAACTACCGCGATGCGATGACCACCGTCCCGTTCGGGCGGTTCTTCCTGAACTCGGCCATCGTCACGGCCGCCGGGGCCACGATCAAGGTGACCCTGGCGATCATGACCGCCTACGCGCTCGTGTTCGTGCGCTTCCCGTTCAAGAACCTGATCTTCATCCTGATCCTCGTCGCGCTCATGGTGCCCCCGCAGGTCTCCATCCTGCCGAACTACATCCTCGTCGCAGGGATCGGCGGCAAGAACACCCTGTGGGGCATCATCCTCCCGGGCCTCGGCACCGCGTTCGGCACGTTCCTCCTGCGCCAGCACTTCATGACGCTGCCGGCCTCGATCCTCGAGGCCGCGGAGATCGACGGGGCCGGGCACTGGAAGCGGCTCTGGCAGATCGTGGTGCCCGTCTCGGTGCCGTCAATCGCCACCGTGGCGCTCGTGACGATCGTCTCCGAGTGGAACGACTACATCTGGCCGCTCATCATCACCGACCGCCCCGAGGTCATGACCCTGCCGGTCGGCCTGACCCTCCTGCAGAACTCCGAGAGCGGCGGCGGGGCGTGGGGCATGCTCATGGCCGGCGCGGTCCTCGTGATCATCCCCGTCCTCGTGGTCTTCGCGATGCTGCAGCGCTACATCGTGGCCGGACTCACCCAGGGCAGCGTCACCGGGTGACGCACGACGGCGGGCGCGCACCCGCCGTCGTCCGCCTCCTTCCCCACTCCAGCACCCACCCACGAAAGGCAGACCATGGCATTCCGACTCGATCGCCGTCACTTCCTCGCCCTCGCCGGCGCAGGGACCGGGGCCGCGGCCCTCGCCGCCTGCGGCGGCCCGGACACCTCCGGCGGATCGGCGTCCTCCGCCGCCGCGGACCTCGACTTCAAGGACGTCAAGCCCGCCGCCTCCATCGACTTCTGGACCAGCCACCCCGGCAAGTCGCAGGACGTCGAGAAGCAGCTCGTCGACAAGTTCCAGGCAGCGAACCCGACCATCAAGGTCAACCTCGTGACCGCGGGCGCGAACTACGAGGAGATCGCGCAGAAGTTCCAGACCGCGCAGGCCGCGAACTCGGGTCTGCCCGGCGTCGTCGTGCTCTCCGACGTGTGGTGGTTCCGCTACTACATCAACGGCAACATCATCCCGATGGACTCGCTCATCAAGCAGCTGAACTTCGACCTCGGCGACTACCGCGACTCCCTCGTGAAGGACTACCAGTACGCCAACAAGCAGTGGGCCATGCCGTACGGGCGCTCGACCCCGCTGTTCTACTACAACAAGGACCACTTCAAGGCCGCCGGGCTGCCGGACCGCGCCCCGAAGACCTGGTCCGAGTTCGCCGACTGGGCGCCGAAGCTCAAGGCCGCCTCGGGTGCGCAGTACGCCTACATGTACCCGGCGCTGGCCGGGTACGCGGGCTGGACGCTGCAGAACAACCTGTGGGGCTGGGGGTCCGGCTGGTCCAAGGACTGGGACATCACGTGCGACTCGGACGACGCCGTCGCCGCGATGCAGTGGGTCCAGGACTCGG
This sequence comes from Sinomonas sp. B1-1, assembly GCF_050474465.1. Taxonomy (NCBI): domain Bacteria; kingdom Bacillati; phylum Actinomycetota; class Actinomycetes; order Micrococcales; family Micrococcaceae; genus Sinomonas; species Sinomonas sp. B1-1. The sequence goes on along the minus strand of NZ_JBCHVF010000003.1, from coordinate 229,374 downwards.
TGTACAAGGACAAGTGGGCGGGCGTGTCCTCGAAGGAGTCCGCGGACGACTTCTCGGCCGGCATCACCTCGACCACGATCTCCTCCACGGGCTCCCTCGTGGGCATCCTCGCGAGCGCGAAGTTCAACGTGGGCGTGGGGTTCCTGCCGGGCGGCCCGAAGTCGGAGAAGCCCGTGTGCCCGACCGGCGGCGCCGGCCTCGGCATCCCCTCGGGCATCTCGAAGGAGCAGCAGCTCGCGGCGGCGATGTTCATCAAGTTCGTCGGAGAGCCGGAGAACACGGCGGCCTTCTCCGCCGCCACCGGCTACATGCCGAACCGCAAGTCCGCTGACATGACCCAGGTCCTCGCCAAGACGCCCCAGATCCAGACCGCGATCGACCAGCTCGCCGTCACCCGGGTCCAGGACAACGCCCGCGTGTTCCTCCCCGGCGCGGACCAGGAGATGGCCAAGTCCTTGGCCAAGATCGTCACCCAGCAGGGCGACGTGAAGTCCACGATGTCCGACCTGAAGAAGACCCTCCAGGGCATCTACGACAAGGACGTGAAGCCGAAGCTCAAGTAGCGTCACCGCGGCAACCCCGCACGACGGAGCCGCCCGCCTTCCACGGCTGGCGGCGCCGTCGCGCGTCGGCGGGCACCCCTACGGCTGCTCCGGGATCCAGAAGGGGGCCTGCGCGCCGTGCCCGGTGAGCTGGTCTCCCCGGGTCAGCTGGTCGCCGATGCGGGTCAGCGGGGCAAACGACGAGTCGTAGGGGACCGCGGGCGGGGTCGCCCCTCCCGCCGGCCCGGGGGCCAGGACTGCGAGGAGGAGGGCTGCCACGGCGGCCGCCATGGCGGTCGTCCTCGTGCGGGATGCGGGTGCTGCGATCATCGGACTCACCTTCCGTCAGCTGGTGGAGTGATGCTTCAACAGTCCTGCCGAGCGCGCTGGGCCACATCGGGAGCATCCCCTCAGATCCGCTCGCCGGACCCTCAGATCTGGCCCGCGCGGGCACGCCGGTGGCACGCTGGAGACGTGGCGGAACAGGGGCGCGGCGGCGGCCCCGGCGTGGTGGGGCGTGCGGAGGAACTGGCCGGGCTGGCCGGGATCATCGACACGGCGTGCGCGGGCCAGGCCGGCAGCGCCCTCATCCTCGGCGACCCCGGAGTGGGCAAGACCGCCCTCGTCGCGGCGGCGTGCGCTACGGCGTCTGCAGCCGCGGACGGGCGCCTGCACGTCCTCAAGGGGGCGGCGCTGCCCATGGGCTCCTCGGCGGTCCCGTACCTCGCCCTCCGCTCGGCGTTCCGGGCCGCGCCGGCCGACCGGGGGCCGGTTCCGCTCCTGCACCGGGCTTCCGGCGAGTCGCTTGCGAACATGCCGCTGCTCATCGACGAATGGCTCACCGCCCTCACTGAGGACGCCCCGGTTGTCCTCGCCGTCGACGACCTGCACTGGGCCGACCAGGGGACCCTGGATGTCCTGATGTACCTCATCGCCGGGCCCGCTGATCGCTGCCTGGCCGTCCTCGCGACCTCACGGCTGAGCGAGGCCCACTCCGCCTCACCGCTGCGGGAGTGGCTCGCGGACGTGCGACGGCTCCCCGGCGTCGAGGTCAGCACGCTCCAGCCGCTCGACCGCCCCGGCACGGAGGCCCTGCTCGGCCGTCTCCTCGGAGCGGCTCCGCGGCAGTCGCTGGTCACCGAGGTCTTCGCCCGCTCGGCCGGCAACCCGTACCTCACGTCCCTCCTGGCCCGCGGCCTGACCGCAGCCGACCGGCACCTCGGCTCCGGGCTCCCGGCCGACCTGGGGACAGCAGTGCTCAGGTCGTGGCACGGGCTCCCGGACCAGGCGCGGCTCCTGACCGCGATGCTCGCCGTCGGAGGCCGGGAGGTGGCCGTGCGGGACCTCCGCCGGGTCGCGGCAGACGAGGTGCCGCCCGATGCCGTCGTGCCCCTCCTGCGCGCGGCCGCCGCCGCGGGGATCCTCGACCTCTCCCCCGACGGGACCTACTGGTTCCACCACCCGCTCATCGCCGAGATGCTCGTGCAGACCCTCTCCGCCGACGAGCGGCAGCGCTGGCACGGCGTCTTCGCCGCGGTCTACGAGGAGCTTGCGGAGACGCACGACGACGGGCGGTCGCCGCTGCCGCTCATTGCACTCGCCGACCACCACCACCGCGCGGGGAACACGGAGGCCGCCTACCGGTGGGCGCTGCGGGCCGCCGGTTCCGGCGACGGCTCGATCACGCCGAGCGACACGCTGCGCTTGCTGCGGCGCGCCGTCGCCCTCCGAGAGCGGGTGCCGGACGCCGGTGAGACGCCCCGCGACCTGTGGGGGGCGGTCCGCTCGGCCGCCCGCGACGCGGGGGACTTCACCGCCGAGCTCGAGGCGGTCGACGCCCTGCTGGCTGCGCTCGACCCGCGGGCGGAGCCGCTCGCGGTCGCGGAGCTCATGATCCGCCGCATGCACCTGCGCTGGTCCACGGGGGAAGCCTTCTTCGAACCGGCCGTCGCGGCGCAGGCAGTCCGGCTCGCCGAGGCGGAACCGGGCAGCTGGCAGCATGCCTACGCGCTCGCGGAGCACGCGCATGCTCTCATGTGGAGGGACCGGAGGCAAGGCGGCGCCCTGGCTGAGCGCGCGCTGGCCATCGCCGTCCGCGCAGGGAATCCCCTCGCACTCACCTACGCGAGGGCTGCCTCCGCGATGGCCGCCCTGGCCGACGGGCGGAACCAGGAGGCCGTCGAGCTGACCGCGGAAGCGATCGCGGACGCCCTCAGCGCGCGGGACTTCTGGGCCGCCATCCACGCCGTCATGTGGCACGCGAACGCCCAGCTCCCGACCATGTTCCTCAGGGAGTACGCGGACATCATCGCCGAGGGCCGGCGGCGGCTGGAGGCCCATGGGTCCCCGCACGCCTACACGGCGAAGCTCGCTGCGATCGAGGCCGAGAGCTGGCTTGCCGTCGGCGAGTGGCGGCGGACCCTTGCGGCGCTCAGGAACACCCTCGGCGCGGACCCCGGGCCAATCGCCGACGTCTCGGCACGCCTCACCGCGGCCCGGCTCGCGGCCCTCCAGGGCCGGGACGACGACGCGCTCGCCCAGCTCGCACGGGCCGAGGAGCTCTCGGACAACGGGGAGGCGTACCTGAACCTGGACTTCGCCGCGATCCGGGCAGAGGTGTACGCCGCCTGCGGCCGGCCCGCGGAGTCGTTCTCGGCGGCCATGGCAGGAGCGACGCGGCCGGGGCCCCCGCCCACCATGTGCGAGTGGCTCGTGATGCAGGCAGCGCGGGCCCTCGCGGACCAGGCGCAGGACGCGAGGGACAGCGGCCGCCGCGCCGACAGCTTCGTGAGCGCCGCCGATGAACTCCAGAGGCGCTTCCCCCATGGGCTCCACGAAACGCACGGCGACCAGGAACTCTATCTGTCCGTCCTCACGGCGCTCCACAGCCTCTACCTCGCAGAGCTCGGCCGCGCCCGCGCAGAACGGGACAACGCCGCGGCGTGGGCTGCGGCCGCGGACGCGTGCGGAGAGGCGTCGCTGCGCTGGGAGGAGGCGTATGCCTGCCGCCGGGCGGCCGAGGCGTTCCTGCTCCACGGCCGCGCCTCCAGGGCACAGGGCAGCGCGTTCCTCCGCCGCGGCCTTGCCCTGGCTGCCGGGCTTCAGGCCCGGCCCGTCCTCGAGGCGCTCGACCAGCTCGCGTCCCAGGCGAGGATCCCCACCGGGCCGGTCGCCCAGACGCACGACGCCGGCCCTGCCCGCCTCCCCGGGCTCACGCCCCGCGAGGCGGCCATCCTCGACTACGTGGTAGCGGGCAGGACCTACGGCGAGATCGCACGGGAACTGGTGATCAGCGAGAAGACCGTCAGCTCCCACATTTCGAGCCTCCTGCGGAAGACCGGGGCCGCGAACCGCGTAGACCTCGCGCGGATCGCCGCGCGGGGGCGGCCGCCCCACGGCGGCTGAGCGCACGTGCACACCAACCATGGGTTTCGACTCCGCTCAACCAGCGGGGATGGGAACCGGGCTCAACCGGCGGGGATGGTAACAGGCGTGACCCCGAGCGGCTCGAGCTCGGAGGCCCCGCCGTCGGGCGCCGTGAGCACCCAGATGCCGCCCGCGTGCCGGGCGACCGAGTGCTCCCACTGGGAGGCATGCGAGCCGTCCGTGGTCACGACCGTCCACTCGTCGTCGAGCACCTTGGTGTCGATGGACCCGCGCACGAGCATCGGCTCGATCGCGAGGGCCATGCCCGGCTTGATCTTCGCCCCCCGGTGGCCGGTGCGGTAGTTCAGCACGTCCGGCGCCATGTGCATCTGGGAGCCGATCCCGTGGCCCACGTAGTCCTCGAGGATGCCCAGCGGGGCCCCCTCCTGTGCGGAGACGAAGTCGTCGATAGCGTCCCCGATGTCCCCCACGAAGGAGCCCTTCGCGAAGGCGGCGATCCCGTGCCACATGGCCTGGCGGGTCACCTCGGACAGCCGCACGTCCTCGGGGTCGCCGTCGCCGACGATCACCGTCCGCGCCGAGTCCGCGTTCCAGCCGCGGACCACGCAGCCGCCGTCGATCGAGATGATGTCGCCCTCGGCGAGCACGCGGCTGCCCGGGATGCCGTGCACGACCTCGTCGTTCACGGAGGCGCAGATGTGGCGCGGGTAGCCGTGGTAGCCGAGGAAGTTGTACTGGGCGCCCGCCTCGTCCACGACCGCGGCGAAGGCCGCGTCGAGGTCGTCGGTCGTGGCCCCGGGCACGGCGGCGGCCACGGCGGCGTCGAGGGCACGGCTCAGCAGCACCCCGGCCTGGGCCATGATGCGCAGCTGCCCGTTGTTCTTGTACTCGATCTTCCGCTGGCCGATCACAGCCGCTCCCTTCCTCCAGTGGGCCCGATGGCCCACGCTCCACAGGACGAGGCGCCGCCCGCGGGGAGTGACCCGCGGACGGCGCCTGTCGTCGTCGTGCGCGTCCCCCTAGGAGGCGGAGCGCACCGTCGTCTCGATCGCGGCAAGCACCCGGTCGGTGACCTCGTCGATGGCGCCGATGCCGTCGACGCGGGTCAGCGTGCCGCGCTCGTCGTACTTGGAGACCACGGCCTCCGTCTGCGTGTGGTACAGCTCGAGGCGGTGACGGATCACGTCCTCGGTGTCGTCGCTGCGCCCGGTCTCCTTGGCACGGTTCAGCAGGCGCGCGACGAGCTCCTCGTCGTCGGCGGTGAGCTGGAGGACCACGTCGAGGGACTGGCCCTTCTCCGCGAGGATCTCGTCCAGGTACTCAACCTGCGCGACGGTGCGCGGGTACCCGTCGAGGAGGAAGCCGTTCGCGGCGTCGTCCTGCGCGAGGCGGTCGCGCACCATGCTGTTCGTCACCGAGTCCGGGACGAAGTCGCCGGCATCCATGTACTTCTTCGCCTCGATGCCGAGGGGCGTCTGCTCCTTGACGTTGAAGCGGAAGATATCGCCCGTCGAGATGGCGACGATGCCGAGGCGGTCGGAGATCCGTTCCGCCTGGGTGCCCTTGCCGGAACCGGGCGGGCCAATGAGCAGCATTCTCGTCATCGCAGTAGTCCTTCGTAGTGTCGCTGTTGGAGCTGAGCATCGATCTGCTTGACGGTCTCGAGGCCCACGCCGACCATGATGAGGATCGACGTACCGCCGAACGGGAAGTTCTGGTTCGCGTTGACGAGCACGAGGGCGATCAGCGGGATCAGAGCCACGATGCCCAGGTACAGGGCGCCCGGCAGAGTGATGCGCGAAAGTACGTACTGCAGGTAGTCCGCAGTGGGCTTCCCGGCACGGATGCCGGGGATGAAGCCGCCGTACTTCTTCATGTTGTCGGAGACCTCTTCGGGGTTGAAGGTGATCGCGACGTAGAAGTATGTGAAGAAGAGGATCATCAGGAAGTAGATCGCCATGTACACCGGGTGGTCGCCGCGGGTCAGGTTGTTGTTGATCCACTCCACCCAGCCGGGGATCGGCGAGCCGTCGTGGGGCGTGTTGAACTGCGCCACGAGAGCGGGCAGGTACAGCATCGACGAGGCGAAGATGACCGGGATGACGCCCGCCATGTTGACCTTGATCGGGATGTACGTGCTCGTCCCGCCGACTGTCCGGCGGCCGATCATGCGCTTCGCGTACTGCACCGGCACGCGGCGCTGCGACTGCTCGACGAACACGACCAGCGTCATCGTGATGATGCCGATGACGATCACAAGGAAGAACGTGCCAGGGCCCTTCGAGGACCAGATCTGCCCGAGCGAGGTCGGGAAGGTCGCGGCGATCGAGGTGAAGATCAGCAGCGACATGCCGTTGCCGATCCCCTTCTCCGTCACAAGCTCGCCCAGCCACATGATCAGGCCCGTGCCGGCCGTGAGCGTGATGATCACGAGGATCGTCGTGATGATGCTCTGGTCCGGGATGATCTGCAGCTGGCAGTTCGGGAACAGCTGGCCCGAACGGACGAGCGAGACCAGCGTCGTCGCGTTCAGCAGGCCGAGGGCGATCGTGAGGTAGCGCGTGTACTGCGTGAGCTTCGTCTGCCCCGCCTGGCCCTCGTCGTACAGCTCCTGGAACCGCGGGATGACCACGCGCAGCAGCTGCACGATGATGCTCGCCGTGATGTACGGCATGATCCCGAGCGCGAAGATCGACACCTGCAGCAGCGCACCGCCGCTGAAGAGGTTCATCATCTGGTAGATGCCCTGCTGGTCGCCCGTCACCGACGGGGAGAGGCACTGTCGCACGTTCGCGTAGTTGACGCCCGGCGCGGGGATGAAGGCACCCAGGCGGAAGATCGTGATGATGCCCAGCGTGAACAGCAGCTTGCGCCGCAGGTCGGGCGTCCGGACAGCCCGGCCAATCGCAGAAAGCACGCTTCTCCTCCCCATCCGAGGAATGTAGGGTCATTGGCTCCAGGGCATGGATGGCGGCCCGGAGTCGAGGGTCCAGCTCACGAGTTTACCGTTACCGGACCGTCAGCAGTGAATCGGCGCCCGGGCGAGCGGCGAGCGGCACCTCCGGCGCGGCGAACGCGGAAGGCCCGCGGCGCCGTCGTGCGCCCCCTCCCGCGCTCGGGGCGCGCCCCAACGCGAAGGGCCCCCGCCGCCGTCGTGGGTAATCCACGACGGCGGCAGGGGCCCCTCGTCTCACAGCGTCGGCTGCGCTCCTGCGAAGGTCAGAGGACGTTCGCGGAGCCGCCGGCGGCGGCGATCTTCTCCGAGGCGGACGCGGAGAAGGCGTGCACGGTGACATCGACCTTGACGGTGATGTCGCCCGAGCCGAGCACCTTGACCGGCTCGTTCTTGCGAACGGCGCCCTTGGCCACGAGGTCCTCGACCGTCACGGTGCCACCCTCCGGGAACAGCTCGGAGAGCTTGTCCAGGTTCACGACCTGGAACTCGACCCGGAACGGGTTCTTGAAGCCGCGGAGCTTCGGCAGGCGCATGTGCAGCGGAAGCTGCCCGCCAGCGAAGCCAGCCTTGACCTGGTAGCGGGCCTTCGTGCCCTTGGTGCCACGGCCGGCGGTCTTGCCCTTGGAGCCCTCACCGCGACCCACACGGGTCTTCGCGGTCTTGGCGCCAGCGGCGGGACGCAGGTGGTGGACCTTCAGCGCAGAAGACTTCTCAGTCTCGTTCTCTGCCATTACTTCGCCTCCTCAACCTTCACGAGGTGCGGAACCGTGTTGACCATGCCCACCGTCACGGCGTCGGCCTTGCGGGTGACCGTGTGGCCGATCCGCTTGAGGCCGAGCGAACGAAGGGTGTCGCGCTGGTTCTGCTTGGCGCCGATGACGCCCTTAATCTGGGTGATCTCCAACGTGGCGTCGGAGGGAGCCAGGTTCTTCGCCATGACTCATGCACCTGCCTTCGAGTTCTGGAGGTTGCGCACCATGGCGGCCGGGGCGACCTCGTCCAGCGCGAGGCCACGGCGGGCAGCCACAGCCTGCGGCTCCTCAAGGCCCTTGAGCGCCTCGACCGTCGCGTGGACGATGTTGATGGCGTTCGAGGAACCCAGGGACTTGGACAGCACGTCGTGGATGCCGACGCACTCGAGGACGGCGCGGACCGGGCCACCGGCGATCACACCGGTACCCGGGGCGGCCGGGCGCAGCATGACGACGCCTGCGGCGGACTCGCCCTGCACACGGTGCGGGACCGTGGTGCCGATGCGGGGGACGCGGAAGAAGGACTTCTTGGCCTCCTCCACACCCTTGGCGATGGCCGCGGGGACCTCCTTGGCCTTGCCGTAGCCGACGCCGACCATGCCGTTGCCGTCACCCACCACCACGAGGGCGGTGAAGCTGAAGCGACGGCCGCCCTTGACGACCTTGGCGACGCGGTTGATGGTCACGACGCGCTCGATGAACTGGCTCTTCTCGGCGTCGCGGTTGTCGCGACCGCCACGGCCGCCGCGGTCACCGCGGCCCTGGCCGCGACCCTCGCCACGACGACCGCCGCGGCGCTCCTCGGTGGCGGGAGCGGTCCCAGCAGCCTCCGCTGAATTCTGCTCGGTCACGTTCACCTTCTCTGCATTCGCTGCGTTGTCTGCGGTCACAGTGCCAGCCCACCTTCACGTGCGCCGTCCGCGATCGCAGCCACGCGGCCGTGGTACTTGTTGCCACCGCGGTCGAACACGACGGCCTCGATGCCAGCAGCCTTCGCACGCTCGGCGACGAGCTCGCCCACGCGCTTGGCCTTGGCGGTCTTGTCGCCCTCGAAGGAACGGAGGTCGGCCTCGAGAGTGGAGGCGGAGACCAGCGTGATGCCCTTGCTGTCGTCGACCACCTGGACGAAGACGTGGCGCGAGGAGCGGTTCACGACGAGGCGGGGACGCTCGGCGGAGCCGACGATCTTCTTGCGGAGGCGGAAGTGGCGACGAGCCCGAGCCTGCTGCTTGGACTTGGCCACGCGCTTCTTGTTGATGCCCAGACCCATGGTTACTTACCAGCCTTTCCGACCTTGCGGCGGATAACCTCGCCGGCGTAGCGGATCCCCTTGCCCTTGTACGGGTCGGGCTTGCGCAGCTTGCGGATGTTGGCAGCGACCTCGCCGACCTGCTGCTTGTTGATGCCGGACACGGAGAGCTTGGTGGGGCCCTCGACCGTGAACGTGATGCCCTCGGGCGCGTTCACCGTGACCGGGTGCGAGTAGCCGAGCGCGAACTCGAGGTCCGAGCCCTTGGCCTGCACACGGTAACCGGTGCCGACGATCTCGAGCTTCTTCTCGTAGCCCTTGGTCACGCCCTCGATCATGTTGAAGATGAGCGTGCGGGTCAGGCCGTGGAGCGAGCGCGCGATGCGCTCGTCGTTCGGGCGGGTCACCGAGAGGGTCGAGTCGTCGAGGGAAACCTCGATCGGGCTGGCCACAGTGTGGGTCAGCTCGCCCTTGGAGCCCTTCACGGTCACCACGGAGCCGTCGATCTTGACCTCGACGCCGGCGGGGACGGTGATGGGGAGACGTCCAATGCGGGACATATCTTCTTCCTTCCTTCCCTTACCAGACGTACGCGAGGACTTCGCCGCCCACGCCCTTCTTGGCGGCCTGACGGTCAGTCAGGAGCCCAGAGGACGTGGACAGGATGGCGATGCCGAGGCCGCCCAGCACATGCGGGAGGTTCGTGGACTTCGCGTACACGCGGAGGCCCGGCTTGGAGATGCGGCGGACACCGGCGATCGAACGCTCGCGGTTGGGGCCGAACTTGAGGTCCAGGGTCAGCTTCTTGCCGACCTCGGCGTCCTCTTCCTTGTAGGCCGAGATGTAGCCCTCGGCCTTCAGGATCTCAGCAACCCGGACCTTGAGCTTCGACGACGGCATGGTCACCGAGTCGTGGTAGGCCGAGTTGGCGTTGCGCAGACGCGTCAGCATGTCTGCGACGGGATCAGTCATAGTCATTGTGGGCTCGTGCCCTTCCTCATGACGGTTTCCGCCCTGCCCGGGAGCCTGCGGCTCTCGCTGCGGTGCGGACCTTTCACGTAGTGATTCAGTCTTCGTTCTTGAACGGGAAGCCGAGGTGCTTCAGGAGCGCACGGCCCTCGTCGTCGGTCTTGGCGGTCGTGACGACCGTGATGTCCATGCCGCGGAGGCGGTCGATCTTGTCCTGATCGATCTCGTGGAACATCACCTGCTCGGTGAGGCCGAACGTGTAGTTGCCGTTGCCGTCGAACTGCTTGCCCGAGAGGCCGCGGAAGTCGCGGATACGGGGCAGGGCGAGGGACACGAGGCGGTCCACGAACTCCCACATGCGGTCGCCGCGGAGCGTCGCGAAGGCGCCGATGGGCATTCCCTCACGGAGCTTGAACTGGGCGATCGACTTGCGGGCCTTGACGACCTGCGGCTTCTGGCCCGTGATGAGAGTCAGGTCGCGCACAGCGCCCTCGATGAGCTTCGAGTCCTTGGCGGCGTCGCCGACGCCCATGTTCACGACAACCTTGACCAGGCGCGGGACCTGGTTCACGTTCTCGTAGTTGAACTCGTCCTGGAGGGCCTGCTTGATGCTCTCGGCGTACTTCGCCTTGAGGCGGGGCACGACCTTGACCGGAGTCTCGACAGTCTCAGTCATCAGATGTCCTTCCCGGTGGCCTTGGAGTAGCGGATGCGGACGGTCTTGGAGACGCCGTCCTTCTCCACGGTCTCGAGGCGGAAGCCGACGCGAGTGGGCTTCTTGGTCTCGGGGTCCACGAGGGCCACGTTAGAAACGTGGATCGGGGCCTCGACCTGCTCGATGCCGCCGGTCTTGGTGCCGCGCTGGGTCTGGCCTGCCTTGACGTGCTTGGTGACTCGGTTGATGCCCTCGACGAGAACTCGGTTCTCCTCGGGGAACACCTTCAGGACCTTGCCCTGCTTGCCCTTGTCACCGCCCTTGTCCTGCTTGGTGCCGGTGATGACCTGGACCAGGTCGCCCTTCTTGATCTTTGCGCCCATGAGTCAGAGCACCTCCGGAGCCAGCGAGACGATCTTCATGAACTTCTTGTCGCGCAGCTCGCGGCCGACCGGGCCGAAGATACGCGTGCCACGGGGGTCGCCGTCGTTCTTGAGGATGACTGCCGCGTTCTCGTCGAAGCGGATGTAGGAGCCGTCCGGACGACGGCGCTCCTTCTTGGTACGGACGACGACGGCCTTGACCACGTCGCCCTTCTTGACGTTGCCGCCAGGGATAGCGTCCTTGACGGTGGCGACGATCACGTCGCCGATGCCTGCGTAGCGGCGGCCGGATCCACCGAGAACGCGGATGGTAAGGATTTCCTTGGCACCCGTGTTGTCGGCGACCTTGAGCCGCGACTCCTGCTGAATCACTTCTACTCCTTACGTCTCGCCGGTTCTCGCACTGCGGTCCTGCTGCAGAGCGAGCCTTGCGGAACGGTTGATGGGGTGTCTCTCGACCCGCCTGGATGTCGCCAGAACGGGCCTGAATCGCCGTGCCACGCGCATGTGTCCCCTTCCTGCTGCGAGGAGCAGCGCCGGGGCGCTCCCCTTCGGCAGAAGGGCATTATGCGGTGGCACGATGGTTCACGAGGTTTGTCACGGCATGGCGAAGCCAGCCGTACAAGCTCAATATCGTACCACGCCGCCGCTGTCCACCCCGCATCCCCCCGGGGGCACCGACAGCGCGGCTGTCGCCGACAAGCGCGCTTCAGGCGCGCTTGTCCGCTAGAGCGGAACTGGCGGTAGGTCGAAGGCCGACCGCCACGAGCTTCGCCCGGAACTGCGCAGGACGTTCGAGGTCCAACCAGTCAAGCCGCAGCGTCGGATGGCCAAGCGCGAGAAGGCGGTTCTCCCTCCGCTTCTCCCTCCGGATGATCTCCCTCGGATCCTCACCGCGTGTCATCTCCTCACGGAAGTACTTGCCCCAACCATCGAACTCTCCCACGGGGTCCAACCGTTCGCGCGAATGCACGGCGCGTTCGGCCTCCGCTTGGCCCCAGTAGTAGTCGGTCCTGCCCACGAAGCCGAGAGCGTCATAATGCACCACCTGCAGCTCAGGCTCAGGGAATCCAAAGAGGTGCATGAGAGCGCGACCCACTGACTCCCCAGGAGACTCGGCTCCTTTCCTGGCAAGGCCGGCCACGAGCTCTGCCCTGAGCCGGTGAGACCGATGCGGCAGGTTGCTGATGGCCGCGACCATCTCGGATCGGTCAAGGAGTGGCACATCTGGCTGCCGCCGGAGGACGCCGTCGGCGACAGTGAGTGCGCGTGCGAACTTCCCGCCAGCGAGCACCTCCACCAGAGCCAGTGCGAGAGGGACCGTCTCGAACTCCCCGACGATCACAGGTTCGATGTCAGCGTGATGGTGACGACGGATCGGATGAGCGCCCAGCTTTCGCGCTCTCGCGGCCAAGGAACCGTCCCCTCTGACTTCGAACGTGCACGGCCTCGTGCCCAAGCGACTCGTAGTCGTCGTCGCGACTTCCACTGCCGACGGCGCCTTGACGGTCGGGATGCCGTGGAGGAACAGCGCCGTCTCGCCGCAGAATACAGTGCCGGGATTGGCTTGGGCATGCGCCGCAAGCACGAGCAGAAACCGGTCGCGAACCTCGAGGCTGACCCATAGGTCCGTCGGTACATAGAACCCCCGGCGCAGTCGGGAGATGGCACCGGAGACGAAGAGCCGACGAGGATCGGAAGCCCCACCCTGAAGCTCACGGCGCGAAGTGTCGATGAGGTGGCCAAGAGGGTCCATGACCCGAGTCTCGCGTCCATCGCCGTGGCCCCGGGGCGTGGTACGCCCTATGTGGACGACACTCCGCCCAAGAAGGTTGTGGAGGAGAAATGCCGATGCTGGCTGACAGTTCAGCAGTCGTCATCAAGCGCTCCACGGTGGCACTGCACGACGATAGACGCGCCCCGGCGGCGGCGACGCCCCCGCCCCCGCCGCACACCCGCCGTCGTGCGCTCCCGAGACGGCGGAAGGCCCGCCCCCACGAGGGGAACGGGCCTTCCGGCATGTCCGCGAGAAACGCGAGGAGGCTTACTTGGCCTTCTCGAGGATCTCGACGAGGCGCCACCGCTTGGTGGCGGACAGCGGGCGGGTCTCCGCGATGAGAACGAGGTCGCCGATGCCGGCGGTGTTGTTCTCGTCGTGGGCCTTGCGCTTCTCGGTGCGGCGGATGACCTTGCCGTACAGCGAGTGCTTCACGCGGTCCTCGACCTCGACGACGATCGTCTTGTCCATCTTGTCGGACACGACGTAGCCGCGGGCGGTCTTGCGGTAACCGCGCTGGCGCTCGGCGGCGGCGTTCTCCGTCACGGAGTTCTCCGTCACCTTGTTCTCCTGATCGCTCACTTGGCGTCCTCCTCGGCCTCAGCCTTGGCGGACTTCTTCTCGGCCTTCGCCGCCTTCTTCTCGTCCTTCGCGTCGACGACGGCGGGGGCCGCCTCGGCGCGGATGCCGAGCTCACGCTCACGCATGATCGTGTAGATGCGGGCGATGTCCTTCTTCACGGCGCGCAGGCGGCCGTGGTTCTCGAGCTGGCCGGTGGCCGACTGGAAGCGCAGGTTGAACAGCTCTTCCTTGGCCTTCTTGAGCTCCTCGAAGAGGCGCTCGTTGTCCAGCTGGTCGAGCTTCTCAGCCGTCAGATCCTTCGAACCGACTGCCATTCTCATTCACCACCTTCGCGGCGCACGATGCGCGCCTTCAACGGGAGCTTGTGGATGGCCAGGCGCAGGGCCTCGCGAGCCACCTCGTCAGACACACCGGAGAGCTCGAAGAGCACACGGCCGGGCTTGACGTTGGCGATCCACCACTCCGGAGAACCCTTACCGGAACCCATGCGGGTCTCGGCAGGCTTCTTGGTCAGCGGACGGTCCGGGTAGATGTTGATCCAGACCTTGCCGCCACGCTTGATGTGACGGGTCATGGCGATACGAGCGGACTCGATCTGACGGTTGGTCACGTAGGCAGGCGTGAGAGCCTGGATGCCGTACTCGCCAAACGAGACCTTCGTGCCGCCGGTAGCAGCGCCGGAACGACCCGGGTGGTGCTGCTTGCGGTGCTTCACACGACGCGGGATAAGCATTTAAGCCTCTCCTCCTTCTGCTGCCGGAGCAGCGGCCTCGGCGGCCGGAGCGGCGGTCTCGGCGGGAGCCGAGGACTGCTGCTGGCGGTCGCCAGACGGACGACGGCGGCGCTCGCCACCGGGGCGGCCCGGACGGTCGCCACGGTCGCCACGGGGACCGCGGGACGGAGCGGCGGCGGCCTGGGCAGCCAGCTCCTTCGAGGTCACATCGCCCTTGTAGATCCAGACCTTCACGCCGATGCGGCCGAAGGTGGTCTTGGCCTCGTAGAAGCCGTAGTCGATGTTCGCGCGCAGCGTGTGCAGCGGCACACGGCCTTCGCGGTAGAACTCCGAGCGCGACATCTCGGCGCCGCCGAGACGGCCGGAGCACGCGATGCGGATGCCCTTGGCGCCGGCGCGCTGCGCCGACTGCATGGCCTTCTTCATCGCGCGGCGGAACGCGACGCGGCTCGAGAGCTGCTCCGCGACGCCCTGGGCGACGAGCTGGGCCTCGACCTCGGGGTTCTTGACCTCGAGGATGTTCAGCTGGACCTGCTTGCCGGTGAGCTTCTCGAGCTCGCCGCGGATGCGGTCCGCCTCGGCGCCGCGGCGGCCGATCACGATGCCCGGACGGGCCGTGTGGATGTCCACGCGGACGCGGTCGCGGGTGCGCTCGATCTCGACCTTGGCGATGCCGGCGCGCTCCATGCCGTTGGTCATGAGCTGGCGGATCTTGACGTCCTCACGGACGAAGTCCTTGTAGCGCTGACCCGGCTTGTTGCTGTCGGCAAACCAGTGCGAGACGTGGTCGGTGGTGATGCCGAGTCGGAACCCGTGCGGGTTGACCTTCTGTCCCATTTACCGGGCCTCCTCGTTCTCGGGCGTCGCGACGACCACGGTGATGTGGCTGGTGCGCTTCTTGATGCGGTAGGCGCGGCCCTGGGCGCGCGGCTGGAACCGCTTCATGGTCGGACCCTCGTCGACGAACGCCTCAGAGATGTAGAGGTCGCTCTCGTCGAACGCGACACCGTCGCGGTCGGCGAGGACACGGGCGTTGGCCATCGCGGATGCGAGGACCTTGTACACCGGCTCCGAAGCCGCCTGCTGGGCGAACTTCAGGATCGCCAGAGCCTCATTCGCCTGCTTGCCACGAACAAGGTTGACGACGCGCCGGGCCTTCATCGGCGTTACGCGGATATGACGCGCAATTGCCTTGGCTTCCATTGCTTTCCTTCTCTTTCTCAGAGCTCAGCGCTGCTGCTGCCGTGAGGCAGGGGGTCAGCGGCGCTTGCCCTTCTTGTCGTCCTTCACGTGGCCGCGGAAAGTCCGCGTCGGGGCGAATTCGCCGAGCTTGTGCCCGACCATCGACTCGGTGACGAAGACCGGGATGTGCTTGCGCCCGTCGTGCACGGCGATCGTGTGCCCGAGCATGTCGGGGATGATCATCGAGCGGCGGGACCAGGTCTTGATGACGTTCTTGGTGCCCTTATCGTTTTCCCTGGCGACCTTCACAAAGAGGTGCTGGTCAACGAAAGGACCCTTCTTCAGGCTGCGTGGCATGTGTCCAGGCTCCTATCGCTTGTTCTTGCCAGTACGACGACGACGGACGATGAGCTTGTCGCTCGCCTTGTTCGGGCGGCGGGTGCGGCCCTCGGGCTTGCCGTTCGGGTTGACGGGGTGACGGCCACCGGAGGTCTTGCCCTCACCACCACCGTGCGGGTGGTCAACCGGGTTCATCGCGACACCACGGACGGTCGGGCGGACGCCCTTCCAGCGCATGCGGCCGGCCTTGCCCCAGTTGATGTTCGACTGCTCGGCGTTGCCGACCTCGCCGACGGTCGCGCGGCAGCGGACGTCGACGTTGCGGACCTCGCCCGACGGCAGGCGGAGCTGGGCGTACTTGCCCTCCTTCGCCACGAGCTGGATCGAGGCGCCGGCCGAGCGGGCCATCTTGGCGCCGCCGCCCGGGCGGAGCTCGACCGCGTGGATGACCGTACCGACCGGGATGTTGCGCAGCGGCAGGTTGTTGCCGGGCTTGATGTCGGCGTCCGGGCCGGACTCGACGATGTCGCCCTGGGAGAGCTTGTTCGGCGCGATGATGTAGCGCTTGGTGCCGTCCACGAAGTGCAGCAGCGCGATGCGCGCGGTGCGGTTCGGGTCGTACTCGATGTGCGCGACCTTGGCGTCGACGCCGTCCTTGTCGTGACGACGGAAGTCGATCAGACGGTACTGGCGCTTGTGCCCGCCACCCTTGTGGCGCGTGGTGATCTTGCCGGAGTTGTTGCGGCCGCCCTTCTTGGGGAGCGGACGAACCAGGGACTTCTCCGGCGTCGAGCGCGTGATTTCTGCGAAGTCGGCCACGCTCGAGCCGCGGCGGCCCGGGGTGGTCGGCTTGTAGTTACGGATTGCCATTTACCTGTTCCTCGTTAAAGTGGTCTCCGCTCAGGCGAGCGGACCGCCGAAGATATCGATCGTCGCGCCGTCCTTGAGGGACACGATGGCGCGCTTGGTGCTCTTGCGCTGGCCCCAGCCGAACTTGGTGCGCTTGCGCTTGCCAGCACGGTTGAGGGTGTTGATCGAGTCGACCTTGACCGAGAAGATCTTCTCGATCGCGAGCTTGATCTCGGTCTTGGATGAGCGCGGGTCCACCAGGAAGGTGTACTTGCCCTCGTCGATCAGGCCGTAGCTCTTCTCGGAGACGACCGGCGCGAGGATGACGTCGCGCGGGTCCTTGTAGGTGGCTGCGCTCACTTGGAGCCCTCCTCGTTCTGGGACTTCGATGCGACGAACGCGTCGAAAGCGGCCTTGGTGAAGACCACGTCGTCGGAGACGAGCACGTCGTACGTGTTGAGCTGGTCCGCGTACAGCGCGTGAACCTCGGTGAGGTTGCGCACCGAGAGGGCGCCGAGCTCGTCGTTGCGGTCGAGGACGACCAGCAGGTTCTTGCGCTCCGAGAGGGCGCGCAGGACGCCGAGGGCGGCCTTGGTGTTCGGCTTGTCACCGGAGACCAGGGACTCGACGACGTGGATCCGGCCGTTGCGGGCGCGGTCCGACAGGGCGCCACGGAGCGCGGCGGCCTTCATCTTCTTGGGGGTGCGCTGGCTGTAGTCGCGCGGCACGGGGCCGTGGACGACGCCGCCGCCGGTCATGTGCGGAGCGCGGACCGAACCCTGGCGGGCGCGGCCGGTGCCCTTCTGCTTGAACGGCTTGCGGCCGGCACCGGCCACCTCGCCGCGGTTCTTCACCTTGTGCGTGCCCTGGCGTGCAGCGGCCAGCTGGGCGACGACAACCTGGTGCAGCAGCGGGACGTTCGTCTGGACGTCGAAGATCTCGGCGGGGAGATCAACGTTGACAGTTGCGTTAGCCATGAGTTCAGGCTCCCTTCACGGCGGAGCGGACGAGGACGACCGAGCCGCGGGCACCGGGGAGGGCGCCCTTGATGAGGAGCAGCGAGTTCTCGGCATCCACGGCGTGGACGGTGAGGTTGAGCGTCGTGTGGCGCACGTGGCCCATGCGGCCGGCCATGCGGAGGCCCTTGAAGACGCGGCCCGGGGTGGCGCAGGCACCGATGGAACCGGGCTTGCGGTGGTTCTTGTGGGCACCGTGCGAGGCGCCCACGCCGGAGAAGCCGTGACGCTTCATGACACCGGCGAAGCCCTTGCCCTTGGTGGTGCCGACGATGTCGATCTTCTGGCCCGCCTCGAACTGCGCGACGGCGAGTTCCTGGCCGAGCTCGTAGGAGCCGGCGTCGGCGGTGCGGATCTCGACGAGGTGGCGGCGGGGGGTCACGCCGGCCTTCTCGAAGTGGCCGGTGAGCGGCTTGTTGACCTTGCGGGGGTCGATCTGGCCGTAGCCGATCTGGACGGCGGTGTAGCCGTCGGTCTCGGCGTTGCGCAGCTGGGTGACGACGTTGGAGTCGGCCTTAACGACAGTGACGGGGATGAGCTTGTTGTTCTCGTCCCAGACCTGGGTCATGCCGAGCTTCGTGCCCAGCAGGCCCTTCACAGTACGGGTTGCGGTCATAGTTCTCTCAGCACCTCCCTACTAGAGCTTGATTTCGATGTTGACGTCGGCCGGCAGGTCGAGACGCATGAGCGAGTCGACGGCCTTGGGCGTCGGGTCGATGATGTCGATCAGCCGCTTGTGCGTGCGCATCTCGAAGTGCTCGCGGCTGTCCTTGTACTTGTGCGGAGAACGGATGACGCAGTACACGTTCTTCTCCGTCGGGAGCGGGACGGGGCCCACCACCGTTGCGCCTGCGCGCGTGACCGTCTCAACGATCTTCCGAGCCGAAGTGTCGATGACCTCGTGGTCGTACGACTTCAGCCGGATGCGGATCTTCTGTCCCGCCATATCGCCTGACTCGCTTTCGTCTGTCTAGCACTGCACTTTTCTGTTGGCTGTGGCTGCCGAAGCATTCAAGGTCGAGACCACCACGGGCCGCACTGCCTGAATCCGGTCCCCCGGGTTCCTCAGACAGTCGACCTCTCCGACCCCCGCGGTCGGGCGTGTCGCACTGTGTGCGCACACGTACCCCTAGCCTCGTTCGCGAAGGTGGGTCATATTTGGGCCCCAGCCTGGCCCCCGCATCCGGCATTATCCGGATCGGGACACGAAGGAGCGCTTGAACAACTCATCTAGTCTGCCAGAGATCCGCCCAGCATGCCAATCGGCCGCGCGCGGCCTCTGTCCGGACGGGCCGCACGGGGCGGCCCGGGACCCGGAAACGCGATCTTGCTCTCACGGCACTCGCTGAGGATGATTGGTCCCATGCTCCCCGCGGACCAGTCGCCCACCCCGGAACGGGACCGCGACCCGACCGCGCCGGGGGCCTCCGCCGTCGAGGTCCTGGCCGCGAGGATCCCCGAGGACTTCACGCTCGGAGTGGCCACAGCCGCGTTCCAGATCGAGGGCGCCGTGGACGAGGACGGGCGCGGGCCCGCGGGCTGGGACGAGTTTACCGAACGCCCAGGGGCAATCTCGCACGGCGACGACGCCCGGCGCGCCTGCGACCACTACCACCGCGCCGGCGAGGACCTCGACCTCATCCGGGACCTGGGGGTGGACTCCTACCGCTTCTCCATCGCGTGGCCGCGCGTCCAGCCGGACGGCCGGGGCGCCTGGAACGAGAAGGGCTGGGCCTTCTACGACCGCCTGATCGACGCGATGCTCGCGCGCGGCATCTCCCCCATGGCCACCCTCTACCACTGGGACACCCCGCTCCCCCTCGAGCACGACGGCGGGTGGCTGAGCCGGGAGACCGCGCTGCGGTGCGGCGAGTTCGCGGCCGAAGCGGGGCGGCGCTTCGGCGACCGCGTCGACCGCTGGATCACCCTCAACGAGCCTGTCTCGGTGACGCTGAACGGCTACGCGGTGGGCATCCACGCCCCGGGCAAGCAGCTCCTCTTCGACTCGATGCCAGCCGTCCACCACCAGCTCCTCGCACACGGCCTGTCGGTGCAGGCGCTGCGCGCCTCGGGCGCCCAGGGCGCCATCGGCATCACGAACATGCATGCTCCCGTGCACCCTGCGGGCCGGAATCCCCTCGACTGGATCCACGCCCGCGTCGTCGACCTCATGGTCAACAGGCTCTACGCGGACCCCGTGCTGCTGGGCCGCTATCCCAAGCCGCCGCTCGTGGCGCGCAAGTTCTTCCACGCCCTCCGGGACCCCCGGCCCGAGGACCTGGCGACGATCCACCAGCCGCTCGACTTCTACGGCGTCAACTACTACTACCCGGCCCGCATCCGCTCGGGCCCGGGGCCGACCCCTGAGGGGGTCAAGCCCACGAAGGCGATGAAGAAGGTCCCGTTCCACCTCGCCGACTTCCCCGAGCACGCGAGCACCGGCTTCGGGTGGCCCATCTCCCCCAAGTACTGCGGCGTGGTGCTCGGAGAGCTCAAGCAGCGCTACGGGGACGCCCTGCCGCCCGTGTACATCACGGAGAGCGGCGCGAGCTTCCCCGAGCCGGCCCAGGCCGACGGCCTGCTGTACGACGACGAGCGGATCGACTACCTCGCCTCGCACTTGGGTGCCGCGCTCGACGCCGTGGCCCCCGGCGGTCCCGCCGACGGCGTAGACCTCAGGGGCTGGTACGTGTGGACGCTCATGGACAACTTCGAGTGGGCGGCCGGGTACAGCCAGCGGTTCGGCCTCGTGCACACCGACTTCGCCACGCTCGAGCGCACTCCCAAGGCCTCCTACTACTGGCTGCGGCGCCTGGCCCGGACCCGGACGGGCTCCCAGAGCGCCGCCTAGCCTCTCACTCCCCCGGGCGGGGAGCACGGGGCCTGCGGGCGAGCCACCAGATGGCCGCGCCGATGAGCGCGAGCCCCAGCACTCCCAGGAGCGCGTAGGCGTAGGAGCGCACGGCCCACAGGATGCAGGCCAGAACGCCGAGGGCGCCCCAGACCGCGAACGGCCGCTCGCCGAAGACCACGCCCAACCCCGTGAGCGCGGCGAACGCCACGAGCAGCCAGACCTGCTCCGCCGTGTCCCCGTACAGCGCGGTGCCGAGGCCCCAGAAGCTCAGCTGCGCCGCGGCAGCCCCGAGCCAGATCCGCGGTGCCATCGCCCGCGGCTCCTCGTCGCGCGACCGGGCGACATAGCGCAGGAGCGCCACACCCGCGGTGACGACGACGTACCACTGGCCGAGCCAGAAGGCGCGGGCGGCGCCACGGTCGACCAGCGCCTCCCTCCACTGTTCGAGCCAGACGGGGCTGTGCATGTCCGCGGAGAGGATCGCACGCTGCACCGCTGCCGTGGCGAGGACCGCGCCGAGCTCCACGGCGAGTCTGCGGTGCCCGGGTGCGAGCTCGGCCACAACCACCGCCACCAGGGCCGCAGCGAGGGCCGGGAGCACGATGCTGGCCGGCGCACTCCACGACGTCCCGCCCGCAACGCCGAGCGCTCCGACTGCTGCTGCCAGAATCGTCCAGCGGCGCAGCGGCTCGCCGAGGCGAGCGGACCGCGTCAGGCGGGCACCGGCGTCGCCCGCCCAGACACCGGCCCAACGGGCCGCGAGCCAGAGGCCGGCCGGCACCAGCGTCCCCACGAGCGCAACGAGCGGCTCATGCCAGGGCGCGGCGACGCCGTCGAACGCGCTGCGGGCGGTCCAACTGCCCGCCACGAGGGTCAGCAGGACACCGAGCGGGAAGCTGATGGCAGCCACGGCACGCACGCGCACCCAGACGTAGCTGACGGCCACGAGCACGGCCGCGCAGACGCCGTACGCGAGCCCGAGGAGCCAGTACTCGTGGAGCTCGGAACGCGGCACGTAGTCGCTCGCCACCGCGAGGGCCAGGACGGCGAACACGGCCGCGCCCGTCGTCCATGGCCGCGGCCAGCCCTCGGGCCCCGACTCGCCCCACCGGGCCATGCCGACGACATGGACCGCCGCGAGGGCAGATGCGATCAGGATGAGGCCCGCGGTGGTGACGAGCGGATCGGCGAGGGCCGTGCCCTCGGCGAAGGCCAGGAACGGGCTGGCCGCGACGAGCGCGAGCGCGGCCGCAACCACCCCTACCTGCGCTGCGCCACGGTGCGTGCGGGCCGTCGCCGCGGCGCTGAGCACCACCAGCAGCAGTTCGAGGAGCAGCACCCAGCGTCCGCCCTCGGGTTCACGCCAGTTCCCGGCCCCGTAGGCGAACGGCAGCGCCAGCTGCGCAGCGAGCCCCGACCAGTACGCCGCCCTCTGGAAGGGGAGGTCCGCGTGCCGCCCGAGCAGGGCCCGCAGCGCGTGCTGGGCCGTGAGCCCGAGTGCCAGGACGAGGTGCGTGATCGCGACCGAGGCGGCGGCGTCCCACGTGATCACGGCGGCGAGGACCAGCGGGAGCGCCCGCGCGGCGACGAGGTGCGCTCCCTTGAGGCGGAGGCCCGGGGCGAGCAGCACCATGAGGGCCGAGTAGACCGTGAACAGTCCGAGCAGGACTTCGATCAGCCGCAGGTCGCCGCGCGCGAGCAGCCAGGTCGCGACGAGGCCGACCGCCCCGAAGCCCGCCGCAGCCCTGCGGGCGTGCAGCATCAGACCGGCGGCCGCGGCGGCCACGCCGAGGGCGACGACGAACCCCGCCGTGAGCGGCGACGTCGCGCGACCGCCGGCGACGTCCGCCGCTCGGAGGACCACACCGGCGAAGAGGGCGACCGTCAGCGTGGTGGAGGAGTCCTGGAGGGCCCACTCGAACGATCCCCCGCGGGCGCGGCGCACGGCGTCGACCCCGAGCGGCACCGCCATCTGGAGCAGGGCCGCCGCGGCCACGATGTGCCACTCGGTCAGCGCCTCGCCGGCCACTGCCGGATGGACGCCGTCCGCGAGGAGGGCGTGGAAGGCCACCGTGACAGCGATGGTGCCGGCCGTCCGCGCGAGCCAGACGTACGGCCAGAGCCGGCCGGCGCGTGCCGTGCGCCAGGCGCAGGCCCCGAGCACGACGGCGAGCACCATGAGCACGACGGCGGCGCCCCACCACCGCTCCTGGACGAGGGCGGTCAGAGTGGTCGCCGTGAGCAGGAGCGGCGGTGCGAGTTCGCCGACGGTGATCGGTCCTGCCCAGACGGCCCGCCGGGCTGCGCCGGAGGGCGCGAGCACGAGCCCAGACGAGAGCCCCAGACCCGCTGCGCAGACCGCCGAGACCGCCAGCGAGTACCGCCAGCTCCCCGGGTCCCGCTCGGCGGCCGCGACGACCGCCAGTGCCGCGACCGCGACCACCCCGAGGACGGCGACGAGGCCTGGGCGCCAGCGGGCGGGCCGGTCGAGGAATCCGAGGATCGCGACGACGAGAAGCTCGGCCACGGCGGTCAGCACCACCGACAGCGCGACGGAGGCGACCCGGACCGCGGCGTCGCTCGCGGCGAGGGCAGCATCGACGAACGCCGCGACCGCGACGATCGAGACGAGCCCGGACGCCGTCAGGAAGTGCCCGCGCCTCCAGTAGCCCCCACGCCCGGCCGGACGGCCGGCGTCACGGACCACCGGGGCCGGCCAGGCCGCGCGGACCCCGAAGTACACGGCGTAGGCCGCGGCCGCGCCGGCGAACCACGTCTCCCCCACCTCGGACCCGATGATCCACACGCCGAGGAACGCGGCCACCGGCAGGAACTCGCTGCGCATCCCGTACCACGACGCGATCAGGACGGCCGTCGCGAGGACGCTTCCCACCTCGATCCGGCCGAGCGCCGCCGTTCCGGGCGCGGCTATCGCAGCCGGGACCGCCACGAGCATCACGAGGATCTGGAAGCCCGCCGCGACCGACTGCTCGGCCACGCCGAACCTGTGGACCCGGTCCGTGCCCTTGGCCGGCCCGAGCGCGGCGGCGAGCCGCCTGCCGAGCAGGCACACCGCCGCGGTCTCGGCGGCCAGCGCCATGATTCCTGCGGCAAGGGCTGCGTCAACGGCGCTCGGGTACCGCAGCACGCCCGTGTCGACGGCGTCGCCGACCGCTCCCACCGCCGCCACGAACCCCAGGGCCCGGGCGCCCCACCACGCCGCCCGACGCGTACGGACGCCGCCGGGCAGGAACGTCTCGACGCCGAGGTACACGGCCATGATCCCCACCAGCAGGGCGTACTGGCCCGGGGCCAGCCGCCCGGCGGACACGGTGGCTGCCACGAAGGTCGCCGGGACCACGAACGGATGGACGACGGCGATCGGCCGCAGCACGAGGGGCGGAACCCAGGCGGGGCGCGCCAGGGAGACGGCGCCGAAGAGCGCCGAGACCCCGAGGACGGCGCCGAGCGCCGACGCGAGCGGGCCGCCGAGGGCGGATGCTCCGGACCAGGCCCCGGAGATGAAGAAGGCCAGCGTGAGGAACACCAGGACGCGGCTCTCGATCCGCAGCGCGGCCAGGCCGTACGCCAGGATCCCGATGAGGCTCGTCACGGCCACGGTGGCCGCAGGGTCGTGAACCGCGAGGAGGTCGAAGGCCAGCCCCGTGACGGGCAGCAGCGCCAGGCCAGTGCCGGTGAGGGCAACGGCGGCGGGGCGGAGCCTCGCATAGCGGGCATGCACGACGAGGCCCGCGACGTAGAAGAGGGCCGTGATCACGGCGAGCCCGGTGAGCCTGGCGCCTTCGGACGTGGCGCTGTACAGGAACAGCGAGCCCGCGGCGACGATGAGGAGCGACGCCGCGTAGAGGGCGATGTTGGCGCTCTGGATCCCACGCCGCTCGCGGCGCCTCCGGTCTGCCTCGGCCTGGGCCGCCCGCTGCTCCGGGCTGGGCGGCACAGGGCCCTGCTGCGGTGAGCCCTGCGCCGGTGAGGCCAGAGTCTTGGGGGCCTGCACCGGCGGGGCGAGGACAGCCGCGGGATGGGGTGCGCGAGGTTCCCGCGGCCGGAGCGGCTCGTCGGCCGTGGCGGGGTGAGGACCTGCGGGCGCGGCCTGCCGGGCCGCGACGCCGTCCGACCACCCGGCCCGGTGCCCCTCGAGCCAGCCGGCGCGGTGGCCCTCGAGCCAGCCGGCACGGAAGCCCTCGTCATAGGCGTCGCGTGTCATCACGGCCCCTTCCAGTCAGCCCCCTGGTGCGGGTGGTCCTGACTGGATTCTAGGGAGGGCCCGGGCCTCCTCCGCAGAGGCTAAAGACACGGGAAGGACCCCGCCGCTGATGCAACGGGGTCCTTCTCGAATCAGGCCGTCAGGCCGTGCGGCCTTCGGACCAGCAGTACCTCTGAGGCGAGATGACTACTTGATGATCTTGGTGACGCGGCCCGAGCCAACGGTGCGGCCACCCTCGCGGATGGCGAAGCCGAGGCCCTCCTCCATGGCGATCGGCTGGATGAGCGCAACGGTCATCTCAGTGTTGTCGCCAGGCATGACCATCTCGGTGCCCTCGGGGAGGGTGATGACACCGGTGACGTCCGTGGTGCGGAAGTAGAACTGCGGACGGTAGTTCGAGTAGAACGGGTTGTGACGCCCACCCTCGTCCTTGGAGAGGATGTAGACGTTCGCCTCGAAGTCGGTGTGCGGGGTGATCGAACCCGGCTTGACGACAACCTGGCCACGCTCGACGTCCTCGCGCTTGATGCCGCGGAGCAGGAGGCCACAGTTCTCGCCGGCCCACGCCTCGTCGAGCTGCTTGTGGAACATCTCGATACCAGTGACCGTGGTCTTCTGGATCGGGCGGATGCCGACGATCTCGACCTCGGAGTTGAGGGCGAGGGTACCGCGCTCGGCGCGGCCCGTCACGACGGTGCCACGGCCGGTGATGGTGAAGACGTCCTCGATCGGCATGAGGAACGGCTTGTCGCGGTCACGGACCGGGTCCGGAACGTTCTCGTCGACGGCCTCCATGAGGTCCTCAACCGACTTGACCCACTTCGGGTCGCCCTCGAGAGCCTTGAGGCCCGAGACGCGGATGACCGGAGCGTTGTCGCCGTCGAAGCCCTGCGAGGAGAGGAGCTCGCGCACCTCCATCTCGACGAGGTCGAGGAGTTCCTCGTCCTCGACCATGTCAGCCTTGTTCAGCGCGACAAGGAGGTACGGAACGCCGACCTGGCGGGCGAGCAGGACGTGCTCGCGCGTCTGGGCCATCGGGCCATCGGTCGCGGCGACCACGAGGATCGCGCCGTCCATCTGAGCCGCGCCGGTGATCATGTTCTTGATGTAGTCGGCGTGACCCGGAGCATCGACGTGAGCGTAGTGGCGCTTCTCCGTCTGGTACTCGATGTGCGAGATGTTGATGGTGATGCCGCGCTGGCGCTCCTCCGGAGCCGAGTCGATCTGCGCGAAGTCGCGCTGCTCGTTCAGGTCCGGGTACTTGTCGGCAAGCACCTTCGAGATGGCGGCAGTCAGCGTCGTCTTACCGTGGTCAACGTGGCCGATGGTGCCGATGTTGACGTGCGGCTTGGTCCGCTCGAACTTTGCCTTCGCCACTTGTTCCTCCTAGAACTGATTCAGAAGACTTGCTTCCAGCCGCGTCTTTCGCAACTGAAACTCTCGCAAGTCTACTGTGGGCTGTGTTTCTTCGTGAAATCACGCGGAAGCAGGCCTTCCGCGCGGAGGGCGACCCGCCGCCGTCGTGCGTGCCGGTCCATGAGGACCGCACCCACGGCGGCAGGCGAGCCGCTGTCCAGAACTACTCGCCGCGCGACTTCTGGATGATCTCGTCGGCGACGGCCTTCGGGACCTCGGAGTAGCTGTCGAACTGCATGGAGTAGACAGCGCGGCCCTGGGTCTTCGAACGCAGATCGCCGATGTAGCCGAACATCTCGGAGAGCGGCACGAGGGCACGCACGACCTTGACGCCGACAGCGTCCTCCATGGCCTGGATCTGGCCACGGCGGGAGTTGAGGTCGCCGATCACGTCGCCCATGTACTCCTCCGGGGTGCGAACCTCGACGGCCATGAGCGGCTCGAGGAGCACAGGGTTGGCGCGGCGTGCGCCCTCCTTGAACACCTGCGAACCGGCGATCTTGAACGCCATCTCCGAGGAGTCGACGTCGTGGTAGGCGCCGTCGACGAGCGTCGCCTTGACGCCCACCATCGGGTAGCCCGCGAGGATGCCGAACTGCATGGCGTCCTGGATGCCGGCGTCCACGCTCGGGATGTACTCGCGCGGGACGCGGCCACCGGTGACGGCGTTCACGTACTCGTAGAACGTGCCCTCGGAGGTATCGAGCGGCTCGAAAGTGACCTGCACCTTCGCGAACTGGCCAGAACCGCCAGTCTGCTTCTTGTGCGTGTAGTCGACCTTCTCGACCTTCTTCTTGATCGTCTCGCGGTAGGCCACCTGCGGCTTGCCCACGTTGGCCTCGACCTTGAACTCGCGGCGCATGCGGTCCACGAGGATGTCGAGGTGGAGCTCGCCCATGCCGCCGATCTCGGTCTGGCCGGTCTCCTCGTTGAGGGAGACGGTGAACGTCGGGTCCTCAGCGGAGAGCTTCTGGATGGCGGTGGAGAGCTTCTCCTGGTCGCCCTTGGTCTTCGGCTCGATGGCGACGAAGATCACCGGCTCCGGGAAGGACATCGACTCGAGGACGATCGGGTTGTTGATGTCGCAGAGCGTGTCACCCGTGGTGGTGTCCTTGAGGCCGATCACCGCGTAGATGTGGCCCGCGTGGACCTCGTCGACCGGGTTCTCCTTGTTGGCGTGCATCTGGAAGAGCTTCCCGATGCGCTCCTTCTTGCCCTTCGTCGAGTTCAGGACCTGGATGCCCGAGGTCGCCTTGCCCGAGTAGACGCGGATGAAGTTGAGCTGGCCGAAGAACGGGTGCGCCGCGATCTTGAACGCGAGAGCCGAGAACGGCTCGTCCTCGCTCGGCTTGCGGGTGAGCTCGATCGACTCGTCCTTGGGGTCGTGGCCGATCATGGCCGGGACGTCCAGCGGGGACGGGAGGAAGTCGATGACCGCGTCGAGCATCGGCTGCACGCCGCGGTTCTTGAACGCGGAGCCACAGAAGACCGGGTAGATCTCCGAGTTGACCGTGAGCTTGCGGATACCCGCCTTGAGCTCGTCGATGGTCAGCTCTTCGCCCTCGAGGTACTTCTCCATGAGCTCCTCGGACGCCTCGGCGACGGCCTCGACGAGCTCGTGGCGGTACTGCTCGGCCTTCTCCTGGAGGTCAGCAGGGATCTCCTGCGTCTCGTAGGAGGCACCCATGGTCACGTCGCCCTTGGCGTCGCCAGGCCACACGAAGGCCTTCATGGTGAGCAGGTCGACGACGCCGACGAAGTCGCTCTCGGAGCCGATGGGCAGCTGCATGACGAGCGGCTTGGCGCCGAGGCGCTTCACGATGGTGTCGACCGTGAAGTAGAAGTCGGCGCCGAGCTTGTCCATCTTGTTGACGAAGCAGATGCGCGGGACGTTGTACTTGTCGGCCTGGCGCCACACCGTCTCGGACTGCGGCTCGACGCCTTCCTTGCCGTCGAAGACGGCGACGGCGCCGTCGAGCACGCGCAGGGAGCGCTCGACCTCGACCGTGAAGTCCACGTGGCCGGGGGTGTCGATGATGTTGATCTGGTTCTTGTTCCAGAAGCAGGTGACCGCGGCGGACGTGATGGTGATGCCGCGCTCCTTCTCCTGCTCCATCCAGTCGGTCGTCGAGGCGCCGTCGTGGGTCTCGCCGATCTTGTGGCTCACGCCCGTGTAGAAGAGGATGCGCTCGGTCGTGGTGGTCTTGCCGGCATCGATGTGCGCCATGATGCCGATATTGCGGACCTTGCTGAGGTCGGTAAGCACGTCGAGTGCCACGGTGTCTCCCTGTTTGTCCCTGATTGGCTGCACGTTCGCCGCCGGCTCACTGGGAGCCGGCGGCGAGCACTGGGTTTACCAGCGGTAGTGGGCGAAGGCCTTGTTCGACTCGGCCATCTTGTGAGTGTCCTCGCGGCGCTTCACCGCGGCACCGAGGCCGTTCGAAGCGTCGAGGATCTCGTTCTGGAGACGCTCGGTCATCGTCTTCTCGCGGCGGGCCTTGGAGTAGCCCACGAGCCAGCGGAGGGCAAGCGCCGTCGCGCGGCCCGGCTTGACCTCGACCGGAACCTGGTAGGTGGCGCCACCGACGCGGCGCGAGCGGACCTCGAGGGTCGGGCGGACGTTGTCC
The DNA here is from genome assembly GCF_050474465.1 of Sinomonas sp. B1-1. NCBI lineage: Bacteria > Bacillati > Actinomycetota > Actinomycetes > Micrococcales > Micrococcaceae > Sinomonas > Sinomonas sp. B1-1. The sequence continues at coordinate 200,881 of NZ_JBCHVF010000003.1, read as the reverse complement.
ATGGCCTTCTTGAGCGCGGCGACGGGATCGGCGCCCGTCTTCTGGCGGGCACCCTCGAGGGCGCCGTAGACGATGCGCTCGGCCGTGGACTTCTTGCCGTCCACGAGGACCTTGTTGATGAGCTGCGTCACGAGCGGCGAACCGTAGACCGGGTCGACGACGAGAGGACGCTTGGGGGCAGGACCCTTGCGAGGCATTACTTCTTCTCCTTCTTGGCGCCGTAGCGGCTGCGGGCCTGCTGGCGGTTCTTGACACCCTGGGTGTCGAGGGCACCGCGGACGATCTTGTAGCGGACACCCGGAAGGTCCTTCACACGACCGCCACGGACGAGCACGATCGAGTGCTCCTGGAGGTTGTGGCCGACACCCGGGATGTAGGCCGTGACCTCGACGCCGCCGGTCAGGCGGACACGGGCGACCTTGCGGAGAGCAGAGTTCGGCTTCTTCGGGGTCGTCGTGTACACGCGGGTGCACACGCCGCGGCGCATCGGGTTGCCCTTGAGGGCAGGAGCCTTGGTCTTGGAGACCTTCGGCGTGCGGCCCTTGCGGACCAGCTGCTGAATAGTAGGCACTTTCGCTCCGTCTTCGTACTTGCGTACTTCGTTGAACTTCCGCCCACGCGATACCTGCAGTCGCAGGACCGGCGGACGCTGTCGGTTGCTTCGCACTCACTGCGGCAGCCGACCGTAGGCGTGCAAAAGTGTGGCATTCGTTGCGCACCAACCCCGCAACCCGGAAACAGGCCCCGTCGCTCTTCGGTTAACACCGGCTCTCGACGGCCTTCATCCACTGCCACACAGAAACAATCGAAGAAAGCCTATCACGGGCGGAGCCGAGGACGTTAAACGGCGGCCACGACGCCGCCGCCCGCCTCCGGCCGCCCGCCTCCCGCCGCCCGCCTCCCGCTTGCCCTCCCCGCCGCCGAAGTCACCCCCGGTGGGCGCGAAGTCACCCCCGGTGGGCGCGAAGTCACCCCCGGTGGGCGCGAAGTCACCCCCCGCGGAAAGCAGGAGGGGTGACCTCGGCGCCACACGGGGTGACCTCGGCGCCACACGGGGTGACCTCGGCGCCACACGGGGTGACCTCGGCGCCACACGGGGTGACCTCGGCGGAGGAGCTGGGACGGCAGCGGCCGGCACCCGCGGAGGGTACCGGCCGCCGTCGTGCGCTGGACGGGCGGCCTAGGGCCGCCCGTCCGGCAGGGGCTGGGAACTCAGCGGAAGTCTCCGCCGAGGTCGTAGTCGTCCAGCGGGATTGCGTGGAACTCCTGGACACCGTCGCCGTTCAGCGGGTCGTACGCGAAGTCGCTGAACGCGCTCGGACCGGTGAAGAGCGTCGCCTTGGCCTCCTCGGTCGGCTCGACATTGACCTCCGTGTAGCGCGGGAGGCCGGTGCCGGCCGGGATGAGCTTGCCGATGATGACGTTCTCCTTGAGGCCGAGCAGCGGGTCGCTCTTGCCCTCCATGGCGGCCTGCGTGAGCACACGCGTGGTCTCCTGGAACGACGCGGCGGACAGCCACGACTCGGTCGCGAGCGAGGCCTTCGTGATGCCCATGAGCTCGGGACGGCCGGAGGCCGGACGCTTGCCCTCGGACACGACGCGGCGGTTCTCGTCGCGGTAGCGACGGCCCTCCGCGAGCTCGCCCGGGAGCAGGTCCGTGTCGCCGGACTCGATGACCGTGACGCGCCGCAGCATCTGGCGGACGATGACCTCCACGTGCTTGTCGTGGATGCCGATGCCCTGGCTGCGGTACACGCCCTGGACCTCGTCGACGAGGAACTTCTGCGCCTCGCGCGGGCCCTGGATGCGCAGGACCTGCTTCGGGTCGACCGGCCCGTTGACGAGCTTCTGCCCGACCTCGACGCGGTCGCCGTCCTCGACCAGCAGGCGCGAGCGGCGGGAGACCGGGTAGGCGATCTCCTCGGTGCCGTCGTCCGGAGTGAGGACGAGACGCAGCTGCTTCTCGGTGTCCTCGATCGTGATGCGTCCGGCAGCCTCGGAGATCGGGGCCACACCCTTGGGGGTGCGGGCCTCGAAGAGCTCCTGGATACGGGGCAGACCCTGCGTGATGTCCTCGCCGCCCGACGCCGACACGGCGCCACCGGTGTGGAAGGTACGCATGGTCAGCTGCGTGCCGGGCTCACCGATCGACTGGGCGGCGATGATGCCGACCGCCTCGCCGATGTCCACGAGCTTGCCGGAGGCAAGCGAACGGCCGTAGCACTTAGCGCAGGTGCCGACGGCGGACTCGCAGGTGAGCACGGAACGCACCCGGATCGTGGTGATGCCAGCGTCCACGAGGCGGTTGATCAGCACGTCGCCGAGATCCGCACCGGCCTCCGCGAGGACGTTGCCCTCGGAGTCCGTGGCGTCGACGGCGAGCGTGCGCGTGTAGGCCGTGTTCTCGACGTTCTCGTCGCGGACGAGCTCGCCGTTGTGGTCCGGCACCGCGATCGTGACGTTCAGGCCGCGCTCGGTCCCGCAGTCCTCCTCGCGGACGATGACGTCCTGCGAGACGTCCACGAGACGACGGGTCAGGTAGCCCGAGTTGGCCGTACGGAGAGCCGTGTCGGCCAGACCCTTGCGGGCACCGTGCGTGGCGATGAAGTACTCGAGGACCGAGAGGCCCTCACGGTACGAGGACTTGATCGGGCGAGGGATGATCTCACCCTTCGGGTTCGCCACGAGGCCGCGGATACCGGCGATCTGACGGACCTGCATCCAGTTACCACGGGCACCCGAGGAGACCATGCGGTTGATGGTGTTCATCTTCGGCATGGAATCGCGCATGACGGAGGCGATCTCATTGGTGGCCTTGTCCCAGATCTCGATGAGCTCGGAGCGGCGCTCCTCGTCGTCGATGAGACCACGGTCGTACTGGCTCTGGATCTTCGCGGCGCGGTCCTCGTAGCCGGCCAGGATGGCCGGCTTGGCCTCCGGGACGGCGATGTCGGAGATCGCGACCGTGACGCCCGAACGCGTGGCCCAGTAGAAGCCGGCGTCCTTGAGGTTGTCCAGCGTCGCCGCCGTGACGACCTTCGGGTAGCGCTCCGCGAGGTCGTTGACGATCCGGGACAGCTGGCCCTTGTCGGCCACGGACTCGACCCACGGGTAGTCCGCGGGCAGCGTCTCGTTGAAGACCACCTGGCCGAGCGAGGTCTCGATGAGCGCGGGCTCGCCCGGCTCCCAGCCCTCGGGCGCAGGACGGTCCTTCGACGGCACGAAGCCCTCGAGGCGGATCTTCACCTGTGCGTTCAGGTGCAGCTCGCGCGCATCGTGCGCCATGATCGCCTCGGCCACAGAGGAGAACACGCGGCCCTCGCCGGCGGCACCCTCACGCTTGGTGGTGAGGTGGTACAGGCCGATGATCATGTCCTGCGACGGCAGGGTGACCGGGCGGCCGTCCGACGGCTTGAGGATGTTGTTCGAGGAGAGCATCAGGATGCGCGCCTCGGCCTGGGCCTCCGGGCTCAGGGGCAGGTGCACAGCCATCTGGTCGCCGTCGAAGTCCGCGTTGAACGCCGCGCAGACGAGCGGGTGCAGCTGGATGGCCTTGCCCTCCACGAGCTGCGGCTCGAAGGCCTGGATGCCGAGGCGGTGCAGGGTAGGTGCGCGGTTGAGCAGCACCGGGTGCTCGGTGATGATCTCCTCAAGCACGTCCCACACCTGCGGGCGGTAGCGCTCCACCATCCGCTTGGCGCTCTTGATGTTCTGCGCGTGGTTGAGGTCCACGAGCCGCTTCATGACGAACGGCTTGAACAGCTCGAGCGCCATCTGCTTCGGCAGGCCGCACTGGTGCAGCTTGAGCTGCGGGCCGACGACGATGACCGAACGGCCCGAGTAGTCGACGCGCTTGCCGAGCAGGTTCTGGCGGAACCGGCCCTGCTTGCCCTTGAGCATGTCCGAGAGCGACTTCAGCGGGCGGTTGCCCGGGCCCGTGACGGGGCGGCCGCGGCGGCCGTTGTCGAACAGCGAGTCCACAGCCTCCTGGAGCATGCGCTTCTCGTTGTTGACGATGATCTCCGGCGCGCCGAGGTCAAGCAGACGCTTGAGGCGGTTGTTGCGGTTGATCACGCGGCGGTACAGGTCGTTCAGGTCGGAGGTCGCGAAGCGGCCACCGTCCAGCTGGACCATCGGGCGCAGCTCCGGCGGGATGACCGGGACGGCGTCGAGGACCATGCCCTGCGGCTTGTTGTCCGTGGTGAGGAACGCGTTGACCACCTTGAGGCGCTTGAGCGCGCGGGTCTTGCGCTGGCCCTTGCCGTTCTGGATGATGTCGCGGAGCGTCTCCGCCTCGCCCTCCAGATCGAAGGTCTCGAGGCGCCTCTGGATCGCCTCTGCGCCCATGGAGCCCTCGAAGTACATGCCGTACTTGTCGCGGAGCTCGCGGTAGAGCGCCTCGTCGCCCTCGAGGTCGGCGACCTTGAGGTTCTTGAAGCGGTCCCAGACGGCCTCCATGCGCTCGATGTCGGCATCCGCGCGCTTGCGGATGGTCGCCATCGTCTTGTCGGCGAGGTCGCGGGCCTTCTTCTTGTCCGCGGCCTTCGCGCCCTCGCCCTCGAGCCGGGCAAGCTCCTCCTCGAGGTCACGGGCGACGGCGGCGATGTCGGAGTCGCGGGTGTCCACGAGGCGCTTGCGCTCGAGGTCGTGCTCGGCCTGGAGGTTGGGCAGCTGCTCGTGGCGGCGCTCCTCGTCGACCTTGGTGATCATATAGGCCGCGAAGTAGATGACCTTCTCGAGGTCCTTCGGAGCCAGGTCGAGGAGGTAGCCCAGGCGCGACGGGACGCCCTTGAAGTACCAGATGTGCGTCACGGGCGCGGCGAGCTCGATGTGGCCCATGCGCTCGCGGCGGACCTTGGCACGGGTCACCTCGACGCCGCAGCGCTCGCAGATGATGCCCTTGAAGCGCACGCGCTTGTACTTGCCGCAGTAGCACTCCCAGTCACGGGACGGGCCGAAGATCTTCTCGCAGAAGAGGCCGTCCTTCTCGGGCTTGAGCGTGCGGTAGTTGATGGTTTCCGGCTTCTTGACCTCGCCGTGCGACCAGTTGCGGATGTCTTCCGCGGTCGCGAGGCCGATCTGCATGAGGCCGAAGGAGGATTCGCTGGACAATGTGGTCCCTTATCTCTCGTGTCTCTAAGTCGTTCGTCTGCCGGTGCGGAAGGGGGTCAGACCTCTTCGACGGAGCTGGGCTCGTCGCGGGAGAGGTCGATGCCGAGCTCTTCCGCGGCAGTGAAGACTGCATCGTCCGCGTCGCGCATCTCGATCGTCTGGCCGTCGGCGGAGAGGACCTCCACGTTCAGGCACAGCGACTGCATTTCCTTGATGAGGACCTTGAAGGACTCGGGCACGCCCGGCTCGGGGATGTTCTCGCCCTTGACGATCGCCTCGTAGACCTTCACGCGGCCGTGGATGTCGTCCGACTTGATCGTCAGGAGCTCCTGGAGGGTGTACGCGGCACCGTAGGCCTCGAGGGCCCACACCTCCATCTCACCGAAGCGCTGGCCGCCGAACTGCGCCTTACCACCGAGCGGCTGCTGGGTGATCATCGAGTACGGGCCAGTGGAGCGGGCGTGGATCTTGTCGTCCACGAGGTGGTGGAGCTTCAGGATGTACATGTAGCCCACGGAGATCGGGTCCGGGAACGGCTCGCCGGAGCGGCCGTCGAACAGCTGGGCCTTGCCCGAGGAGTCGATGAGCCGGTCGCCGTCGCGCGTGACGTTCGTCGAGTCGAGCAGACCGGAGATCTCCTCCTCGCGGGCGCCGTCGAACACCGGCGTGGCGAGGGTCTGGTTGGGACCGACCTCGCGCGGCATGTTCGGCAGGTTCTTCATCCACTCCGGATCGCCCTCGACCTTCCAGCCGGTCTTGGCGATCCAGCCGAGGTGGAGCTCGAGGACCTGGCCGACGTTCATTCGGCCGGGGACACCGAGCGGGTTGAGGACGACGTCGACCGGGGTCCCGTCGGGCAGGAACGGCATGTCCTCCACCGGCAGGATCTTGGAGATGACGCCCTTGTTGCCGTGGCGGCCGGCGAGCTTGTCGCCGTCGGTGATCTTGCGCTTGGCGGCAACATAGACGCGCACGAGCTGGTTGACGCCCGGGGGCAGCTCGTCGTCGTTGTCGCGGTCGAACACGCGCACGCCGATGACCGTGCCGGACTCGCCGTGGGGAACCTTGAGGGACGTGTCGCGGACCTCGCGGGACTTCTCGCCGAAGATCGCGCGCAGGAGGCGCTCCTCCGGGGTCAGCTCGGTCTCGCCCTTCGGGGTGACCTTGCCGACGAGGATGTCGCCCGCCTCGACCTCGGCACCGATATGGATGATGCCGCGCTCGTCGAGCTGGGAGAGCACCTCCTCCGAGACGTTCGGGATGTCACGGGTGATCTCCTCGGCGCCCAGCTTCGTGTCGCGGGCGTCGATCTCGTGCTCCTCGATGTGGATCGAGGACAGGACGTCCTCGGCCACGAGGCGCTGGGAGAGGATGATCGCGTCCTCGAAGTTGTGGCCCTCCCACGACATGAACGCCACGAGGAGGTTCTTGCCGAGCGCGAGCTCGCCCTGGTCCGTCGCCGGGCCGTCGGCGATGATGCCGCCGACCTCGAGGCGGTCGCCCTCGTTCACGAGCACGCGGTGGTTGTAGCAGTTGCCCTGGTTCGAGCGGGCGAACTTGCCGATCCGGTAGTTCGTCTCGGTGCCGTCGTCGTTGAGCACGACGACGAGGTCCGCCGAGACCTCGGTGACGACGCCCGCCTTCTTGGCCACCACGACGTCGCCCGCGTCCACGGCGGCCGAGCGCTCCATGCCGGTGCCGACGACCGGCGCCTCGGAGCGGACGAGCGGCACGGCCTGGCGCTGCATGTTCGCGCCCATGAGGGCTCGGTTGGCGTCGTCGTGCTCGAGGAACGGGATGAGGGCGGTCGCGACCGACACCATCTGGCGCGGGGAGACGTCCATGTACTCGACCTCGTCGGCCGGGACGAGCGTGGGCTCGCCGCCGCCGCCGCGCTGGCGGACGAGGACCATCTCCTCAGCGAAGGAGCCGTCCTCGTTCAGCGGCGAGTTCGCCTGGGCGATCTGGACCTCGGCCTCGTCGTCCGCGGTGAGGTAGTCGACCTGGTCGGACACGACGCCGTTGGACACCTTGCGGTACGGCGTCTCGATGAAGCCGAACGGGTTGATGCGGCCGTAGGAGGCGAGCGAGCCGATGAGGCCGATGTTCGGGCCTTCAGGGGTCTCGATCGGGCACATGCGGCCGTAGTGCGATGGGTGGACGTCACGGACCTCCATGCCCGCGCGGTCGCGGGACAGGCCGCCGGGGCCGAGCGCGGAGAGGCGGCGCTTGTGCGTCAGGCCCGAGAGCGGATTGTTCTGGTCCATGAACTGCGACAGCTGGGAGGTTCCGAAGAACTCCTTGATCGCGGCCACGACGGGACGGATGTTGATGAGGGTCTGCGGCGTGATCGCCTCGACGTCCTGCGTCGTCATGCGCTCGCGCACCACGCGCTCCATGCGGGACAGGCCCGTGCGGACCTGGTTCTCGATGAGCTCGCCGACGGCGCGGATGCGGCGGTTGCCGAAGTGGTCGATGTCGTCGACCTCGACGCGGACGTCGATCTCCTCGCCGTCGCGCGTGCCCTTGATCGACTTCTCGCCGGCGTGGAGCGCGACGAGGAACTTGATCATGGCGACGATGTCCTCGATGTGGAGGATGGACGCCGTCGGGTCCGAGAGCGGGCGGTCGATGCCCAGTTTGCGGTTGATCTTGTAGCGGCCGACCTTGGCGAGGTCGTAGCGCTTGACGTTGAAGTAGAGGTTGTCCAGGAGGGACTGGGCGGCCTCGACCGTGGGCGGCTCGCCCGGACGGAGCTTGCGGTAGATGTCGAGGAGCGCGTCCTCGCGGGTCTCCGTGGTGTCCTTCTCGAGCGTGGCGCGCATCGAGTCGTACTCGCCGAACTCCTCGAGGATCTGGCCCTCGGTCCAGCCGAGCGCCTTGAGGAGCACGGTGACGGACTGCTTGCGCTTGCGGTCGAGGCGGACGCCGACCTGGTCGCGCTTGTCGATCTCGAGCTCGAACCATGCACCGCGCGACGGGATGATCTTCGCGGTGTAGATGTCCTTGTCGCTCGTCTTGTCCGCGGTGCGCTCGAAGTAGGCGCCCGGCGAGCGGACCAGCTGGGAGACGACGACGCGCTCGGTGCCGTTGACGACGAACGTGCCCTTGTCCGTCATGAGCGGGAAGTCGCCCATGAACACGGTCTGCTGCTTGATCTCGCCCGTGTTGTTGTTCATGAACTCGGCCTTGACGTACAGCGGGGCCGAGTAGGTGGCGTCGCGGTCCTTGCACTCCGCCATCGTGTACTTCGGGTCGGCGAACTCCGGATCCGAGAAGCTCAGGGACATGGTTCCCTGGAAGTCCTCGATCGGGGAGATCTCCTCGAAGATGTCCGCGAGGCCGGACGTCGTCGCGACGCTGTCATCGCCCTCGGCCTGCGCCTTCGCGACGCGGGCCTGCCAGCGCTCGTTGCCGACGAGCCAGTCGAAGCTCTCGGTCTGGAGGGCCAGCAGATTCGGAACATCCAACGGTTCGTGAATCTTCGCGAAAGAGAGCCGGCGGTTTGCACCGTCGGTGGTAGCGGTTTGGGTTTCAGAGGTGCTCGAGGCGACCAAGAGGGATCCTTCCACAGACCTTCAGGATTGTCCGCACCCTCCCCAGACGAGGCATGACCCACCCAACCTGTTCAGTTGAACGTGATGCCGTCCCGAGAGCCCACCGCTATATGAAGGCAACGGTTTAAAGGGAGAACGCAAAGAATCACCATACCGCAGAAAGGCACACGTGTCTAGCGCACGCAGCGGCCAAGGTCAAGTGCACCGTTCGGTGCCCGCCGGCCGCGCGGTTCGCTCCGTCGCACGCAGACCACTGTACACCCGCAGCTGCGCGAGTTTCAGGCTGTCCTGGCTGTGCGGTGGCGGCTCCCCCGGCTGTAGCCTTTCTCACAGAGAGCAAAGGAGAGAACCATGAGCGAAGGCACCAACGACGTTGTCATCCTGTCGGCCGTCCGCACGCCCCAGGGTCGCCTCAACGGGCAGCTCGTCTCGTTCACCGCGGTCGACCTCGGCACCCATGCCATCCACGCCGCGGTCGAGGCCAGCGGGGTCGGGGCCTCGGCGGTCGACGCCGTCATCATGGGCCAGGTCCTCCAGGCGGGGGCCGGCCAGAATCCGGCCCGGCAGAGCGCCATTGGAGCCGGGATCGGCTGGAACGTCCCCTGCGTCACGATCAACAAGGTCTGCCTCTCCGGCCTCACCGCGGTGATCGACGCCGCCCGGATGATCCGCGCCGGGGACGCGACCGTCGTCGTCGCCGGCGGCCAGGAGTCGATGTCCCGCGCCCCGCATCTGCTGCCCGGCTCGCGCCAGGGCTGGACGTACGGGACGGTCGCGGCACTCGACGTCGCCGCGCACGACGGCCTCACCGACGCCTTCGACGGCGAGTCCATGGGGCTCTCCACCGAGACCCGGAACCTGACGCTGGGGATCGACCGGAAGTCCCAGGACGAGGTCGCCGCGGCGTCCCATGTCCGCGCCGCGATCGCCCAGAAGGAGGGGGTCTTCGAGAAGGAGATCGCTCCCATCGAGGTCAAGCAGCGCAGGGGCGATCCCATCGTGATCGCCGAGGACGAGGGCGTGCGGCCCAACACATCCCTCGAGACCCTCGCGCCGCTGCGCCCCGCCTTCGCGACCGACGGCACCATCACGGCAGGCAACTCCTCGCCGCTCTCCGACGGCGCCGCGGCCCTCGTGCTGACGAGCCGCGCGTACGCCGAGGAGCACGGGCTCGAGTGGCTCGCCGTCGTGGGCAGGCCGGGGCAGGTGGCCGGACCGGACAACTCGCTGCACTCCCAGCCTTCGCACGCGATCCAGAACGCGCTCTCCCGTGCGGGCTGGACGACCGCGGACCTGGACTTCATCGAGATCAACGAGGCCTTTGGGTCGGTCGCAGTGCAGTCGCTCAAGGATCTGGACTACCCGCTCGAGAAGTGCAACCTCCACGGCGGGGCGATCGCCCTCGGCCACCCGATCGGCGCCTCCGGAGCGCGCCTTGCCGGGCACGCCGCGCACGAGCTCGCCCGCCGCGGCTCGGGCCGCGCCGCCGTGTCGCTGTGCGGCGGCGGAGGGCAGGGCGAAGCGCTCCTGCTCTACCGGGACTGAGCGGCGGCGGTGACGCACGACGGCGCCGCTCCCCCGGGCGCGGACGGCCACGCCCGCTTCCTGGCGGCAGCGCGGCAGCACGGGCTCGACGTGGAGGTGGCCGACCGCGGCCGCGCCCGCAGCCTCGAGGAGGCCGCGGCGAATCTGGGGATCTCGCCGCGGGAGGTCGTGAAGTCCCTCGTGGTGAAGCGGCCGGACGGGACGTTCCTGTTCGCCCTCATCCCGGGCGACCGGCAGATTTCCTGGCCCAAGCTGCGCGCGCTCCTGGGGGTGAACCGGCTCTCGATGCCCCCGGCCGACGTCGCGCTCGAGGCCACGGGGTACGAGCGCGGGACGATCACTCCCCTGGGGTCCACCACAGCCTGGCCGGTCGTCGCCGACGCGGCAATCAGCGGCAGGGTCTCGATGGGCGCGGGGGCGCACGGGCGCAGCGCGTTCGTGGATGCCGACCAGCTCGTGCGCGCCTTGGATGCGACGGTCGCGGACATCAGCGACCCCCTCTGACGCAACGGGGTGACCTCGCGCGCAGACGGGGTGACCTCGGCCCCACACGGGGTGACCTCGCGCCCACACGGGGTGACCTCGGCCCCACACGGGGTGACCTCGGCGGGGGCTGGGACGCGGAAGGGCCCCGCCGCCGACCGGAGTCGGATGCGGGGCCCTGGCGCAGGAAGCGCGGAGCTTACTTGAGGGTGACCGTGGCGCCGGCGGCCTCGAGGACCTCCTTGGCCTTGTCGGCAGCTTCCTTGGTCGCACCCTCGAGGACGGCCTTGGGGGCGCTGTCCACGAGGTCCTTGGCCTCCTTGAGGCCGAGCGACGTGAGGGAGCGGACCTCCTTGATGACCGCGATCTTCTTGTCGCCAGCGGTCTCGAGGATGACGTCGAAAGCGGTCTTCTCTTCCTCGGCAGCAGCCTCGGCACCGCCCGCGGGGCCGGCGACGGCGACCGCAGCAGCGGTGACCTCGAAGACCTCCTCGAACTTCTTCACGAACTCGGAGAGCTCGATGATGGTGAGCTCCTTGAAGGCCTCGATCAGCTCGTCCTGGGTGAGCTTCGCCATGGTTGGCGTCCTTTCGCTAGGTGGCGCCCGCCGTCAGGCGGCGCGCCGGAGTTTGGGGTGGGGGAAGAGGCTCAGGCCTCTTCGGCGGCCGCCTCGGGGGCCTCGGCCGGAGCCGCAGCCTCGTCGGAAGCCTCAGCAGCGGGAGCCTCGGCGGCAGCCGGAGCGCCACCCTCCTCCTCGAGCTTGAGACGCAGGGCGTCGATGATGCGTGCAGCCGCGGCCATGGGCGCCTTGAGGACGCCGGCAACCTTGGCGAGCTGCAGCTCGCGGGACTCCAGCGCCGCAAGAGCGGCAACCTCGCCGGCGTCGAGGGCCTTGCCCTCGAAGAAGCCCGTCTTGATGATGAGCTGCTTGTTGTCCTTAGCGAAGTCGGTCAGGCTCTTGGCGGCCGCAACGGCGTCACCCTTGATGAACGCGATCGCGGTCGGACCGGCAAGCTGGCCGTCGAATGCCTCGACGCCAGCCTCCTTCGCGGCGATGGCGGTCAGGGAGTTCTTGACGACCGAGAACTTGTTCTCAGTGCCGAGCGAACGACGCAGCTGCTTGAGCTGGGCGACGGTGAGCCCGCGGTATTCGGTCAGGACCGCAGCGTTCGACTCCTGGAAATCCTTGGTGATCTCCTCGACAGCTGCCACCTTGGTAGGCGTTGCCATAACCCTCCTTCCGGGGAATTGACGCCGGAGGGGGCGGTCCGCAACATGGAAAACGCCCCGCGCAGATGCACAGGGCGTTGGAGTCTCGGCCGGGGCCGGGAGCGTCTCGCTCGGTTCACCTGCGCTGGCCGCCCCTGTCGGGGACCTTCGATGGGTGCCGTGCCCCGCCTTTCGGCACACGACAGCCAACGACCGGCGGTCTTTGGTCCTTCCACTGTACTGGACGCCGCCCAGCGCTCCAAATCAGCGCAGCAGGGCCCGCAGCGCCTGGATCGTGTCGGCATCGTCTGGCCGCTTGTCGTCCCGGTAGCGCTTGACCCGCGCGAAGCGGAGCGCGATCCCTCCCGGGTAGCGGGGCGAGCGCTGCACGCCGTCGATGGCGATCTCGACCACGGTAATGGGCTTGAGGTAGACCGTGTGCGCGTCGCGGCTGGCCTCGAGCGTGGGGAAGTGCTCGGTCTGCCAGCGCAGGAGGTCGTCGGTGAGGCCCTTGAACGTCTTCCCGACCATCACGAATCCGCCCGGTTCGCCGAACTCCCCCGCCGGGTCGTACGCGCCGAGGTGGAGGTTGGAGAGCCAGCCGCGCCGGCGGCCGCTGCCCCATTCGGCGGCGAGGACGACGAGGTCATAGGTGTGGACCGGCTTGACCTTGATCCAGCTCGAGCCGCGGCGCCCGGCAGCGTACGGCGAGCCGATCGCCTTGACCACGACGCCCTCGTGGCCCTCCTCGAGCGCCTCACGGGAAATCCGCTCCGCAGCCTCGGGATCGTCGGTCACCTCGCCGGGAATGACGTGGTCCGGCGCGAGCCTCGCGAGCTCGGCCCGGCGCACGGCGAGCGGCTCGTCGAGGAGGTCCCTCCCGTCCACGTGGAGCACGTCGAAGAACCAGGGCCGCAGCACGGTTTCGCGCGCCTGCTCCGCGCCGAATCGGGACATGGTCTCCTGGAACGGCCGCGGCGCCCCGCCCTCGTCGAGGGTGAGCGTCTCGCCGTCGAGGATGACGTCACGCACAGGCATGGCCTGCACCACCGCGACCACCTCCGGCACGCGCTGCGTGACGTCCGCCAGACTGCGGGTGAAGACCCGCACGTCGTCGCCGGCGCGGTGGACCTGGATCCGGGCGCCGTCGAGCTTGAACTCCACCGACGCCTCCCCTGTCGAGGCAAGCGCCTCCGCGGGGGTCTTCGCCGAGGCGGCGAGCATCGGCAGGACCGGGCGTCCGACGACGAGCCCGACACCCGACAGGTCCTCCTCGGTCCCAGTGAGGGCGATCCGCGCGGTCTCGCCGAGGTCGCCCGAGAGCATCGCTGCCCGCCGCACGAGCGCGTTGGGCCGGCCGCCTGCCGCTGCGACCGCATCGGCGAGCACGCCCTCGAGGGCTCCCGTGCGCATCTCCCCCAGCAGGACCCCGATGGCGAACCGCTGCTCGCGCCCTGTGGCCCGGCGCAGGAAGCCGCCCAGGAGATCGGTCCGCGCCGCCGCGGCCCCTGCCCCTGACGTGCTGGCCAGCCGGTCGAGCAGCTCGTCGAAGTCGCGGACCGTGAGCGACGGCGCCTCGGCGGCTGGGGTGGCGTCCCGCACCTGCGCGAGCCCCCTCCAGCCGACTCCCACCCGACCCTGGCGCGGCTTCGCGACGAGCATCCCGACGGCGGTGGCCACCTCCGCCGGCGACTCGTCGGCGACCCGGCGCAGCAGCTGAGCGAGCGACTCGACCTTGGCCAGCCGCGACCGGGTGGCCGTGACCGCCTCCGCGGTGGCGACGAGCTCGTCGAGCAGCATGGGGCCAAGTCTCGCACCCGGGGCGCCTCTGGCGGTACAGGGCTCGCGCGGGGGCTGTGGCGCGCACGACGCCGGGTGGGCGGCACGCGCGGGCTGGCCGCCCGCCGTCGTGCGCGGGTGGCGGCTGGGTCAGGCCCGCGCCCCGGCCGGCGAGGCCGAGGCCTGCCTGCGGGCCATGAGGAGCGTCAGGACGAGGGCGACGATCGCGGTCCCGGCCAGGAGCAGGAGCCCGATCGCGTACGAGCGCTCCGCGGCGTTGTAGGTGGCGCCCATGATCAGCGGCGGGAAGTAGCCGCCCAGGCCGCCCGCCGCGCTCACGACGCCCGTCACGGCGCCGACCATCCCCGCCGGCGAGCGCCGGCCGACCCACGCGAACACGCCTCCGGTGCCCAGTCCGAGGGCTGCGGCCATCGCGAGGAAGGTCGCGCCCGTCGCGACCTCGCCGGAGGGCTGCAGGTTCACGATGAACGCGAGCACGGCGACCCCGGCCAGGGCGACGGCCACGACCGGCTTGGGACCGATCCGGTCCGCGATGATCCCGCCGATGGGCCGCGCGACGACAGCGGCGAGGGCGAAGCCCGCGGTGCGAGTGCCGGCGTCGGTGAGGTTGAAGTCGTAGATGTCGCGCAGGTACGTGGGCAGGTAGGTGCTGAAGGAGACGAATCCGCCGAACACGACCGCGTAGAGGAAGCACAGCTGCCACGTCACGGGCAGCTTCGCGGCCCGGACGAGCTTGCCGAACGTCCCCGCGCCGGCGGGCCTCCACGTCGGCGACTCGCGCATCGCGAAGTGCACCACCAGGCCCGTCACGACGAGCAGCACCGCGATCGCGATGTGCGTGGGCCAGTACCCGATCCAGCCCACGAGGCGCGGGGTGAGGAACGCGGAGAGGGCCGTGCCGCCCATGCCCATGCCGAAGATGCCGGTGGCGAAGCCCTGCCGGGAGGCGGGGTACCAGGCCGCCGAGAACGGGATGCCGGCGGTGAAGACCGTGCCGCCCACCCCGAGGAAGAACCCGAACAGCAGCATGAGGGCGAACGACTTCAGGCTCCCCGCGAGCGCCACGAGCACGACGACGGGGGCGGTGGCAAACAGGATCCAGGTCAGCAGGCGACGGCCGCCGAACCGGTCCGTGAGGACGCCGACGGCGATGCGGCCGAGCGATCCGACGAGGACCGGCATCGCGACGAGGAGGCCGGTCTGGGCTGCGTTGAGGCCCATGTCCTTCGCGTAGAACGTTCCGAGGGGGGCGATCACGGTCCACCCCCAGAACCCGACGACCGAGGCGAGGGTCGCGAGGGTCAGGTTGCGGGGCGCGCCGGGTCTCGCGGCGTCCGGGTCGGTCTGGCCGGTGCGGGCGGGCTCAGGTGCGGTGCTCACAGTCGTTGTCCCCTCTCAGCGGGCGCGGTCACGGTCCCGGGCGCCGGTCCGCTCCCAGCCGCGCTGGGGCGCGCGGCTCCCGGGCGCGGGCCCGACGTCGCGCGAGCGGTACACGATGTACGGGCGGAACAGGTAGTGGAACGGCGCGGTGAAGGCGTGGACGAGGCGAGTAAAGGGCCACATCGCGAAGAGGACCATGCCCACGACCGTGTGCCACTTGAACTCGAACGGCGCGGCGGCCATGGCGGCGACGTCCGGCTGGAAGACGAACAGCGACCGGAACCAGGGGCTCACGGTCTCGCGGTAGTCGTAGGCGTGGGGGTTCGGGGACACGGTGCTCACGAGGGTGGTCCAGACCCCGAGCGCGATCGCGCCCACGAGGAAGATGTACATCGCCTTGTCGTTCTTGGTGGTGGCCATGAACACCGGGCCGGTGCGGCGGCGCCGGTACACGAGCAGCACGATGCCCAGCAGCGTGCACACGCCGGCGATGAGCCCCACCGACAGGGCCAGGAAGTGGTACAGCTCCTGCGTCACCCCGAGCGCCTCGGTCCACGCCTTGGGGATGACGAGCCCCACGAAATGGCCCGCGATGACGAAGACCAGCCCGAAGTGGAACAGGGGCGAGGCGATGCGCAGGAGCCGGGACTCGTACAGCTGCGAGGACCGGGTGGTCCAGCCGAACTGGTCGTAGCGGTAGCGCCAGATGCTCCCGGCGATGAGGAGCACCACCATGAGGTAGGGGGCCACGCCCCACAGCAGGACGTCCATCAGAGGGTTCCTTCCTGGGCCATGGGGAGCAGCCGGGGGTCGTACGGGTCGAGCCCGACCGCCTCGCGCGGGGGCCCCGCGAGCGCCATGGCCTCGGCCCGGCTCGTGGGGGACGCCCCGGGAAGGGACCGGCACACGGCCTCGAGCACGGACGCGTACGGGGAGCCGGCGTCGGCGAGGGCCATCCTCAGGAGCTCGAGGCTCGCGCGGTACTCCGCCAGGAGCGCCCGGCCGGAGCGGTAGTCCGCGCGGGCCGTGAACTCGAGGACGAGGGGCAGGTAGTCCGGCAGCTCGCCGTCGAGGTCCACGAGCCAGCCGGAGTCGCGGTAGCGCCGCTTGAACGTGCCGAGGACCTCTCCCCTGCGCCTCGTGTCGCCGTCGGTCCAGTAGGAGAGGTAGAGGGCGTGCTTGCGGGACATGTCGAACGTCTCGACGTAGCAGCGGCGGGCGGCCTCGGCGTCGTCGTCCGCGATCCGGGCCGCGGCCGACTCGAGGAGCCGCGGCAGCGGGCCGCGCTGCTCGGCGAGGGCGGCGAGCACGAGCCCGAGGCCGTCGCGCCAGCGCTCGTCGGGGTACTCGAGGAGGCGCGCCGCGGCGGCGTAGAGGACCGCATGCTCGTGGCCTCTCATGACCCCGGTTCCTTCTCAGCGGAGGCCCCGTTCCCCTCCGGGAAGAGGCCCTCGGGCACACCCCGGCCGTCCCAGTTGAGGAGGTTCACGCGGCCGCGCAGCGACCCGGGCTGGGACTCCCCCTCGGTGGTCTGGCGGTCCTTGAGCGCGTGGAACGTCTCGACGGCGACGGGCACCGGCCGCCCGCTCGCCTCGCCGAACGCGTCCGAGGGATACATCCCCGGGCCCTCGTCGAAGTCGAGGGAGCAGCCGAGCTCCTCGAGGTTGTGCGCCTCCTCGACGTGGGCCTTGGGGATCACGTACCGCTCGCTGTACTTGGCGATCGCCATGAGGCGGTACATCTCCTGGACGTCCGCGCCCTCCATGCCGACGCTCGCCGCGATCGACTCGTCCGCGCCCGTGCCGAGGGAGATCCCCCGCATGTAGGCGCGCATCGCCGCGAGCCGGCGGAGCACGCGGTCGACGACGGCCGTGTCGCCCGCCGTGAACAGCTCGGCGAGGTACTCGCGCGGGATGCGCAGGGCCTCGATGGCGCCGAACAGGGTCCCGGCGTCCTCGGCGTCGTGACCCTGGTCGGACAGGAGGTCGATGACGGGCGAGAGCGGCGGCACGTACCAGACCATCGGCATCGTGCGGTACTCGGGATGCAGCGGGAGGGCCACCTCGTAGACCTTCGCGAGCCTGTAGACCGGCGAGCGCCGGGCCGCGTCGAGCCAGTCCTCCGGGATGCCGTCCCGCCGCGCGGCGGCGATGACCTCGGGGTCGTCGGGGTCCAGCATGAGGTCGAGCTGCGCGCGGTAGAGGTCCTTCTCGTCGGGGACGGAGGCGGCGGCGGTGACGGCGTCGGCGTCGTACAGGAAGATGCCCAGGTACCGCAGCCGGCCCACGCACGTCTCCGAGCACACGGTGGGCAGCCCGATCTCCACCCGCGGGTAGCAGAACGTGCACTTCTCGGCCTTGCCGCTCTTGTGGTTGAAGTAGATCTTCTTGTACGGACAGCCCGTGATGCACTGGCGCCAGCCGCGGCAGCGGTCCTGGTCCACGAGGACGATCCCGTCCTCGCTGCGCTTGTAGATCGCGCCCGAGGGGCACGAGGCCATGCACGAGGGGTTGAGGCAGTGCTCGCAGATCCGCGGCAGGTAGAACATGAACGTCTTCTCGAACTCGAAGCGGATCTTCTCCTCCGCCTCGGCCCGCTGCTCCTGCGCCCTCTCCTGCTGGGCCCTCTCCTGCTGGCGCAGCTTCGCCACGATCGGGTCCTGCAGCCCATGGTCAGCCGACCCGCCCAGGTTGTCGTCCCAGTTGGCGCTCCACGTGACCTTCATGTCCTCGCCCGTAATGAGGGACTTGGGCCGGGCGACGGGGAAGTCGTCGCCGAGCGGCGCCTCGACGAGGTTCCGGTAGTCGTAGGTCCACGGCTCGTAGTAGTCCTTGAGCTCGGGCTGGACCGGGCTCGCGAAGATGCCGAGGAGCTTCTTGACACGTCCCCCGCCCTTGAGCCGCAGCCGGCCCCGCTTGTTCAGCTCCCAGCCGCCCCGCCAGCGCTCCTGGTCCTCGTACTGGCGCGGGTAGCCCTGGCCGGGGCGCGTCTCGACGTTGTTGAACCAGACGTACTCGACCCCGGCGCGGTTGGTCCACGCCTGCTTGCAGGTGACCGAGCACGTGTGGCACCCGATGCACTTGTCCAGGTTCATCACCATGCCCACCTGGGCCATGACCCTCATCAGTACTGCACCTCCTGCGAACGTCTGCGGATCGTCGCGACCATGTCGCGCTGGTTCCCGGTGGGGCCCAGGTAGTTGAAGGCATACGCGAGCTGCGCGTACCCGCCGATGAGGTGCGTCGGCTTGACCAGGAGCCGGGTCGCCGAGTTGTGGATGCCGCCGCGCCGGCCGGTCGCCTCGGACTTCGGCACGTCGATCGTGCGCTCCTGCGCGTGGTGGACGTACACGACGCCGGCAGGCATGCGGTGGCTCACGATGGCCCGCCCCACGAACACGCCGTTGGCGTTCACGCACTCGATCCAGTCGTTGTCCTTCACGCCGATCGCCTCCGCGTCCTCGCGGCTCATCCAGCACGTGGGGCCGCCGCGGGAGAGCGAGAGCATGAACAGGTTGTCCTGGTACTCGGAGTGGATGGACCACTTGTTGTGGGGCGTGAGGTACCGGACGGTGATCTCGAGGCCGTCGCCGCCGAGCCTGGGCTCGCCGAACAGCCGGTTCATGTCCAGCGGCGGCCGGTACAGCGGCAGGGCCTCCCCAAGGTCCCGCATCCAGTCGTGGTCCAGGAAGAAGTGCATGCGCCCCGTGAGCGTGTGCCACGGCTTGAGCCGCTCGACGTTGATGGTGAACGGCGCGTACCGCCGGCCGCCGGTCTCCGAGCCCGACCATTCCGGCGAGGTGATGACGGGGACGGGCGCGACCTGCGTATCGGCGAACCGGATGGTCTTCTCCTCGGACCCTTCGGCGAGGTCGGCGAGCCGCCGGCCGGTGCGCACCTCGAGGTCCTTGAAGCCCTGCACCGCCAGCTCGCCGTTCGTGGTCCCGGAGAACGCGAGGATGGCCTCGGCGAGCTTCGCGTCCGTGTCGATCGCCGGCAGGCCCGCGGCCGGCCCGTGGGACATCACCCCGTTGCTGCCGGCCAGCCGGTCGAGGGTGTGCCCGAGCCGGTAGGTGACGTTCTTGACCGTGAAGCCCTTCTCGCGCGCCAGCGGCCCGACGGCGGCGAGCTTGTCCGCGATCGCCGTGTAGTCGCGCTCGACGACGGCGAAGACCGGCATCGTCTGCCCCGGCACGGCGGGGACGTCGCCGTCGCGCCAGTCGCGCACGACGCCGCCGGGCTGGGCCAGCTGCCCCGGCGTGTCATGCTGCAGGGGCACCGAGACGAGGTCCCGCCGGACCCCGAGGTGCTTGCGGGCCAGCCTCGAGAACTCGCGGGCCAGCCCGTGGAACATCTCGAAGTCGCTCCGCGCCTCCCACGGGGGATCGATCGCGGGGGTGAACGCGTGGACGTACGGGTGCATGTCGGTCGAGGAGAGGTCGTACTTCTCGTACCAGGTCGCGGCGGGGAACACGATGTCGGAGAGCAGGGTCGTGCTCGTCATGCGGAAGTCCGCGGACATGAGCAGGTCGAGCTTGCCCTCGGGCGTCTCCTCGTGCCACGCGACGTCGCGGGGCCGCGGCATCCCCGGTTCCGCCGCGGTCCCCAGGACGTTGTTGTGGGTGCCCAGGAGGTTCTTGAGGAAGTACTCGTTGCCCTTCGCGGAGGAGCCCATCAGGTTGGAGCGCCACAGGACCAGGGTCCGGGGCCAGTTCTGCTCGGCGTCGACGTCGTCGATCGCGGGCTTCAGCGCGCCTTGCTCGAGCTGTGCCGCCACGTACTCGGCCTCGCTGGCAGCGGCACCCGACGCGACGGCGTCGTGCGCCTCATCCGCGACGGCGAGCGGGCTGCGGTCGAACTGCGGGTAGAACGGCATCCATCCGAGCCGTGCCGACTGCGCGATCGCGTCCGCGGTGTGCATGCCGTCGAGGTGGCCCTCGGCCAGCGGGGAGGCGAGCGAGGCCGCGGAGTACCCGTCGTTGCGCCACTGTCCGGTGTGCATGTACCAGTACGAGGTCCCGGTCATGGTGCGCGGCGGCCGGCTCCAGTCGAGGGCGTTCGCGAGCGAGACCCACCCGGTGATGGGGCGGGTCTTCTCCTGGCCCACGTAGTGCGCCCAGCCGCCGCCGTTGCGGCCCATCGAGCCAGTGAGGAGCAGGAGGGCGAGGATCGAGCGGTAGGTCGCGTCGCCGTGGAACCACTGGCAGATGCCCGCGCCCATGATGACCATGGAGCGCCCCTGGGACTCCTCGGCGTTGCGGGCGAACTCCCGCGCGATCCGGATGCACTGGGACGCCGGGACTGAGGTGATGGCCTCCTGCCAGGCGGGGGTGTAGGGGCTGGACGCGTCGTCGTACCCCGCGGGCCACTCCCCCGGCAGGCCCGGTCGGGCCACGCCGTACTGGGCCATCATCAGGTCGAACACGGTGGTCACGGTGCGTCCCCCCAGCTCGCGCACCGGGACCCCGCGTGTCAGTACCGACCCCGACCCGTCCGGGGCCTCGAAGCAGGGCAGGAGGACCTCGGCTGTGCCGCCCTCGGGATCGCCGTGCAGGCTCAGGCGCGGCACCACGTCGCCGAGGTCGAGGTTCCACTTGCCCTCGCCGGAGTCGCTGTAGCGGAAGCCGATCGACCCGTTGGGCACCACGGGCTGGCCGGTCCCGTCGTCGAGGAGCACGGTCTTCCACTTCGCGTCCTCGGTGCCGTCGTGGCCCTGGTCCTGGCCGTCGGGGAGGTCCGCGGCGGTGAGGAACTTTCCCGGCACCAGCCCCGCGCCGTCGGGCCCCGGCGCGAGCGTGATGAGGAAGGGGAGGTCGGTGTACTTGCGGGCGTAGTCGGTGAAGAAGCCGACCTGCCGGTCCCGGAAGAACTCGGTGAGCAGCACGTGGCCCATGGCCATGGCCAGGGCCGCATCGGTGCCCGCCTGCGCGGGCATCCACTCGTCGGCGAACTTCGTGTTGTCCGCGTAGTCCGGGCTCACCACGACCACCTTCGTGCCGCGGTAGCGCACCTCCGCCATCCAGTGCGCGTCGGGGGTCCGCGTCACGGGGACGTTCGAGCCCCACATGACCAGGTAGGTGGAGTCCCACCAGTCGCCGGACTCGGGGACGTCCGTCTGGTCCCCGAACACCTGTGGACTGGCCACGGGGAGGTCCGCGTACCAGTCGTAGAAGCTCGTCATGACGCCGCCGATGAGCTGGACGAAGCGTGTCCCGACGCAGTGGCTCACCATCGACATCGCGGGGATGGGCGAGAACCCCGCGCACCGGTCCGGGCCGTAGGTGCGGATGGTGTGGACGTGCGCGGCCGCCGCCATCTCGGTGGCCTCGTTCCAGCTGGCGCGCACGAGGCCACCCTTGCCGCGGGCCTGGTGGTAGCGGCGCCGCCGCTCCGGGTCCGACACCACGTCGGCCCAGGCCTCGACCGGGTCCCCGAGGCGCTGCTTCGCCTCCCGGTACATCTCCAGCAGCACGCCGCGCACATACGGGTAGCGCACGCGCGTGGGCGAATAGGTGTACCAGGAGAAGGCCGCGCCGCGGGGGCAGCCCCGGGGCTCGTACTCGGGCCGGTCCGGGCCCACCGAGGGATAGTCGGTCTGCTGCGACTCCCACGTGATGATGCCGTCCTTGACGTACACCTTCCACGAGCACGAGCCCGTGCAGTTCACGCCATGGGTCGAGCGGACCACTTTGTCGTGGCTCCACCGGTCCCGGTAGAACACGTCCCCTGCGCGCCCGCCCTCGCGGAACACGGCGCGCCCATCATCGGTCTCGTCCCAGCGGGTGAAGAAGCGACCCATCGCGAGCATCGCGTCGGATGCGCTTCCGTCCAGCCCGGGGCGGATTGGTCCGGCAGCCATGGCCACACTCTAGGAAGCGGTCCAGACCGGCGTGAAGGACCAAGGCCCCTAGCGAAGGAAAATCTGCGCTAATCGAATGCCGGATTTGGATCGCTCACGCGACTGTCCTCGACAGCGGCCGCGACATTCCTTGTAAAGAGCACGAGCCATGAGAGAATGACGCCCGCCACGACGAGCTCCATGGCCGTCATGTTGTAGTAGGCGAGGGGCCACCAGATGAGCACCGAGAGCACTGCCGCGCCGAGCATCACGTACCCGGCCGCGTAGAACGTGCGGCCCAGCCCCGGCAGCCACGCGGGCGCGCGCAGCACGAGGAACGTGTAGACGGCCGTCATCGCCGTCGCAAGCGCGTTGTGGAGCGGCATGAAGACGTCCACCGGAATCAGTCCGGCACCGGCGAGGAGGACCCCCAGGAGCACGAGGCTGGCAAGGAGCGGGCGCTCGCGTGTGGTGCCCAGAGGCGAGCGGGTCCGGCGCCTGTAGAGGTCCAGCGACCTCAGGTCGCGGGTCATGTACTCGGCCAGGAGCGTGATGACGGCGCCCGCCGTGACGAGCGTGGCATTGAAGGTGAGCGAGACCCCGTAGTCGGCGGCCCCGAGCACGCTGAAGTTCACCTCCCACCAGTCGGTGCGGTTGGTGGTGACCATCGAGGTCAGCACGCCCGCCGCCAGGAAGGTCGCGAGGAGGTTGGACAGGGCGTAGCTGTCCATCCGGGAGCCGGACTGGTGCGACGAGTATCCGGCGAGACCGCCTGCCACCGCCGTGAGGAGCGAGGCGGCGAAGGCGTCCAGCGTCAGGCCGGTGAACGCGCGCTGGAAGATCTGGAAGCTCGCCCACGTGACCATGAACGCGATCGCTGCGTGCGCGAAGGACAGCGCCACCAGCCCGAGGAGCCGGCGCCAGAGCGGCCGTTCCGCGAGCCAGCGGCGCTCCGGGTCGGCGTAGGAGCGCCGGTAGGCCACTGTGAAGGACAGCAGCGCCGCGGCCCCGGCCACGATCGCCGCGACGTCGCCCACCCCGTTGTCTCCCGAGAGCGCCGGCCTGCGCTCGGCGAAGGCGGCGAGCGCCACCGCCACACCCACGACGGCGGCCGCCCCCGCAGCGAAGAGCGCGTGGGCTTCCGCCGTGGTCGCCGGGCCCACTACGCGGCGCGGCAGGTCGGCGCTGCGGCGCGGCGCGTCGGCGCTGCGGCGCGGCAGGTCGGCGCTGCGGCGGCCGGCCTCGGCGTCCCGGCTCATGGAAGCCTCTTCATGGGCGCCAGTCTAGTGGCGCGCGGCATGCTTCCCCCGGGAACGCGAGAGCCCCCTCCCGGCTCCGGGAGGGGGCTCTCACTGTCGAGGCCGTGGGCGGATCAGCCCTCGAGGATCACCTTGGTCGCGTTCGGGTCGACCGGGACACCCGGGCCGAATGTCGTGGCGACGGTGGCCTTCTGGATGTAGCGGCCCTTCGACGCGGACGGCTTGAGGCGGAGGATCTCCTCAAGGGCGGCCGCGTAGTTCTCGGCCAGCTGGCGGGCGTCGAACGAGCTCTTGCCGATGATGAAGTGCAGGTTCGAGTGCTTGTCGACGCGGAAGTCGATCTTGCCGCCCTTGATGTCCGTCACGGCCTTCGCGACGTCCGGGGTCACCGTGCCGGTCTTCGGGTTCGGCATGAGGTTGCGGGGGCCGAGGATCTTGCCGAGGCGGCCGACCTTGCCCATGAGCTCCGGGGTGGCCACGGCGGCGTCGAAGTCCGTCCAGCCGCCCTGGATGCGCTCGATGAGGTCGTCCGAGCCGACGATGTCGGCGCCGGCAGCCTCAGCCGCCGCGGCCTTGTCACCGGTCGCGAACACGACGACGCGGGCGGTCTTGCCGGTGCCGTGCGGGAGGTTGACCGTGCCGCGGACCATCTGGTCCGCCTTGCGGGGGTCGACGCCGAGGCGGAATGCGACCTCAACGGTGGCGTCCGCCTTCGAGGAGCTGATCTCCTTGGCGAGGGCGACGCCCTCGGCCGGGCTGTACAGCTTGCCGGCCTCAATCTTGGCGGCTGCTGCCTCGTATGCCTTGCTGCGCTTTGCCATGCTGCTCTTGATCTCCTTGTGCAGGTGTGGTCGTTGTGGGCCGCGCTAGGCCCTGCCACGGACTTCTCAGGTGGGGCAATCGCCCCGGTGGTTGAGCGGAGCCGAAACCCCGGTCAGGAGGGACTAGCCCTCGACGGTGATGCCCATCGAGCGGGCCGTGCCCGCGATGATCTTCTTCGCGGCCTCGACGTCGTTCGCGTTGAGGTCCTCGAGCTTGGTCTTGGCGATCTCCTCGACCTGCGCGTCGGTGAGCTTGGCGACCTTGACCGTGTGCGGCGTGGCCGAGCCCTTGCCGACGCCCGCAGCCTTCTTGATCAGCTCAGCGGCCGGCGGGGTCTTGGTGATGAACGTGAACGAGCGGTCCTCGTAGACCGTGATCTCGACCGGGATGACGTTGCCACGCTGGGATTCCGTCGCGGCGTTGTACGCCTTGCAGAACTCCATGATGTTGACACCGTGCTGGCCAAGCGCGGGACCGATCGGCGGGGCCGGGTTGGCGGCGCCTGCCTGGATCTGCAGCTTGATGAGGCCGGTGACCTTCTTCTTGGGAGCCAATGTAGGGTCCTTCTCTTCTTCTGGTTCCCGGTGCAGCAGGAGCGCCGCACCGGTCGTGACTGCCATGGCCAGGCAGTCCGCCGCCCCAGTGCCGGAAAGGCGTCCGGCCCCGGAGCGAAATCTTCAGTTGTCCTGCCCCGCGCTGGGCTGTGCGGGCAGGGGCCTAGATCTTGGAGACCTGGTTGAACGCGAGGGTGACCGGAGTCTCGCGCTCGAAGATCGAGACGAGCACCACGAGGGTCTGCGACTCGGGCTTGATCTCCGAGATCGTCGCGGGGAGGGTCTCGAAGGGGCCTTCCTTGACGATGACGGACTCGCCGACCTCGAAGTCGACCGCGACCGGCGCGGAGGGAACCCGCTGGCCGGCCTTGCCCGCTGCCTTCGCCTCGGCAGCCTGCTCCTGCTCGAACACGGGCGCGAGCATCGAGAAGACCTCGTCGAGCGTGAGCGGGACCGGGTTGTGGGCGTTGCCCACGAAGCCGGTGACACCCGGGGTGTGGCGCACAGCGCCCCACGAGGCGTCGGTGAGGTCCATGCGCACGAGCACGTAGCCCGGGATGCGCACGCGGTTGACCACCTTGCGCTGCGCGTTCTTGATCTCGACGACTTCCTCCATCGGGACCTGGATCTCGAAGATGTAGTCTTCCATGTCCAGCGTCTGGATGCGGGTCTCGAGGTTGGCCTTCACGCGGTTCTCGTAGCCTGCGTACGAGTGGATGACGTACCAGTCGCCCGGCTGGCGGCGCAGCTTGGCGCGGAACTCCTCGGCAGCCTTGGCAGCGGCCTCAGCGGGGTCGACCGGCACTTCCGGCTCGGCGGCCTCTCCGGCCTCGGCTTTGTCAGCCTCCACCTCATCGGACTCGGCTTCGTCGGTGCCCTCGGTGGCGAGCTCGTCCTCGGTCTCGATGTGGACGCCCGGCGCGCCGAACGCCTCGGTGGCGACAGCCTCGTCGTCGTCCGTCTCGGCCTCAGCCGAAGCCTCATCGTCCGTCTCGGCCTCAGCCGAGGCCTCCTCCTCAAAGGTGGCCTCGTCCTCGGGGGCGGCAGGGGCAGCCGCGGAGTCGGAGGCATCGGAGAAGGCCGGCTCGAAGGCCGTCTCCTCGTGCTCGGTTCCGCGATCCTCGAGCTCGTGCTCAGACACTTAGTCTCCTGCTTTCCTCATCTGCGACTTAAATGCGTCATCCGCACACCCCGGTCCGGGGTGCCGGATCTCGTTCCAGCACCCGGGCCACGGTCTGCGGACCCGGCCTACCTGTCAGTGGGCGACGTCCCGTCGAAGACCCAGCCGACGCCGATCCCGAAGAGGAAGTCCAGGACGGAGACGACGACCATCATGACGACGACGAACCCCAGCACCATCAGGGTGTAGTTGAGCAGCTCCTGGCGCGTCGGCGTGAC
Source organism: Sinomonas sp. B1-1 (assembly GCF_050474465.1). NCBI lineage: Bacteria > Bacillati > Actinomycetota > Actinomycetes > Micrococcales > Micrococcaceae > Sinomonas > Sinomonas sp. B1-1. Next base: position 174,925 of record NZ_JBCHVF010000003.1, on the reverse strand, counting down.
GACCTTGCGGAGTTCGCCGATGACCTGCCGGAGGAAGAGGGCAATGCGGCCGAAGAAGCCGAGCTTCCTGGCCTGCTTGGGGCGGCCCGCCGAGCTGCTCGCAGCTGTTTCGGTCACCGATTCCTCGCTTACTCCCTTATCGCCCGCAGGACATCCCCGCCGGATCCGTTCTGTGGGTGCTGGAAAAGCCCGGACCAGCCGGGCTATTCCTTGCGCAGGGTAGACAGGACTCGAACCTGCAACCTGCGGTTTTGGAGACCGCTGCGCTACCAATTGCGCCACTACCCTATGGCGGCTCACCGCCTCGACGGCCGAATCACCGTGGACCACCATACCAAGCTTCCGGGCTCGGACGCGCATCGGTCCGCGGAAGGCAGGTGGCCCTAGGAGTTCCAGCGCCGAGGATCAAGTCTACGCACATTCCGGGCCGGCGTCGAACTCGCCCCGCCGCGCGGGCGGCGCGAGAGGCCCGTACCGCCTAGAGTAGAGGGCGACCCCGCCACCGCTCACGAAGGATGCCCTCATGACCTCCGCCCGCATCTCCCAGCGCATCGGATCCATCGCCGAATCCGCCACCCTTGCTGTGGACGCGAAGGCGAAGGCCCTCAAGGCGGCCGGGCGTCCGGTGATCGGCTTCGGCGCGGGCGAGCCGGACTTCCCGACCCCCCAGTACATCGTCGATGCTGCGATCGAGGCGGCGCGCCAGCCCAAATACCACCGCTACTCCCCCGCCGCAGGCCTTCCCGAGCTCCGCGAGGCGATCGCCGCGAAGACCCTCCGCGACTCCGGGTACGAGGCCGCCGCGAGCCAGGTCCTCGTGACCAACGGGGGCAAGCAGGCCGTGTACAACACGTTCGCCACGCTCCTCGACCCGGGCGACGAGGTCCTCCTCCCCACCCCGTACTGGACCACGTACCCGGAGGCCATCCGCCTCGCCGGCGGCGTCCCCGTGGAGGTCTTCGCGGGCCCCGAGCAGGGCTACCTCGTCACGGTGGACCAGCTCGAGGCCGCGCTGACCGAGCGCACCAAGATCCTCCTCTTCGTCTCGCCCTCGAACCCGACCGGAGCCGTGTACTCCCCGGAGCAGGTCGCGGAGATCGGACGGTGGGCTGCCTCGAAGGGCCTCTGGGTCGTCACGGACGAGATCTACGAGCACCTCACGTACGACGGCGTCCCGTTCACCTCGATCGCGACCGCCGCGCCCGAGCTGGGCGACAAGGTCGTGATCCTCAACGGCGTCGCCAAGACGTACGCGATGACCGGCTGGCGGGTGGGCTGGATGGTCGGCCCCGCCGACGTCATCAAGGCCGCCACGAACCTGCAGTCCCACGCGACGAGCAACGTCGCGAACGTCTCGCAGATGGCCGCCCTCGCCGCGGTGTCCGGACCGCTGGACGCGGTCCGGGAGATGAAGGCGGCCTTCGACCGCCGCCGCCAGACCATGGTGAAGATGCTCTCGGAGATCGACGGCGTCAACTGCCCGACGCCGAAGGGCGCCTTCTACGTCTACCCGGACGTCCGCGGCCTCCTGGGCAAGGAGATCGCCGGGGTCCGCCCCGCCACCTCGGCCGAGCTCGCGGCGCTCATCCTCGACAAGGTCGAGGTGGCGATCGTCCCCGGCGAGGCCTTCGGCCCGAGCGGCTTCGTCCGCCTCTCGTACGCGCTCGGCGACGCCGACCTCGCCGAGGGCGTGGGCCGGATCCAGGAGCTCCTCGGCACCGCCAAGTAGCCTGCGGCCGGGCGGCACGCCCCACCCAAGCCGCCGAAGTCACCCCCTGTGGGCCCGAGGTCACCGCGTGTAGGCCCGAGGTCACCGCGTGGCGGCCCTCCGAGCGGGAGAAGAACCTCAGTCCGCACCAGAAGTGCCCGTGTCATCCACAAGTGGCGGTTTCCGCAACTTGTGGATGGCACGGGCACTCTTCGTCCAAGCCGGCCTCCTCCGCGCTGTTCCGGGCGCACGACGGCGAGTGGTCGCCTGACGTGAGTTCGGCGCCCAGGCCGCGACGCGACGTCGTGCGTCCCGTGAAGGTGACCTCGCGCCCACACGGGGTGACCTCGGCGGCACACGGGGCGACCTCGCGCCCACACGGGGTGACCTCGGCGGCACACGGGGCGACCTCGCGCCCACACGGGGTGACCTCGGCGGCACACGGGGTGACCTCGGCGGCACACGGGGTGACCTCGGCGGGAGGGGGGTGAGGTCACCAGATCCGGCGGTCGGCGGCCCAGCGCGAGAGCTCGTGGCGGTTGGCCAGCTGGAGCTTGCGCAGCACGGCGGAGACGTGCGTCTCGACCGTCTTGACCGAGATGAAGAGCTCCTTGGCGGTCTCCTTGTAGGAGTACCCCCGAGCGATGAGCCGCATGACGTCGAGTTCTCGGGCCGAGAGCTTCCCCAGGTCGTCGTCCGCGACGGCGGACGTGCCGAAGGCGTCGAGGACGAAGCCCGCGAGCCGCGGCGAGAACACGGCGTCGCCGCCTGCCACCCGCAGCACCGCGGCCGTGATCTCCGGCCCCGACGCCGTCTTCGTCACGTAGCCGCGGGCGCCCGCGCGGATGACGGCCACGACGTCCTCCGCGGCGTCGGAAACGCTCAGGGCCAGGAAGCGGACCTCGCCGAGGAGCGGCGCGCAGCGGGTGAGGACCTCGCGCCCTCCCCCGCCGAGCCCGCCCGGCAGGTGGACGTCGAGGAGGACCACCCGCGGTCTCAGCCGCTCGATCGCCTCGACGGCCTGCTCCACCGTCCCCGCTTCGCCGACCACCTCGACCGCGTCTCCGAGGTCCGCCTTGAGGCCGGACCGGAAGATCGTGTGGTCGTCCACGATCACCACGCTCACCGGCAAGGGTCCGGCTCCTCCCACGGCGTTCTCGCTCATGTCTCCTCCGTTCCTGGCAGCCGCAGCCGCACCTCGGTGCCGCCGGGGCCGCTCGCGATCGTCGCCTCGCCGCCGTGGCGGCGCATCCGGCCGATGATGGACTCGCGGACGCCGAGCCGGTCGGCCGGCACCGCCTCCAGCTCGAAGCCGGGGCCCCGGTCCCTCACGAACACCTCCACCGCGCCCCCGCGGGACTCGGCATACACGGACACCGGACCGCCGCCGCCGTGCCGCGACGCGTTCAGCATCGCCTCGCGGGCGGCCTGCAGGAGCGCGTCATAGGCGCCGTTGCCCTGCTCGCCGGACCCCGCGGCGTCGGGCGCCACGCCCACCACGACGACGTCGATCGGCGCGCCCACCGCCGTCTCGACCTCGGCGGCGAGCGCCGTGAGGCGGTCCTCGAACGACCCGCCCGACGTCCGGGCGTCCCGGTACAGCCATTCGCGCAGCTCGCGCTCCTGGGCGCGGGCGAGCCGCACGACGTCGGCCTCGCTCCCCGCGCGCCGCTGGATGAGGGCGAGGGTCTGCAGGACGGAGTCGTGCAGGTGGGCGGCGATCTCGGCGCGCTCCTCCTCGCGCACGCGGGCGGCGCGCTCGGCACCGTACTCCCGCCAGAACTTGAGCCCCCACGGGAGCAGGACGAGCGCCACGCCCGCGATCACCGCGAACGACGCGACGAGCGCCGTCCCGATGACGCTCCACTGGCCCCCGGAGACGGCCAGCACCACGCCCGCGACGACCAGGGCCAGCCCGGCGCCGAGCCGCAGCCAGCCCGTCCAGCGCTCGGCCCCCGCGCCGCGCACGAGGCTCTGCCGGCGCGACTCGTCGAGCTGCATCCACGCGAGCGCCACGCCGCCGAGGATGGCCGCGATCGGGACCACCGTGTCGACCGGGACGTCCACTCCGAATACCTGGCCGCCCAGCACGAGGGCCCCGATCACGAGCACCACCCCGAGCAGGATCTCCCGCGTGTAGCGGGGCAGCTGGCGGGGGCGCGCGGGCCCGGGCTCCGGCGGAGGGGCGGCCGCCACCGCCGGTGCGATGGGCGACGCCGGTCGGCGGGCGGCGCGACGGGCGGCCTCCGCCGCCGTGGGAACCATGATCCACAGCCACGCGTACAGGACGATCCCGGCTCCGCCGAGGAAGGCCGCCGCCACCATGCCCCAGCGGACCAGGTCCACGCGCAGGCCCAGATGGCGCGCGAGGCCGGAGCATACGCCTGCCACCACGCGGTCCTCGCCCCTGACCAGGGCTGGGCGGACGGGCACGGTGCTCATGCATTCATCCAAGCACGCTGGGGCCTCCTCAGGGACGCTCCGAGCCGCTTCCCCGGGTCCGCTCAGGGTCCGCTCAGGGAAGGCCCCCATGGGAGGGCGGCGCACCGAGCGGAAGGATTGAGGCATGAGCACCGAATCCCAGTCCCCCCATCCTGATCCGGACCCCGCCCCGGGCCCCCAGACAGCTGGCCCGCAGCCCGACCCCCAGCCCGGCGCCTACCCGCCGCCCGCGGGCCGCCCCTCCCAGCCACCCCGCCAAGGCGACGTCTTCGGCTGGGTGCGCGGGCTCGGCGTCGTGCGCGGCTCCGACCGCTGGGTGGGCGGCGTCGCGAGTGGCCTCGCCCACCGCTGGGGCGTCGACCCGATCCTCATCCGCGGCCTGTTCATCGTCGCCGCGATCTTCCTCGGCATCGGGGTCCTCGCCTACGGCCTCCTGTGGCTGTTCCTGCCCGAGCCCGACGGGCGCATCCACGTCCAGGAAGCGGGACGCGGCCACTGGACCAGCGGCATGACCGGCGGCCTGATCGTCACGATCCTCGGCCTCGGCGGCGCCAGGGCCGGGTTCTGGTTCGGCGAGCGCGGGTTCGGCGGCGCCTTCTGGGGGCTGTTCTGGCTCGCTGTCGTGGCATTCGCGGTCTACAGCATCGTGCGCGGAAGCCGACGCCGGCATGCTGTCCCCGGGGCCGTGCCGCCCGGCGGTGTCCCGGGAAGCACCCCCGCCCCCGCCGCGCACTATGCCGGGGCCCCGCTGCCCGAGCCGGGCGACGCCTACTACGCCAAGGCGACCAGCGCGCCGTCGTACGCGGGCCCCTACGCGCCGCCGGCAGGAAGCCAGCCCGCAGGGGCCTGGGCGCCGGTCCCCACACCCTCGCCGCTGCCCCCGCGACCGCGCAGGCGCGGCCCGGGAGCCGGGTTCGCCACCGTGGTCGTCGGGATCGCCGCGCTCGCGGCCGGCACCCTCCTCGCGCTGACCCTCGCCGGTGCCGTGAGCGTCTCGGGGGGCGCCATGTGGGCCACCGCCGCAGTGGTGATCGGCGCAGGCATCCTGGTGGCCGGGCTCCGCGGGCATACCGCCGGCATCCTGTCGCTCTTCGCGGTGATCGCCCTCGTCTCCGCCGCCCTGTCGCTCGGGATCGAGAGGGCCCTGCACGCGGACGGATTCCCCTGGCGCTCGGACGGCCCGACCCGGGTCGCCTACACGCCGTCGACCGTCACCGAGGCCGAACACGGCTACCAGGTCACCGCGGCGCAGGGCCGCATCGACCTCAGCGCACTCGACGACGCCGGCCCCCTCGCCTCGGACAGGACCGTCCCGATCGACGTGAGCCTCAGCGACCTCACCATCGAGATCCCCAAGGACGTCCCGGTCACCGTCCGCGCCGACACGACCCTGAGCAGCGTCGAGTTGGGCAGCAGGAGCATCGCGGGGCTGCGGCAGTCGGGCTCGGAGAGCTACAACGCCGACCGCCCGGGCGGGACGCTCGTCCTGGCCCTCGACACCAACCTCAGCGACGTCAAGATCACCAAGGAGAACTGACATGAGCACCGACTACGGCCCGAGCGGCGCGTCCGCCGGCGTGCAGACCGGCCCCGCGGAGAAGCAGGGGCCCGCCGTGGGAACCATCGTATGGGGGGCAGTCGTGATAGCAGTGGGAGCGCTCATGCTGGCCAACCGGCTGGGATGGCTGACCGTCGACCCGGGCTTCGCGGCCGCAGGGGTGCTCCTCCTGGCTGGGCTGGGGCTCGTCATCGGCGGGCTGCTCGCCTCACGCAGGAGGCAGGGTACGGCGGACGACGCCGGCACCTCCCCCGCGGGCGAGCATCCTTCCGAGGGTGGTCCCCACGGCGCCAGCCCGTACGCGACCGAGTGAGAGACCAGGAGGAACCATGGACAAATTCTTTGCCGCCATCCGCTCGAGCGGCCTGAAGCGCGGACCACGACGGATGCTGGGAGGGGTGCTCGGAGGCCTCGCGGCCAGGGCCAACGTGGACGTCGCGTTCGTCCGGATCGGCTTCCTGCTCCTGTGCCTCCTCCCAGGGCCTGCCTTCCTCGCCTACCTCGTGGCGTGGATCCTGATCCCCGGCCAGGACGACCGCATCATCCTGGAGGACTTCCTGAACAACAGGAGCATCGGGAAGGGCGGATCCTCGGGGCCCGGCGTCGGGACAGGCCCGACGGCATGAGCTGAACCGACGCTGCGCCTGATGGCGGCTGAAAGCCCGGCCCTGGAGGCCCGGCCCCTCGTGAGGGGCCGGGCCTCTGCCGTTGGCCACAGGCAGAGGCCCAAGGCCTCTAGAGGGGTGCGTGGGCCGGCCGGACACTGGAATCAGCGGCCCAGCCCGCCGTGTCGTGTCTGGAAGGACCGAGTCATGAGCAGCCACCAGGCCCAAGGAGCCCCAGGGGCCCCCATCCAGCCCTCCGGCCACGCCGGCACGGATTTCTTCACCTGGGTCCGCACGCTCGGCGTCTCGCGCGGCACCGACCGCTGGGCGGGAGGCGTCGCGAGCGGGCTCGCCCATCGATGGGGCGTGGACCCGATCCTCGTGCGGGGCCTCTTCGTCGTCGCGTCGATCCTCCTCGGAGCCGGGCTCCTCGTCTACGGGGTCCTCTGGCTCCTGCTTCCCGAGCCCGACGGCCGCATCCACCTCCAGCAGGCCATCCACGGCCACTGGACGGGGGGCATGACGGGCGCCCTCGTGGCCTCAGTCCTCGGCCTGGGCGGAACACGGACCGGCCTGGCCTACGAGGCCGGCAGTGGCGGCCCCGTCTGGGGCGCCGTGTGGGGCGTCTTCTGGCTGGCCGTCGCCGTGCTGATCGTGACCAGCATCGCGCGCTCTGCCCGCTCGCGGCGGCCGGGCAGCGTGCCGCCCGACACCACCGTGGCGCCCGACACCACCGTGCCGCCGGACGCCGCCGTGCCGCCCGACGATGTGCCGCCGCCGCTCTATGCCTCGACCGTTCCCTACGGCCCGGCGTACGGAACGGCGCCAGCACCGTCCGGGCACGCGCCCGGCGCCCCGGCCCCGACCGTGGTGCGCCCCTCCCGGCCCGGGCCCGGCGGACCGTACGCGACCGTCGTCGTCGGGCTTGCGGTCATCGTCGCGGCGGTGCTGCTCGCCTTCCAGCTCGCGGGGAACCCACTCGTCGACCCGGCCTCAGGCGCCATCTGGGCCGTCGCGGCCGCGGTGGTGGGCCTCGGCATCATCGTCGCCGGGCTGCGTGGGCGCTCGAGCGGCATCCTCTCCTTCTTCGCCGTCGTAGCCCTGGCGGGAGCCGCGATCACGCAGCCCGCCTACCAGCTGAGCCAGACACCCGGGGTGGTGGACCTGTCGCCCAGCACAGTGGCGCAGGCGACCGCCGGCTACTCGCTCACGGGCGCCTCGGGGCAGCTCGACCTGCGGGCCTTGGACACCGCAGGCCCCCTCGCCTCCGATGCAGCGGTTCCGGTGGACGCGACGATGAGCAGCCTCAAGATCACGGTCCCCAAGGATGTTCCCGTGCGGGTGGAGGCAGATTCCGTCCTGAGCACCGTGAACTTCGGGTCCAAGTCCCTCTCGGGCATCACGGCCAAGGACTCCGAGACGTACAACGCCGACCGGGCCGGCTCCGCCCTCGTCGTGCGCGTGCACGCGACCATGAGCAGCATCGAGATCCGACAGGAGCGGTGAGATGAGCACGCAGCCCAGCACCGAGCGTGAGTACCGGCAGGGACCGAGCCTGGGGACGGTCATCTGGGGCGCCGTCGTCGTCTCCCTTGCGGCGCTGATCGTGGCGGGACGCCTCGGATGGTTCGCCGTCGACCCAGGGATGGTCGCCGTCGTCCTGCTCCTTGTCGGGGGTCTGGGGCTTGTGGTGGGCGGCGTGGTGGCGGCCGCCCGAGGCCGCCGCGGGCCGGCCGGCGCCGGAACACCGGAGGAACGCGCGGAACCGTGACACCCGGCCTCGGCTGTGGTGTGCATCACGAAGAGGCCGCCGATACAATCGCCGTGGGCTCAACGGGGCGCCTCGAGCAAGCACGGCGGCCCCCGCATCTGCGGGGCTGGCCGTACCCACCACGGAAAGGCCCTGCATGAAGATCGGCATCCTCACCTCTGGCGGCGACTGCCCCGGCCTCAACGCAGTCATCCGCGGAGCGGTGCTCAAGGGCATCGCCGTCCACGGGCAGGAGTTCGTGGGGTACCGCGACGGGTGGCGCGGCGTCGTCGAGGGCGACATCGTCGACCTCCCCCGCACGAGCGTCCGCGGCATCGCCAAGCAGGGCGGGACGATCCTGGGCACCTCCCGCACCAACCCGTTCGAGAACGGCGGCGGCCCCGAGGTGATCAAGGGCCACATGGACCGGCTCGGCATCGATGCCATGATCGCGATCGGCGGCGAGGGCACGCTCGCCGCGGCGAAGAGGCTCACCGACGCCGGGCTGAAGATCGTAGGCGTCCCCAAGACCGTGGACAACGACCTCGACGCCACCGACTACACCTTCGGCTTCGACACCGCCGTGGAGATCGCGACCGAGGCGATCGACCGGCTCCGCACGACCGGTGAGTCCCACCACCGCTGCATGATCGCCGAGGTCATGGGCCGCCACGTCGGCTGGATCGCCCTGCACGCCGGCATGGCCTCCGGCGCCCACGCGATCCTCATCCCCGAGCAGCGGGTCACCATGGACCAGGTCGCGACTTGGGTGCGTCTGGCCCACGAACGCGGACGCGCTCCGCTGGTCGTCGTCGCCGAGGGTTTTGTCCTCGAGGGCATGAGCGCCCCGCACTCCGAGCGCGGCCTGGACACCTTCGGCCGGCCCCGCCTCGGCGGCATCGCCGAGCAGCTGGCCCCCGAGATCGAGTCCCGCACCGGCATCGAGACCCGCGCGACGATCCTCGGGCACATCCAGCGCGGCGGCGTCCCCACCGCGTTCGACCGCGTCCTGGCCACCCGGCTCGGCATGGCCGCGATCGACTCCGTGGTCGAGGGCCGCTGGGGGACCATGGTCTCCCTCGACGGCACCGACATCGTCCACGTCGGCTTCGACGCCGCCCTCGGCCGCCTCAAGACCGTCCCCCAGCACCGCTACGACGAGGCAGCCGTCCTCTTCGGCTGAGACGTGGGCACCGCAGGGACATTCCACCAGGGGAGCCGCGACATCGTGCGGCTCGTCTGGGCGCGCCGGCTGGGTCTGGCGGACCTGGCCTTCGCGGACGACGGCGCGCGGCTGCTCGGGTGCCGCGACGACGCCGAGGAGCTGGTCGCCGTCGTGCTCTTCGGGCAGCTGGCCATCGCCGGGCCGACGGAGCTCGTGGAGGCGGCCGCCGACTACGCGCCCGAAGACCTCGTGTCCGGCAGCGCGCTCCTGAGGCTCGCCGGGCACGGGGCCCACGGGCTGCGTACCGCCGTCCTGGGCTTCGCGGACGACCTCCCGCTCGAGCAGCCCGACGTCGAGCCGGAGGTCTCCCGGGGGGCGCCCGAGGCGATCGAGCTGGAGATGCGGTGCCCACCCGACGACGTGAGCTCCGCGGGCCTCACCCGGCGGGAGCATCGTTTCACGCTGATGCTCCCCGATGGCCCGGCGGCCTGCGCCGCGTACGGCGAGGAAGGTGGGCTCCTGGCCGACCTGTCCGTGCTCGTGGCCCCGGCTTACCGTAGGCGCGGGCTCGGACGGCTCGTCGCCTCGATCGCGGCGCACGAGGCCCTCGCCGACGGCCTCGTGGTCCAGGTGGCGGTGCCGTCGCACACGACGGCGGCGCTGCGCCTCGTCGATTCGCTCGGCATCGCCCCTGCGGGCCAGCTGGCCTCCGTCCGGCTCGGACCCCGCACCCCCTGACCCGCCGAGGTCACCCCCACTGGCGCCGAGATCACCCCCACTGACGCCGAGATCACCCCCACTGCCGCCGAGATCACCCCTCGTGGAGTGACCTCGAGCGCAGAAGGGATGACCTCGGCGCCACATCCGGTGACCTCGGGCGCACACGAGGTGACCTCGGGCGCAGAAAGGGTGACCTCGGGCGCAGACGGGGTGACCTCGGGCGCACACGGGGTGACCTCGGCGTCGCGGCGTCAGCGGGGGGCGGGCTGCTTCGGCGCCGGAGCCGGCTTCGGCGCCGCGGGCACCTTGACGAAGAAGAACGCGACGGCGAACCCGACGAGCACCACCGCCGCCGGGAGGAGCACCGACTGGCCCATCGCCGCCGAGAACGGTGCATGCAGCATGGGCGGCAGCGCCGCCCCGGCGAAGTCGCCGGCCGCGCCGGACTGGCCGCCGCCGGGCATCTCGGCCGCGAGGCGCGCCTGGATGAGGGCAGCGATCGCCGCGGACCCGAGGACCGCCCCGATCTGGCGGGTCGTGTTGTAGATCCCGGAGCCCGCGCCGGCCAGCTGCGGCGGGAGGCTGCGCGTGGCGAGGGTCGCGAGCGGTCCCCACAACCCCGCGTTCGCGAGACCGACAACCGCGCTCGGGATGAGCAGCGCCCAGATCGGCATGTCCGGGGTCAGGAGGACGGCGTAGAGCACGAGTCCGAACGCGAAGAGCAGCATCCCGCCGATGTTCATGACCTTCGCGTACCCGCGGTCCACGAGCTTGCCACCGACGGGCGCCAGCGCCCCGGACAGGACCGCCAGCGGAATCATCATGAGCGCCGACTGGGTCGGCGTCATGCCGCGCACCAGCTGGTAGTAGAAGATCGTCGGCAGCCCGAACGACGTCACGGCGAACCCCACCGTGGTGATGCCGACGTTCGCGAGGGTGAAGTTGCGGTCCCTGAACAGGCCGAGCGGCACGAGGGGCTCCGCCCGGTTGCGCCACTGCCACACGACGAAGAGCGCCATGACCACCACCCCGGCGATGATCAGCTCCCAGACCGTGAGCGGCCCGGAGATCGTTCCCCACGCGTAGGTCTGGCCCTCCTGGATGCCGAACACGAGCAGGAACATGCCGACGCCGCTCAGCACGACGCCGAGCCAGTCGAAGCGGTGCGCGTGGGTCGCCAGGCGCGGGACGAGCCGTGCCGCGAGGAGGAAGCCGACGACGCCGACCGGGACGTTGATGAAGAAGACCCACTCCCAGCCGGCCCCGTCCACGAGGACGCCGCCCAGGATCGGGCCGACAAGCATCGCAACGCCCGCCGTCGAGCCCCAGATCGCCATCGCGGAGCCTCGGCGCTCCGGCGGGAAGATGCGCGTGATGACGGCCATGGTCTGGGGGGTCATGAGCGAGGCGCCGAGCCCCTGCACCACGCGCGCAGCGATGAGCGACCCCACGCTTCCCGAGAGGCCGCACCACAGCGAGGCGAGGGTGAAGACCACGAGCCCGCCGAGGTACATGTTCTTGGGGCCGAAGCGGTCACCGAGGCGGCCGGTGATGAGCAGCGGCACGGCGTACGCGAGCAGGTAGGCGCTCGTGACCCAGATGACCGCATTGATGTCGGCCCCGAGCGCCCGCATGATCGCGGGGTTCGCCACCGACACGATGGTCGTGTCGATGAGGATCATGAAGAACCCGATGACGAGGGACCAGAGGGCGGCCCACGGCCGTTCGACGTTTTCCACCGGACAAGGGTCTCACTTCTTCAGGACAGTGTCTGTCCTGAAGAGTTCGCCCGTGGCGAGAACCACAGCTACCACGTGTTGTTGTTGGTCCTCGCGCGCCCGCCCTTGCCGTCGTCGACCACTGCCCAGCCGTTGGACCAGGGGTTGATCGAGTCCTTGCCCAGGAAGCAGTACTGGTTGTTGCGGAAGTAGCCGTTGCCGTCCGTGGTGTCCCAATACTCGGCGAAGACGTGCGGGTTGGGCGCGGAGTCGATGTAGCACTGGACGTGCACCCTCGTGTTGGGGTGGAAGTTCCGGCCCGTGACGTCGAAGTACCAGCACGCGTTGGACGTGCACTGAGGGTCGTTGGCGCGTGGGCCCTGGGCCAGCGTCGCCGAGGGCGACGCCGTGCGGGCCGAGTCCGACTTCGTGGAGCAGTTCGTGGGCTCCCCCTGCACACAGGCCTTGACCGTGATCGAGTGCGCCTCGTCGGGCCCGTTGCCCACCGTCGCGGCGCCGTCGTTGGCGACCTGGCCGCCGTCGATCGTCACCGTGACGTTCGTGGGCCGGCCGTTGTCGTAGCCGCCGGTGTTCCACGTCATGTTGACCCGGATTCCGTTCTGGGCGGCGCTGGCAACCGGCGTCTGGGGCCGGCCGTAGGGGTTGGCGGCGTCGCTGTTGCCGTTCGGGCCCGGACCCGCCGAGTTCACGGCGCGCACCATGAACGAGTAGTTCGTCCCGTTGGCCAGGCCCCCGACCACCCGGCTCGCGGCCAGGTTCTGCCAGCCGCCGCCGTTGACGGCGTACTGGTAGCCGGAGATCGCGTCGCCGTTGTCGGCGGGCGCGGTGAAGGCGAGCTTCACCTGGTGCCCGTCGCCGGTGGTGTCGTACGGCGTCGCCGACAGGGTGGTCACGGCGCCGGGGCGGCCGTAGGGCGTCACCGCGTTGCTCCGGGCCCCCTCCGGCGAGGACCCCACCTTGTTCGAGGACACGACGGAGAACGTGTAGCTGGACGAGTTGTCGAGGCCGGTGACCTGCAGGGACGTCTGCGCAGTCTGCGCCGTCGTCTTCTCGAGCGCCCCGTTCCGGTAGACCTTCACGGCATAGCCGGTGACCGGCTCGCCGTTGCTCTTGAGCGGCTCCGAGGCCCAGGTGACGTCGACGGCGCCGCCGTTGACGGCCGACGTCATGCGGGCCGCCTGGGGTGCCGCGGGCGCCAGCGGTGGCCCGGCCGGCTTGGCGGCGGCCGAGAGCGCGGACCAGTCCGACGGGTCCTTCGCGCCGTTCTTCGCCTGGATCCGTGCCCGGTACTCGACGCCGTTGGTCAGGCCGTCCCACGTGAGCTGGGTGACCGGGCCGACGGTCTTCCGCTGGAGGCCCTGCGACGAGGACAGCTCGATGGTGTAGCTCTGGATCGGGGTGCCCTCGTTCGCCGGGGCGGTCCAGGCCATCGAGATCGTCTTGTCGCCGCGCGTCAGCACGGGCGCCGCGGGGGCCGCGGGCTTGGCGTCCGGAGTCACGGGGGCGGAGGCAGGGCCGGGCGCGGACGGCCCGACAGCGTTGACCGCGATGACCGTGAAAGTGTACTGGGTCCCGTTCGCCAGCCCGCCGATGGTGCACGTGTTGGTCGGGCAGTCCTGGCTCCCGCCGGCGAAGCCGACCTTGTAGCCGGTGATCTCGGCGCCGTTGTTCGCCGGCGGAGCCCAGTGGAGGACCACCTGACGGCTCGACATGCTGTCGACGACGGGCGCGCTCGGCGCGTCGGGCCTGTCGCGGACGGTGACCGTGAACTGCCCCTCCACCTCGCGGTCGCCGTCCCCGGTGGCGTCCTGGATGCGGTAGGAGCCGGTGAGCTGGCCGTGGAAGCCCGCGGCGGGGGTCACGACGACGCGGTCGCCGTCCACCCGCGCGCTCCCCCCACCGGAGCCGACGGTGGCGTTCAGGAGCTTCAGCGGCTTGTCCGGGAACGGGTTGGCGTCGTTGGCGAGGACGGGGATCTCGACCGGCTTGCCGGCCTGCGCTTCAGGCACCGCGTCGGGATTGGCGACGGCGAGCGGCCGGGTCGAGCCGACGACGCGCACCTCGACCGCCCCGGAGACCTTGCCGCCGCGGCCGTCGTCGACCTCGATGCCGACCTGCCCCGCGGCGCCCCGCTGGGCGCTGCCGGCCTTGGCGACGAGGACCGAGCCGTCGAGGCTGACGTCCACCCCTTCGGGCGCGCCGCCCGTGAGGCGGAAGGACATGCGGTCGATGTCGCCCGGGTCGGGGTCCGTCGTGGCAGCGCGGAGGTCCAGCCGCGCCCCGTCCTCGCCCTGCGCCGTCTCGAGCGCGCTCGTGGCGAACGTGGGCGGGGTGTTGGGCTTGTCGGCGGTCGGCTCGACATCGAGCGGGATCGTCAGGACGCTCTTGAGGCCCTCGGGGTCGTCGGGGCCGGAGCCGTCTGTGACCTCGAAGGTGATCGAGGCCCGGCCGCCGTAGTCCTTGCGCGCCGCGTACCGGAGGGTGCCGGCGTCCTTCACGAGCGGCTGCCCGTCGGAGGCGATGGCGGTGACCCCAGCCTCGGTCGTGATCCGCGGCGCACGGCCGGGACGCACCGTGACGTAGTCGCCGAGCTTCAGCTCGAGCGGCTCGCCGGCCTTGGCGTGGACGGGGTTCAGGGTCTTCAGGACCGGCCGCTGGTCGCGCAGCCCGGGGACCCAGATGATGGCGGTCGAGGAGAGCCCGTCCACGTCCGTGACGGTGTACGGGATGGCCTGCGGCTGCTGGGCCAGCGCGACGTTCACGGTCCGCCCGTTCACGGTGGTCCCGGCCGCGGCCGCGCTGGCCGGGACCTCGACCCTGAGGTCGCCTGCCACGCCGTCGGGGTCCTCGTCGTTCTTCAGGACGTCCACGGCGAACGTCGTCCTGCCCGCGACGTCCATGGCGTTGACCCGGTCGTCCCGGGCGATCGGCGCCTTGAGCTCCGCCTCGGGGCTGACCTCGACGATGATGCTGCCGATCGCGCGGCCGCCGCGCCCGTCGTCGACCGTGTAGCGGACCGTCGCCGTGCCGGGCACGGCCGGGGCGGTGACGACGACGCGGCCCTGGTCGGCCCGCGCGGCCGCCCCGTCCGGGACCTCGAAGCCGTCGGAGACGAGGCGGACCGTGTCGCCGTCGGGATCGGTGTCGTTGGCCAGGGCGTCGACGGACACCGGCCGGCCGGGACGGACCGACACCTTGTCGTCCCCCGGGATCGGAGCCTGGTTCCTGTTCGGGGTGGCGGCGACGCCGACGAGCACCGTCGCGACGCCGCGGCCGCCGTAGCGGTCCTCCACGACGTACGTGAAGGTGTCCTTGCCGTAGGCGTTGTTCGCCGCGCTGTACTCGATGTACCCGTCCTTGACGATCGCGGTGCCGAGGGCCGGCGGCTTCTCGATGCCGGTGATTGTGACGGAGTCGCCGTCGGGGTCCACGCCGTCCAGCGGCACGGCGACCTTCGCGGTGTGGCCGGCGAGGACGCGGGCGGTGAGGTTCTTCGGCACGGGCATGGCGTTCTGGGCGGGGTCGTCCGCACGGATGGTGATGGTGACCTTCGCGGAGTCCTTCTGGCCCGCGGGGTCGACGACCTCGTAGATGCCGTACACGGTCCCGGGGTTCGGCCCGGCGGAGAAGCGCAGGGTGTCCTGGTCCACGAAGAGGTGCCCCGCGGCCGCGTCCGGGACCTCGACGAGCTTCGGGCTGAGTGTGATGGGGGCGCCGTTGGGGTGGGAGTCGTTGGCGAGGACGGGGATCGTCACGGTGTCTCCCGCACGGACCACCACCTCGTCGCCCTTCGCCACGGGCGGCTCAAGCTTGGCCGGCTGCGGCACGGGCGTCACGGTCACGGTCGAGCTCGCCGTCTTGTCCCCGTTGGACACGACGTAGCCGATCGAGAGGGGCTCCTTGAGGCCGCGGGTGTCCGTGATCTTCAGGATCGCGTGGTTGATGACGGAGACCGTGATGGGCGCGTCGGAGGGCAGCGAGATCGACTGAACGACGAGGACGCCTCCCGCGGGGTCGGTGTCGTTCGCGAGCGGGTCGACGAGGACGCTCCCGCCCGTGGGCAGGAGCCCGACGTCGCGCACCGCCACGGGCGCGCCGCCGTCGGTCTTCGCCGCCTCGACGTCGATGCGCACGAGGCCCTGCGCCGTCGCGGAGCCGTTCGAGGCGAGGTAGACGGCGTAGTACACCTTGGGCTCGGCCGCCTGGGCCGAGAAGGTGCCGTCCTCGGAGTTCATGACGATGTCGAGCCCGGCGACGGGCTCCACGCGCAGGAGCCGCAGGCCCTTGCCGGAGGGGTCTATGTCGTTCGCGAGCGGGGAGACCACGATGGGCTCGCCGACTCCGGTGCGGACGTGGTCCGGCGTGGTCTGCGGGGGCAGGCTCCCGACGGCGCGCACGTCCGCGGAGATCGTGGCCTCGGTGACGTCGCGGCCGTCGGAGACGCGCATGCGGATCTCCTTCTTGCCCAGGCCCAGGCCGCCGTCCGTGAAGACGACCGTTCCGTCGGCCTGGAAGCGGACCGAGTCCCCGGGGGCAGGGGTGCTCGCGCCGGCGAGGAAGAGCTCGTCGCCATCGGGGTCGACGAAGTCCCCGAGGATGTTCTGCGAGACCGTGCTGCCCTGTTCGACGGCGATCGTGTTCGCGCGCAGCTGGCGCGGCGCGGCATTCGACGACCCGTCCCGCACCGTGAGGTTGACCCGCGCGGAGGCCGTGCCCCCGCGACCGTCGGAGACCTCGTACTCGAACGCGTCGCTGCCCGTGGCGCCGGCGTTGACCACGATCTGCAGGGCGGCCCCGTTGAAGATCGGCTGCACCTGGCCGATCCGCGCCGCCGTGCCGGTGGGCCGCACGGTGAGGACGTCTCCGTCGGGGTCCGTGTCGTTCAGCAGGATGGGGAGGATCACGGTCCGGCCCGGGCGCACGCCGAAGTCATCCGGCATGGCGGTGGGGGGCCTGTTCTCCTCGGTCCGGTCCGGCAGCTCCTTCTGGAGCATGATCTCGGCGGAGTCCTCCTTGTCCCCGTCCTTGGTCTGCTTCTGGGGGACGATCTCCTGCCAGTTGTTCACGAGCTGCATCTGCTCGGTCACGAGCCACACGTTGCCCCCGCGGACGTCGTTGAGCACCACGATGTCGCGGTTGACCCGGAAGACGAGCTCGGAGTCCGGCTTGGCGGAGGGGATGTCCTTGGTCTCGGTCTGGCCGCCGCAGTCGCGCACGTACATGCCCGTCCCGGACCACGCGGCGTGGACGCAGCCGCCCTGCTGGACCGGGCGTGCGGGCAGGCCGGGGCGGCCCTGCGCGGCGTCGAGCTGCCGGCCGGCACCCCCGCCGAGCGGCATGAGCACCAGTGCCTTCGCCGTCGCGAGGGCGACGTTTCCGGCCGCGGGCCCGGACT
Source organism: Sinomonas sp. B1-1 (assembly GCF_050474465.1). Taxonomy (NCBI): domain Bacteria; kingdom Bacillati; phylum Actinomycetota; class Actinomycetes; order Micrococcales; family Micrococcaceae; genus Sinomonas; species Sinomonas sp. B1-1. The sequence goes on along the minus strand of NZ_JBCHVF010000003.1, from coordinate 157,843 downwards.
GCTGCAGCTGCGCGTTGCGGAAGTCGTCGCGCTGGACCTTCTGCCCGCCGGGGAGCAGGAGGGTCCCGCTGCCGGGATCGAGCACGACGGCGTCGCTCCCCACAGTGGCGATCTGCACCTTCGCGTTCGGGGCCAGGCCGTCGACCGTGGTGAACGTGGCCTCGCGGCCCTCGGGGATGCGCACGATCTCGCTGCGGGCCGGTGAGACCGCGACGACCTCGTTCTCGGACGAGACGGTGGCGACGGCGCCGGGGACGTCCTGCGCGCTGGGTTCCGTCGACTCGGGGTTGAACCCCGAGAGCCGTTCGAGCGGCAGGGCCCACACACGGCCCGTGCCCGGGTCGGCGAGCGCCGCCGTCGTGCTCCCGAACGCCGCGGTCCCGGTGCCGCTGAACGGGAGGTCGCCGCTGAGGCGCACCTCGGCCGAGTCGACGGGGCTCAGGGTGGCGACGCCCTTGTCCTGGACGGCCACGGAGCGTGACTGCTGGACGACGTCGAAGGTCTTGGAGCGCGCCGCCACGCCGCCGTCGAGGACCTTGGAGGAGAAGTTGAGGTGGCCTGCCATGTTCATGGAGCCGTTGGTGACCCAGACGCCGCCGTCGTTGAGGTCCGCGGAGACGGACCTGAAGCCCGGGTACAGGATCGCGGCGGTGACGAGGACCGCCCCCACGCAGGCCATCGCGATGGCAGTCACAATGCGCGGCGCGTGCTGGCGCAGCCCCCCGGCTCGTCGCAAAGCGGTCCCCCCGTCAGTCGCGCCGGCCAGCGCACGGCGCACTGGTCCCGGTTCCGCGAGATGTCAGCCGCCGGGCCTCCCCGAGAGGCGCAGCGGCACCCCCCGAGGGTAGCGCACGTGTCCGGCGCCTCCCCAGCCGGCGGGGAGAACTCCCCATGCCCCCGGGTCCGAGGGGAAGGCCGAGGGAGGAGGGGAAAGCGGTCAGCCGGCCGTCCCGAACCGGTCGAGGAGGTCGGACCGGCCGAACATGTGGGCCGCCTGGCGCGCGGAGGGAGTGCCCGCATCCGGGCTCGCGCCGAGGGCCAGCAGGGCGTCCACGACGTCCCCGTAGTCCTTGAACACCGCACCCGCGAGCGGGGTCTGGCCGCGGTCGTTCGCGGCCTCGACGTCGGCGCCGCGCTCCCCCAGCAGCCGGACCGCGCCCGCGTGGCCGTGGTAGGCGGCCAGCATCACGAGCGTGTCGCCGGACTGGTTGGCGAGCGACGCCGGCGCCCCGGCGTCGAGGTACGCGCGCAGCGTGGTCTCGTCCCCGGCCCGTGCGGCATCGAAGAGCCTGCCGGCGAGGGCGATGACGTCGTCGTCGGGCGCGGGGGCGTGGTTGTTCTCGCTCATGCGTTCCTCCTGAGGAGTCCTGTGGGCCGGCCGACGACCTGGCCGGCGTCCGGGGCGACGATGAGTTCCTGGGCTGCCGCGTAGTCCTCGCCCTCCGCTTCGCCGCGCACCACGAGGGCCGCTGCCGGGTCCACGGACCTCTTGAGCACGGCGAGGGCGATCGGCCCCATCTCGTAGTGCAGCGCAGCCGAGGTGACCTGCCCGACCTGGCGTGCGCCGGCGTCGTGCGCCGACCCGCCTGCCGAGGCGAACACGGGGCTGCCGACGGCCGGGAGCGTGTGCCCGGAGCCGTCGAGCTGGAGCATCGTGAGCCGCCGCGGCGGGTGGCCCAGGTTGTGCACGCGCGCGACCGTCTCCTGGCCCTTGTAGCAGCCCTTCGCCAGGTGCACGGCGGTGCGGAGCAGGTCGAGCTCGTGGGGGATGGTGCGCTCGTCGGTCTCGAGGCCCCAGCGCGGCCTCCATGCGGCGATGCGCAGCGCCTCCGACGCCATGGCACCGGCCAGCCCGACGCCGTCGGCCTCCAGCGCGGCGACCGCGTCCTGGAGCCGCGCACGCTCGACGACGTGCTCGAACCACGGGCGGTCGAGGCCGGGATGGCGGTCCTCGCCGACCACGGCGTAGGAGTAGCCGCCGGGGGCCACGTGCGGCCAGGGGTCTGCCCAGGTCAGCGGCGCGCCGCCGGGACCGAAGGGGTCGAGCGCGGCGAAGCGGCGCGTGCCGGCCAGCACGGCCCACGCGTCGGTCGCGTCCTTGACCTCGACGCGGAGCATGAACTTCATCGAGGTCAGCCACGCCGCCAGGCCGGGGGCCTCGGCGCCCTCGACGAGGAGCCACGCCCGCTCGCCGTCGTCGACGATCCGCGCGTCGTACTCGATGCGTCCCTGGACGCTCAGGAGGAGCAGCTCACTGGACTCACCCGGGGCCAGTGACGCGACCTGCTGGGAGGAGAGCGTCGTCAGCCACGAGAGGCGGTCCGGGCCGGAGACGGTGACGATGCCGCGGTGGGAGAGGTCGACGGCGGCGCGGCCGGCGGCGAGCTCCCGCTGCTCCCGCAGGGGGTCGCCGTAGTGCGCCGCGACGCCGGCATCGGCCCCGCCGGCCTCGACGGCACCGGGACGGGCGAGCAGAGGAGATGAAGAAGTCATGTACGTTCCAACGCCTCGGGGGCCGATTTCACTCCACACCCTCGGCAGGTCACTCGGTGGGCGGCTGCGCGGCGGACGGCGAGGAGGTCCGGTGCAGGATCGCCGACGCGTGCGGGGCCAGCGGCGACTCGCCCGCGGCGACGTCCCAGCGCCAGAAGAGGTCGCCATTGACGAGGCCGAAGATCCGGGTCGCGGCCTTGTAGTCGCGGGCGTGCGCGCCCCGCAGGACGGCGTCGGTGCTGAGCTGGATCTGGGGGCCCTTGATCTGGCCGTAGTAGAGCTCGGCGATGCTGCCCGGATGCAGGATCGTGACGGTGATGTCGAACCCGTCCTGGCTGTTCCGGAGGGTCTCGACCTCGTCGGCGGACTTGTAGGCCGGGACGATGTCGGCGGGGGTGAGGCCCGGGCCGCCGTCGGCGTCCTGCAGGGGCCTGTCGAGCTGCCAGAAGCCCGTCTCGGTGGACAGGGGCCGCAGCCGGTTCCCGTTCTCGTCTGAGAGCCAGCTGTCAGCGGTGTACTGGAGGTAGGGGAAGCCGTTGTGGGCGAACACGACACGCTGGACGAAGTGCTCATCCCCGGCCTCCCCGGCACCGAGCCGACCCCGCCCTTCCCACTCCCCGATGAGCCACGACAGCGGGACAAGCTCGGGGGTCAGGCCGGACGGGATCTCGATGGGCACTGGGCTCCTTCTTCGGTGCTACGGTGCGGTCTTCCTTCGGCAGCGCGGCCGACGGGTCAGCGCTGGCCCTTGAACAGCTTCCACACGACGAGCCCGGCGAACCAGGCCATGGAGATACCCGCGACGGCGAGGAGGACAAGGAAGAAGATCTCGAAGGCAACAACGCTCATACGGCCCATCGTAGCGCCTCGGGCGGGGCCCACTGCCCGTGAGGCTGGCCACACCGCCGGCCGCCCGGATCATGCGCCGGCCGCGGAAGGATGGTGTGCTAGACGACGAGCATCCGGTCGAGGAAGTACGCGATCGACCCGACGGCAAACGCCGGCGCGAGCCCGAGCGCGACCACGCCGAACGGTGCCAGCCGGATGCTGCGCGTGCTGTTGAGCCTGCGGAACGCGGCGAGCACCGCACCGATCACGACCCCGGCGATCGTCGCCGGGAGCACCGAGATCCCCGTCAGCACCAGGCCCGCGAGCGGCGCAGCGAGGCCCGCGAACACAATGGCGAGCGGAGCGACGATCGTGTCCGGCCACCGGATCATCCCGATGAGGAGTGCCACGACCGTGCTGATCCCGGCAACGAGGAGCATGGAGCCCGCGCCGGTGAGCCGGGCCGTGCCGATCCACCCGGCACCGAGGCAGCACAGCAGGACGCCCGCGCTCGCGCCGAACGCGGACTCGAGCCGGTGGCTCTGGCCCGTGCCGCGGAGCAGCTGGACGACCACGACAGCCATCACGCCGACCGCGATCGCGAGAGGCGTCCACGAGAGGAGCTCGGGTCCCGGGGTGAACGTGACCGCCGCCGCCGACGCCACGCCGGCCAGCGCGATGACGGCACCGTTGGTCTTGCGGGCCGGAATCCCCAGGAAGTGGGGCCAGCCGAACCCGACGGCCACGGCCACGGCCGCAACCCCGGCGAGCTGCACGACGGGGCCGCCCAGGCTCGACCCGACCGCGAGCGCCGTGCCGGCGATCGCGATCGCGCCGCCCGCGACGGACCTCACCCAGGACTTCACCGCCCCGCCCCCGCCTGCGCCTCCCGGCCGGTCGCGGCCGCGGGCCGCGCTGTTCCCGTCTGTGCGCTCATCACCCTGCCATCCTGCCTCACCGGGGCGCCGGTCTGTGACTTGCGTTCGGCGGGTCTGGGCCGGGCCGCGCCTATAATCGGCGTCAAAGGTACCCCTGCCCGACGCCGTGCAGCCAGATCCTCGGGAGGAACCATGTCGCACATCCTGCTTCTGACGAACGCCAACGGCTCGTCAGTGGACATCCTCCCGGCCCTCGAGCTGCTGAACCATCGGGTCCACATCCTCCCGGCCGAACCGACCGCGCTGCTCGACGCCGATCCCGCCGACGTCATCTTCCTCGACGCGCGCAAGGACCTGGTCGGCTCGCGCTCGCTCACCCAGCTCCTGCGTGCGACCGGGCTCGGCGCGCCGCTCATCCTCATCCTGACCGAGGGCGGGATGGCAGCGGTGTCCTCCGCCTGGACCGTGGACGACATCATCCTGGACTCCGCCGGGCCGGCCGAGGTCGAGGCCCGCGTCCGGCTCGCCATCTCGAAGACGTCAGCCGCCGAGGAGCCGGAGACCGAGATCCGCGCAGCCGGCGTCGTGATCGACGAGGCGAGCTACACGGCGAAGGTCAACGGGGAGGCCCTGAACCTGACGTTCAAGGAATTCGAGCTCCTGAAGTACCTCGCCCAGCACCCCGGCCGGGTGTTCACCCGCCAGCAGCTGCTCACCGAGGTGTGGGGCTACGACTACTACGGCGGCACCCGCACCGTCGACGTGCACGTGCGGCGGCTCCGGGCGAAGCTGGGGCCCGACCACGAGGGGCTCATCGGCACTGTCCGCAACGTCGGCTATCGGCTCACGCTCACCCGCCTCAACGAGGACGAGCTGAGCGAGGCCTGACCCCCGCCCCCGCAGCGTTTCGGGTACACCAAATCACGCCCCTGAGCGTCTCAGGTACACCAAATCCCTCCCCTGAGCGTCTCAGGTACACCAAATCCCGCCCCTGAGCGTCTCAGGTACGCGCCAGCTCGCGGCGAGGGTCGGCTGGCGTACGACGGCGGCCAGCCAGCTCGCGCTCGGTGCGCACCCGGCGTCGTGCGCGCCGTACCCGAGATCCAGCCAGGCCGCATTTCGCGTACCCGAAACGTCCTGGGGAGCCCATTTCGCGTACCTGAAAGATGGAGGGGCCGCATTTCGCGTACCCGAAACGTCCTGGGGAGCCCATTTCGCGTACCCGAGACGAAGGTGGGGGCCGCGTGGACGCGCCGAGGGCCCCGCACGGTGGATGCGGGGCCCTCGGGAAGGGTGGAGGACATACGGGTCGAACGTATCAAAGCCACCCCACTGGTGGATCCCCCTCGGCCGCCGGTGCACCCGGCGACAGGACATTGACAGTACCCGAGGCGGCCTGCCGCGTCAAAACACACGCCGGCCGGGCGCCGTCGTGCGAAACACCCCAATCCGCGGCCTTTTCGCTAGCCTTGCCTACATGACCAGCGCATACCCGCAGGATTGGCCCGTCACCGTTGTCGAAGGCCGCGTCCCGCAGGCTCTCTGGGCCGAGATCCAGGCCCTGCTGGAGGCCGCCGAGGAGTCCGACGGCAACCCCTCCCTCTCCGAGCAGACCACCGTGCTGATGAAGTCGCCGGACACCCGGTCCGAGGAGATCGTGACGGTCGCCGTCCACGCCCTCGACGACACGTCGGGCTCTTCGGCACCCGAGGACCTCGCGGGCCTCGCCGCGATCGCATTCGGCGAGGACGGCGCGGGCGTCGCGGAGCTGGCCGTGCACCCGAACTACCGCAACCAGGGCGTGGGCATGAGGCTCGTGGAGGCCATCAAGGAGCTCCGCGGCGCCACGGGCCTGAAGGGGCTCAAGGCCTGGTCCCACGGCAACCACGAGGCCGCGGCGGAGCTCGCCACGCACTACGGGTTCGTGCCCGAGCGCCAGCTGTGGAAGATGGTCCTCGTCCGCCACCCCCACGAGACCGCCGAGCCACTCCCCGAGGGCGTGCACATCCGCACGTTCGAGCCCGGCCGCGACGAGGACGCCTGGCTGGCCGCGAACCGGGCCGCGTTCTCCCACCATCCGGAGCAGGGCTCCCTCCGCCGCAGCGACCTCGAGGCGCGCATGGCGGAGGACTGGTTCGATCCGCGCGGCTTCTTCCTCGCAGTCGACGACGACGGCCGCATCCTCGGGTTCCACTGGACCAAGGTGCACCCGGCGCACGGCGAGCACCGCGCCCTCGGCGAGGTGTACGTCGTCGGCGTCGTGCCCGAGGCGCAGGGGCGCGGGCTGGGGCGGGCGCTGACCCTGCACGGGATCGACTACCTCCACTCGCTCGGGCTGGCGACGATCATGCTGTACACCGATGCGGACAATCTGCCGGCGGTCGCCATGTACCGGCGCCTCGGGTTCACGCTCTGGGACCGGGACGTCCTCTACTCCCTCGCCTAGCCCGCGCCCCTGCGGCGGCGCCCTAGTAGTGTTGACCCGACACACCGAGCTCCTGCGGAGGAACCATGACTGAAGCCGCCCAGAACCAGAGCAGTGCAGCAACGGAGCCGCAGACTGACCCCACCCCCTCGACGCTGTCCGCGCACGACGGCGCCGCCGCGCCCACCGCGGCCGTCGCGCCCCGCGCTGTGCCCGTGTTCGGGTCGTCGGAGGTGCCCGCGGCGCGGGCGACTCAGGACCGCATCGACATCCCCGAGTTCGCCCCCCAACAGGTCCCCGAGGGCGATGTGGGCCCGGACCGCTTCCTGGACCGGGAGCTCAGCTGGCTCGCGTTCAACGCCCGCGTCCTCGAGCTTGCCGAGGACCCCGACCTCTACCTCCTCGAGCGCGTCACCTTCCTCTCGATCTTCGCCTCCAACCTCGACGAGTTCTTCATGGTCCGCGTCGCAGGGCTCAAGCGGCGGATCGCGACCGGGATCGCCGTGCCCTCGGCGGCCGGGCTGAGCCCCATCGAGGTCCTCGAGCAGATCTCCGAGGAGGCGCACCGCCTCCAGGAGCGGCACGCACACGTCTTCGCGGACCAGATCCGGCCCGCCCTCGCCAAGGAGAACATCCACATCGTCCACTGGGACGACCTCACCCACGAGGAGCATGCACGGCTGCGGGGCATGTTCTCCGAGCAGGTCTTCCCCATCCTGACCCCGCTCGCCGTCGATCCCGCCCACCCCTTCCCGTACATCTCCGGCCTCTCGCTCAACCTCGCCGTCGTCGTGCGGAACCCGGTCAGCGAGAAGGAGCTCTTCGCCCGCCTGAAGGTCCCGGACCAGCTCCCCCGCCTGATCTCGATCGACGGACCCCGCGCGGGCGCCGTCGCGGGCCGGACGGCCCGCTTCATCGCCCTCGAGGAACTCATCTCGGTGCACCTCGACCAGCTCTTCCCGGGCATGGAGGTCCTCGAGCACCACACGTTCCGCGTCACCCGCAACGAGGACCTCGAGGTCGAGGAGGACGACGCCGAGAACCTCCTGCAGGCCCTCGAGAAGGAGCTCCTGCGCCGGCGCTTCGGGCCGCCGGTGCGCCTCGAGGTGACTGACGACATCAACCCGAACATCCTGGCCCTGCTGGTCCGGGAGCTCGGCGTCGAGGAGAGCGAGGTGTACCAGCTGCCCACCCCGCTGGACCTCCGCGGCCTCAGCGTCATCGCGGGCATCGACCGCACCGACCTGCACTACCCGAAGCAGCTCGCCCACACGTCGCGCTTCCTCAACGAGTCAGAGACGGCCAAGGCCGCGAACGTCTTCGCCGCGATGCGCCGCCGCGACATCCTTCTGCACCACCCGTACGACTCGTTCTCCACCTCGGTCCAGGCCTTCCTCGAGCAGGCGGCCGCGGACCCCAAGGTCCAGGCGATCAAGCAGACCCTGTACCGGACCTCGGGCGACTCGCCGATCGTGGACGCGCTCATCGACGCGGCCGAGGCCGGCAAGCAGGTCCTCGCGCTCGTCGAGATCAAGGCCCGCTTCGACGAGCAGGCCAACATCTCGTGGGCGCGCAAGCTCGAGCAGGCCGGCGTGCACGTGGTCTACGGGATCGTGGGCCTCAAGACGCACTGCAAGCTCTCCCTCGTGGTCCGCCAGGAGAACGACGGCCTGCGCCGGTACTGCCACATCGGCACGGGCAACTACCATCCGCGCACGGCCAGGTACTACGAGGACCTCGGCCTGCTCACGTGCGACGAGCAGGTCGGCGAGGACCTCTCCAAGCTGTTCAACCAGCTCTCGGGCTACGCGCCGAAGTCCACTTTCAAGCGGCTCCTCGTGGCCCCCCGCTCGGTCCGGTCCGGCCTCATCGACCGCATCGAGACGGAGATCCGGAACGCGCGCGCCGGGCTGCGCTCCCGGGTGGTCATCAAGGTCAACTCGATGGTCGACGAGGCCATCGTCGATGCCCTCTACCGGGCCTCGCAGGCGGGCGTGCAGGTGGACGTCATCGTCCGCGGCATCTGCTCCCTGCGGCCCGGGGTCCCGGGCCTGAGCGAGAACATCACGGTCCGCTCGATCCTGGGCCGGTTCCTCGAGCACTCGCGGGTCTTCGCGTTCGCGAACGGCGGCAACCCGGTCGTCTACATCGGCTCCGCGGACATGATGCACCGCAACCTCGACCGCCGCGTCGAGGCGCTCGTCCAGCTGCGGAACCGCGACGACATCGCGGAGCTCATCGCGCTCCTCGACCGCTACCTCGACGACCGGACGTCCTCGTGGCATCTGGACCGCGAGGGGCACTGGACCCGCCACCACCTCGACGCCGAAGGTCGCCCGCTCGAGGACGTGCAGTCGTGGCTCCTGGCCTCGCGGGCCCGGCAGCGAGCCACGAGCCTGCGGTGATGACTGACACCCCCGTCGACGACCAGACCGCGCATCCGGGCGAGGACGTCGCCGTCAGGGCCGCCGGGGCCATCCCCTGGCGGAGGGCGGGCGACCGCCTCGAGGTGCTGCTCATCCACCGTCCCCGCTACGACGACTGGTCCTGGCCCAAGGGCAAGCTCGACCCGGGTGAGACGCTCCACGAGTGCGCCTCCCGGGAGATCCGGGAGGAGATCGGGCTCGACGCTCCGCTGGGGGTGCCCCTCGGCGTCACCCACTACCGCGTGGCGGCCGGCCTCAAGTCGGTGCACTACTGGGCCATGCACGTCGACGCCTCCCAGCGCGTCGTGCCGGACGGCGACGAGGTCGACCAGGTCCACTGGTGCACCCCGGACGAGGCCGAGGTGCTCCTGTCGAACCGCACCGACGTCGCCCCGCTCGAGGCCCTCGTCGCCGCGGAGCGGGACAGCGCGCTCGCCACGCGCCCCCTGATCCTCCTGCGCCATGCCAAGGCCAAGCCGCGCAGTTCGTGGACGAAGGCCGAGGGCGACCGCACCCTGGCCGCGACGGGGGTCCGCCAGGCCCAGGCGGTCGCGAGGCTCCTGCAGGTGTGGAAGCCGACCCGTGTGGTCACGAGCCCCTGGCGCCGCTGCGTGGACACGGTCCTCCCGTACGTCCGCTCCTCGGGCGTCAAGGTCAAGGTCCGCCTCGTCGACCACCTCACGGAGCACCGCCACTCGCGCAAGCCGCACAAGGCGGCCGACGTCGTGGGCCGGCTCTTCGACAAGCGCAGGCCCGCGGTGCTGTGCTCGCATCGGCCGGTGCTTCCGACCCTGCTCGGCGAGTTCAGGAAGTACCTCGAGCCGGGCCTCGACGACATGCTCCCCGCGTCGGATCCGTACCTCGCCCCCGGGGAGGTCATCGTGTTCCACGTGCCGCTCGAGGGGCGGCCGCGGGTCGTGGCGCTCGAGCAGGTCAAGCCGTTCGAGGACTGACGCCGGCTGGTCGAAGCTAGACTAGTCGGATTCCGACTAGTCTAGGGACATGCCCACCCCCACTCGTGTCACGACCCCCTACGAGGACCTCCTGCGGGACGTGCTCGAGCATGGCGCGCACAAGGGCGACCGCACCGGCACGGGCACCCGTAGTGTGTTCGGCCGCCAGATCCGGTTCGACCTGTCCGAGGGCTTCCCCCTCGTGACCACCAAGCGCGTGCACTTCAAGTCCGTGGCCCTCGAGCTGCTCTGGTTCCTGCGCGGCGACTCGAACGTGCGCTGGCTCCAGGAGCAGGGGGTCACCATCTGGGACGAGTGGGCGGACGACGCCGGCGAGCTGGGCCCCGTCTACGGCGTCCAGTGGCGCTCGTGGCCCACACCGGACGGGGGCCACATCGACCAGATCGCCGCCGTCATGGACTCGCTCCGGACCGCTCCCGACTCGCGCCGCCACATCGTCTCCGCATGGAACGTGGCCGAGATCTCCACGATGGCGCTGCCGCCCTGCCATGCGCTGTTCCAGTTCTACGTCGAGCCGCAGGAGGACGGCCCGGGGAAGCTCTCGTGCCAGCTGTACCAGCGCAGCGCGGACATGTTCCTGGGCGTCCCGTTCAACATCGCCTCCTACGCGCTCCTGACCCACATGGTCGCCCAGCAGCTCGGGATGGGCGTGGGTGAGTTCGTCTGGACCGGCGGCGACTGCCACATCTACGACAACCACGTCGAGCAGGTGCGCGAGCAGCTCTCCCGGGAGCCGTACCCCGCTCCGCAGCTGTCCATCGGACGCGTGCCCGAGAGCCTCTTCGACTACCGCTACGAGGACTTCGAGGTGCTCGGCTACCAGCACCATCCCACGATCAAGGCCCCCATCGCCGTATGAGCACTGATTCGAGCGAGATCGGCCTGATCTGGGCGCAGACGCAGGAGGGCGGCGTCATCGGCCGGGACGGCACCATGCCGTGGCACGTGCCCGAGGACATGAAGCACTTCGCCTCGACCACCACGGGCCACCCGGTGGTCATGGGTCGGCGCACGTGGGACTCGATCCCGGGGCGCTTCCGGCCGTTCACCGGCCGGACGAACATCGTCGTCACCCGCCAGCCGGGCTGGGAGGCGGAGGGCGCCGTCGTCGTGCATTCCCTCGACGAGGCACTCGAGACGGCGCGCCGCAGCGAGGGCGGCGAGCGGGTGTGGGTGATCGGCGGCGGGGAGATCTTCGCCGAGGCGATGCCGCAGGCCGACGTGGCCGTGGTGACCATCCTCGACCTCGACGTGGACGGCGACACCTTCGCGCCCCAGCTGGGAAGCGAGTGGCGGCTCGCGTCGGTCCAGCCGGACGACGGCGGCTGGCTCACCTCCCGGACCGAGGTCCCCTACCGCATCGTGGAGTTCCGCCGAGGCTAGGGCCGCCCGCGGCGGCGACCGCGCGCCGTCGTGCGTCGGCGCTGCCGGGTGAGGGAGCCCACAGGCGCCGGCCGCTGGGCCCCCGTAGAATGGAAGGCATGACTTCTTCGGTAGGCTTCGTCGGCTGGCGCGGCATGGTCGGCTCCGTCCTCATGGAGCGCATGCAGGATGAGGGCGATTTCGCCTCGATCGACCCGGTGTTCTTCTCGACCTCCAACGCGGGCGGCGCTGCCCCGTCCTTCGCCGGTTCTGCCGGGGGCGATGCCGGTGCCCTGCAGGACGCGTTCGACATCGAGGCGCTGAAGAAGCTCCCCATCATCGTGACCGCCCAGGGCGGCGACTACACGAAGCAGGTCCACCCGCAGCTGCGGGCCGCGGGCTGGGACGGCCTGTGGATCGATGCGGCGTCCACGCTGCGCATGAACGAGGACTCGATCATCGTGCTCGACCCGGTCAACCGGAAGGTGATCGACGAGGGACTGGCCTCCGGGGTCAAGGACTTCGTCGGCGGCAACTGCACTGTCTCGTGCATGCTCATGGGGCTCGGCGGCCTGTTCCGCAACAACCTCGTCGAGTGGGGCACGTCCATGACGTACCAGGCGGCCTCCGGCGGCGGCGCCCGGCACATGCGCGAGCTGCTCACGCAGTTCGGCACCCTCCACGGCGAGGTCGCCGCAGAGCTGTCGGACCCGGCGTCGGCCATCCTCGAAATCGACCGCAAGGTCCTGGCGGCCCAGCGCGGCGGCGTCGACGCGACGCAGTTCGGCGTGCCGCTGGCCGGGTCCCTCATCCCGTGGATCGACGCCGACCTCGGCAACGGCCAGTCCAAGGAGGAGTGGAAGGCCGGGGTCGAGACGAACAAGATCCTGGGCACCGCGGCGGGCTCCGAGATCGAGCCGGTCATCATGGACGGGCTGTGCGTGCGGATCGGCGCCATGCGCTCGCACTCGCAGGCGCTGACGCTCAAGCTCCGCGAGGACCTCTCCGTGGCCGAGATCGAGAAGCTCCTCGACGCCGACAACGAGTGGGCCCGCGTGGTGCCCAACGAGAAGCAGGCCTCGATGGACCAGCTGACGCCCGTCGCGGCGTCCGGCACGCTCGAGATCCCCGTGGGCCGCATCCGCAAGCTCGAGATGGGGCCGGAGTACATCTCCGCCTTCACCGTCGGTGACCAGCTCCTCTGGGGCGCCGCCGAGCCGCTGCGCCGCATGCTCAAGATCGCCACCGGCACGCTCTGAGGCCGGGCAGCCGCGCCGCGCAGGCCGGTTTCAGAGGGGCCGGCCCGGATGAACCCGCCAAGCGGCACGATCGGCCCTCGGCCGCATGAACGGTGCTGGCCAGCACCGATCGTGCGGCCGTGGGCCGATCGTGCATGCCGCAGCACCTCAGCCGGCAAGCTTTGCAGCCCGACTGAAGGCGGCGCGGACCTTGGCCGCGATCACGTCCGGGGTTACAAGATCGGCCCAGCGGATACGGATGATCACCCAGCCGGCCGCTGTGAGCGCATTCTCTCGCCTCCGTTCGGCCAAGAGCACCTCGGCCGTGGGGCGGTAGGCGAAGTACTTGCTCTCGCCGTCGAACTCGAGGATGACTCTGAGCTCCGGCCACGCGAAATCAGCTCGGTAGAGGCCCTCCTCCGTCATCACCTCGAACTGCAGTTCGGGTGCAGGCAGGCCCGCCGCGGCCAGGGCCAGTCGCGTACGCGTCTCCCCCGGCGATTCCGCACGCACGTCGAGCGCCGCGAGCAGTCGCTCCACCCTTCGCGATCCCCTCACAACCTCGGACCTGTCGGCGGCGGCCGCGATTCCCTCGACTGAAGCACCCAGCCGCAGTGCGTGGTCCCCTACGATCGTCGCGCGCTCGAAGTCGAGGATGCGTGCGCAGTCGGCCACCGTCCGGTCGATTGACGTCAGCCGGATCAGCCGTCCCCCGCGCAGCAGTTCCACAAGATCCCGCTCGCCGACCGGCTGTCGGTGGGCCGCGACGTCGGGGCTATGGCTGCGGGCTGATGAGGCGTAGGGCACGGTGAGGTGGATCCGCGTGCCCGCGTCCCACACCGAGCATCCCAGAAGACGAGCAGCTGTCGTGTGACTGTAGGTGGCGGGTGTGGCCCGTGCAGCGGCGTGGGCGTCGATCCGGTACAGGTCCTTCTCCCACGGCTTGGCCCCGTTCCATACAGCGGCCAGCACGTACGCGCCCCGACGGATGCGAAGCACGCGACGGGCGCGCACAGCCTCCGTCAGAGCGCGGTCCGTGATCCCCGCAGCCGCCAGGACATCTGTCGTCGCCACAACGGAGGACGGCCATCTGGCTTCGATCAGGGCGCGTCGTGCTTCTGGCTGCATACCTGCAGTCTTCCGGAGCCCGTAGTGGCGGGGCGACCGCAGGGATCACCTGTGGAAAACCCTGTCGGTCCCCTGCACGGGATTTTCGGCCACCGTCCCTGCGATCGGCCCTCGGCCGCATGATCGGCGCCGGGCAGCACCGATCATGCGGCCGAGCACCGATCATGCGGCCGAGCACCGATCATGCGGCGCCAGAGAAGCGGGTCACGGCAGCACCTGACGACCGGCTGCGGCTCTGGGCCCACTCACGGCCGGGCGGGCCCGCGCCCTAGCCCGCCCAGAAGGCCTCGATGCGCGCCACGGCCCTGGCCGCGCCCGCTGACGCCGCAGGCCCGAGGGGCTCGAAGATCTCGAGCTCGACCCGGGGCGCCGACACGCGGCCGCCCTTGGTCCATGTCCCGACCGCCCGCCCTCCGACCGCGACCATCGCCTTGAAGACGCCGTTGGTGCCGGGGATGATCCGCTGCAGGTAGTCGTCGGGTATGGCCACGGACCGGTCCGGGTATCCGATCGCGAGCTCGTCGAAGGCCGGCAGCGCGACCACGGCGCGCGACCCAGCCCGCGAGTCCGCGAGCGCCGCCACCTCCGGCGCGCACCAGAGCGTCCGCCCATCCAGGGCCACGGTCTCGAACCTCGCGGCGGCCGCGGCGAAGGGGCCGCGCACGGCCCCGAGCGGCTGGCCGAGCCACCACGCGAAGTCCCGCTCGTCGACCGGCCCGTGGGAGGCGATGTACCGCGCTGCGAGGTGCTCGAGGGCGTCGTCCCCGGCGAGGCCGGGCCCCGGCGGCAGCCACTCGTCGGCGAGGCGGAACTCCTGCTGCCTCCCGCGCAGGGGGCCCTGCACGAGGACGAGGCGATGGCTGAGGATCGAGACGAGGTGGATGCCGCGCTGGGACGCGGTGGGCTGCCCCGCGGCCTCGAAGACGTCGAACAGCTCGGCACGGGTCATGCCCCGGCCCGGGAGCCGCTCCTCGGCAGCCTTGCGGACCACTGCGACGTCCTCCTCGCTGATCCCGAGCTCGCGGTGGCGGGCCGAGGCGAGCCGCATGACCCTCTCGGCGGCGAGGGCCAGGAAGGTCCGGACGTCCTCTGCCGCCACGGTGAACAGGGTGCCGCACATGGTCCACGTGCGCACGACAGCACCGCTCGCCAGAGCGCCGGCCACCCCGGACGCCGTGCCCGCCCTCGTGCGGAGCCCGACGGCGAGGAGTCCGGACTGGAGGTCCTGGCTCTGCAGGGCGGCCATCCGGCGCACGGCCGCGGCCGGGTCGGCGGCCAGTCCCAGCCGCTCCCCCACCGAGGCGACCGGGAGCAGGCCCTGCGCCGCGAGCCTGAGGCGCGCGAGCGTCGTCGTGCGTATCCTCCGCGGAGCACTTGAAGAGCCCATGGACCCATGATCCCCCGGGATGGGGACAGCCCGCGTCCTCACCCCGGTCTGGGGGTCACGTTCTGGGGGTCACGTGAGGTGACCTCCAGAACGTGACCTCCAGAACGTGACCCCCAGGAGGTGACCCCCAGAGGGAAGGCGGGGTCAGCGCTCCAGGAGGAGGGCGTCGCCCTGCCCGCCGCCCCCGCACAGGGCGACGGCGGCCCGGCCGGACCCGCGGCGCAGCAGTTCGTGCACGGCCGTCACGACGACGCGCGCGCCGGAGGCCCCGATCGGGTGGCCGATCGCGATCGCCCCGCCGTGGACGTTCACGCGGTCCATCGGCACGCCGAGCAGGGCCGCGGAATGCGCGGCGACGGAGGCGAACGCCTCGTTCACCTCCACGAGGTCCAGATCGTCCGCCGACCAGCCCTCGCGTGCGAGCGCCGCGGAGATGGCCTTCGCCGGCTTGTCCGGGAGCGTGGTGTCCGGCCCTGCGATCTGCCCGTGAGCGCGCACGACGGCGAGCACCTCCAGCCCGCGCCGCTCGGCCTCGGCGCGGGTCGTCAGCACGACGGCCGAGGCGCCGTCGGAGATGGGCGAGGCGTTGCCCGCGGTCACGGTCCCGTCCGCCGAGAACGCGGGCCGGAGCCGGGCGAGGGTATCGGGGGTGGAATCGGGGCGGATGCCCTCGTCCTGGGCCACCTCGACCACGGCTCCCCGGCGCTGCGGGACCTTGACCCGCACGATCTCCTCGGCCCACACCCCGGCGGCCTCCGCGGCGCCCGCGCGCACGTGCGAGGCCGCCGCGACGGCGTCGGCCTCCTCCCGCGTGAGCCCGAGCGCCGCGTTGGCCCGGTCGGTCGCCAGCCCCATCGCCTCGTGGTCGAAGGCGTCGGTGAGTCCGTCGTGGGCGGTGGCGTCGATGAGCTCCATGGATCCGTACGCGGAGCCGGAACGGGTCCCGGTCACGAGGCGCGGGGCCTGGCTCATGGACTCCTGCCCGCCGGCCACCACCACGGACGCCTCGCCGAGTCGCAGCATGCGCGCCGCCTCGATCACGGCGGAGAGCCCGGAGAGGCAGACCTTGTTCACGGTGGCCGCGGGCGTCGTCAGCGGGATCCCGGCGGCGACGGCGGACTGCCGGGCGGGGTTCTGGCCCGCCCCGCCCTGCAGCACCTGGCCCATCACGACGGCGTCGACGTCCTCGGGCGCAACCTTCGCCCGCCCGAGCGCCCCCGCGATCGCGGCGCCGCCGAGCTCGACGGCGCTCAGCGCGGCGAGCTGGCCGAGCAGCTTGCCCTGCGGGGTGCGGGCGGCGCCGACGATGACGACATCCTGAGAGGACGTGCTCGGGCGCGCGGTCTGGGTCTCGGTCATCGTGCTCCTTCCACTGCGGCGAGGGCGCGCAGCTCGTGCTTGAGGGTCTTGCCCGTGGAGGTCTTGGGCAGCTGGTCGGTGAAATGGATCTCGCGCGGCACCTTGAATCCCGCGAGGAGCCCGCGCACGTGGCCGGAGAGGACCTCGGCCGTGAGCTCCGAGCCCCTGCCGCGCACCACGAACGCGACGGGCCGCTCGCCCCACCGCTCGTCCGGCACGCCGATCACGGCGACGGCGAGCACGTCGGGGTGGGAGACGATGGCCTGCTCGACCTCGATGGTGGAGATGTTCTCGCCGCCGGAGATGACGATGTCCTTCGCCCGGTCCTTGAGCTGGATGTACCCGTCGGGATGCATGACGCCGAGGTCGCCGGTGTGGAACCAGCCGCCTTCGAAGGCGCGCTCGGTGGCCTCGGGATCCCTGTAGTAGCCGAGCATGACGTTGTTGCCGCGCAGCACGATCTCGCCGAGCGTCTCGCCGTCAGCGGGCACGTCCCGCAGCTCGGGGCCGGTGCCGACCTCCACGACACGCGCCGTCTCGGCCTGGACCATGCCGACGCCCTGGCGGGACAGCTTCGCGGCACGCTCGTCGGCCGGCAGCGCGTCCCACGCGGACTGGTACTCGCACACGGTGTACGGCCCGTAGACCTCGGTGAGCCCGTACACGTGCACCACGGTCACGCCGAGGTCGCCGAGACGGCGGATGATGGTCGGCGACGGCGGCGCTCCCGCCGTGGTGATCCTGAGCGGCCGCTCGAGCCCGTGCGCCTGCTCCGCGTCCGCGATGATCGAGCACACGGTGGGCGCCCCGCACAGGTGGGTCACGCCGTCGTCGAGCGCGTCCCACACCGCCTCGGCGCGCACGGCGCGGAGGCACACGTGCGTGCCCGCCGCCGCGGTGACCGCCCAGGGCGTGCACCAGCCGTTGCAGTGGAACATCGGCAGGGTCCAGAGGTAGCGGGTGGCCCCGTCGAAGCCCTGGTGGTGGGCCTCGCCGAGGGCGTTGAGGTACGCGCCGCGGTGGGAGTAGAGCACGCCCTTGGGCTTGCCCGTGGTCCCGGAGGTGTAGTTGAGCGTGATGGGGGCCTGCTCGCCGTCGACTCCCCACGGCAAGTCCGGCCCGTCGGGCGCGGCGGCGAGCAGGTCCGCGTACAGCTCGCCCACGACGGCGTCCGCGGCCTCGGGCGCGACCCTCGCCAGTGCTCCGGCCTCGCTGTCGGGCACGACGACGACCGGCACCTCCGCCGCCGGCCCGCCCAGCTGGGCGACGCCGTCGACCGTGGCCAGCAGCTCCGTGTCGGCGAACAGCAGCGCGGCCTCGGAGTGCTCGAGGATGTACTTCACCTCGTGGGCGGCCAGGCGGGTGTTGAGGGCCACGAGCACCCCGCCGGCCAGCGGCACGGCGAAATGGGCGATGAGCAGCTCGGGGACGTTGGGGGCAAGGAACGCGACCCGGTCGCCGGGCTGGATCCGGGCGGCGAGGGCCTTCGCCAGGCGCTGGGCCTCGGCGCCGAACTCCGCGTAGGTGTGGCGGCGGGAGCCGTGCTCGATCGCGATCCTGTCGGGGAAGACCGCGGCGGAGCGCTCGAGGAAGCGCAGCGGGCTGAGCGCTGAGAAGTTGGCCTGCATTGCTGTTCCTCCCGGCCTCAGGCGAACGCGCCCACGCCGGTGACGTCGCGGCCGATCAGGAGGGCCTGGACGCTCTCGGTGCCCTCGTACGTGTGGATCGACTCGATGTCCATCATGTGGCGCACCACATGGTTCTCGAGGAGGATGCCGTTGCCGCCCAGGAGGTCGCGGGCCGTCGAGGCGATCGCACGGGCCTTGCGGGTGTTGTGGTACTTGGCCATGGACGCCTGGGTGGGCCGGAGCTCCCCGGCGGCGTCGAGGCGCGCGAGGTGGACGCAGTGCAGCTGCATGCTCGTGAGCTCGGCGAGCATCTGGGACAGCCTGTCCTGGACGAGCTGGAACTTCGCGAGCGGCTTGCCGAACTGGACGCGCTGGCCGGCGTAGTTCACCGCGGCCTCGTAGGCGGCGGTCGCGTGGCCGAGCGCGGACCAGGCCACGCCGAGACGGGTCGCAACGAGCACCTTGGAGGTGTCCTTGAACGTCCTCGCACCGGGCAGGACGCTGTCCTTCGGGATGCGGACGCCCTCGAGGCGGATGCGCGCCTGGTGGATCGCGCGGAGCGAGCCCTTGCCCTCGATCACCTCGGCCTCGTAGCCGGGGGTGTCCTGCTCGACGAGGAAGCCGCGGACGTCGCCCTCCTCGTCGCGGGCCCACACGACGGTCACGCCGCCGGAGGCGCCGTTGCCGATCCACTTCTTCTCCCCGTCGAGGACCCAGTGGTCGGCGTCGAGGCGCGCGGTGGTCTCGAGGGAGACCGAGTCCGAGCCGTGGTCCGGCTCCGTGAGCGCGAAGGAGCCGAGCTCCTCGCCGCGCGCGAGCGGGCCGAGCCAGCGCTCCCTCTGCTCCTCCGAGCCGTGGAACGCGATCGAGCGGAGGGCCAGGCCGCCCTGGACGGCGACGACCGTGCCGAGCGAGCCGTCGCCGCGGGAGATCTCCATGTTCACCAGGCCCGCCGCGAGGGGGCTCATGGGCTCCAGGCCGGGGACCTCGATGCCGTCGGCGAGCAGGTTGAGCTCGCCCATGCGCTTGACCAGGTGGAGGGGGTACTCGGCGCGGTCCCAGTACTCGTTCATCTGCGGCAGGGCCTCGTCGATGAAGGCGCGGGCACGCTCCCAGTGGGCGCGGTCCTCGGCGCTGACCGTGCCGAAGGCGGAGAACACGGAGTAGTAGTCGGTGTCGAGGGCTGCGGAGACGTCGTAGTCGGGCATGGCCTTCTCTTTCAGACGGTGGGTGGGGGGATCAGCGGGCCGGGAGCGGGACGAGGAGGCGGCTCAGCCCGCCGGCGGGGTAGTTGGCTCCGAGGACCATGCACCGGTCGATGTCCTCGGCAGACGCGACGACGCCCTCGGCGAGCATGATGCGGACCTCCTCGGCCATGGCCGCGCGGACGCGCTCGAGGACCCGGGCCTGGTCGACGGCAGCGGCGCCGGGCGCGGTCCCGACCGGCCGCGGCAGGAGGGCGGCCGCCTCAGGCGAGAGCGCGCCGTCGTCCGTGAGGAGCCGTCGCACGCCGGAGCCGGCAGCGGCGGCGAGCCACGGCGAGAGCGGGAACCGCTCGGGGTAGGCGGCGTGCATGGTGGCACAGATGTGCTGCTGGACGGCCGTGCCGATGTAGTCGATGAGCGTGAGCGGGGTCATCGGCAGGTTCCACGGGGCCAGTGCGCGGTCGACGGCGAGCGGGTCGCCGCCCGCTCCGGCCGCCGCCTCGAGCTCGGCCAGGGTCTCGGAGAAGAGCCGTGTGAGGAGGCGGTTGACGACGAAGCCTGGCGCGTCCGCCACCGGGACAGCGGTCTTGCCGAGCGCGGCGGCGAGGCCGGCGGCGGCCGACATCGAGTCCTCGGACGCGAACGGGGTGCGGACGAGCTCGAGCAGCGGCAGGACCGCGACGGGGTTGAAGAAGTGGAAGCCGACCACACGCTCGGGGTGGGCGAGCCCCTCGGCCATGGCTGCGACGGAGAGGGAAGAGGTGTTGGTCAGCAGGAGGGCGTGCGAGGCGACCGCGGCCTCCGCGGCGGCGAAGACGCTGCGCTTGACCGACAGCTCCTCGAAGACGGCCTCGATGACCGCGTCGCACCCGGCGAAGTCGGCCGGGTCCGTGGTGCCGGTGATCAGGGATGCGACCTCGGCGGCCTCTCCGGGCGCCAGGCGGCCCTTGGCCTCGGCGCGCTCGAGCCGGGCCCGGATGGCGCCCAGCGCGGCGTCGACGCGCTCGGCGGAGAGGTCGCTCATGGTCACCGGGACGCGGAGCTGCTGCGCGAAGAGCGTGGCGAGCTGGGCGGCCATCAGGCCAGCGCCGACGACGCCGACGGCGCGGAGCGGGCGCGGGCTGGGGGCGGATGCGCGGGGCGCGGGCGAGGGATCGACGACGGTGTGGGGCACGCCACCATGTAATCGTGAAACTGAGTGTCAGGTCAAGTGGAACGCAGTGTCAGGAGCGTCGCCGGAGCGTGTCCTCGATGGTCCGGGCAACGTCGGCCGGAGCGGCAGAGCGGGGGAACACGGCGACGACGATGTCGTCGCCAGGGCCGGCAGTTCCGCCGGCGGCACGCGTCCCGCCGGAGGCGACCGCGCCGGCGTCGCCCGCCGCCGCCCCGGCCGGTACGACCCCGAAGAGCCGGCGCACGGCGTCGAGCTCGGTGCGCAGCCGCGCCGCGCTGAAGCCGTCCTCACCGCGCATGAGCCCGCGCAGGCAGTAGTTCTGGGTCGCGATCACCGTCGCGGCGAAGCGCACCGCGTCCAAGGGGTCGACGCCGGGCACGGCGCGGCGGAGGTAGCGCTGGAAGAGCCGCTCGTACCGGAAGGTCGTGACGAGCTCCTTGTCGCGCAGGCCGGGCTCCCGGGTCACCACCTGGTAGCGCAGCTGCGCTAGGTCCCCGAGCGAGGCGAAGTGCGCGAACACGAGCTCGGCGGCGCGGCAGACCGCGTCCCACGGGTCGTCATGGGGTTCAGCGAGGAAGTCCTCGGCCTGGCCCAGGAGCGTGTCGTGGTCGGCGAAGACCACGTCCTCCTTGGAGCGGAACTGCCGGAAGAACGTGCTGCGCGAGAGGCCGGCGGCCGCAGCGATCTGGTCCGCGCTCGTCGTCTCATAGCCCTGCTCGGCGTACAGCCGGACGGCGGCGGCCGCGACGTCGAGGCGGTGGCGCGCCTGGCCCGCCACCGCGTCCGTCCCGCCGATCACCGCCGGGTCCCGCGGCTCACAGCTCCATCCCGATGAGCAGCGGCTCGTTGTGCAGCTCGATCCCGAAACGGGCCTTGACGCCGTCCCGCACTTCGCGGGCGAGCGCGAGGAGGTCCTTCGCCGTCGCGTCGCCGCGGTTGGTCAGCGCAAGGGTGTGCTTGGTGGACAGCGACGCGCGGCCGCCCGTGACGCTGTCCGGCTCGAGGCCGTAGCCCTTGGGGAAGCCGGCGCGCTCGATGAGCCATGCCGCCGACGTCTTCACCAGGCCCTCGCCCGCCGGGTAGCGTGGCGCACCCTCGGGCAGGGAGGCGGCGTCGGCCTCGGCCAGGATGGGGTTCGTGAAGAACGAGCCGGTCGAGTACGTGTCCCGGTCGGCGGGGTCCAGGACCATGCCCTTGGAGGCGCGCAGCCGAAGGACCTCGCGGCGCACATCGAGGGCGTGGGCGCGCTCGCCCTGCTCGACCCCGAGGCCGCGGGCGAGCTCTGCGTAGCGGATGGGGGCGCTCATGCGCCCGAGCGGGAGCTGGAAGTCGACACGGAGCACCACGTACCGGGGGGACCCGTTGACGGTCGTCTGCTTGAGGACCGAGTCGCGGTAGCCGAACCGCAGCTCCGAGGGGACGAACGTCTTCACGGCGCCGGCCCCCCGGTCCCAGGTCCGCACCTGCCAGATGGTCTGCGAGACATCCGCACCGTAGGCGCCGACGTTCTGCACGGGCGTCGCACCGGTCGAGCCCGGGATCCCCGAGAGCGCCTCGAGGCCGCTGAACGCGTGGTGGACGGCGTAGTCCACGACCTCGTCCCACGGGTGCCCGGCCTGCACGGAGAGCGAGGCTCCGCCGCACGCGTCCGCGGTGTCCACGGTGATGCCCTCGGAGGCGATCCTGAGCACGGTGCCGGGGTAGCCGTCGTCCGAGATGACGAGGTTGGATCCGCCCGCGATGATCAGGAGCGGCTCTCCGGCGGCATCTGCCTCGCGCACGGCTTCGATGATCTCGGCCTCGGAGCGCGCCTCCTCGAAGCGGGCGGCCGGGCCGCCCACGGCGGACGTTGTCAGGGAGGACAGCAGGGTCTGGCTCACCCGTCCAGCTTAGCCGCGCGCCTGTTGCGGGGTCCCTGCCACCTTGTTGCGGGGTCTCTGGCGCGCGCCAGGGACCCCGCAATGCGCCGCCAGGGACCCGGCAAGGGGGAGGAGTCAGGGCCGGATGCGCGCCACCGTGCGCTGGGCTGCCTGGCCGGCCAGGACGAGGCTGAGGACGACGAACAGCAGCACGGTCAGGAGCGAGTACCGCACGCCCGTGAACTCGGCCACGAAGCCCAGCAAGGGCGGCCCGCACAGGAACGCGCCGTAGCCGATGGTGGAGACGACCGAGACGCGGGCCGCGGCGTGGACGGGGTCGTCCGCGGCGGCGGACATGCCCACGGGGAAGCCGAGGGACGCTCCGAGGCCCCAGACCACGAGGCCCACGAACGCGAGCCACAGGGCCGGGGCGAGCACGAACAGCGCGAGGCCGAGGACGGCCAGCACCGCGCACGCGCGCAGCGACACGACGCGGCCGTGCCGGTTGAGCACGGGTGTGCCGAGGAAGCGGCCGGCGGCCATCGCCGCCACGAAGAACGAGTAGCCGGCGGCTCCGACAGCGTGCGAGACTCCGTAGCCGTCCGCGAGCGCGAGGGCGACCCAGTCCCCCGCCGCCCCCTCGGCCAGGGCCAGACCGAGCACCATGACGCCGAGCAGCACGGTGCGGCGGTCCTTCCAGGCCGCGGCGACCTGCGCGCGGCCCCCGGGTGGTGGCGCGGAGGCCGCGGCTTCAGCGGGGGCCCCGTCCGGCGAGCCGTCTGCGGCAGGCGAGGAAGCGGCGTCGTGCGCAGCGGAGGGCCGGGGCGCGGCATCGGCGCGGAGGAAGAACCCCGCTGTGACCACGGTGGCCGCGACCACCACGCCGGCGGTGCCGAGGTGCCATACGAGGGGCACGGCGGCGGCCGCCGCCCACGCGCCCACGACCGCGCCGGCGACCGTGCCGAGGCTGAAGGACCCGTGCAGCCGGGGCATGATGAACCGTTTCAGGGCCCGCTCGACGGCGGCGCCCTCGACGTTCGAGGCCGTGTTCCAGCTCGCGGTCCCGAGGCCGATCACGGCGAAGCCGATCGCGGCCGCCACCGGCGAGCGCAGCACGCTCGCCCCGAGGCCGAGCAGCGTCAGCCCCGCTCCGACGAGGGCGGCCCCGGCCTGGATGGTGCGCGCCGAGCCGAGGCGGATCACGATGAGGCCCGACGCCGAGACCGAGGCGAACGAGGCCAGCGTCATGCACAGCAGGAGCAGCCCGACGCCGCCGGGAGTGAGGACGAGGTCCTGGGCGAGCGCGGGGACCCGCGACACCCAGCTCGAGAACGCGATGCCGCTCGCCGCGTAGGCGGCCACGACGGCGAGGTGCCAGTGTCGGACCTCGGTGGGCACTGCCCGGACGGCGGGTGGCCGGAGCACGTGGGGCTGCTCAGGCGAGCCGGACGACGGCCTGGGCCTTGGTCAGGACCCGCTGCCCTCCCGCGGTGACGGTGAGGTCGATGCGGGCGGTGCGGGCCTCGGCGTCGAGCGCGCCGACGGTCCCGACGACCTCGAGGACGGCGCCGGGCTCGTCGGTGCCGGTGGTGTCCGCCACGGGGACCGGCTTGGTGAAGCGGGTCTGGTAGTCCACGACGCCGCCCGGATCCCCGGCCCAGTCGGTCACGAGCTGCACGGCGGCGCCCATGGTGAACATGCCGTGCGCGATCACGCCCGGGAGCTCGACCGAGGTGGCGAAGTCGTTGTTCCAGTGGATCGGGTTGAAGTCTCCCGACGCGCCCGCGTACTTCACGAGGTCGGCGCGGGTCACGGCGATCTCGCGGCGGCCGATCTCCATGCCCTTCTCGAGCTGGTCGAAGACGGGCATGACGGCGGCGGTCCCGGCGGCAGCGTTCTCGGCGCTCACTGGCCTTCTCCCCTCACGAGAATGGACGACACGGTGGTGGCCACCTTCTCCGCGGCACCCGCGGCGCCGTCGGCGGTGATCTCGGCGCGCGTCGTGATCATCGCGCCGCCGCCCATCGCGCGGACCTGGTCGACGTGGAGCTCCGCGGTGAGCCGGTCCCCCGCGACGATGGGCCGGTGGTGGGTGAAGCGCTGCTCGGCGTGGACCACCCGCGAGAAGTCGATCCCGGACTCCGGGTCGGCGATGAGCTGGGCGTCGGCCCGCTGCGCGACGATGATCGCGAAGGTCGGAGGCGCGACGAGGTCGGCGTGGCCGAGGGCGCGCGCGGCGTCGACCTCGTAGTGGGCGGGGTGCTCTGCCTTGACGGCGCGGGCGAACTCGCGGATCTTCTCGCGCGCGACGTCGTACGCCTCCGCGGGCGGGTAGACGCGACCGGCGAGGTCGGGGTTGATGGCCATGGGGAAAGCCTAT
Organism: Sinomonas sp. B1-1; assembly: GCF_050474465.1. Classification (NCBI taxonomy): domain Bacteria; kingdom Bacillati; phylum Actinomycetota; class Actinomycetes; order Micrococcales; family Micrococcaceae; genus Sinomonas; species Sinomonas sp. B1-1. The sequence continues at coordinate 133,099 of NZ_JBCHVF010000003.1, read as the reverse complement.
CGGGTGGCCAGAAGTGCGGGCTGACGATATGATGGATTCATCAATCCGTCATCTGGAGGGTCCATGCTCACTGCCCGCGAGACGCCGCTGTACGAGATCAAGGCAAACCTGTTCAAGGGCCTCGCGCACCCGGCACGCATCCGCATCCTCGAGATCCTCGCGGACTCGCCCGGCCAGTCCTGCCCGGTCAGCGAACTCCTCGAGGGCACCGGGCTCGAAGCCTCCCACCTGTCCCAGCACCTCGCGACCCTCCGGCGGCACCGTGTCGTCACGAGCGTCCGCACGGCCAACACGGTGACCTACTCCCTCGCCCACCCCACGATCGCCGAGCTCCTCGCGATCGCCCGCACCTTCCTCCTCGACACCCTCGCCGACACGCGCGCCCAGCTCGAGGCCGCCTCCGCCCTGCCGGCGCTCGGCGCCGCCGCGTCCAGCACCGCGCACGACGGCGGTGCCCGGTGAGCGCCGTCGTCCCGCCGCCCGCACGGACCGGCGCCGTGGCCCGGGCCGCCGCAGGCGCCGCCGCCCTCCTCCCCCGCCGATCGGACTACGCGCAGCTGGGGCGGTCGTGGCGGCAGGACCTCGTCGCGGGCGTGACCGTGGGCATCGTCGCTCTGCCGCTCGCGCTGGCCTTCGGGGTGAGCTCGGGGGTCGGCGCCGAGGCGGGGATCGTGACCGCCATCGTCGCGGGGTTCGTCGCCGCCGTGTTCGGCGGGTCGCACGTGCAGGTCTCGGGCCCGACCGGGGCGATGGTCGTGGTCCTCGCCCCCATCGTGGCGACCCACGGCGTCGGGGCGGTCGCACTCCTGAGCCTCGCGGCCGGCGTCGTGCTCGTGGCGCTCGGCGCCTCGCGGCTCGGGCGGGCGGTCGCGTACATCCCCTGGCCGGTCGTGGAGGGGTTCACGCTCGGCATCGGCGTGATCATCTTCCTCCAGCAGGTCCCGCTCGCCGTGTCCTCGCACGTCGCGCCGGGTCAGAACACCGCCGTCGCCGCCGCAGAGGCGATCACGACGGCGCCGTGGCCCCGCGCGTGGGCGAGCGTCGGCGTCGTCGTGCTCGTCGCGGCGGTCATGCTCCTCGTGCCGCGCCTCCACCGGGCGCTCCCGGCGAGCCTCATCGCGATCCTGGTCGCCGCGGTCGCCGTCGCGCTGCTGGGCCTGGACGTCGAGCGCATCGGCGAGCTGCCGACGTCGCTCCCCGCCCCGTCGCTGCCCGGGCTCGGCCTCGGGGACCTGCCCGGGCTGGCGGGCCCGACCCTCGCCATCGCGGCGCTCGCGGCCATCGAGTCGCTGCTGTCGGCGCGCGTCGCCTCCGGGCTCGCGGGCCCCGACGGGCGCACGACCGGGACCTACAACCCGGACCGGGAGCTCGTGGGCCAGGGGCTCGCATCGATCGCCGCAGGGCTCTTCGGCGGCATGCCCGCCACCGGGGCGATCGCCCGCACCGCCGTCAACGTCCGCTCGGGCGCCCGGACCCGGCTTGCCGCCGTCGTGCACGCGTTCGTGCTGCTCGGGGTCGTGTACCTCGCGGCGCAGCTCGTGGGGCAGATCCCGCTCGCGGCGCTCGCGGGCGTGCTCATGGTCACGGCGGCGCGCATGGTCTCGGTGCGGACGGCCAGGAGCATCCTGGGATCGACCCGCCACGACGCGATCGCGTTCGTGCTGACGGCCGTCATCACCGTCTCGTTCGACCTCATTGTGGCCATCCAGATCGGCCTCGTCGCTGCCGCCCTGCTGACGCTGCGGCAGTTCGCGAAGCTCGGCACCGTGAGGCGCGAGCCCATCGCGGGGCCGGCGCACGACGGCGACGAGCACATCGCCGTCTTCCGTCTGGACGGCCTGATGTTCTTCGGCGCAGCCGACCGGATCCTGGAGGACGTCACGGGCCTGGCCGCGGCGCAGGGCGTCGAGGTGGTGGTGCTGAGGCTGTCCCAGCTGCGCTATCTGGACGCGACGGGGGCGCAGGCGCTCGTCGAAGTGATCCGCACGCTCGAGGCGCGCGGGATCACCGTCCTGCTCAAGGGGGTGCAGGAGCAGCACCTCGAGCTGGTCCGCAAGGTGGGGGTCATCGCGGAGCTGCGGCACCACCGGCACCTCTTCGACACGCTCGAGGACGCGGTCGAGCATGCCAGGAGCCACGTCCGCCGGGCTCGCACACCCCAGAGCCGTCTGGGGGTCACCTCCTGAGGGTCACGTGACGCGCCCACCCGCAGGAGGTGACCCTCAGGAGGTGACCCCCGGGAGGTGACCCCCAGAGGGCGGGTCAGCGCTGCATCCGGCGGCGGGCGTCACGGGCGCGGATCCCGAGCCCCACGAGGTGCGTGACGAGTCCGACGCCGATGATCGCCATCGAGGCGTAGAGGAGCCACATGATGTGGCCGAGGTTCGCGATGATGCTCAGGACGATGCCCACGCCGAGGAAGGCCATGCCCGAGAGCACGACCTTCCGGTACAGCGGGGACGCGGTCTCCCAGAAGCTGTTGAGCACGGTCTCTGCCGGCCCCGCTAGAGCGCCGGCCGGACGCCGAAGGCGGTGGCGAGCTTCATGATCTTCTCGGCGCGGCCGAGTCGCGGCAGGTCGGAGCCGTCGCGGATCACGCGGCCGTTGGCCTCGAAGTCGTGCATGAAGTCCGTGGCCCAGGCGACATCGCTCGGGGTCGGCGAGATGACCTCGTTGATGATCGTCGTCTGGTCGACGGCGAGGCAGAGCTTGCCGGTCATGCCCATCATGACGGTGATGGCGCTCTGCTCGCGCAGGATCGGGTGGTTGGTCCCGACGGTGGGACCGTCGATCGGGCCGGGCAGGTTGCCCACGCGGGAGGCGACCACGAGCTTGGCGCGCGGGTAGGCCATGGCCTCCTGGGTGGCGGCCATGCCGGTGTCGCGGCGGAAGTCGCCCGAGCCGAAGGCCAGGCGGAACGCGCCCTGAGCCTTCGCGATGTGGTTGGCCTCCTCGATGCCCACGGCGGACTCGACGAGCGGGATGACGGGGGTCTTGCCGTCCATCCGGTGGAAGCTCTCGGTCACCTGGTCCGCGGACTCGGTCTTGGCGAGCATGACGCCGAGCAGGCCCGGGTTCCCGCGGAGCCCTGCGAGGTCGTCGGCCCAGAAGGGGCTCGTCGCATCGTTGACGCGCACCCAGGCGCGGCCGCCGCCCGCAAGCCACTGCGAGACGTTCTCGCGCGCGGCGTCCTTCTGCGATGGGTCCACGGCATCCTCGATGTCCAGGATGATCGCGTCAGCGCGCGAGGCCGCGGATTCGTCGAAGAGCTCCGTCTTCATCGCGTTCACGAGAAGCCACGAGCGGGCGATCTCGGGGCTGATGATCCGACCCTCGCGGGCCTGGCGGGTCTGATCGGCGGCAGTGGTTGACGTCATGGATCAACGGTATCCCGCCGGGGCCCCGCTGGGCACATCGGTCCACCCTCGCCGGCCGCTCGGGCGGCCTCAGAAGGTGCCTAGCGCGTAGCGCGATGACCACCCTCCGCAGGTCTCCCACCACCGGATCCCGGCGGGCAGGCCCACCGCGGCCCGCCGGCCCTCGGGAAGCTTCCGCTCGTCGCCGGTCGTGGCCTCGGCAGGACGTGCCGCTCCAGAGGACTCCTCATCAGCCATCGTGACTCTCCTGACGTGCGTTCAGTCGAAGAATCGGGCTCCCCAGCCGGGCTCGACAGGTCCAGTCCACGCCGTCGGCGCTAGTTTGTCAAGCGAATTTACTAACTACTCACGAGTCGGGAACGGCTATTTCGCCAGGTACACCTGGCGGCCTGAGACCTGCTGCGGGACGAGCCGCACGAACAGGTCCCGGATCCCTCCCGCCCACGGCTCGTTCTCCATGTGGCCGTGGAGCCGCGTGAGCTCCTCGCTGTCCTCGACAACCTCCGCCTCACCGCTGATCAGGACGGACCACCCCGCCTGGACCGAGGGCTGGGTGGAGTCGGTCTGGATCGACACGCCGGCCTGGGGGAGGCTCTTCGCGATCGACCCCTCGCGGCTGGTCCGGAAGAAGATCGACCCGTGCAGGACGATGTAGCCGACCGGATAGACGGCCACGCGCCCTTCGTGCACGAAGCCGAAGCGGCCCACGCCGGAGGCGCCCAGGAGAGCCCAGCAGCGTTCCTCGGCGAGCTCGTGGTCCTCGTGGCGGGCACCGAGCCCGTAGCTCACGTTCAGATCAGACATGGCTCCTCCATTCCCCGCGCGGGCATTGCTGCCTTCAGACTTTCACGCGCCGCGCGGGGACGGAAGGGCAGCAGCGCCTATGACGTCACGCGGATCCAGACGGTGGTGTCGCCTGGGAGCTTGCCGCCGTCGAGCTCGGCGCTCGCAAGGAGCACCTCGCCCTCGGGCAGTGCGATCGGGGCCGGCCCGAAGTTGGTGATCACGCGCCAGCCGCCGGGACGCTCGAAGGCGAGCACGTCGTCGTCCTCCGTCTGGGCCCAGACGAGGCGCTCCTCGCCCTGGAGCTCGCGGCGCAGGCCCAGCGCCTTGCGGTAGAAGGCGAGGGTGGAGCCCGGGTCCGCCTCCTGGAGGCTCACGGCGTAGTCCTCGAACCACGCGGGCTGCGGCAGGTGCGCGCCGTCGCCGCCGAAGCCGTAGGAGGACCCCTCAGCGGGAGCAGCCTCCCAGGGCAGCGGCACGCGGCAGCCGTCGCGCCCCACCTCCACCCCGCGGTTGCGGAAGTACGTGGGGTCCTGCCGGTCCTTCTCGGGGATCCGCCCGACCTCCTGGAGGCCCAGCTCCTCGCCCTGGTACAGGTAGGCGGAGCCGGGCAGGGCGAGCATGAGCGCCGTGGCCGCCTTCGCCCGGCGGAGACCGAGCTGCGCGTCCACCTCGGCCGGGTCGCCGCCGTCGAGCAGCCAGTCCTTGCCGTCGGCGCCGTGGCCGGCGCGGCCGCTGCCCTTCGGCAGCCCGTAGCGGGTGGCGTGCCGCACCACGTCGTGGTTCGAGAAGACCCACGTCGAGGACGTTCCGGTGGCCGCGGCCTCGGCGAGGTTCTTGGCGATGATGGCCCGGTACTGCTCGGCATCGAAGTCGGCCTGGAGAAGGTCGAAGTTGAACGCCTGGCCGAGGCCCTCGGGGGACGCGTACCGGGCGCGCCGGTCGGCGTGCACCCATGCCTCGGCGACGGCGGTGCGCGGCGGGGTGTACTCGTTGAACACCTTGCGCCACTCGGCGTAGACCGAATGCACCTCGTCGCGGTCCCAGAGCGGGTGCTCGCCCAAGGAGAAGAGGTCCGCGCGGTGGATGGTCTCGAGGTCGTCATGGACCGCGTCCATGTCCTTCTTGAGGCCGTGGGCCACGTCCACGCGGAAGCCGTCGACGCCGCGGTCCGACCAGAAGCGCAGGGTCGTCAGGAAGTCCTCGTGGACCTCGGGGTTGTCCCAGTTGAGGTCCGGCTGCTCCTTGGCGAAGAGGTGGAAGTACCACTGGCCCGGCGTCCCGTCCGGCTCGGTCACGCGCTCCCACGCGGGGCCGCCGAAGATCGAGGTCCAGCCGTTCGGGGGAAGCTCGCCGTTCTCGCCGAGCCCGTCGCGGAAGATGTAGCGTTCGCGCGCTGCGGAGCCGCGGGGGGAGGCGAGGGCTTCCGCGAACCACTCGTGGCGGTCTGAGGTGTGGTTGGGGACGATGTCTGCAATGACCTTGATGCCGACGCCGTGGAGCGCGGCGACCATGGCGTCGAAGTCCTCGAGGGTGCCGAGGCGGGGGTCGACGTTGCGGTAGTCGTCCACGTCGTAGCCGCCGTCGGCGAGGGCCGAGGGGTAGAAGGGGCTCAGCCACACGGCGTCGACGCCCAAGCGGGCGAGGTAGTCCACGCGGGAGGTGATGCCGGCGATGTCGCCGATCCCGTCCGCGTTCGAGTCGGCGAAGCTGCGGGGGTACACCTGGTAGACGACGGCCTGGCGCCACCAGTCGGCGGCGGGGTTCGTGCGGTCGTGGTCGTGGGCGGTGGCGGGCACCGTGCCTCCTGTTCACAGGGGGTTGTTCCATGCGGGGGATTTATATTTAGACTCTAAATCAAAGCCGCAGTCCATTATTCGCGCGGCTGGGAAGGAGGTCAAGGCATGCGGACCGGCCCCGCCGCTGGACCCCATATCGTGCGCCTCGCGAACGCCGACGCCGTCCTGCGCCGCCTCCGCGGTGCCGGCGCGTCCGCGCTGACCGCGACCGAGCTCGTCGCCGCAACGGGTCTCACCAGGGCCACCGTGATCGCGGTCTGCGAGGATCTGGTCCAGCGCGGCTGGGCCACCGAGCTCGAGCCCGAGCGCTCGGGCCCCGCCCGCGGCCGGCCGCCGCGCACCTTCGCCTTCCGGTCCGACGCCGGGGTCGTGATCGGCCTCGACATGGGAGCCCACAAGGCCACCGCCCTCGTCGCCGACCTTCACGGCACGGCCCTCGGCTCGGCGACCGGGGCATTCCCCGACGGCGCTCGCGGCGAGGCGAGGATCGACGTCGTGAGCACCACGGCGGCGGCCGCGCTCGCGGCGGCGGGCACCGGCCCCGAGCGGGTCCTGGCCGTCGGCGCGGGCCTGCCCGCCCCCGTGGACCGCGAGGGGCGGATCGCCACCCCGCGTGGATTCTGGGAGCAGTTCGACGTGGGGCTGGCGGCGCGCCTGCGCGAGCGCCACGGCTGGGACGTCCTGCTCGAGAACGATGCGAACCTCGCCGCCCTCGCCGAGCACTGGAGGGGCGCGGCCCGCGGTGTCGACGACGCCGCCGTCCTGCTTGCCGGCGAGCGCCTCGGCGCGGGGCTGATCGAGTCGGGCAGGCTCCTGCGCGGCCGCAGCGGCGGCGCCGGCGAGCTCGCGTTCCTGAGCCTCGTCGACGGTGTCGCGGGGCCCCACGGCATCGCCCAGCTCGCACGCGAGTGGGGCGCGGAGGAGGCGGCGGTGAGCGGAGGGCTCGGCGGGCTCCCGGCGTCGGACGTCACGGCGGAGGCGGTCTTCGCAGCCGCGCACGACGGCGACCCGGCGGCCGTGCGCGTGCTGGCCCGCCTCGCGGAGCGCATGGCGCGCGTGGTCGCCGTGCTCTCGACGCTGCTCAACCCGGAGCTGGTGGTCCTCGGCGGCGCCGTCGCAGGGGCCTCGGCGGCCCTGCTGCCCGGCATCCGGGCCGAGCTGCCGTCCCTGACCGACACGCCCGCCCAAGTCGAGGTCTCCGAGCTCGGCGGAGACGCCGTGGCGCTCGGCGCGGTGCGGCGGGCCTTGGACCACGTCAACGAGCACGCCCTCGAGCTGGCGCTGCCCGGGCGTCCGTAGACCTGCGTCGCGGCAGGGTCGGCCCGGGTCGGGTCAGGGGACGCGCCGGCCCCGGGCTGCGCTGAAGAGGGCGTACCACTCGGGACGGCTCATCGACTGCGCGACGTCCTCCGCGCCTGCGCACGCGCGGATGCGCTCCGGCGTGGCCGAGCCGATGACGGGCGCGATCCGGGCGGGGTGGCGCATGAGCCAGCCCAGCACCACCGCCTCCGGCGTAGTGTCCCGCTCCTCGGCCATCCTCCGCACGAGGTCGGCGGTGGCGAGGTCCGCCCGGGCGCGGTCGTCGGCGGAGCCGCTGGGCGGCGTCGTGCGCCCGGTGAAGCGGCCGCCCGCGAGAGGCGACCACGCCTGCACCTCGGCGCCGGTCCGGGCGCAGTGCTCGAGCGTCCCGTGCGGGAAGCTGACGGCGGCTCCCTCGGGATGGTTGACGAGGATGCCGCTCTCGACGAAGTCCGGCCGGCCGAGGCTCAGCTCGAGCTGGTTGGCCGCGAGCGGCGCGGGCAGGTGGTCGGCGAGGGCCTGCATCTGGGCGGCGGAGAAGTTGGACACGCCGATCGCGCGGATCGTTCCCTCCTCGAGCAGGCGCACGACGGCGGCGCCCACCTCGGCGGGGTCGAGCAGCGGGTCGGGGCGGTGGAGGAGCAGCAGGTCGAGGTAGTCCGTCCTCAGGCGCGCGAGGATGCCCTCGACGCGGGAACGGATCGCGGCGGCGCTCAGGTCGTAGTAGGCGTCGAGGCCGTCCTCGCCGAGGCGGATTCCGACCTTGCTCTGGATCCACAGCTGCCCGCGGAGGCCGGCGCTGCGCGCGATGACCTCGCCGAAGACCGATTCCGAGGTGCCGCCCCGGTAGATGTCGGCGTGGTCGAAGCGGTCGATCCCGATGCTGCGGGCCGCTTCGATCGCGGCGGCCGCGTGGTCCACCTCGGACGGGCCGTAGTGCGACGAACCCCACGGGCCGCCCAGGCCCATGCAGCCGTAGACGAGGCGTGAGCGGGAGGCGGGTTCTCGCGCGGACATGGCGGCTCCTGGCTGGCTGCGTGATGGACCCGGGGTACGAGTAAGGGGCCCGTCTTCCGACGGACCCCTTGACGTAGCGGTGCCGGGACTCGATCCCGGGACCTCACGATTATGAGTCGTGCGCTCTAACCAGCTGAGCTACACCGCCACAGAGCCCCCCACGGGAATCGATCCCGTGACCTCCATCTTACCAAGATGGCGCTCTACCACTGAGCTAGGGGGGCAACAGACAGATACTTTACCGGAAGGGTGGCCGCGCGAACAAATCGGACCGGACCGCTGTCCGCGCCGCCCCTCCCCCGCCGTCAGGGCAGCCGGAGAACCTGCCCGGGGTGGATCAGGTCCGGGTCCGGCACGGTGTCCGCGTTGGCCGCGATGAGGGCTCCGAGGTCCACGCCGAACTGCTCCGCGATGCCCGAGAGCGTGTCCCCGGGCTCGACCACGACCTCGCGCGTGCCGGTCGGGACGGAGTCGGTCGGAACCGAGCCGGAAGGGGCAGCAGCAGGCTCGGGGGTAGCGGGCTCGGCGGCGGCGGTCTCGGGTACAACGGGCTCTGGGGCCTGGACCGGAGCCTCGGAGACACTCGGGTCCGCGGGGGATCCGGTGGTCGGGTCGGCCGGCGCCCCGACCGACTCCGGGGATTCGGTGTCGTTGCGATCGGTGTCGTTGCGATCGGTGTCGTTGCGATCCGTGTCGTTCCGGTCGGCGTCGTTCCGGTCGCGGTGAAGGGCGTCGTCGAGGTGGCCCTTGACGTCCTCGGCCGCGTTCTCGATGTTCTTGCGCACATCATCCAGGAAGCCCATGGGGAACCTTTCGTGTTGGGCCGGCCGGGAGCCGGCGTCGAAATGTCCCTGCCCCCTATCCGCAGCCGGAGGATTGAAACGCATCCCGTGGGGTTCCCCGGGAACCACGGAGCCCGCCCCCGGGAAATCCGGGGGCGGGCTCGCCAGTCACGCGTCTCTCAGGACAGCCTGGGCGTCACCACTTGCGGCCGTGGGCGCCGTCCTTCGCCTGGCGGGGCTTCCGCTCGCCGAAGCTGCGGCCGCCGAAGCCGCCACGGTCGCCACGGTCGGAGCGCCCGCCGAAGCCGCGGTCGTCGCGGCCGAACCCGCGCCCGCCACGGTCACCGCGGTCAGAACGGCCGGCGAAGCCGCCACGGTCGCCACGGTCGGAGCGCCCGCCGAAGCCGCGGTCGGACCGCTCGCCGTCGCGCTCGCGGTTGGGGCGGCGGCCGCTGTCCAGCTCGAGCTTGATGAGCTCCCCGCCGATCCGGGTCTTGGACAGCGCCCTCCACTGCTCGGAGCTGAGCTCGGCCGGCAGCTCGACCAGCGAGTGGTCGGCGCGGATGTCGATCCCGCCGATCTGGCTCGAGTGGAATCCGCCCTCATTCGCGAGGGCCCCGACGATCGAGCCGGGCATCACGCGCTGGCGGCGGCCGACGGCGATCCGGTAGGTCGCGTTCCCCTCGGTCACGCCGCGGGACGGGCCACGGGAGCCGAAGCCGTCCTTGTTCCGGTCGCGCTTCTGGAACTCGGGCGTCGCGGGCAGCTCCTTGACGAAGAACGGCTGGTCACCCTGGACCATCACGGCGAGCGCCGCGGCGATCTCCGCTGCCGGGACCTTGTGCTCCTCTTCGTAGGAGGCGATGAGGTCGCGGAACATGGCGACGTCCTCGGACTCGAGGGTCTCCGTGATCTGGTCCGCGAACTTGCTCATGCGCAGCGAGTTGACCGTCTCCGCGGTGGGCAGGTGCATCTGCTCGACAGCCTGGCGGGTGGCCTTCTCGATGGCGCGCAGGAGGTACTTCTCCCGCGGCGTCATGAACAGGATGGCGTCGCCCTTGCGGCCGGCGCGGCCCGTGCGGCCGATCCGGTGCACGTAGCTCTCGGTGTCGTGCGGGATGTCGTAGTTGACGACGTGGCTGATGCGCTCGACGTCCAGGCCGCGCGCGGCGACGTCGGTGGCGACCAGGATGTCGATCTTGCCCTCGCGCAGCGCCTCGACGGTGCGCTCGCGCTGGGCCTGGGCGATGTCGCCGTTGATGGCGGCGGCCTGGAAGCCGCGGGCCTTGAGCTTCTCGGCGAGGTCCTCGGTGGCCATCTTGGTGCGCACGAACGCGATGACCCCGTCGAAGTCCTCGACCTCGAGGATGCGGGTCAGGGCGTCGAGCTTGTGCGGGCCCATGACCTGGACGTAGCGCTGGCGGATGTTCTGCGCGGTCGCCGTCTTGGCCTTGACCGTGACCTCTTCCGGCTGGTTGAGGTACTGCTTGGACATCCGGCGGATCTGCGAGGGCATCGTGGCGGAGAACAGGGCGACCTGACGGCCGTCCGGGGTCTCCTGGAAGATCCGCTCGACGTCGTCGGCGAAGCCCATGCGGAGCATCTCGTCGGCCTCGTCGAGGACGAGGTACTGGAGCTGGGAGAGGTCCAGGGAGCCCTTCTCGATGTGGTCGATCACGCGGCCGGGGGTGCCGACGACGACCTGTGCCCCGCGGCGCAGGCCCGCGAGCTGGGGGCCGTAGGCGGAGCCGCCGTAGACGGGAAGGACCGTGAAGTCGTCGAGGTGCTTCGCGTAGGACGTGAACGCCTCCGCGACCTGGAGCGCGAGCTCGCGGGTCGGGGCGAGGACAAGCGCCTGCGTCTGGCGGGACGGGCCGTTGAGGTCGTGCAGCTCGGCAAGGCGCGAGAGGGCAGGGACCGCGAACGCGGCCGTCTTGCCGGTACCCGTCTGGGCGAGGCCGACGACATCGCGGCCCTCGAGCAGGAGCGGGATGGTGGCGGCCTGGATGGGCGAGGGCTTCTCGTAGCCGACCTCTGCGAGCGCCGCGAGCACGCGGCCGTCGATGCCGAGATCGGCGAAGCGGACAGTCTTCTCGTCGTCCTGCGCGGGCTTCTCAGCGGGCTGCTGCGTCTCGGCAGCCGGCTCGGTCTCGGCGGGCTGCTGCTGCTCGAGGGCCTCAGCGGCCTGGGGCGCCTCAACGGCCTCGGAGACCTCGGGGGCCTCGGAGACCTCGGGGGCCTGGGTTTCGTTGGTGGTATCGGGGGCGATGGCGGTTTCAGACATGCGTGTGTCCTCCGGGTCTGGCGAGCCGTGCCGGCTCTGCGGTCAGGGACGAAGCCCAGCACTGTCTCAATCCCGTGGCATGGCTTCTCGCTGCGTTCGGCGCCACATGCACCCGTACAGCGTTTCCTTCAGCCGGAGTGTCCCCTATGCGATTGCCCGCTCGGCGGGCCCCAACACGCGTACTGTCCTGCCTCAAGAATTGGGCAGGAAAAGGGAGTTCCGGAAAGTGGGGGATACATCCATCATACGGCACGCACGACGCCGCGCGGTCACCGCCGTCGTCCGGGCGGCGGTGAGGTTGCGCACAGGGGTCGGGCACGGGCGCCGTCGACCGCTCCCAGCCTCCCTCGCCGCGCCCCGTCTGGGGGTCAGATTCCGGGGGTCACTTGAGGTGACCCCCAGAACGTGGCCCCCAGAAGGTGACCCCCAGGAGGTGACCCTCAGACGGCGGGGCGGGAGATGGCGCTGTCGACGTAGCGACGGAGCGCCGCCGCGAGGCGGATCTGCCCGTCGGCCTCGGCGTCGAGAAGCGCCTCGGCACGCTCGCGGGTCGGCTCGGCCAGCCATTGGCCGACCCGCACCCCGTGGTCGGGGACATGCTCGACGGTGAACTGCGCGCCCGCCTCGACGTCGCCGGGAGTCACCACGCGCAGGTAGGCGCCCGAAAGCCCGGCCCGAGTGAACCAGGCCACCCAGCCGTCCTGGCCCATACGCCGGGCGAAGGTCGCGCACGGGATGCGCGGCATCGTCACCTCCAGCACCGTCCCGGAGGCGAACCGCCAGCGCTCGCCGATGACGGCATTGCTCGCGGTGATGCCCTCGACGCGCAGGTTCTCGCCGAAGAGGCCCGGCGGGATGTCGCGGCCGAGCTCGCGGGACCAGAGCGCGGCGTCGTCCTCGGAGTACGCATAGACGGCTTTGTCCTCGCCGCCGTGGTTGGCGCGGTCGGCCTGCACGTCCCCGTGGAGGCCCAGCCGGTGCACGCGCACGGGTCCCTCGACGGGCCGCTTGTCGATCGCGGTGACCCCCACCGCACCCGGGTCGGAGAGCAGCTGGTGGACACGGCACACGGCGGTGACACGCGCGGTCTTCATGCCTTCAGGGTAGCCGAGCGGCCCGCGCCGGATCCGGCTGCGCGGACCATCTGCCGGGGCGGACCCGTCTGCCTATACTGGCCGCACGCTGGGGGGCGGACCACCAAGACGTGGAGTAGTCATGATCGTGGACCCGTTGTACAGGCCGGCCCGCGCTGCCGGACGCATCTCGGGGCTGGCGCGGGCCGTCACGCTGGCTCGGGCCGTCACGCTGGTCCTGGCCACGGGCCTGTCCCTCACGGCCTGCACCCCCTCCCAGCCGCAGCCCAGCAGCAGCTCAGCCGGACCGTCGGCATCGCCGTCGGCCTCAGCGGACGCCGCCTCGCCCGGCAGCACCGGCACGGCCTCCGCAGGGGCCCCGGGCTCCGGGGCCGGACCAGCATCCGAGGGGACGGGCTCCCCCGGGCCGTCGGGGCCCGACGCGGTGTCCTCGGGCGACCAGAGCACCTTCGTCGCGGAGACCCCGGCCCGTGCCAGCGGATCGGCCCCGGATGCCGGTGCGTGCGTGAACCTCAAGGAGGAGTCGGTGCGGGCTGCCCTCGGATCCGCCGCCCCGGCCTCGCTCACGCCGTTCGCGAGCGAGGATGCGGTGGTGGAGGGCTACCCGGGCGCCGTGAGGCGGGAGTGCACCATGAAGCTCGGGCCTGAGCCGGGCCACACGGTGTCGGTGTCCGCGATCTCCTTCCCCGACGCTGCCGCGGCGCGCTCCTACGGCGTCGCCCCGAAGGGGTTCACGGCTGACCCGGTCTCGGGGGTGGGAGATTCGGCGGCCTTCGTCGCGCAGAAGACCGCGGTCGAGGTCGGGTACTACCTCTTCGTCGGCCGCGGTGCCGACGTCTTCCGCTTCCGCATCGGCCAGCCCGCGCGCGGCTCGGGCACGCCCGCCATGGATGCCGCCGCGGGCCGGGACGCCCTCGTGAAGCTCGCCAAGGCCGCCGGGCTCTGAGGACCCGTCGGGAGGCGGCCGGCCCTCACGGGTCGAAGCGGTAGCCCATCCCGGCCTCGGTGTGCAGGTGGCGCGGGCGCGCGGGATCGTCCTCGAGCTTGCGCCGCAGCTGGGCCAGGTACACGCGGAGGTACTGGGTTTCCTTCGCATAGGCCGGCCCCCACACCTGGGTGAGGATCTCGCGCTGCGTCACGAGCGCTCCGGCCCGGCGCACCAGGAGCGCGAGGATGCTCCACTCCGTAGGCGTCAGGCGCACCTCCTCGCCCCGGCGGACCACGCGGCGGGCGGCGAGGTCCACGCTCAGCTCCCCCGTCTGCACCCGCGGATTCTCCTCGGCACGCGGTCCCCGCCGGGCCGCTGCCCTCAGCCTCGCGAGCAGCTCTTCGAGGCCGAAGGGCTTGGTCACGTAGTCGTCCGCGCCGGCATCGAGGGCCTCGACCTTGTCCTCCGAGCCGTGCCTGGCCGAGAGGACGATGATCGGCACCTCCGTCCACGCCCGCAGCCGCCGGATGACCTCGACGCCGTCCATTCCGGGCAGCCCGAGGTCGAGCACCACGATGTCCATGCGCCGGTTGGCGGCGAGCTCGAGCGCGTCCTCGCCGCTTCCTGCGGTGACGGCGTCGTAGCCGTGGACGCGCAGGTTGATCTGCAGGGCCCGGGCTATCTGGGCCTCGTCCTCGACGACCAGCACGGTGGTCTGCTCGGTCATGCCCGTCCCCCTTCCCACAGCGGGAGGGAGACGACCATGGTGAGGCCGCCGCCCGTGGTTGCCTCCGCCTCGATGCGCCCGCCCATCGCCTCGGTGAAGCCCTTCGCGACCGCGAGCCCGAGGCCGACCCCACCGCGCGCCGACGCGTCGCCGGAGCGCTGGAAGGGCCGGAAGATCGCGAGCAGGTCCTCGGGCGGGACCCCGCCGCCGTGATCGATGACGCGCATCTCCCCGCAGGGGCGGCCGTCCGGACCCGGCACTCCGCTGCGCGCCCTGACCTCGACCGCGGCGCCCGGCGCGTAGCGGAGGGCGTTCTCGACGAGGTTGGCCACCACGCGCTCGAGGAGCACGGGGTCCGCGGCCACCATGGGCTCGTTGGCCGGGATGAGGTCGACGGCGTCTCCCGCGGCGAGCGCGGCTGCGGGCAGGACGTCGCGCCACGCGACGGGGCGCAGGAGCGGCCGGACGGTGTCCGCGGTGATCCGCGACATGTCCAGGAGGTTGCTCACGAGTCCCGTGAGCCGGTCCGTGTAGTCCTCGATGGTGCCGAGCAGCTCAGCCTCCTCCTCGCGGGTGAACTCGACGGTGGGCTGGCGCAGGCTGCTCACGCTCAGCTTGATCCCGGCCAGCGGCGTGCGCAGGTCGTGGGAGACGGCCTGGAGGATCGCGGTGCGGATCGAGTTGCCCTCCTCGAGCCGGCGGTTGTCCGCGCGGCTCCTGGCGAGCTGCTCCCGTTGGCGCATCGCCACGAGGTACGCGCCGAACGCCTGGAGCATGCGCCGCTCCCCCGCGTCGAGCGCGTGGCCGCCGACCAGGAGCGTGTAGTAGCCGTCCGGCGCGACGGAGTCGTCGGCGGCGCCATGCGAGACGGGCGGGGCCTCCCCCGCGCTCGCGAGCACGTCCCAGCCCGAGGCGACCCGGCCGGCGTCGTCCGTCCTCCTCGCCACGAGCGTCACGGCGCGCAGCCCGAGCGTGGCGCGCACCCGCTCGAGGAACTCGCCCGTGTCCCCCGCCGAGCCGAGGATCCCGACGGCCAGCTCGCTCATCGCGTCCGCCTCCGCCGCGGCCTGCCTCGCCTGCTCGTACCGCCGCGCGGAGGCTCCCACCGCGAGCGCGACCGAGCAGGCGACGGCGAGGAACACCACGAGCTCGACGACGGACTCGCCCCGCGCGACCACGAAGCTGCCCACAGGGTCGGTCGAGAACCAGTTCAGGGCCAGCATCCCGAGGACCGCGGCGAGGATCGCCGGCCACAGACCGCCCACGAGGGCCACGACGACCGCGGCCGCGAGCGCCAGCAGCATGGCCAGGGACAGGTCCCGGGACCCGGCCGTCGCGGCCACGGACTCGACGGCGGCCGGCAGCACGACGGCGAGGGCGAACCCGGCCCACAGGCGGCGGCGGTCCAGGATGCCCAGCTCGGCCAGGCGCAGCCGGTGCTCCCGGGCCGGGAAGAAGGGCGTGCGCTGGCTCATGCGGCCATTGTGGCAGGCCCGTCGGCGGTGGCGGGGCGGCCCGCGCCTAGTTCCGGGTGACCTGCCCCATGGTCGAGGCGACCGGCCGCAGGAACAGGGGCCGGGCGAGGAACCAGAGCCCCACGATGACGAGCACCGCGACGGCGAAGAGGATGAACCCGAGCCAGTCGCCGCCGTCGTGCGCGGCGAACATGTGGTTGAGGTTCTGCAGCGCCCCCGTGGTGAGCACGAGCGTCACGTGCACGATCACGAACACGACGAAGAATGCCATGGTCGGGAAGTGCAGGGCCCGCGCCCACTCCATGGGGTAGGCCTTGTTGAGCCGGGGCGCCTTGGCGTTGGTGGGCCACGCGCCGGACATCCGCAGGCCGGTGACGATCGCCAGCGGAGCGGCCACGAACACCACGAGGAAGTACGTCAGCTGCTGGAGCGCGTTGTAGTTGACCCAGCCGTTCTCGAGGGGCCAGTCCAGGGAGGCGTACTGGATCGCCGTCGAGAGGGCGTGCGGGAAGACGTCCCACGAGGTCGGGACGAGCCGGACCCAGTGGCCGGTGGCGAACATCAGGACGAAGAACACCAGCCCGTTGAGCACCCACAGCGCGTCGAGGGTGAGATGGAACCAGAGGTCCAGGCTGATCTTCTTGGGCTGGCCCTTGGTCTTGATGAGGCCCTTGTTGTTCCGCTTCCAGTAGCCCTGCGGCCTCGTCACGAACCGCACCTGCAGGCCCGTGCGCACGATCAGCACGATGAACATCATGTTCAGGAAGTGCTGCACGTTGAGCCAGGCCGGCAGCCCCTCGGGCGCCCACGAGGGCAGCGGCGCGTGGCCGGGGTACGTCGCGATGAACTGCGAGACGGCCTCGGTGCTGCGCAGCCACTTCGCGAGCAGGACGACGACGGCGAGCAGCACCACAGCGCCGACTCCCACCGCCGTGGGGCGGAACCAGGGCGCCTGGGTCAGGGCAGGCTTCGCAGGTGAGGTCTGCGGCATGGAAAGCGGTCCTCCGGAAGGGTCAGGGCTGGAGCTGTGCGATGGCCGCGTCGAGGTCCGCGATGAGGTCCTCGGCGTCCTCGATGCCCACGGACAGGCGCACGAGGTTCTCGGGGACGGCCAGCTCGGTGCCCTTGACGGACGCGTGCGTCATCTCCGAGGGGTAGTTCATGAGCGACTCGATGCCGCCGAGGCTCTCGGCGAGCGTGAACAGCCGGGTGGACTCCGCGACCTTGCGCGCCGCGGCCTCCCCGCCCGTGAACTGGACCGAGATCATGCCGCCGAAGCGGCGCATCTGCTTCGCCGCGAGCTCGTGGCCGGGGTGGTCCGGCAGGCCCGGGTAGAGCACCTTCTCGACGCCGGGGCGGCCCACGAGCCACTCGGCGATCCTCTGGGCGTTCTCCGAGTGCCGCTCCATGCGCACGCCGAGGGTCTTGAGGCCGCGCGTGGTCAGGAACGCGTCCATGGGGCCGGAGACGGCGCCCACGGCGAACTGGATGAAGCCGACCTTCTCGGCCAGCTCGTCGTCACCCGCCCGGTCCCCGATAATGACGGCGCCGCCCACCACGTCGGAATGGCCGCCGATGTACTTGGTCGTCGAGTGCACGACGACGTCCGCGCCCAGGGCGAGCGGGTTCTGCAGGTACGGCGAGGCGAAGGTGTTGTCGACGACGAGGAGGGCTCCGGCGTCGTGGGCGATGTCCGCGAGGGCCGTGATATCGGTGATCTTCATCATCGGGTTCGACGGGGTCTCGACCCACACGAGCCGGGCGCCCTGCTCGACGACGGTGCGGACCCGGTCGAGCTGGGACATGTCGATGGGCCTGTTCTCGATCCCCCAGGGCTTCAGGACCCGCGAGATCAGGCGGTAGGTGCCGCCGTAGGCATCGTTGCCGAGGACGATCCGGTCCCCAGGGGAGCAGAGGGCGCGGATGAGCGCGTCCTCGGCCGCGAGGCCGGACCCGAACGAGTAGGCGTGCCGGCCGCCCTCGAGCGCGGCGAGCTGCTCCTGGAGGGCGTCGCGGGTCGGGTTGCCGCCGCGGCCGTACTCGTAGCCGGCGCGGAGGCCGCCGATCCCCTCCTGCGCATAGGTCGAGGAGAAGTGCAGCGGGGGCACGACCGCGCCCGTGCGCGGCTCGAACTCCTGGCCGGCGTGGACCGCGCGCGTGTTGAAGCCGGCGGCCTGCCCGGTCTGTCCGTTGGAGCTGTGTGGCATGGTGGTCGTCCCCTTACTTGTTGAGGTTGGCCAGGAGGTCGTGACGGGTCAGGATGCCGATCGGAGCGCCCACGAAGGTGACCATGACGGCGTCCTCCTCGCTGAGGGCCTTGCGCAGCTCTGCCTGGCCCTCGAGGGACCCGATGACCGGCAGGCGCTCGCCCATGTGCTCGGAGATCTTGTCCGTGAGCTTGGCCTCGCCCCGGAAGAGCTTGGCGGACAGCGAGCGCTCGTCGACGGCGCCGAGGACCTCGCCCATGACCACGGGCGGCTCGGCGGAGAGCACCGGGAGGTGGCTGATGCCGTACTCGTTCATGATGTCGATGACGTCGCGGACCGTCTCGTTGGGGTGCGTGTGGACGAGGTCCGGGAGGCGGCCGTCCTTGCTCTGGAGCAGCTCCCCGACGGTCTTCTCCTCCGCGCCCGGAAGGAAGCCGTAGGAGCGCATCCAGTCGTCGTTGAAGATCTTGGCGAGGTAGCCACGGCCGGAATCCGGCAGGATCACGACGACGACGGCGTCCTCGGGCAGGTCCTGCGCCACGCGCAGCGCGGCCACGACGGCCATGCCGGACGAGCCGCCGACGAGGAGGCCCTCCTCGCGGGCGAGGCGGCGCGTCATCGCGAACGACTCCGCGTCGGTCACGGCGAGCACCTCGTCCGGGACCGACTTGTCGTAGTTGGCCGGCCACATGTCCTCGCCCACGCCCTCGACGAAGTAGGGCCGCCCCGAGCCGCCGGAGTAGACGGAGCCCTCGGGGTCGGCGCCGATGACCTTGACCTGGCCGCCCTCGGACTCCGGGCGGTCCGCGCTGGCCTCCTTGAGGAAGCGGCCCGTGCCGGTGATGGTCCCGCCGGTCCCGGCGCCGATGACCACGTGGGTGACCTTGCCGTCGGTGTCGGCCCAGATCTCGGGGCCGGTGGTCTCGTAGTGGCTCCTGGGGGCGCCGGGGTTGGAGAACTGGTCCGGCTTGAAGGCCCCGGGGATCTCGGTCACGAGGCGGTCCGAGACGCCGTAGTAGGACTGCGGGGAGTCGGGTGCCACCGCGGTGGGGGTGACCACGACCTCGGCGCCGTAGGCCTCGAGGACGGCGCGCTTCTCCTCGCCCACCTTGTCCGGGACGACGAAGATGCAGCGGTACCCCTTCTGCTGGCCCACCAGGGCGAGCCCGACGCCGGTGTTGCCGCTCGTGGGCTCGACGATCGTCCCGCCGGGGGCGAGCTTGCCGTCCGCCTCGGCCTGCTCGATCATCTTCAGCGCGATGCGGTCCTTGATGGACCCGCCGGGGTTGAGGTACTCGAGTTTGACCAGGACCGTCGCCTTGATGCCCTCAGTGACCTTCTGGAGCTTGACGAGGGGCGTGTGCCCGATGAGTTCGACGACGGAGTTGGCATACTTCACGACCCCAACTGTAGCCGCTGGCCCGGATTGACTTCTTCGAACACATTTTCGAAAATGGTTCTATGTCCCTCGCACTCAGCTCCGATCAGGCCGTCTCCGCGGCCGGGCAGCTGCGCGAGCTCCAGGAACGCATCAACACCCTCCAGGGGCGCCGGAACCATCAGGGCTCCCACCCAGTGCTCCCCTGCTTCTCGTCCCTCTTCCCCGCAGGGCTCAGGGGCGGAACAGCCTACTCCCTCGACACCCCGCTCTCCGTCGCGATGGCCCTCCTCGCGGGCCCCTCGGCCGAGGGCCACTGGTGCGGCGCCGTGGGCTTCCCGGAGTTCGGGGCCGAGGCGGCGGCCAGCTTCGGCGTCGACCTCGACCGGCTCGTGCTCGTTCCCGACCCGGGGACCGAGTGGCTCACGGCGGTGGGCGCCCTCGTGGACGTCCTGCCGGTGGTCCTGGCCCGGCCCGCGGGTCCCGTCCGCCCGGCCGAGGCGTCACGCCTGGGGTCGCGGCTGCGCGAACGGGCCGGTGTCCTGCTCGTCATGGGCCCCTGGCCGCAGAGCGAGGGCGCCCTCGAGGCGAGGGGCTCGAGCTGGGAGGGCCTCGGGCAGGGGCACGGGCATCTCCGGCGCCACCGGGTCGAGCTCGCCCTGAGCCAGCGGGGCAGGACCCGCACGGCCGCCGTCGACCTCGCCTCCCCGCAGGCGGGGGCCCTCCCCCGGCTGTCCGGGGTGCAGGGCCGGAGCGGGGCACCCCGATGAGCGGGCGCGCCCCGTCCGGGGTCCCGAGGGCCCTGGTCCTGTGGTTCCCCGACTGGCCGCTCATCGCCGCCCAGCTGGCCGGCGAGGTCCCCGACCGCGTGGCGGCGGCCGTCATCGACAAGGGGCTGGTCGCCGTGTGCTCCGCCGAGGCGCGGGCCGCCGGCGTCGCGCGGGGGCTGCGGATCAGGGAGGCGCAGGTCAGATGCCCCGAGCTCGCCACGGTTCCCGTCGACCCGGAACGCTCCGCCCGCGAATTCGAGCCCGTCGTGCGGGCCCTCGAGACCGCCGTCCCCGGAGTGCAGGTCCTGCGGCCGGGGCTGTGCGCGGTGAAGGCCCGCGGTGCCGCCCGCTACTACGGGAGCGAGGAGGCCGCCGGGGGTGCGGCGCTCGACTCGGCGGCCAGCCTCGGGCTCGAGGCACGGGCCGGGATCGCGGACTCAGTCTTCGCCGCCGAGCAGGCGGCCCGGGACGCCGTCGAGCTGCATCCCCTCCGGATCATCGGCCCCGGCGGATCCGCCCGGTTCCTCGCCCCCCTGCCCGTCACCGCCCTGGGCGACGCCCGGCTCGCCTCGCTCCTGAAGCGGCTGGGCCTGGGCACGCTCGGGGACTTCGCCGCCCTTCCGGCCGCGGACGTCCGCTCCCGGTTCGGCGACGACGGGCTCGCCGCGCACGCCCGCGCGAGCGGCCGCGACCCACGCGCCGTCGTGCCCCGCGTTCCCCCGTCGCCCCTGGACCGGACGGCCGAGTTCGAGCCCGGACTCGACCGGGTGGACCAGATCGCGTTCGCCCTGCGCCCGGTGGCCGAGGACTTCATCGGCGGACTGATGCGCGCCGGCCTCGCCTGCACCCAGCTGAGGGTGGTGATCACCGACGACGCGGGGGCCCGTTCCGAGCGGTCCTGGGGGCACCCCAACCAGTTCAGCCCGGCCGACGCCCTGGACCGGGTCCGCTGGCAGCTGCAGTCCTCGGGGCAGGAAGGGCATCCGCGCCGCCACGGCGGTGCCGCCTGGCGCTCGTCGGGCGAGTCGATGGCCGCTCCTGTGGTCCAGGTCCGGCTGCTCCCCGAACGCGTGGACCTCCTCGGACGCCGGGCACAGGCCCTCTTCGGGGGCGTGGACGAGCGGCTGGACCACGGCCTGCACCGTCTTCAGACCATGCTCGGCCACGGGTCAGTGCTCCATGCGGCCTCGGGCGGCGGGCGCCTCCTGGCGGAACGGTGCCTCCTCGTGCCCTGGGGCGAGGACGCGCCGCCGGGCACGGCGGACCGCGCGGGGCGCCCGTGGCCCGGGTCGGTCCCTCCTCCCCTGCCCGCCGTCGTCTTCCCCGAGCCCGTTCCCGTGGTGCTCCTGGGCGATGACTCGGCGCCCCTGGACGTGGACGACCGCGGACACCTCAGGGCCGCGCCTGCCTGGTTCACCCCCGCGCCGGGCTCCGCCCGTCGGCCTGTCCGCAGCTGGGCAGGCCCGTGGCCCCTGCGGGAGAGGTGGTGGGACACCGCCGAGAGCCGCAGGGCCGAGCGGTTCCAGATCCTCGACGGCGACGGCGAGGCCTGGCTCCTGCTCAGGGAAGGCGGCCGCTGGTGGGCGGAGGCCCGCTATGACTGACGACGGCTGGAAGGAGGCCCCGTGGGCTGGAACAATCCGCCGATCCCGTGGAAGCACCTCCACGACATCCTCGAGGGCAAGGAGGTCTCCGCGGACGACCTCCGCGGCCGCCCCAGCCGGACCGATGCCGGGCGCGCGCCCATCGAGCATGACGGCGGGGACAGCCCCGCCTGGTCGCGCAAGCGCGGCCCCTACATCCCGCTCCCCGCGCTCGGGGAGGCTGCGCTCGGGGAGGGCGCGCACGACGGCGGGCCCGCGCCGTCGTCCGCCGGCGCGGCGGGGCAGGCGGTCCCCTACGCGGAACTGCACGTCCATTCGCACTACAGCTTCCTCGACGGGGCGTCCTCCCCCGAAGCGCTCGTCGAGGAGGCCGTGCGCCTGGGGCTGCATGCCCTGGCGATCACCGACCACGACGGCTTCTACGGCGTCGTGAGGCTCGCCGAGGCCGCCGAGGCCTACGGGCTCCCGACGGTATTCGGCGCGGAGCTCTCCCTCGGGCTGGGCGGACCGCAGAACGGCGAGCCGGACCCCGAGGGAGAGCACCTGCTCGTCCTGGCCCGCGGCGAGGAGGGCTACCACAGGCTCGCCGCGGCCATCACGGCCGCCCAGCTCGCCGAGGGCGCCGAGAAGGGCCGGCCCGTGTACGCGCTGGAGGACCTCGCGGAGCGGCTGAGGGGGCACTGCCTCGTGCTGACCGGCTGCCGGAAGGGAGCGGTGCGCCGGGCCCTCGCCGGCCACGGGGAGGCCGCCGCCGAGCGCGCGGTCGAGGACCTCGTCGCCCTGTTCGGCGCGGACGGTGTGGCCGTCGAGCTCTACGACCACGGGAACCCGCTCGACAGCGCGCACAACGACGCCCTCGCCGCCGTCGCCGGCCGCCTCGGGCTGCCCTGCGTGGCCACGAACGCGGTGCACTATGCCAGCCCGTCCGGGCATCCGCTCGCGACGGCCCTCGCCGCGGTGCGGGCGCGGCGCAGCCTCGACGAGCTCGACGGCTGGCTGCCGGCGAGCGACGGCGCTCACCTGCGCAGCGGGGAGGAGATGGCCAGGCTCTTCGCCCGCTACCCGGGGGCCGTGGAGAACACCGTGCGGCTCGCGGACAGCCTCGCCTTCCCGCTGCGCTCCGCACGCCCCAGGCTGCCGAAGCAGGAGGTGCCCGAGGGGCATACGCCCATGTCGCACCTGCGCGGGCTCGTGGACCGCGGCATCGTGGACCGCTACGGCACCCCGGGCCCGGGATGGCGGGGGCCGGTCCCCCCGGAGGAGGTCCGCGAGCGCGTCGAGAAGGAGCTCGCGGTCATCGAGAAGAAGGACTTCCCGGGCTACTTCCTCATCGTCCACGAGATCGTGCAGTTCGCCCGCAGCCGCGGCATCCTGTGCCAGGGGCGCGGGTCGGCGGCCAACTCCGCCGTGTGCTACCTGCTCGGGATCACCGCGGTGGACAGCATCGCCTACCGCCTGCCGTTCGAGCGCTTCCTGTCGAGCCTGCGGGAGGAGGAGCCGGACATCGACGTCGACTTCGACTCGGACCGCCGCGAGGAGGTCATCCAGCACGTCTACGCGAAGTACGGCAGGGCGAACGCGGCCCAGGTGGCCAACGTGGTGAGCTACCGTCCCAAGAACGCCGTGCGGGACGTCGCGAAGGCCTTCGGCTACAGCCAGGGCCAGCAGGACGCCTGGTCCAAGCGCCTCGAGCGCTGGGACGCGCTCTCCGCCGCGAAGAGCCAGTCCGGCCCGGGAGCCGGGGGGCCGTCCGAGGCCGACGGCATCCCGCCGCGGGTCCTCGCGCTCGCCGAGCAGTTCCTCGGCTACCCGCGCCACCTCGGCATCCATTCGGGGGGGATGGTGCTCACCGAGCGGCCCGTGGGCGAGGTGGTGCCGATCGAGCATGCCCGCATGGAGGACCGCACCGTCCTGCAGTGGGACAAGGACGACTGCGAGTGGATGGGGCTGGTCAAGTTCGACCTGCTCGGGCTGGGCATGCTCGCCGCCCTCCAGTACTGCTTCGACATGGTCGAGGAGCACTTCGGCGTGCGGTGGCGGATCGAGGACATCCCCAAGGAGGAGCCGGCCGTCTACGACATGCTGTGCCGCGCCGATTCCGTCGGGGTGTTCCAGGTGGAGTCGAGGGCCCAGATGAGCACACTGCCGAGGCTGCGTCCGCGGGAGTTCTACGACCTCGTCGTCGAGATCGCGCTCATCCGGCCGGGGCCCATCCAGGGCGGGGCGGTCCATCCGTACATCCGGCGGCGGGCGGGCGAGGAGGACATCACCTACCCCCACCCGCTCCTGAAGCCGGTGCTCGAGCGCACGCTCGGCGTCCCGCTGTTCCAGGAGCAGCTCATGCAGATGGCCATGGCGATCGGGGGCTGCACCGCAGAGGACGCGGACCTCCTGCGCCGGGCCATGGGGTCCAAGCGGGGCGTGGAGAAGATCGGCACCCTCCGCGAGAAGCTCTTCGCCGGCATGGCCGCGAACGGGCTGACGCCCGAGGAGTCCAAGGCGATCTACACGCAGATCGCGGCGTTCGCGGACTTCGGCTTCGCGGAGTCCCACTCGATCAGCTTCGCCGTCCTCGTCTACGCGAGCTCGTGGCTCAAGCTGCACTACCCCGGGGCGTTCCTCGCGGCGCTGCTGCGGGCCCAGCCCATGGGGTTCTACTCCCCGCAGACGCTCGTCGCGGACGCAAGGCGGCACGGCGTCGTCGTGCTCCGTCCCGACATCCTCCGCTCCCGCGCGGACGCGTGCCTCGAGGCGCACGACGCCGAGGGGCCGCCGGCGGCACCCGCGCCGCCGGCGGTGTGGGCCGGGGAGGAGCCCGCCGGCCTCGACGCGTGCCTCGACAGGTTCCAGCCGCCGATCGGCCCGTTCGACCCGGAGGCCCCCGACGAGTCCGCCGCGCATCGGCGCGACGGCAGCCGTGCCGTGAGGCTGGGGCTCTCGAGCGTCAAGGGGATCGGCAAGGACCTCGCCGAGCGGATCGTCGCCGAGCGGGAGGCCGGCGGGGCGTACCGGGGCATCGCGGAGCTGTCGCGCCGCACGGGCCTCACGGCGGAGCAGCTCGAGTCGCTCGCGTCGGCAGGAGCACTGGACTCCCTCGGGCTCACGCGGCGCGAGGCGCTGTGGCAGTCGGGGGCCGCAGCACTCGAGCGGCCGGGCCAGCTCCCGGGCTCCCAGCCGTACGTCCAGCCGCCCCTCCTGCCGGAGCTGAGCGAGGAGGAGGTGGTGGCCTACGACCTCTGGGCCACGGGGGTCGCCACGGACGGCCATCCCCTCCGGCACGCCAGGGACGTGCTCGACGCCCGGGGCGTGCTCCGCATCGACCAGCTGCGCACCGCGGAACCGGGCAGCCGCATCGAGGCCGCCGGTGTCGTGACCCACCGGCAGCGGCCCGGGACGGCCCAGGGCATCACGTTCCTCAATCTGGAGGACGAGACGGGCATCCTCAATGTGGTCTGCAGCGTCGGGGTCTGGACCCGGTACCGGCGGGTGGCGCAGCAGGCGCCGGCCATGGTGATCCGGGGCATGCTCGAACGGTCCAAGGAGGGCGTCACGAACCTGGTCGCGGACCGGCTCGAGGCCCTGCCCCTGCGGGCGAAGACGTCGAGCCGGGACTTCCGCTGAGCCGCCTCGCGGCCGCTACCCCTGCTGCGGCGCGTTCTGCCACAGTCCGAGGATGTTGCCCTCCGTGTCCTTGAAGTACGCGGCGAATCCCATCTCCCCCACGGGCAGCTTCGGGGACACGGTCGATCCGCCCAGCTTCCCGATCGTGGCGAGGGCGGCGTCGATGTCCTCGACGTCCACGGTGATGATGGGGGTCTTGGGCGGGAACTCCTCGCTGCGCACGAACATGCCGCCGTTGATGCTGCCCGATTCGGTCGGCGTGCCGTTCTCGTCGCTGGGCGTGGTGCCGACCATCGTGTAGTCCATCCCGGGAACGGGCGTGAGGCTCCACCCGAAGGCCTCGGAATAGAACTTCTCCGCGCGCCCCGAATCGTCCGCGGGAATCTCGAAGTGAACGACTTTCCCTGACATGGCATCGCCTTCCTCGTCAGCGCCATGACGCCGCTTCCAGCGCCACCACCAGCATGGTTTTGGACCGCGTGGCGCACGTCAAGGGTTCGCGCGGCCACGGCCGCACGTTTGTCGTCGCCGCGTGGCAGGATGATGCGGTGACGCTCGCCGACCCCCTCCCCTGGGCTGCCGTTCCCGCCGCGGGAACGGCGGATGCCGACGGCTCGTGGCCTGCGCCCGACCACTACTCCCTCCCCGCCACGTGCTTCCCCCTCCAGCGGGGCGACGGGGACCCCTGCTTCGCGCCCCACCCCGCCGGCCTCTGGGCGGCCTTCCGGACCCCCGACGGGCCCGCCTCGCTCCTGCTGACCCACGCCGCCGGGACGCTGAGGGCCCGCGCCTGGGGCGACGGCGCGGCGTCGGCCGTTGCGTCAGCGCCCGCGCTGCTCGGCCTCACCGACGACTGGTCCGCGTTCGACGACGAGGCGTACCTCGCGCGCCTGCCCCGCCTGGTCCGCGAGGCACGACGCCGCAACCCGGCGCTGCGCCTGCCCTCGACCGGGCGGGTGGTGGACGCGCTCGTGCCCACGATCCTCGAGCAGAAGGTCACCACCCTCGAGGCCCGGCGCGGCTACCGGTACCTCGTGCGCCGCCACGGCTCCCAGGCGCCCGGTGCGGGAACCGTCGCGCCGGCGGGGCTCATGGTCGCCCCGAGCGCGGAGGGCTGGCTGCGGATCCCTTCGTGGGAGTGGCACCGCGCTGGGGTGGGCCCCCAGCGCTCGGACACGGTGATGCGCGCGCTGCGGTCGGCGGCGGGGCTCGAGCGGCTCGCGTCCCGGACGGCGCCGGAGGCCGCGGCCGCGCTGCAGTCAATCCCCGGCATCGGCATCTGGACGGCCGCCGAGGTCACGCAGCGCACGCACGCGGACCCAGACTCGATCTCGGTCGGGGACTACCACCTCGCCCATTTCGTCGGCTATGCGCTCACCGGCGAGCGCACCGACGACGCGGGGATGCTGCGCCTCCTTGAGCCGTGGCGTGGGCACCGGCAGCGGATCGTGCGCATGCTGTACCTCTCGGGCGTCCGGGCGCCGCGGTACGGGGCGCGGATGACGGTCCAGGACCACCGCTTCCACTGACTCCCGCCGAGATCACCCCCACTGACGCCGAAGTCACCCCCACTGAAGCCGAGATCACCCCCTGCGGCGGGCCGGACCCGCGCTGCGTGACCCCTAGACTTGACGCCATGCCTCTGGCCGCTGTGGGCGCCGTCCTCCTTGTCCTCGGCGGCGCGGCCGTCGCCGCCGGCGTTCTGGCGTGGGAGGACGTCGGCGCCCTCGCCGATCGGGTCGTTCCGATCCTCGCCTTCGTCGCGGCCATCACGGTCGTCACCGAGCTGTTCAACGCGGCGGGCCTCTTCGAGTGGATCGCTGCACGCTTCCGCCGCTGGGGAGGCGGCCGTGCCTGGCTGCTGTGGGCCCTCGTGACGGTCCTCTCCCTGGCGGCCACGGTCTTCCTCTCGCTGGACACGACAGCGGTGCTGCTGACCCCGATCGTCGTGGTACTCGCCCGGAGCTGCGGGCTCCCGCCGCTCCCGTTCGCGCTCACGGCGGTGTGGCTCGCCAACACCGGGTCGCTGTTGCTCCCGGTCTCCAACCTGACCAACCTCCTGGCCCTGCACTCCCTGGGCAAGGTGTCGCCGGCGGAATTCGCCGCCCGGATGGCGCTGCCCGCCCTGTGGTGCGCGCTCGTGCCGGTGCTCGCCGTCGCCGTGCTGTTCAGGAAGGACCTGCGCGCCCGCTACGACCCGCTCCGCACGTCCCGAACGCCGGCGGAGAGGGACGGCGTTCGAGCCGATCGGGTCCTGCTGGGAACCAGCGCCGTGGTCCTCGCGTTCCTGCTGCCGGGCCTCGTCTCAGGCGTGGCCCCCTGGATCCCCTCGGTGGCCGCGGCTGCGGTGCTCGTCCTCGCCTTCGCGGCACGGCGGCCGCGGGCCCTGCGCTGGGCGCTCGTGCCGTGGCAGCTGGTCGTGTTCGCGGCGGGCCTGTTCCTGCTCATGGAGGCGCTCCAGCACCTGGGCGGCGGAGACCTCGCGGCGTCGCTGCTCGGCTCGGGGAGCGGGCCGCTGGACCTCGTCCGGGTCGCAGCCGTCGGCGCGGCCGGGTCCAACCTCGTCAACAACCTCCCCGCGTACCTCGCCTTCGAGCAGGCCGCGGGGGGTCCGGCGCGCCTGGCCGCCCTGCTCGTGGGTGTCAACGCCGGGCCACTCGTCACGCCCTGGGCCTCGCTCGCCACGCTGATCTGGCACGAGCAGCTGCGGCGGCTCGGCGTCTCGATCTCGTGGTGGGGGTACGCGGCGGCGGGGGCCGTGCTCGTCCCGCTCATGGTCGTTCCGGCCGCGCTCCTCGCCGCCGTCCCGTGAGCAGGGAGCGCGGCCCGCGAGCCAACCCCTGAACACCCCAGTGGGACCCTGCATGTCCGGGCGAACCGCGCAGGTTCAGCCGAGCCCGAGCCGGGCGATGGCCTCCTCGCGCATCTCGACCTTGCGGATCTTCCCCGACACGGTCATGGGGAACGACTCGCGGATGTCCACGTACCGCGGGACCTTGTAGTGGGCGAGCTGGCCGCGGCAGAACTCGGCGACGTCCTCGGCGGTCAGCGGCTCCGCGCCGGGCTTGAGGATGATGCAGGCCATGAGCTCCTCGCCGTACTTCGCGTCCGGGACGCCGATGACCTGGACGTCCTGGACGGAGGGGTGCTGGTAGAGGAACTCCTCGATCTCGCGCGGGTAGACGTTCTCGCCGCCGCGGATCACCATGTCCTTGATCCGGCCCTCGATCACCAGGTACCCGTCCCGGTCCATGCGGGCGAGGTCGCCGGTGTGCATCCACCCGTCGGGATCGATGGCCTGGGCGGTCTTGTCGGGCTGGTCCCAGTACCCGGCCATGACGGCGTAGCCGCGCGTGCAGAGCTCGCCGATCTGGCCACGGTCCACCGTCTCCCCCGCGGGGTCCACGACCTTCGACTCGAGGTGCGGCATGGTCCGTCCGACGGTCTCGGTGCGCTGGGCGAGCGTGTCGCCGTCGCGCGTCATCGTGGAGACCGGCGAGGTCTCCGTCATGCCGTAGCAGATCGCCACGTCCGTCATGTGCATGTCGGCGATGACGCGCTTCATGACCTCGATCGGGCACAGCGAGCCCGCCATGACCCCTGTCCGCAGCGTGCCGAGCCGGTACGAGGGGAAGTCGGGCAGCGCGAGTTCGGCAATGAACATCGTGGGCACCCCGTAGAGGGACGTGCCCTCGAAGTCCTGCACGGCGCCTAGCGTCGCGGCGGGGTTGAAGCCGCGCGCGGGGAGGATCGCGGCGCACCCGTGCGAGTAGGCGGCCAGGTTGCCGATGACCATCCCGAAGCAGTGGTAGAAGGGCACCGGGATCACCACGCGGTCCTCCTCCGTGTACCGCAGGAGCTCCCCGATCGAGAACCCGTTGTTGAGGATGTTCCGGTGCGTGAGCGTCGCGCCCTTGGGGAACCCGGTGGTGCCGGAGGTGTACTGGATGTTGATGGGGTCCTCGGGCGCCAGGGTCGCCGCGCGCTCGGCGACGGCCGACGCCGGCACCTCCCCCGCCCGCCCGACGAGCGCCTCCCACGTGGTCTCCTCGCGCGACGCCGGCGCGCCCGCCTCGTACACCGCCCCGCCCGGGGCGTGGGGCGCCGGCAGGAACACGAGTTCGCGCAGGTCCGGGCACTCCGCGAGGGCGTCGCGGGCCATCGCGACATACTCGCTCGTGCGGTCGCTCGGGGCGACGACCAGCATGCGCATGCCGTTCTGCTTCACCACGAACTGCAGCTCGTGGCTGCGGTAGGCGGGGTTCACGTTGACGAGGATCGCGCCGATCGCCGCGGTGGCGTACTGGAGGATGGTCCATTCGGCGCAGTTCGGGCTCCAGATGCCCACCCGCTCGCCCTTGACCACCCCGGCGGCGAGCAGGCCGCGGGCGGCGGCATCGACGTCGTGCGCGAGCTCGGCGTAGGTCCAGCGTCGGGCGGCGTCAGCGCCGGCGTCGGGCGCGGCTTCCACGAGGGCCTCGCGGTCCGCGAAACGCTCCGCGATGCGGGCGAAGTTGGCGCCGATGGTCTCCTCGAGCAGGGGCGTCGTCGTCTCGCCTGCCGTGTAGGACGTCTGCATGATGGAAAGCTACCAACTCGGTAGGCTGGCCACCATGACTGATCCCGTGCGCCTGAAGGCGACCTTCATCCCGAACGAGGGCGAGTTCTTCCGCGTGAAGCTGGCCCTGGACATCGCGATCGAGGAGGTCCAGCGCGAGCCGGGCTGCCTCCAGTACGAGATCACGGAGGAGTCCGAGGACCGGATCATCCTGTCCGAGCTGTGGGCCTCCGAGGGGGAGCTGGACGCGCACTCGAAGGGCGCCGCTGTCCAGGACCTCAACGAGTCCCTCAGCGCTCTCCTGGCGGAGCCCGTCAAGGTCGAGCGCGTCTGACCGCTGCACGCGCGCTGACCCCGGCGTAACGACGACGGCGCCGCTCCCCCTCCAGCGGGGAGCGGCGCCGTCGCGCTGTGGTCAGCGCTGCAGGCTCAGTTGTCCGAGCCCTTGGACTGCGCCTCGGCGACCTTCTTGTGGACGTCCTCCATGTCGAGGCCCTTGACCGCCTCGATGACCTGCTCGAGGGCGGCCGGCGGGAGGGCGCCGGGCTGGGAGAAGACGAGGACCTTCTCGCGGAATGCCATCAGGGTCGGGATGGAGGTGATGTTGGCCTGCGCCGCCAGCATCTGCTCGGCCTCGGTGTCCACCTTCGCGAAGACCACGTCGGAGTGCTTCTCCGAAGCAGCCTCGTAGGTCGGCGCGAACTGGCGGCAGGGGCCGCACCAGGACGCCCACCAGTCGACCAGGACGATGTCGTTGTTCTCGATGACGTCGGCGAACTGCTCGCCGGTGATGTTCTTGGTTGCCATTCCCGCGCTCCTCACGTGTTTCTGCGGTCTTGGAAGTCTCAACGATACCCGTGGGGGTTTCATTCCCACGCGGCCCACCCGGTCGCGGACGCACCGCACCGTCGTGGTTACCTTCCCCCGCAGCCGCCGCTCAAACGGCGGAGGGCTCGTGGGCGGTGACGTAGCGCCGGCCCGCCAGCGCGATCGCGATCGACACCACGAGCGCGGCCGCCGAGGCGTAGAACGGGACGGGGGCGCCGAAGGTCTCCCCGAGCCACGTGGCGATGAAGGGCGCAAGCGCCCCGCCCATCCAGCGCACGAAGTTGTAGCCCGCACTGGCCACCGGGCGCGGCGCGTCGGAGATGCCCATCGCGAGCTCGGTGTAGACCGTGTTGTTCACGCCCAGCAGCGCGCCGGCCACGATGGTCAGCACGACGACAGCCGGGACCGCGTGGACCGCGGCCGCGACGGCGAGGCCCACGAGGACGAGCGCGAGGCCTGACAGGGTTCCGGCGAGGACGGTGATGTCGCCGAACCGGGCCTGGAGCGGCGGGGCGAGGAACACCGAGCAGACCGCGAGCGCGACGCCCCAGCCGAAGAACACGGCGCCGATCCCGTACGCATCCATGCCGAGGATGAACGGGACGAAGGCGAGGACCGTGTAGAAGCCGAAGTTGTAGAAGAACGCGCTGCCCGCCACCGAGCGCAGTCCGGCGTGGCCGAGGGCCTTGAGCGGGTCGCGGAACCTGGTCTTCCGGGCAGCCGCCGGGGTCTTGGGGAGCGTGGCCAGGATGGCGATGAACGCCACGGCCATGAGGGTGGCGGTGCCGAAGAACGGCATGCGCCACTGCCATCCGCCGAGGAGGGCTCCCGCGAGCGGGCCGAGGGAGAGCCCGAGTCCCAGCGCGGCCTCGTAGAGGATGATCGCGGTCGCCGTCCCGCCCGAGGCCACGCCCACGATCACGGCCAGCGCCGTGGCCACGAAGAGCGAGTTGCCCAGGCCCCAGCCGGCACGCCACCCGATGAGCTCGGCCACGCTCTGGCTCGTGCCGGCCAGGCTCGAGAAGACGACGATGAGGGCGAGGCCGATGAGCAGGGTCTTCTTCCCGCCGATCCGCGAGGAGACCCACCCGGTCACGAGCATCATGACGGCCGTGACGAGGAAGTAGCTCGTGAACAGGAGGGAGACCTGGCTCGGAGTCGCATCCAGGTTGGCGGCGATGGCCGGGAGGATCGGGTCCACGAGGCCGATCCCCATGAAGGCGAACACCGAGGCCGCGGCAGTGGCCCAGACCGCCTTGGGCTGGCGGAAGAACGAGGCCTTCTCCGCAGCGAGGACCTCGTGGCCGGCCGGGTGGCCCGCCTGGGGTGACGCCGGGGCGCTGGTCTGGTGGGAGCGGACGCCGGGTTCGGCGGTCATGCGGGCTTCTCCGTCTCTGTGAAGTACTGGTTGATCTTGTCCATGACCGGCAGCGCGGCGGCGAGGGCTGCGCGCTCCGCCTCGGTCAGGGTGGCGATGGCTGCTGCCATGAGCTCATTGCGCCCGCCGTTGGCCTCGGCTGCGGCACGGTCACCGGCCGGGGTGCGGCGCACGACGACGGCGCGCGCGTCGAGCGGGTCGGCGCGCCTTTCGAGGAGCCCGGCCCGTTCCAGCCGGGCCACCTGCTCTGTCGCGGAAGGCACCTTCACGCCGAGGTTCTTGGCGATGACGCCCATGCGGAGCCCCTCGCCCTCGGCCATGTTCAGCACGCTCAGCTGGGCGGCGGGGAGGGTCGAGACCTCATCGAGCCTCCGCGCGACCCATACGCCGTGCCGGAGGGCTTCGCGGAAGCCGCCTGCAAGGGCGGTCACGTCGTCACTGGAACTCATATTTAGGTAGCCTAAATGTTAGGATGCCTAAAATCAAGCCCCGGCTCGCCGCCCCGTACACTCGGTGCACCGGCAGGAGGGGGTTCCGTGAGCAGTTTCCTGTTCGTCACGTGGGAGGGCGGCGGCAACGCGGTGCCCTTCCTCGCCCTCGGGCAGGAGCTTGTGGCCCGCGGGCACGCGGTCACCGTGATGGGGCATGCCTCCCAGTCCGGAGCCTTCGCTGCCGCGGGGGTCCCGTTCCGCGGGTCGCCCGGCGCCGCGGCGCTGACCGGCACGTCGCCGCTCGCGCTCCTGAAGGTCATCACGAGCCCGGGCATGCAGCAGGACGTCCTCGCCGAGGTCGCCGCGCGGCGGGCGGACGTCGTCGTCGTCGACGTGGTCCTGTTCGGGGTCATGGACGCCCTGCGCCGCGTCGGCCGCGAGTACGTCGTCCTCGAGCACACCCTGGACGGCATGCTCCGCAGGATGCTCCCCGTTGCGCAGGCCGCCCTGCTCCCCGTGGGGCTGTGCCCGATGGACCTGCTCGACGCCGGCCGGCCGGTCGTGACGGCGTCGATCCCGGAGTTCGACCGCGGCCACGGCAACGTGGTCCACGTCGGGCCGATGGTGCGCGGCGTCCCCGCGCGCCCCGAGACGCCCACGGTGCTGGTCAGCCTCAGCACGGCCGGCTTCCCGGGGCTGGCCGCGACGTTCCAGCGCGTCCTCGACGCGGTCGACGGCGTTGCGGCGCGGCTGATCGCGACGACCGGGCCCTCGCTCGACCCGGCGGCGCTCCGGATCCCCGACGGGGTCGAGGTGCACCGGTGGCTGCCCCACGAGGAGGTCCTGCCGCACGTGTCGCTCGTGGTCTCACACGGCGGGCACGGGACCGCCATGGCGGCACTCTCCCACAGCGTCCCTCTCCTGATCCTCCCCCTCAGCCCGACGACCGATCAGCCGTGGGTGGGGCGCGCCGTCGAACGCGCCGGGGTCGGCAGGAGGCTTCGCCGCACCTCGGCACCGCGGAGGATCCGCGCGGCCGTCGAACAGCTCCTCGGCGACGGCCCGCACCGCGCCGCGGCAGCACGCATGGGCGAGCGCGCCAGGGCCCTGGACGGGCGGACGCGCGGCGCGGACCTCCTCGAGTCGGTGGCGGCACGAAGCCCGTGAGAGGGCGCTGCCAGCGATCCCGCCCCTAGACGAGGGGACTAAAATGTACTGATGGGTACAGATGAACTCCTGGCGCTGATCCAGGAACACCACGCCGACGGTCTGGCCCACCTGCGAGCCCGCCTATGGTCCCCCTCCGGACGCGACGGCCCGGACCGGGGGCCGGAATGGCGGCGACCCTCCATGGGGCCCGTCAGTTCCGTGGAGGACCGGTCCCTGAGCGTCACGCTCGACGCCCGGGTAAGCGCCTACTCGTGGTTCGCCTCCGATCCGTCGCTGACCGGGGACCTCTACACCGTGTCGATGAGGACCGATCACAGACTGCTGGGCCAGCGGACGGCGCTGGGCCACAGCGAGGCCGACGCCTGGGCGCTGGCGGTCCTCGGCATGCAGAACGCCCGGATGATCTACTGGTCCGTGGCCGTGGTGGGCCTGGTCACGACCCTCTGCCACCACCTGTACGTGGATCCCGCGGGTCAGACGGCGCGGCTTCCCCGGGGAAGCTCTCTGGCGGAGCGGTCGGCGCGCATCTCGGATTCGCTGGACTGAGCGGCCAGCCCGCGTGGCAGCAAAGCAGAACACCCCCGGTCCGAAGACCGAGGGTGTTCTCTCACAACGTGGCAGATGAGGGATTCGAACCCCCGTAGGCAATGCCAGCTGATTTACAGTCAGCCCCCTTTGGCCGCTCGGGTAATCTGCCAAGATCAACACGCAGTTCACCGGTCATCCGGTGTCCTGCGGTGCGAGCAAGACAACCTTACAGAACATTCGGCCACGCGTCGAATCGGGGCTCGGGCAGGGGCTGCGGCCCAGTTTTCAGGCAGTCCCGCCGCCGCTGGCGGCCGCATCCGAGAGGATCTGCTGCCTCAGCTGGGCCTCGAGGAACGCCGCCTGCTCTCCGGTGATCTGGCGGAGCGCCACAGCGCGCTGGAGGTCCGCATGGACGCCGTCGAGTCGGGCAGTGGGGGCCGGGGCCGGGGACATCACGACGCCGGCGGCGAGCGTCGCCGCCGCCACGACGCCGCCCGCGGCGGCTGCGGCCCTCCCCGCAAAGGTGCGCTTCGCCATCGTCGGTCCCTCAGCGCCTCCGGGGCGCGCGTCTGTCGAAGACACGAATTCCTCCCTTGCCAGCCTTCTCGATGGATCCAACGATTCCAGCGGAGATTGCGATCCCACTGGGCTTCGGCTGAGAGTGAACTGTGCGCCGCAACCCACGCTCACAGGGTCGCCGGAAGGGCGCAGGAGGCTAGTCTGGTGGCCAGCATCTGACCACGAACAGTTCCGGAGGCAGCCATGGCAGATTCGACATTCGACGTTGTGAGCAAGGTCGACAAGCAGGAGGTCGCCAACGCCCTCAACCAGGCGCAGAAGGAGATCGCCCAGCGCTACGACTTCAAGGGCGTCGGGGCGGAGATCGACTTCTCGGGCGAGAAGATCCTCATGAAGGCCAACGCCGAGGAGCGCGTCAAGGCCGTTCTGGACGTGTTCGAGTCGAAGCTCATCAAGCGCGGCATCTCGCTGAAGTCCCTCGACGCCGGCGAGCCCTTCGCCTCCGGCAAGGAGTACCGCATCGAAGCCTCCATCAAGGAGGGCATCTCCCAGGAGCACGCGAAGAAGATCTCCAAGCTCATCCGCGACGAGGCACCCAAGAGCGTCAAGGCGCAGATCCAGGGCGACGAGCTCCGTGTCTCCTCGAAGTCCCGCGACGACCTGCAGTCCACGATCGCCCTGCTCAAGGGCTACGAGGACGTGGACCTCCAGTTCGTCAACTTCCGCTGACCGCTCCCCCGCGTCAGGCCCCGGCTCCGCGAGCCGGGGCCTGACGCATTCCAGGCGCTCTTGCACGTGGCGCCCTGCCGCCGGACTGTCAGCCGAGCATGGCGGTGAGGGCGTTGATGAGGGTGGATTCGACGCCGTTGGTGCCGGCGCGGAAGTGGGCGATGTGGCCGTAGACGGTCATGGAGCCGCCGGCGATGCCGGGGGCGTCGGTGTCCCAGCCGCCTTCGTAGCTGCCGGCGGTCATGTACGGGGAGAAGTACTCGTTGGTCGGGATGTAGCAGCAGGACTCGTTGGCGTAGCCGCCGATCCAGATCCCGGCCGATCCGCCGTATCTGGAGCGGAAGTAGGCCGCGTAGCCGCTGACCATCTCCCCGCCGACGAAGGCCATGCGCAGCGGGGTGCTCCCGCCGATGGTCCAGACCTGGAAGGGGGAGGGGACGCTGGTGGCCACGTTGCCGGAGTCGATCCTGGCCATCATCACCGCAGCGTGGCGCACGTAGTACGCCGGGAAGCCGCCGAGGTTGGGGAGCCTGGCCGCATATGCCGCGCGGACGGCGGCGAGGTTCCCGGCCGAGGTGTCGATCTCGAGGGGCAGGCCGACTTCCTGGTACTTGGTGGTGATCGGGCCGGTGAGGGCGCGGCCGGCGCTCTGGGCGGCGTTGAGGACGGCGGAGCCCAGCGAGTCGCCCCATTGGTCGCGCAGGGTCCAGCTCGGGGATCCTGAGGGGTTCTGGTCGCCGGCGGGGCCGAGGAGGAAGAGCGCGAAGGCGTCGGAGCGGTTCTCGATGTAGTTGCAGGCCCCGGCGGGGTAGTCGCCGTCGAAGAGGGAGCGGTCGCCCGCGGCGACGGGGTGCGAGCCGTAGCCGAAGATGATCGCCTCGGGTGTGCCGTTCGACCGCCGGCAGACGAGCACGGGCACGTCGGTCTCGACATAGCGCAGGCCAGCCCTATTCACCGACCAGGTCTGCTGGATGACCTGGTAGTCCAGGGTCACGTTGGTCTGCCCCGCGTTGAGCGCGCTCTGCGCGGCCTCGACGATCCGGTCCTCGAGCCAGGACGAGTAGGCCCGGATCTGGTCGAGCTGGACCATCCCATACGTCGTGAACGGGTGCAGCGCGTCGACGAGTGTGGGCCCGTTGTGCGTGTGGGTGGCCTGCAGCAGGATGTCCGCGGTTGCCCAGTTGGCGAGCGCGAGGAGCCGCGGGCGGATGCGCTGGTGCATCGCCCGCGGGATCGCCAGGACGTCGACGCTCAGGATCAGGCGCGGAGCGCCATTCTCCCGAACCACGACCGCGCGGGCCCACAGCGGCTGGTACGGGGTGCTGCTCGTCGCGAGTCGTCCGCCGTCCGGCGTGCCGTAGCCGGCCATATAGGGGTTGGAACTCAGGGTCGGCGTGATGTTGACCTTCGCCGTCGCCACAGTGAACGCCATGCGCGCTCCCCTCGGGTCTCTGCTTCGGGAGCGCGGCCACTCTCAGGCGCCCATCGGCATCTCGATGTCTGAAATCGCTCCATTAGACCACGCGGACCGGCAGCTCCCCTGCAGCCGGGGTGCGCCACGTGGCCGCGCCCTCACTCAATAGCGTACGAAACAGTTGCGTAATCGAGCCATGCGCCACTACTGTCCGAGTTAGGCAAGCCTCACCAAAGAAACGCATCCCCCCGACTGAAGGACAGCCATGCCCTCGACCGCCCAGCCGGCCGCACGCCGTCGTACGCGCCTCACCGCCCTCCGCTCCGCAGCCCTCGCCGCCATCGTCGCGGCGCCACTGACCCTCGCCGCCTGCGGCGGAGGCACGGCGACGCAGCCGGCGGCCTCGCCGCAGGCCACCACGTCCGCCGATGCCGAGACCGCCGCGCTGCTCGAGAAGGGCGAGGGGACCTTCACGACGTTCATCAAGGCCGAATCGGACAGGCTCCTTGAAGGAACCAAGGCCTTCGCCGCCGAGTTCGAGGAGGGCGACGTCGACAAGGCCCGCGCCCTCTACGCGAGCACCCGCATGCACTGGGAGCGGATCGAGCCTGCTGCCGAGAAGTTCAAGGAGTTCGACGCGAAGCTTGACACCCGCGAGGCGGACCTCGAGCCGGGCGAGGAATGGACCGGCTGGCACCGCGCCGAGAAGGACCTCTTCCCGCCGGCCGGCTACACGGCCATGACCAAGGCCGAGCGCGAGAAGATCGCCGACACGCTCGTCGCGGACACCGAGGGCCTTCACAGGAACATCGAGACGGTGACGTTCGAGTCCGCTGAGCTCGGCGCCGGCGCGAAGGAGCTCCTCGACGAGGTGGCCCGCGGCAAGGTCACCGGCGAGGAGGAGGCCTTCTCGCACACGGACCTGTGGGACTTCAGGGCCAACGTGGACGGCGCGAAGGCCGCCTACGAGGCCCTCAAGCCGGCCCTCGTCCGCAGCGACCCCGCCCTCGCCGCGGACCTCGACGCGAAGTTCGCCGCGGTCGATTCGGGGCTCGCGAAGCATGCCGCGGGCGATGGCTTCGTGGCCTACACCGAGCTCACGCCCGCGCAGGTCCACGAGCTGGCCGGCCTCGTCGACGCGCTCGGCGAGCCGCTCTCGAAGCTCACCGCGGCCGTCGCGGCGTGACGGGGGCCTCGGCATGACGCAGGGACGCACGACGCCGCCGCTCTCCCGCCGCGGCCTGCTCACCGCGGCGGGGGCGACCGGGGCGGGGGCAGCGGGCCTCGCGCTCGGCTGGGCGGGGCACGGCGCTGCCCTCGCGACGCCCGCGAGCGTGGTCGAGGACGTCATCCCCTTCCACGGGGAGCACCAGGCCGGCATCGTCACCCCCGCCCAGGACCGGCTGCACTTCGCGGCCTTCGACGTCGTCACCGACGAGCGCGCCGCGCTCGTGAAGCTGCTCGGGGACTGGACCGCTGCGGCGGAGGCCCTGACGGCCGGGCGCGAGACGGGCACCACGGGCGCGGCCGGGGGGCACCCGGCGGCCCCGCCCGAGGACACGGGCGAGGCCCTCGGCCTGTCCGCGTCCCGGCTGACCCTCACGTTCGGCTTCGGTCCGAGCCTCTTCGTCAAGGACGGCGCGCCGCGCTTCGGGCTCGAGGGCCGCCGGCCCGCGGCCCTGGCCGACCTGCCGCACTTCCCCGGCGACGCCCTCGAGCCCACCCGTACCGGCGGGGACCTCATGGTGCAGGCCTGCGCGGACGACCCGCAGGTGGCCGTGCATGCCGTCCGCAACCTCGCACGGATCGGCTTCGGCACGGTCCGCGTGCGCTGGTCCCAGCTCGGCTTCGGCCGCACCTCTTCGACGACCCGCTCGCAGGAGACCCCGCGCAACCTCTTCGGGTTCAAGGACGGAACCGCGAGCCTGCGCGCCGAGGACTCCGACCTGCTGCGCGACCATGTCTGGGCCGGCCCAGGGGAGAGGCCGGGCGAGGCGTGGATGGAGGGCGGCTCCTACCTGGTCGCGCGGCGGATCCGGATGCACATCGAGATCTGGGACCGCACGAGCCTGGGCGAGCAGGAGGCCCTCATCGGCCGGACAAAGGCCGCCGGCGGTCCGCTCTCGGGCGGCGGGGAATTCGAGGCACCCGATTTCGCCGCGATGGGAGCCAACGGGCGCCCGGCCATCGCAAAGGACGCCCACGCCCGCCTCGCGCACCCCGAGCAGAACAGGGGCGTGCGCATGCTCCGCCGCGGCTACAACTACACGGACGGCAGCGACGGCCTGGGGCACCTCGACGCCGGGCTGTTCTTCCTCGCGTACGTCACGGACCCGCGCACCCACTACGTGCCGATGCAGATGGCCATGGCGAAGTCCGACCGCCTCGCGCTCGAGTACCTCAAGCACACCGGCTCGGGCCTCTTCGCGGTGCCGCCGGGCGTGCGGCCGGGGGGCTTCATCGGGGAGGGGCTCTTCGCCTGACCCCCGGACAGCGGGGGCGGCAGCGGGGGCGCGGCTCAGCCGAGGCGCGCCGCGACCTCCGCGGGCGTGAAGAAGCGGCGGGTCCGCTCGACCCCGTGGACGAGCTCGGTGAGCGCGGCGTTGGCCGGCGCCTCCACGCCGACCGCGCGCGCCCGCTCCACCACGGCGCCGCTGAGGTAGTCGATCTCGGTCGGCATCCCGCGCTGGACGCTCTGCAGGGTCGAGCCGAGGACGGGCTCCGTGCCGAGCCGCCGCGCCATGATGCGGAGCAGGGCGCGTCCGACGGCGCGTGGCGCGGATCCGAGCACGGCAAGCGTGAGCGGGGTCATCCCCTCGAGCGAGCCGAATGCGATGCCCTGCCTGCGGCCCACGCGGATGGCTTCCCGGATGCTCTCCAGGACGATCGCCCGCAGCGTCCGGTCCCCGAGGGTGGCCTGCACGCTCATCCCGGTCACGGCGGGCATGGCGTTGATCTGGTTGACCACGAGCTTGGTCCACTGGCAGCCGAGGAAGTTCCGCACGGCCCGGGCCGGGATCCCCTCACCCAGCGCGCGGGCCGCGGCGACGGCGTCGGGGCTGGGCCCGCCGTCGCCGGCGCCGAGGTACAGCGGCCCGGGGACCAGGACACGCACGTCGCCGGGCGCCGGACAGTCCGCGCTGAAGAAGGCGATGGCCCCGACGGTGGGCGCGCCGGGCGTCCCCGCGCCGTGCCGGGCGGACTCCGCGCGCACCACGCCGTCGAGCCCGTTCTGCACGACGACGAGCGGGACGCCGTCGAGGAGCGCGGCATTCGCACGGATCGCCTCCTCCTCGTCCTGGGCCTTGACGCACAGCAGGGCGAGGTCGGGCCGCGTCGCGAGCCGTTCCGCGACCGCGACGCGGGCGACATGCTCGCCCCACGCCCCCGCCAGCCGGATCCCGCTGGCCCGGATCGCGGCGAGCCGCTCGCCGCGGGCCGTGGCCTCCACGGTGTGCCCGGCCCTGTCCAGCAGGGCCGCAAGGGTCGCACCGATCGCCCCGGCTCCGATGACAGCGATCCGCATCGTCAGCGTCCCAGCGTCCGGCCGGCCATCCCCTCGAGCCGGGCGATGCGCTCGGCCATGGGCGGATGCGTCGCGAAGAGCTTGGCCATCCCGGCGCCCCGGAACGGGTTCGCGATCATGAGGTGGGAGGTGTTGACGAGCTTCTGGTCCTGCGGGAGCGGCGCCATCCGCACGCCGCCCTCGATCTTGCGCAGCGCAGAGGCCAGCGCGAGCGGGTCGCCGGTGAGCTGGGAGCCGTCCTCGTCGGCGTCGTACTCCCGCGTGCGGGAGATCGCGAGCTGGATGAGCGAGGCCGCGAACGGCGCGAGGAGGCTCAGGGCCAGCAGGGCGATCGGGTTGACGTTCCGGTCCCGGTCGCTGCCGCCGCCGAAGAACATGGCGAACTGGGCGACGGAGGTGATGACGCCGGCCACCGCCGCAGCGATCGACGATGTGAGGATGTCGCGGTTGTACACGTGCATGAGCTCGTGGCCCAGGACCCCGCGCAGCTCGCGGGCGTCGAGCAGCTGCAGGATGCCCTCGGTGCAGCACACGGCAGCGTTCTGCGGGTTGCGGCCGGTCGCGAAGGCGTTCGGCGACTGCGTGGGCGAGACATAGATGCGGGGCATGGGCTGGTTGGCGCGCTGCGAGAGCTCCCGCACGATCTGGTAGAGCCCGGGCGCCTCCGCCTCGGTCACCGGGTAGGCCTGCATCGAGCGGAGCGCGATCTTGTCGCTGTTCCAGTAGCTGTAGAACGTCATCGCGAGGCCGATCGCCGCGAAGATCCAGATCGGGGCGGCGCTGCGCGTCCCGACTCCCACGAGCGCCCCGATGCCGAGAAGGACCGCCCAGAGCACGCCGAAGAGCGCCGCGGTCTTGAGTCCGTTGTTGTGGTTGTGCACCCTGACCTCCTGCTGTCTCAACGATCCGGCACGGGCCAGCAGTTCCATTCCCCGAGCACACCGTCCAGGAGCTCCAGGAAGGCGGGGTGGCCGAGGATGCGGAAGTGCCCCACGACCGGCAGGCGCACGTTCCTGGCACCCTCGAGTTCGGTGCCGCCCGAGACGATCGGGTCCACCGCGCCCGCCACGGAGACGATCCTGCTGTTGACCGACTGCTCCCTGGCGAGGGCCGCGAGCGCCGGCAGCGCCGGGTTGAAGGCCCGCAGCGAGGGGGTGGGCGCGAAGCGCGAGTACGGGTGGCCCGCGAACGGGGTGGAGGCCGCCACCATCCCGGCGGCGAGGCCGGGGTGCGACACCATCAGCTCCTTTCCGATGAGGCCGCCCTTCGAGTGCGCGACCACGAGCGCGTCCGCGATCCCGAGCTCCTCGAGGCGGTTCGCGACGAGGCCGGCCGATTCCTTCAGCGGGCGCAGGTTCCAGCCCAGCTCCTCGACGATGGCCACCTCGTGGCCGCGCCGCTCGAGCCACAGTCGCAGGGGGTCCATGAACGCGGCCGGCTCGTAGATCCCCGGGATGAGCACGACGGCGGGTGGGCGGCGCGCGCTCGGAGGCGCCGGCGTCGTGCGCACCACGCGCGTGCCGTCGGGTCCGACCGCAGCCGCCCCGCGGCGTCGTGTGCCGAGCGCACCCAACTGGCGGACGGTCACGTAGGCCGCGTCGCGGGCCAGTCCCTCGGCGAGCCATGCGGCCCGGCCGAGCCGCTGCCGCGGCTTCAGGTTCGACCGTCTCACGCCTTCTCCTCGGCGCGGTCCGCCTCCTGCACGATGCTGCGGGCGACTTCCGGGGCGCCGCGGAACATCAGGACATGGGCCTCCCGGTCCAGGACCGCGGTCCGCGCCGACCGGGCGAGGCTGGCGAGGGTGCGGAGCCAGGAGGGCGGGCTGATGGGATCGCGCCGACCGGACATGAGCAGGATGGGTGCCTCGACGAGCGGGATCCGCTGCTCGATCCGGTGCCGCATCATCTCGCGCAGGGTCCGCACGTACCAGGGGACGCCGCAGCGGATGTAGTCGCCGAGGACGATCGGCGTCACGCCGAAGGGCTCGATGATGCTGTCCCACGTCAGCCGGAGGGCCTGGCGCGGGACCGTGCGCTCGCGGACGTTGACGGTGGGCCCCAGCAGCACGATCGGGCGGGGGCTGGGCCGGTCGATGGCCAT
Source organism: Sinomonas sp. B1-1 (assembly GCF_050474465.1). Taxonomy (NCBI): domain Bacteria; kingdom Bacillati; phylum Actinomycetota; class Actinomycetes; order Micrococcales; family Micrococcaceae; genus Sinomonas; species Sinomonas sp. B1-1. The sequence goes on along the minus strand of NZ_JBCHVF010000003.1, from coordinate 90,773 downwards.
CTCGACGACCACTTGGGCCCCCATCGAGTGGCCGATGAGGACGGGGTCGCGGATACCGAGCGTGTCCAGGGCCTCCCAGGCCGTCTCTGCGAAGTCCTCGATGGAGAGGGGCCTGCGGGGCGTGAGCGACTTGCCGAAACCGGGGAGCTCGACCACGTGGACCCGGCCGTGCGCCGCGAGCACCTCGGCGAGCGGACGGTAGTAGAGCGACGAGACCCCGATGCCGTGCACGAGGACGTAGTCGCGGCTGCCCGCTCCGCCTGAGTAGACCCAGAGCTCGCGGCCGCCCTCGACCACCTGCCGTTCGCCGAACCGGCGCATGTGCCTCCCTCTCTCTGGCCGTCTCCCAAGACTAGCCACCGCCGACGGCCCGGGCTCCCAGCCACCCCACAGGATCGGTAAGGCCCGCCTTATTGTGAACTTGTCAAAATAAGTGCTTGAATGGAGCCATGCATCCGAGCTCAGAGCACACCGAATGGGCTTCGGCCCTGCGCGCTCACGGCCGACGCGTCACCAAGCAGCGTCTCGCCGTGCTCGACGCCGTCGAGGCCCACCCGCACTCGCCGGCCGACGCCATCCTCGCCGCCGCACGCGACGAGCTTCCGGACATCACCCCGCAGTCCGTGTACGTGGTGCTCGGCGACCTCACCGACCTCGGCATGCTGCGCCGCTTCGAGCCCCCGCACTCCCCCGCGCTGTACGAGACGCGCGTCGGGGACAACCACCACCACGCGATCTGCTCGGTCTGCGGCCGGGTCGAGGACGTGGACTGCGCCGTGGGCCATGCCCCCTGCCTCACCCCGAGCGACACGCACGGGATGACGATCATGATCGCCGACGTCACGTACGTGGGCATCTGCGCGGACTGCGCCGCGAAAGGGGCTCCCGCCCCCACGGCCTGAGCCGCCACGAGCTTTCCAGCCACACGACAACCAGTACAGGCGCGCAGCGCCTCGAGAAGGAGAGACATGACGCTCAACTACTCCACCACCCAGTCCGGGGCGCCGGTCGTCTCGGACGCCCACGCGCAGTCCGTCGGCGCCGACGGTGCGATCATCCTCACCGACCACTACCTGGTCGAGAAGCTCGCGCAGTTCAACCGCGAGCGCGTCCCGGAGCGCGTCGTCCACGCCAAGGGCGGCGGGGCGTTCGGCGTCTTCAAGACCACTGAGGACGTCTCGGCGTACACGAAGGCGGCGTTCCTGCAGCCCGGCGAAGAGACCGAGATGCTCATCCGCTTCTCCTCGGTGGCCGGAGAGAACGGCTCCCCCGACACCTGGCGCGACCCGCGCGGCTTCGCGGTGAAGTTCTACACGAGCGAGGGCAACTACGACCTCGTCGGCAACAACACCCCGGTGTTCTTCATCCGCGATGGCATCAAGTTCCCCGACTTCATCCACTCCCAGAAGCGCCTCCCGGGCAGTCACCTGCGCGACGCCGACATGCAGTGGGACTTCTGGACCCTCTCCCCTGAGTCCGCGCACCAGGTCACCTGGCTCATGGGCGACCGCGGCCTCCCGAAGACCTGGCGGCACATGCAGGGCTACGGCTCGCACACCTACCAGTGGATCAACGCCGCGGGCGAGCGCTTCTGGGTGAAGTACCACTTCCACACGAACCAGGGCGTCGAGAACCTCACCGGCGAGGAGGCCGAGCGCCTGGCCGGCGAGAACGCCGACTACTACATCCAGGACCTCTACGAGAACATCGCCGAGGGCAACTTCCCCAGCTGGGACCTCTTCGTCCAGGTCATGCCGTACGAGGACGCCAAGACGTACCGCTACAACCCATTCGACCTGACCAAGGTGTGGTCCAAGAAGGACTACCCGCTCATCAAGGTCGGCACGATGGAGCTCAACCGGAACCCGGAGAACTACTTCGCGCAGATCGAGCAGGCTGCCTTCGCGCCGTCGAACTTCGTCCCGGGCATCGCCGCCTCGCCGGACAAGATGCTCCAGGCGCGCATCTTCTCCTACGCGGACGCGCACCGCTACCGCGTGGGCACGAACCACGCGCAGCTGCCGGTCAATGCCCCGAAGAACGAGGTCCGCAACTACAGCCAGGACGGCGCGGGGCGCATCACCTTCAACTCCCCGAGCACCCCGGTGTACGCGCCGAACTCCGTGGGCGGCCCCGCCGCGATCGAGCCCGCTGCCGGCACCGTGGGCGGCGGCTGGGAGAACGACGGCGCGCTGACCCTCGCCGCGCACTCGCTCCACGCCGAGGACGGCGACTTCGTCCAGCCGGGCATCCTCTACCGCGAGGTGTTCGACGACGGCGAGCGCGCCCGCTTCCTCTCCACCATCGCCGGGGCGGTCGGGGGCGTGAAGAGCCCGGAGATCAAGGAGCGCGCGATCCAGTACTGGACGAACGTCGACTCCGAGCTGGGCGCCAAGCTCCGGGTGGAGCTCGGCCGCCAGGACGTCTCCCAGGCAGAGGCGGCCAACAAGATCGGCTGACGCCTCAGCCGCTGAAGGGGCCCCGTTCACAGTGAACGGGGCCCCTTTCGCGTCCGCGGCAGGCCGGCGGACGCGGCGCTCAGGAGGCGGCGCTCAGGACGCCGCGCTGCGGGCCGGCGCCGAGAGCTGCTGAACGAACGCCTCGGCGATGAGGTCGAAGGACTCCAGAACGGCCCGGCGCTCCCCGGTGATGACGAAGTCGTACAGGAGCCCCATGATCGCGCCGACGTAGGTGCGCGCAACCGACGCAGCCTGCGCCGCGGGCACTCCCTGCGACACGAGCCAGCCCGCCAGGAAGGCCCGCCAGTGCTCGTAGGCGTCCACGCCTGCCCTGCGCGGGTTCTCGGCCACGACGTCCTGCACCGACGCCTCGAACTCGAGGCGCTGGAGGTGCCGCCCGCGGTGGTCGAGCGAGAGCTCGAACGCGCGGCGCGCCCACGCGACGAGGTCCGCCCGGCCCGTCCGGGGGATGCCGTCGGCCTCGATGCTCTGGAAGCGCTGGGTGATCCCGCGGATGATCTCACCCACGAGCTGGTCGCGGTTGCCGAAGTGGTAGACGAGGACGTAGCTGCTGATGCCGAGTCCCTCGGCGAGTCGACGGAACGTCAAGTCAGCGAGCGTCGAATCCAGCAGATAGTCAAGGATCTGCTCGAGGAGCTCCTGCTTGCGTTCCGGCCGTGGAGGTCGTGCCATGCCTCTATCCTAGACAGGAACGCTCACCTTTGTGACAGATCCTGCAAAACGAGTCATCGTTCAGTTCATACCCAGGGCCGCACCCGAGGGCTAGCCCCGGGCCTCGGGCTGGGCAACGGCGTCCCTCTCACGCGCGAAGCGCTCGTTCAGCCGCGAGTGCCGCTGCCCGTAGAGGAAGTAGATCGCAAGGCCCACGACAAGCCAGACGGCGAAGTAGATCCAGGTCTCCACCGCGAGGTTGGTCATGAGGTAGAGGCACAGGATCGCCGAGACCACCGGCACGACCTTGCCGAACGGCACCCGGAAGGCGGGCTTGAGGTCGGGGCGCTTCCGGCGCAGCACGAGGATGCCCAGGCTGACGACGACGAACGCCGAGAGCGTCCCAATGTTGATCATCTCCTCGAGCACGTCCACGTTCGTCAGGCCGGCGACCAGGGCGACCGCCGCACCGCAGATGACCTGCAGGCGGGCCGGCGTCGCGCGCTTCTCGCTCGTCACCGACAGGGCACGGGGAAGCAGCCCGTCGCGGCTCATCGCCAGGATCACCCGGGCCAGGCCCATGAGGAGGACCATGATGACGGTCGTGAGGCCCACGAGCGAGCCGAAGGCGATGACCTTGGCAGCGTCCGTGTTGCCGACAGCCTCGAAGGCCGTGGTCAGAGTCGGCGCCTTCGCCTCGGCGAGCGTGGTGTACGGCACCATGCCGGTGAGCGCGAGCGAGACGAGGATGTACAGGAGCGTCACGAGCGCGAGGCCGCCGAAGATGCCGCGCGGCAGCGTCTTCTGGGGGTTCTTGACCTCTTCGGCGCTCGTGGCCACGACGTCGAAGCCGATGAACGCGAAGAAGACGAGCGCGGCGCCGCCGAACACACCGAAGAGCCCGTACTGGGCAGGCGCGGAGCCGGTGAGGAAGGAGAAGAGCGACTGCTGGAGGACCTCGGTCCCGCCAGTGCCCTTCGTGGCGACGGCGTCGGGGATGAACGGGGCGTAGTTCTCGGCCTTGACGTAGAAGAAGCCGACCACGATCACGAACAGCACGACGGCGACCTTGATCACCGTGAACACGTTGCCGACGCGGGCCGAGAGCTTGGTGCCGAGCACGAGGAGGACCGTGAAGATCGCGACGATGAGGAAGGGGCCCCACACGAGCTCGACCGGCCCGAGCTGGATGCTCGGGGGGACGTCGAGTCCGGCGAGCGAGAACACCTTGCTGAGGTAGATGCCCCAGTACTTGGCGATCACCGCGGCGGCCGTGAAGAGCTCGAGGATGAGGTTCCACCCGATGATCCAGGCGAGGAGCTCGCCCATCGTGGCGTAGGTGAAGACGTACGCCGATCCCGCAACGGGGATCGCGGTGGCGAACTCGGCGTAGCACATGATGGCCAGGGCGCACGTGACGGCAGCGATGGCGAAGGACAGCGTCACCGCGGGACCGGCGAAGTTCGCGGCGGCCTTGGCGCCCACGGAGAAGATCCCGGCGCCGACGGCGACGGCGACGCCCAGGATCATGAGGTCCCACGTGCTCAGGGACCGCTTGAGTCTGCGGCCGGGCTCGTGCGAATCGGCGATCGTGGTCTCGATCGGCTTCGTTCGGAGGATCTGCATACCAGACTCCTGGTGTTCAGGGGGATGACACAAACCCGTCAACTGTACGCGTCCAGCACGCGAGACCTTCAGAACGTCTCAGCATGCGAGATATAGGGGGCGTGGTCAGCCCCCGGCGTGCGGTGTCCCGAAGGTCACGGAGGCGGCGGCGCCGGCCATGGCAGCCGTCGCGGTGATGCCGTCCTGCGACTGCCCCGGAGCGCTCCAGACGACCCTGACCGGCGGCAGCGCGCCGCCGTTCAGCACGCCGGCGTGCCTGCACTCGAGATCCCCTGGCCTCTCGGCCTGGCAGGTCCAGCCCTCGGCGCTCACCGCCATGGACCCGGTCGCTGCCGCAGGGTACACGATGGAGAGCGTCACCGTGGCTGGCGGCCGCTGGTCCCCGGCCGGATCGGCGGAGACGCTGAAGGTGTCGGTCCGCATCCCGGTGGCGGCGTCCCAGGCCTGCACGAGGGTGCCGGAGAGGACGTAGGAGGGGCTGGGCGTCGGGGTCGGTGGCTGCGCCGTGCTCGGCGGGGACGCACCCGGCTCGGTGGTCGTCGGGGTCGGCGCGGCAGAGGCAGGTGGGAGTTCGGGCGTCCTTCCGGCCGACGGCGGTCCGGCGGGCTCAGCGGGCGACGACGGCGCGCCGGTCTGCGTCGGCGTGGGAGATGGTGATGCAGTGGCCGGCGCCGTCGGGGATGCCGAGGGCGTGGCAGCCACGGCGGGCGGCGCGGTGGGCAGCACGGGGGCAGGCGACGCCGCCTTGGCCGGCAGTTCCGGCAGGGAGATGCCCGGGAGCGCATCAGGCGTCATCGTGCTGGAGGGATCGGGGACGATCGTCGGTGCCACGGCGGGCACGGGGGCTCCCACGATGGTCGGCGCGTCGACCGCAGGGATGGCCTGCGGCGTCGGGCTCCCCTGACGCGGCCCGGTGGCCAGGGCGACGGCGACCACGGCTGCCCCTACCGCGCCGGCGAGGACGGCGTTGCCGACCCCGGCCCTCCAGCGGACGCGGCGCAACCGCGCGCGGGCGCCCGAGGCGCGTGCCGCGGGGGACGCCGCCGCTGCGCCGCTTCCGTGCCGGGCGGTCACTGCCATCGGCGCGTCCTTCCCCCGGTCCCTTCCGCGGACTGCGGCAGAGGCTAGAGCCGATTCTAAGCCCGGCCGGCGCGGGCGTTACCTCCCGGTGCAGGACCGATCGGAGGGCGGGTCAGCCGACGTTCTTGCGCGAGATGCGCACCATGTCCTCGCGCGGCACGACCTTGACCCGCTCCCGGGTGACCCGCTCGCCCTCGGCCCCGGCCTGGCCGTCGGCCGCCTGTCCGGCCCACGCCTGGCCGAGGGCCCGCTCATGGGCGTCGAGCTCGTTCCAGCCGGCCCATGTGGTGTACTCGACGCCCCGTTCCTCGAGCAGCGCGATGATCGCATGCTCGTCGGGGTTCTCGGCCGGCGGCAGGGAGTCCCGGTCCTCGAGGAGGCAGCCGATGGTCTCGAGCGCGTCGCCCTTGGTGTGGCCGATGAGGCCCACGGGGCCGCGCTTGATCCACCCGGTCGTGTAGATGCCCACCAGGGGGTTGCCGTCCTCGTCGAGGACACGCCCGCCCTCGTTGGGGATCACGCCGCGGCGCTCGTCGAAATGGATCTCGGCGAGCTCGGACCCGCGGTACCCGATGGCCCGGTACACCGCCTGCACCGGGTAGTCCTCGAACGTTCCGGTCCCGCGGACGTTGCCGGTGCCGTCGAGCTCCATACGCTCGAAGCGGATCCCTGCGACCTTCCCCGGCGTCTCGGGCGAGTCGTAGATCTCCACCGGGCTCTGCAGGAAGTGAAGGTGCAGGCGGCGGGACGCCCCCGTGTCCTGGTCCTCCGCGATCCAGTTGGCGAGCGTGTTGACCATGGTCTTGACCTGGTTGTTCGTCTTGATCGCCTCGTCGGAGGCGTCGTCGAACTCGAAGTCCTCGGGGTAGAGGACGATGTCCACGTCGCGCGAGTGCGAGAGCTCGCGCAGCTCGAGGGGGGTGAACTTCACCTGGGCCGGACCGCGGCGGCCGAACACGTGCACGTCGGTGACCGGGCTGGCCTTGAGGGCGCGGTAGACGTTGTCCGGGATCTCGGTCACGAGCAGGTCGTCGGCGTGCTTCGAGAGCATCCGGGCGACGTCGAGCGCCACGTTGCCGTTGCCGATGACCGCGACCTCCTTCGCCGTCAGCGGCCAGTCGCGGGGGACATCCGGGTGGCCGTCGTACCACGAGACGAAGTCCGCGCCGCCGAAGGAACCCTCGAGCTCGACGCCCGGAATCTCGAGCGGTGCGTCCTTGAGCGCGCCGGTCGCGAAGATCACGGCATCGTAGAAGCCGCGGAAGTCCTTCAGCGTGAGGTCCCGCCCGTAGGTGACGTTGCCGATGAAGCGGATGTCGCCCCGGTCCAGGACCTTGTGCAGCGCGTTCACGATGCCCTTGATGCGGGGATGGTCCGGCGCCACGCCGTAGCGGATCAGCCCGTACGGCGCCGGGTACTGGTCGAACAGGTCGATGCTGACCTCGACGTCGCCGTCCTTGACCTCGTTCGACTTGGTCAGGATGTCCGCCGCGTACACCCCGGCTGGGCCGGCACCGATGATGGCGACGCGCAGCGGGCGGGAAGCGGGAGCCTCAGGCACTTCAGTTCCTTCCGGACGGGATGCAGGCGGCGGCGGACCGCGCACAACGCCCCAGTCTAGTTCCCAGCGTTCACCGGCGCTTCACACGTCGCAGGGAATAGGCGAGGGACCCTAGAGGTTGTCGCGCGAGTGACCGAAAAGCAGATCGCCGACTCCCCCGCGCCCACCAGGCCCTCTGACGCCGCAGTGGGGTCCCGCCCAGCGAAGTCAGCCGGCCTGCTCTTCGGCATCGGAGCCTACGGCCTCTGGGGCCTGCTCCCCCTCTACTTCATCACCCTCGCACCCGCCGGGCCGGTGGAGATCGTCGCTGACCGGGTGCTCTTCTCCCTCGTGGTCTGCTTCGCGCTCATCGCGGTCATGCGCTCGTGGCGCGCGCTCGGGGCTGCATTCGGCAACGGCCGCGTGTTCGGCCCTCTGGCGCTCGCGGCGGCGCTCATCGCCGTGAACTGGCTCACCTACACGTTCGGGGTGCTCAACGGCCAGGCGATCGAAGCGGCCCTCGGGTACTTCATCAATCCGCTCGTCTCCGTGCTGCTCGGCGTGCTCATCCTCAAGGAGCGGCTGCGGCCGCTCCAGTGGGCGGCCGTCGGAATCGGCACGCTCGCCGTCGTCGTGCTCACCGTCGCCTACGGGCAGGTGCCCTGGATCGCACTGATCCTCGCCTTCAGCTTCGGCTTCTACGGGCTCGTGAAGAACCGCGTCGGCTCGAAGGTCGACGCCGTCACGAGCCTCACGGTCGAGACGGTCGTGCTCGCGCCCCTCGCGGCAGGCGTCGTCGTGTGGCTCGCGGCCGCCGGGACGCTGACGCTCACGGGGAACGGGGCCGGACACTTCTGGCTGCTCGCGGCAAGCGGCATCATCACCGCGACCCCGCTCCTCTTCTTCGGCGCCGCGGCCCGCCGGCTGCCGATGACCACGGTCGGCCTCCTGCAGTACATCGCGCCCCTGACCCAGTTCGTCCTCGCGGTGACCGTCCTCGGCGAGCACATGCCCGCGGAGCGGTGGGTCGGCTTCGGGATCGTGTGGCTCGCCCTTGCGGCCCTCACCGCGGACATGCTCCTCGTGTCCCGTCGCCGCCGCGCGGCGCTGCGCTCCCGCGCGGCCTGAGCCGGCGCAGGACGGACCCTCGGCGGCCGGCCCCGAGCATCAGCCCGGCGTGTGCCGCCTGCGCATCGGACCGAGGTCCCGGTGATCCGCGCTCAGCTCCCGGAACAGCAGCATCGAGATGACCGTGTGCGCTGCGAGGTACACGGCCGCTGCCGCCGCGCCGACGAGTGCCACCGCGAGCGTGGCTCCGCCGGCGACGAAGGTGATGAGCGCAGCGAGGACGGCGGTGACCATGGTGTTGAAGCACAGCAGGAAGAACGCGGTGCTGGACACGGCGTGCAGCACCACCGGTCGCCGCGCGCCGAGCGTGTAGGTCGCGATCACGCCCTGGTGGTCGTCTGAGGCGGACGTCACGAACGCCTCCTCGATGCCGGGAGCCAGGTCCCGGTACGCGGCGCGCAGGCGGTTCATCCCCGCGATCAGCAGATGGTCCTCCTGGCTGCCGATGGTGACCCGGAGCAGGGTCAGCGTGCCGAGGACCAGGATCACCGAGGCGAGCCCGATCGCCATGACCCAGAAGCCTCCGCCGAAGCCCGTCCCCTGCGCGACGAGCGCGAGCACCACGAGGGCCGCCGAGGAGACCGTGAGGTGGATGCTGATGCGACTCATGAGCTCGCTCCAGAGCATGCTCCGCGTGCCGAGCAGGCTCCAGTGCTCCGTGGCGAGGATCTGGGCAACCACCGCCGGCGGGGCTTGGACGGCGCTCGGGGTCTGGGCTGCGTCCGCGATGTGCGCGGCGGGCTGCTCGGACCGGACAGCGGGAAGGGGACCCGGAGGAGGGGCGACGGCGCGGGGTTCAGCGCTCATGCTCCATGGTCGTCCCGTGACCCGGACCCCGTAAAGCCCGGGCCGCGCGCGCTCCCCCGGGCGCACGACGGCGGCGGCGAGCCGAGGGCGTCAGGCTGCGGGCGGCGTCGTGCGCACCACCACGGAGGCGAGCCGAACATCTGCCGAGGCGCGGACGATCCGGACGATGACGGCGGCGTCGACGACCTCGCGGACCAGGCGGTCGAGGTCCCCTGCGGCGGCTCCCTCCGCTTCCGCCTCGACGTCCAGGACGATGCCGGTGGAGCGCGCCAGCGCATCGTCGAAGGATCCGTCCGCCCGCACCTCGACCCGCCCGAGCCGCGTCCCGCGGGCGGCCGCAGCCCCGTGGAGGTCATTGAAGACGCAGGTCGCGAGGGCGAGGTGTAAAAGGTGGCCCCCGGACGGCACAGCGAAGGCCACCTCGGCAGCGCCGGTCCGGTGGTGCCGGATGAGCAGGGGATCGGTGGGGGCGGCTTCGCCGGCGGTGCCGGGCGCCGCCGTCGTGATCCGCGCCGCGAAGTCCATCGCGCCCGCCCTAGCCGAGCGGGTGGGACTCGACACGCTCGTAGTCGCGGGGCACCACGACCATCGGGACAGGCAGCGAGCGGAGGACCTTGTTCGCGGTGGAGCCGAGGAACAGCTGGTTCTTCTGCGCGAGCCGGCTCGAGCCGACGATGACGATCTCGCCGTCGAGCCAGTCGATGCTGTCCACGGCGTCCTCGAAGGTGCGCCCGTGCGCCACCTCCACGGTGGCCTCGTGGCCTTCGGGGAGCCGGTGGGCGGCCTCGGTGAGCACGGTGTTGGCGTGACGGTGGGCGGCGTTGATGTTCTCCCCGAAGTCGTCCGCCCGCGCGTCCAGCTCGACGAGGGAGACGAAGCGCAGGGGGACGTTGCGGCGTCCGGCGGCGATGAGGGCGACCTCGACCGCGGCCTCCGCGCCTTCACGGCGCCCGATGAACGCGGTGATCCGATCGAGGGGGTCGGTGTGGTGGAACCCGCGGGGTGCCAGCGCGACCGGGACGGGGGAGGCGTGGAGGAGCGCGTTCGCGACCGAGCCCACGGTGTAGCGCTTGAAGAGGCCGTTGCTCGCGGCGCCGATGACGATGAGCGCGGCCTCGAACTCTACCGCGGCCTCGATCAGGGTCGCGGCGAAGGAGTGGCCCTGCCGGATGTGGAAACGGGCCTCGACGTCGGCCGGCACGAGCGCGAGCCCCTCGCTCTGGGCCTGGAGCGCCTGCTGCTGCTGGGCGCTGAGCTTCTTGCCGTCCTCGTTCACCTCGGCGAACGGCACGTCCTCGCCGAGCACGAGCATGAGGTCCAGCGAGGCGCCCTGCGCGCGGGCGACCGCGACGCCCAGGGCCACCGCGTCTGCGCCGCGATGGTCCGGCTGGTATCCGACAACGTAACGCATGGGCCACCCTCCGTGGTCGAGTCACGGCAGACGGCGGGGGCGCCCGGATGCCCGGGCGCCCTCGTCCGGCCTGCGGCTGATACCGCAGACTCTACCGGTGATCGCGGCTCAGGCGACGGAGCGGATCGCTGCCTCGAGCACGTCGAGCCCGTCGTTGAGCAGCTCGTCGTTGATGACGAGCGGCGGCAGGAGGCGGATCACGTTGCCGTAGGTGCCGCAGGTGAGGATGATGACACCCTCCTTGAGGCAGTACTCTGCGATCTTCTTGGTCGTCTCGGCGTCCGGCTGCTTGTCGCCGGAGGCGCTGCCGGCCTTCACGAACTCGAGGGCGAGCATGGCGCCGCGGCCGCGCAGCTCGCCGATGATGTTCTTCTCGCCGAGCTCGGCCTGGAGCCTGCCGAAGCGCTCCTTGACGATGGCCTCGATCTCGCGGGCGCGGCCGCGCAGGTCCTGCGAGTCCATCGTCTCGATGGCCGCTAGCGCGGCGGCGCAGGCGACCGGGTTGCCGCCGTAGGTGCCGCCCAGGCCGCCGCCGTGCACGGCGTCGAGCAGCTCCGCGCGGCCCGTGACGGCCGAGAGCGGCATGCCGCCCGCGATCCCCTTGGCGGTGGTGATGAGGTCAGGGACCACGCCCTCGTGCTGCACCGCGAACCACTCGCCGGTGCGGGCGAAGCCCGACTGGACCTCGTCCGCGATGAAAACGATGCCGTTCTCCTTCGCGAACTCGGCGAGGCGCGGCAGGAAGCCGTCCGCCGGGACGATGAAGCCGCCCTCGCCCTGGATGGGCTCGATGATGATCGCAGCGACCTGGTCCGCGCCGATCTGCTTGCTGATCATGAGGATGGCGCGCTCAGCGGCCTCCTTGCCCGTGATCTGGGCGTTCTCCTCGCGGAACGGGTAGCTCATCGGGGCGCGGTAGACCTCGGGCGCAAACGGGCCGAAGCCGTGCTTGTAGGGCATGGCCTTGGCCGTCAGGCCCATCGTGAGGTTGGTGCGGCCGTGGTAGGCGTGGTCGAACGCGACGACCGCGTTGCGGCCCGTGGCGACACGCGCGATCTTGATCGCGTTCTCGACGGCCTCGGCGCCGGAGTTGAACAGGACCGTGCGCTTGGCGTGGTCGCCCGGGGTGAGCTCGTTGAGCTTCTCGGCCACCGCGACGTAGCCTTCGTACGGGGAGACCATGAAGCAGGTGTGCGTGAAGTGCTCGACCTGCTCCTTCACCGCACCCACGACGGCGGCGTCGGACGCGCCCACCGTGGTCACCGCGATGCCCGAGCCGAGGTCGATGAAGGAGTTGCCGTCGACGTCGTGGATGATGCCGCCGTCGGCATCGGCGACGTAGACCGGGACGGACGAGGCGACCCCGGCGGCGACAGCGTTGGCGCGGCGGGCCGCGAGCTCGAGCGACTTCGGGCCGGGGAAGTCGGCAAGGACCTTGCGCTTCTGCTCGAGGCGGTACTGGATATCCATGGGTGCAGTTCCTTTCGTCCGTTCAAAAGTATGCGAGCGGCGCCACAGAGTGAATGGCCGATCGCACCAGTTGATCGGAGAGCTGTAGTGCGATCGGCCAGCACGAAACCCTATAGTTGTGAGCATGGCCCTGACCCTCGCCGCCCTCCTCGCACGCCCCAGCCTGGGGCTCCGCCTCGCCGGCTCCGCGACCGCGACGCTCGAGCAGGAGATCCAGTGGGTCGCCGTCACCGAGCTCGAGAATCCGGCGCCGTTCCTGACCGGCGGCGAGCTGGTCCTCACCACCGGCGTCAGGCAGCGCACGGCGGTCGACCAGCGGAGGTTCGTGCGCGTCCTGCAGCGGGCGGGGGCGCTCGGCATCGGCTTCGGCGTGCGCCTCGGGCACGACGAGATCCCCCCGGCGCTCATCGCGGAAGCCAACCGGTGGGGCCTGCCCGTGATCGAGGTGCCCTACCAGACCCCGTTCATGGCGATCGGCAAGCTCGTCGCGGACTCCCACTCGGCGGACCACTACGCGAGCCTCGAGCGGCTCATCGCCGGCCACCAGGTCCTGGCCCGCTCGCTCCTGACCGGCGGCGGCCTCGAGGACCTGCTCAAGCGGCTCGGGTCGATGCTCGGCACGGACCTCGTGCTCACCCAGTTCACGGCCCAGCTGTACTCCTCGAGCCCGGACGCCGGCGTGCCCTCGATGGACCGCTGGGTCGCCTACCCGATCCCGACCGGTCGCCGCGACGCGTGCACGCTGTGGGCCAAGAAGCCATTCGAGGACACCGGGATCGTCTCCTACGCCCAGAACCTGATCAGCCTCGAGCTGAACAACCTCACGAAGCAGCGCGAGGCCCAGCGGGCCCTCGCCGGGCAGGTGATGAACGACGTCGTGCGCGGGACCCTCGAGCCGGACGAGGCCTCGCGGCGCCTCGCCGGCGTGGGCGTGAACTCGACCAAGCGGAACGTGGTCCTGCTCGCCGAGTCCGCAGCGCACCACAGGAACCTGCGCGGGACCACGCTCCCGGCCGCCCTCGACGGCGCCGTGAGCGCGATGGTGGACCGGGACCTCGTGGTCATCGTGGAGGACGACGGCGCGCGCGCACCGAAGCTCGCCCGCCTCCTCGCCGACCACCTCACCGAGGCCGGGATCCACGCCACGACCGGGATCGGCGGGGCGTACACCAAGCCCAACGGGCTGCGCTGGAGCTACTTCGAGGCGAAGGAGGCCGCCGGGCGCGGGCTCGACGTCAACGAGCCGGAGCGGCTCAGCCTGACCTCGCTGCTGCTCGCGAGCGAGGACGTACCGCTCGCCGACATGGCCGGGGAGGCGATCGGGCCGCTCGTGCGCTTCGACACGCAGCATGGGGCGGAGCTCGTGCACACGCTCGAGACGTACCTGGCGCACAACGGGTCCGTGGCGCAGGTGGCGGAGGAGCTCAACCTGCACCGGAACACCGTGCGCTACCGGCTCGGGCAGATCGCCGAGCTCACCGGGTACGACCCCGCCGTCACCGCCGACCGCGTGCAGCTGTACCTGGCCCTCGCCGTGCGGAAGATCGCCAAGGCCTGACCCCCTGACGCCGAAGTCACCCCCTCTGCCGCCGAGATCACCCCCTGTGCCGCCGAGATCACCCCCTGTGCCGCCGAGATCACCCCCTGTGCCGCCGAAGTCGCCCCTTGTGGCACCGAAGTCGCCCCTTGTCGAGCGCCCAGAACTGGCGCCGAGGTGACCTCGCGCCCACACGCGGTGACCTCGCGCCCACACGCGGTTACCTCGCGCCCACACGCGGTTACCTCGCGCCCACACGCGGTGACCTCGCGCCCACACGGGGTGACCTCGGCGGACGTGGTGGGGTCAGCCGGGGATGGAGGCCCCGTTGGAGATCTGCACCATCTCCTCGCGGGAGACGACCTTGACGCGCTCGCGCGCCACCTCGCCCTTGTGCGTCACAGCCGGGGCAGCGGCGGCGCCGAGCGCCTGCTCGTGGGCGTCGAGGGCGATCCAGCCCTCCCATGTCGTGAACTCGACGCCGCGCGACGCGAGCAGCTCGGTCACCGAGTCCTCGGCGGGCTCGTCCGCGACGGGAAGGTCCTCGCGAGCCTCGAGCAGGTGCCCGATGGTCTCGAGGGCATCGCCCTTGGTGTGACCGATGAGGCCCACCGGCCCGCGCTTGATCCAGCCGGTCGCGTAGACGCCCGGCACGAACGCGCCGTCGGCACCCAGGACGCGGCCGCCGTCGTTCGGGACGACGCCGCGGCGGTGGTCGAACTCGAGGTCCGGCACGGACGAGCCGAAGTAGCCGATCGCGCGGTAGACAGCCTGGACGGGATAGTCGGTGAACTCACCGGTGCCGCGGACGTTCCCGGTGCCGTCGAGCTCCTGGCGCTCGAAGCGGATCCCGGCAACCTTCCCCGGGGCCTCGGGCGAGTCGACGATCTCGACCGGGCTCTGCAGGAAGTGCAGGTGCAGGCGGCGGGACGCGGTCAGCTCGGAGAGGTCCTCGGGCTGCTCCGCGATCCAGTTGGTGAGGGTGCCGACCATGGTCTTGACCTGGTTGTTGCTCTGGATCTCGCGGTCCGAGGCCTCGTCGAACTCGAAGTCCTCCGGGTACAGCACGATGTCCACGTCGTGCGAGTGGGACAGCTCGCGCAGCTCGAGCGGGGTGAACTTGACCTGCGCGGGGCCGCGGCGGCCGAACACGTGCACGTCCGTGACCGGGGACTCCGCCAGGATCCGGTAGACGTTGTCCGGGATCTCGGTCACGAGCAGCTCATCGGCGTGCTTCGAGAGCACGCGCGCGACGTCGAGAGCCACGTTGCCGTTGCCGATGACGGCGATCTCCTTCGCGTCGAGCGGCCATTCGCGCGGAACGTCGGGGTGCCCGTCGTACCACGAGACGAAGTCGGCCGCGCCGAAGGAGCCCTCGAGCTCGACGCCGGGGATGTTCAGGTCCGCGTCCTTGATGGCGCCGGTCGCGAAGATCACGGCGTCGTAGTGGCGCTGGAGGTCCGCCAGCGAGAGGTCCGTGCCGTAGTCGACGTTGCCGAAGAAGCGGATGTCGCCCCTGTCGAGCACCTTGTGCAGGGCGTTGACGATCCCCTTGATCCGCGGGTGGTCCGGCGCCACGCCGTAGCGGATGAGCCCGTACGGCGCCGGGTAGCGGTCGAACAGGTCGATGCTCAGCGTGAGCTCCCCGGACGAGACGGGCGCGCTCTTGGTCAGGAGGTCCGCCGCGTATACGCCGGCGGGGCCGGACCCGATGACGGCGATGCGGAGCGGGCGGGCGGCGGTGCCGCGGGGGTCAGGTGCGGTGTTCGACACTAGGTGGTTCCTTCGGTGTGGTGATCCATTGCTGAGCAGATGTCGTTATGGGTGCTCAGAACGACATCTACGGAGCAGTCGATGACAGGTGGGGGGCGCGGCGAAGGTCCGAGGGCGCGTACGGGCTCACGCGCACGACGTCGCCGATGACGATCACGGCCGGGTTCGCGACTCCGACGGCGCGGGCCCGATCTACGATCGTACCCAGTGTCGCGATGGTGACGCGCTGCTCAGGCGTCCAGCCGCGCTCGACGATCGCGACCGGCGTCGCGCCCTCCAGGCCGCGGGAGCGCAGGACGGCGACGGAGTCGGCCAGCCGGCGCACGCCCATGAGCAGGACGATCGTGTGGTCGGGCCGGGCAGGCAGCTCGGCGAGCTCGTCGTGGCCGGTCGCGACCGAGAAGCCGGTGGCGAGGCCGCGGTGCGTGACCGGGATCCCGGCGGCGGCGGGGACGGAGACTGCGCTCGTGACGCCGGGGACCACCTCGACGTCGACGCCGTGGCGCCGGCAGTACTCGGCCTCCTCGCCCCCGCGGCCCAGGACGTACGGGTCGCCGCCCTTGAGCCGCACGACGACGTTCCCCGCCGTCGCCTCGCGCACGAGGATCTCGTTGATCTCGTGCTGGGTGGCCTGGTGCGCGCCGGGGGCCTTGCCGACCTCGATGACCCGCACGGAGTCGGAGAGTTCGGCCAGGAGGCCGCGCGGGCCGAGCCTGTCGGCCACGACGACGTCGGCCTCCGCCAGGAGCTGGCGGCCGCGGACGGTGATGAGCCCGGTGTCGCCGGGACCCCCGCCCACGAGGGACACGCGCCCCGCAGGGGAGGGCGCGCGGTGGCGCCGCAGCGGCAGCTTGCCCTCGCGGAGCGCGGAAACGATCGCGTCCTTGAGCGCCTTGGCCCGCCGCGGGTCTCCCCCGGCGTTCACGGCGACGGTGACGTCGTCGACCCGGGCGGTCGCCGGGGTCCACGCGGCCGAGGCCTCGTGGTCAGAGGCGTTGACGCACCAGATGCGCCGCTCCTCCGCCTCGGCGGCCACGCGGGTGTCCACGCCGGGCACCCCGGTCGCGGTCTGGACGAACCACACGCCGTCCAGGTCGCCGGTCTCGTACCCGCGGCGCTCCCACGCGACGAGTCCCGCCTCGGCCAGGCGCACGACGTCGTGCCCCGCCTCGGGCGCCACGACGGTCACCTTCGCGCCGGCGTCGAGCAGGCCCTGCGCACGCCGCGCGGCGACCTTGCCGCCGCCGACGACGAGCACTTCCCGCCCGAGGAGGCGCAGCGAGGTGGGGTACAGGTCGATGCCGCTCATCGCGTGCCTCCTGCCAGGAGTCCGCGGCGCGTCAGCAGGCGCCGCTCGACGGGTCCGAACACGGCGAGCTCGATGAGTACACCGACGCCGAGGATGATGAGGATGGCGCTCATGACCACGCCCATGTCGCTCAGGGTCCGGCCCTGGTCGAGGAGGGAGCCGAGCCCGAAGCCCATCGTGCCGCCCACGGCGATGATCTCCGCCGCCATGAGGGAGCGCCACGAGAAGGCCCAGCCCTGCTTGAGCCCCGCGACGTAGCCGGGGAGGGCCGCGGGGAGGATGACCTGGAGCGCGAGCTCGGTGCGCGAGGCGCCAAGGACCGTCGCGACCCGGCGGTACTGCGGCGGGACTTGGTCGATTCCGGAGACGAGCCCGTTGACGATCGAGGGGATCGCGCCCATGAGCACCACGAAGTACACGGTGGCGTCGGTGAGGCCGAACCAGATGATCGCCGCCGGGACCCATGCGACCGACGGGAGCACCTGAAGGCCCGAGATGAGTGGCCCGAAAGCGCGGCGCAGGGTCTTGACCTGGCCGAGGAGCAGTCCGAGCGGGGTGGCGACGACGACGCTCACCGCGAAGCCGAGAAGGCCGCGCTGCAGCGACGTCCAGACCGCCTCCTGCACCGTGCCCTCGCCCCAGAGCTGGGCGAGGGAGCCGAGGACGTCGAGCGGGCCGGGGACGAGGTCGCGGCGCTTGAGGCCGAGGCTGACGTACAGCTGCCACGCGAGCAGCAGCACGACGACGGCCGCGAGGGGCAGGAGCGCCCGGCTCCAGTCGCGGCGCCGCCTGACCGTGTCGGACTGGAGCTCGTCGAGGCCGGCTTCGAGGGCACGGAGCTCGGCCGCATCGACGGAGCCGACGGCGCCGACGGAAATGCCCGTGGGCTCCTTCTCGAGGGTTGAGTTACTTGCCATGGCGTGCGATCTCCTCGCGCAGTCGTGAGGTGAGCTGCCCGGTGAGGGCGGCGGCAGCGGCGGCGTCGTGCTTGGTCGCGTCGGGGACCGCCCACTCGGCGACGACGCGGCCGGGCCGCGACGAGAGGAGCAGCACCCGCTGGCCGAGGCGGACGGCCTCGCGGACGTTGTGGGTGACGAAGATGATGGTCCGGCCGGTCTCGCGCCAGATCCGGGTGAGCTCCTCGTGGAGGAGGTCGCGGGTGATGGCGTCGAGGGCCGCGAACGGCTCGTCCATGAGGAGGACCTGCCGGTCCTGCGAGAGCGCGCGGGCGAGCGCCACGCGCTGGCGCATGCCGCCAGAGAGCTCGTGCGGCCGCTTGTCGCCCGCCTCCCCGAGGTGGACCAGGTCGAGGAGCTCGACGGCGCGCGCCCGCCGCTCGGCCTTTGGGACGCCGCGGAGCCTGAGCGCGAGCTCGATGTTCCCGCGCGCGGTGAGCCACGGGTAGAGGGCGGCGTCCTGGAACATGAACGCGGCGCCGTCGGCCGGCACCTCGAGCGCGCCCGCGGTGGGCCGCTCGAGGCCGGCGATGATGTTCAGCAGCGTGGACTTGCCGCAGCCGGAGGCGCCCAGCAGCGCGACGAACTCGCCTTGGGCGATGCTCGCGTTCACGCCGTCGAGGACGGGCGCGCCGTCGCCGAAGCGCTTGCCGAGGTTTTCGAGAAGTACGGTCATCGGGTGGCCTCCTCGAGCCAGTGCAGGTCGAACAGGCCGGTGAGGTCGGCCTCCTTCGTGACGCCGGCGGTGACGCCGTCGTGGAGGAGCTTCGGGTACGCGCCGGCGAGCGGATCGGTCGTGAAGGTGATGTTGGCCAGGGCCCGCTCGATCACGTCGGCGGGGAGCTCGGCGCCGGAGGCTGACTTGAGGCCGGCGTTGACCGTGCTTGCCTTCTCCGCGGCGCTGGCCCTGCTGAGCCAGTCGACGGCGGCGACGTGCCCCTTCAGGAGCGCCTCGACGGTCTGGGGGTGCTCGGCGGCGAACGTCCTGTTGACGATGAGGACGGTGGTCGGGAACAGCCCCGGCTTGCCGGTGCCCGTCCCGTCCCAGAGGTCCTTCTCGTCGACCAGGACCTTGGCCCCGGCCTGCAGCACGAGGCGGGACGCCCACGGCTCGGGCAGCCACGCGCCGTCGAGCTTCCCGTCCTGGAAGAGCTTGAGCGTCTGGGCGTTCTCGGTGGGATTGACCGTGACGTCTCCGCCGCCGTTCGGGGTCGTGGCCAGGCCCTTCGAGGCGAGGTAGGCACGCAGGGCCACGTCCTGCGTCCCGCCGAGCTGCGGCGTGGCCAGGACCTTGCCCCTGAGCTGGTCGGGGGACGTGATCTCCGGCCTCACCACCAGCTGTGCGCCCCCGGCGGCAGCCCCGGCGATGACGGCGATGGACTGGCCGTTGCTCTTGACGAAGGAGTTGATGGCCGGGTTCGGACCGACGTAGGCGGCGTCGATCGCCCCGGCGTTGAGGGCCTCGATCGCCGCGGGGCCGGCATTGAAGACCTGAGTGGCCAGGGTGTCGGTCCCGGCGGCCTTGAGCGCGTCGGCGACGAGCCCGTTCTGGACGCCCACGAGTGCCGGCGCGTGCGTGACGTTGCCGAAGTAGCCCAGCCGCAGCTGCGGCGCGGGCGTCCCGGCTGCGGCCGCGGACGCCGTCGGCTTCTCGCCGGGATTCACGGCGGTCGCGATCGCGGCGGCCGCGCCGAGCAGGAGCACGACCGCGGCGGCGAGCCCGAGCTTGAACCCTCGCCCGCGCGTCGCCTCCCTCTCGGCGGAGTCGGCGGTGATGCGGATGGTGCCCGGGCGGCTGGCGGGCGTCTCGGTGCTCTGGGTCATGAGGTGGTCCTCGGTCTCTCGCAGGGTCGGCAGGTCTCGGGTGGGGCCTATCGACGAGCCCGACATCGGGGCGTGCCGGCCACCATGCGGGTGCGGTCCTGCGGGATCATGCGTTCAAGCATGGACGCGGCGGGTTCCGCCGGCCAAGGGTCCGGTCACGGGCGTTCACGCTGCGTCACGCGGCGTCACAGACCGCCGCGCGGCGTCCCCGCCGGTGCCGCGGGAACGCGAAAGGCGCGGCCCCCGAAGGGACCGCGCCTCTCGCAGGCTGCGGGGATCAGCGCAGGTCGAAGCGGTCCGCTTCCATGACCTTGGTCCACGCCGCCACGAAGTCGTTCACGAACTTCTCCTTGGCGTCCTCGCTCGCGTAGACCTCGGAGAGGGCGCGGAGCTGCGAGTTCGAGCCGAAGATCAGGTCGACCGCGGTGGCCGTCCACTTCAGCTCGCCCGTGGAGACGTCGCGGATCTCGTAGACGTTCTCCTCGCTCTCCGAGGCCTTCCACTGAGTGCCCGGCGAGAGGAGGTTGACGAAGAAGTCGTTCGTCAGGACCCCGGGCCGGTCGGTGAGGACGCCGTGCGCGGAGCCGCCGATGTTGCCGCCGAGCGCGCGCATGCCGCCCACGAGGGCCGTCATCTCCGGGGCGGACAGGCCCAGCATGTAGGCCTTGTCCACCAGCAGGGTCTCCGCCGGCACCTTCTCGCCAGCGCGGAGGTAGTTGCGGAACCCGTCGGCGCGCGGCTCGAGGTACGCCACCGACTGGACGTCGGTCTGCTCCTGGGTCGCGTCCGTGCGGCCCGGCCGGAAGGGAACCGTCACGTCGAAGCCGGCGTCACGGGCCCCCTTCTCGACCGCGGCACAGCCGCCGAGGACGATCAGGTCCGCGAGGGAGATCTTCTTCCCGCCCGTCTGCTCGTCGTTGAACTGCCGCTGCACGCCCTCGAGGGTCTGCAGCGCGGCGGCGAGCTGCTCCGGCTCGTTGACCTCCCAGCCGCGCTGCGGCGCGAGGCGGATGCGGGCGCCGTTGGCCCCGCCGCGACGGTCCGTCTTGCGGTAGGTCGACGCCGAGGACCAGGCCGTCGCGATGAGCTGCGCGGGCGTGAGGCCGGAGTCGAGGAGCCGGGACTTGAGGGCGGCGACGTCGGCCTCGTCCACGAGCTCGTGGTCGACGGCCGGGACCGGGTCCTGCCAGAGCTGCGGCTCCGGGACCCACGGCCCGAGCATGTGCGGGCCCACGGGACCCATGTCGCGGTGGAGGAGCTTGTACCAGGCCTTGCCGAACGCGAGCGCGAACTCGTCCGGGTTCTCCAGGAAGCGGCGCCCGATCTTCTCGTACGTGGGGTCGACACGCAGCGAGAGGTCGGTCGTGAGCATCGTGGGCCGGTGCTTCTTCTCGGGGTCGAACGGGTCCGGGATGATCTCCGGCGCGTCCTTGGCGACCCACTGGTGGGCGCCGGCAGGGCTCTTGGTGAGCTCCCACTCGTAGCCGAAGAGGATCTCGAGGAAGCGGTTGCTCCACTGGGTCGGGCGGTCAGTCCAGGTGACCTCGAGGCCCGAGGTGATCGTATCCCCGCCCTTGCCCGTGCCGTAGTTGCTGAGCCAGCCCAGCCCCTGGTTCTCGAGGTTCGCGCCCTCCGGCTCGGGGCCGACATGGGCGTCTGCCGGAGCCGCGCCGTGGGTCTTGCCGAACGTGTGGCCGCCGGCGATGAGCGCGAAGGTCTCCTCGTCGTTCATCGCCATGCGCCCGAACGTCTCGCGGATGAACACCGCGGCCGCCGCAGGGTCCGGGTTGCCCTGGGGGCCCTCCGGGTTGACGTAGATAAGGCCCATCTCGGTGGCGCCGACCACCGGGACCATCTCCTTCTCGCCGACATAGCGGTCCGGGCTCAGCCACGTGTCCTCGGTGCCCCAGAAGATCTCCTCGGGCTCCCACACGTCCTCGCGGCCGAAGGCGAACCCGAAGGTCTCGAAGCCCATCGACTCGAGCGCGACGTTGCCGGCGAGGACGATGAGGTCGGCCCAGGAGATCTTCTGGCCGTACTTCTGCTTCACGGGCCACAGGAGGCGCCGGGCCTTGTCCAGGTTGGCGTTGTCCGGCCAGCTGTTCAGCGGCGCGAACCGCTGGGAGCCGTCGCCGGCGCCGCCACGGCCGTCGAAGACGCGGTAGGTGCCCGCGGCGTGCCAGCTCAGGCGGATCATGAGCCCGCCGTAGTGGCCAAAGTCGGCGGGCCACCAGTCCTGGGACGTGGTGAGCGCCGTCGCGATGTCCTGCTTGAGCGCCTCGACGTCCAGCTTGGCGAACTCGTCGCGGTAGCTGAAGTCCTCGCCGAGCGGGTTGCCGGCGGGGCTGTGCGCGTGGAGCACCGTCAGGTCGAGCTGGTTGGGCCACCAGTCCGAGTTCTTGCGCGGGCGGTGCGCCTTGGGCTTCGGCGAGTCGATCGCCGGGTTCTCACTCTCGCTGCCGTGCGAGGTCACGCTGTCATGCGCGACAGGGCATCCGCCCTGCTGGCTCTCAGTCATTGCTTCCTTCCCTCCCCCGGGCCCGCCTCGGGACTCGGGCAACCGTCACGAATTCTGGCCCCTTGGAGCACGTCTGGTACGAGCACGGCGGCCGGAGGACGCTCTCGGAGAAGGTGCGGCCGCGGCGCCGTACTGTGCACCTCCGACGCTAGCAGTGAGGGGCGCAGGTCGTCTTGTTAGGTGTCCATTCATTGGACGGCCCGGGCGAGCGCGGCGATGTCCGCCGGCGTCGTGCGGCAGCACCCTCCCACGAGACGCGCACCGAGGCCGAGCCACTCCCCTGCGCGCGAGGCGAGCACGCCGGCGTCGTGCTCCGCGCCGTCGTGCGCCGTGTGATGCGGGGCGCCCCATGCCTTGGTGTCGGGATCGTAGGGCTCCCCGGCGTTCGGGTACACCGCCAGGGGGACGTTCGTGGACCGGGCCAGCTGCGCGAGCCCGCGGCTCGCCAGGGCGGGCGGGACGCAGTTGATGCCGACGGCGGCCAGCCCGGGTCGGCCGGTCAGCTCGCCGGCGATCCTGTGCAGCGGGCTGCCGTCGCTGAGGTGCTCGGCGTCGCGGAGGGTCACGCTGAGCCACGCCGTGGCGCCGAGGTGCTCGACGAGGTCCGCGAGCGCGAGGGCCTCGTCCCCCGAAGGGATGGTCTCGCACGCGAGGACATCCGCGCCGGCCTCGAGCAGCGCCTCCGCCCGCGGCCGGTGGAAGGCCAGGAACTGCCCGCGGGTGAGCCTGTAGTCTCCGCGGTACTCGGAGCCGTCGGCGAGGTACGCGCCGTAGGGGCCCACGGACCCGGCGATGAAGAGCTCCGGCGACCCGGGCTGCTCGGCGAGGCGCCGCCGTCGTGCGCTGTCGGCGAGGCGGACGCTCAGGCGGACGACGTCGAGCGCCTCCTGGCCGCTGAGCCCTCGCCTCGCGAGGCCGGCCGGCGACGCCTGGTAGCTCGCGGTGGTCGCGACGCGGGCACCGGCGCGGAAGTAGTCGAGGTGGACGGCCTCGATGGCATCGGGCGCCTCGAGGAGGACCTTCGCGGACCACAGCGGGTCGGCGAGGTCGAAGCCGCGGGTCTCGAGCTCGGTCGCGAGCCCGCCGTCGAGCACGAGGGTCTCGCCCGCGGCGAGCGCGGCGGCGACTGGGTTCGGCGAGGCCTCCATGGATCGAGGCTAGTGCCCGGTCAGCGGTAGTGGACGCTGACGCTGCCCGAGCCGGTCCTGGCCTGGATGCGGTTGGGCGCCTTCGGGTCGGATGCCACGTCGATCTGGCGGCTGCCCGAGCCGGTGTCCACGTCCACGGCGTAGGAGCCCTGCGGGACGCGGAGCGTGATGCTGCCGGACCCCGTCTCGGCGGCGAGGGAGCTCGCGGCACGGGCGAGGTCGAGGGTGATGCTGCCGCTTCCGGTGTGCGTGGTGACCTGGGAAGACTGGAGGTCAGAGGCGGTGATGCTCCCGGACCCCGTCTCGAGGCGCAGGGAGTCCGCGATCCCGCGAGCCGTGACGGTCCCGGAGCCGGTCTTGGCGTCCGTGCTCCCGAGCCGTCCGGTGAGCGTGACCGAGCCCGAGCCCTGGTCGATCGAGACCGCGGTCCCGTCTGGGACGGAGAGGATGTAGTCGATCGAGCACCAGGACAGGAAGCCGGAGCAGCCCGCGGCGAGCCGCAGTGTCTGTGCGTCGACCGATTCCTCGGGCGCGGGCTGGGCGTTGAAGGGGCCCCAGTGGGCCTCGCGGGTCACCTCGATCCGGCCGGGCGTGCCGCCTGCGCGGATGTCGATGGTCCCGGAGCCGCCGCGGACCTCGACCTTGGAGATGTGCTCGGTGAAGGTCCGGTTCGTCGTGGCCGACTGCCCGAAGACGCCGCCGCCGGAGCTCAGGGCGAGGAAGCCCGCGGCGCCGGCGAGGATCAGGGTCGCACCGAGGCCGAGGGCGAGCCACGGCCACCACGGCCGGGACCGCGGGGGCGCGGGCTGAGGCGCTGTGCTCATGCTCCGACGGTAGGCGCTGCCGGCGTCGCGGCACCACGGCCGCAAGTCCCGTCTCGCCCATGCAGACGGCGCCCGCCACCTGCGAAGGTGAGCGGGCGCCGTCGTGGTGTGGTTTCGACTCCGCTTCGCTCCGCTCAACCAGCGGCGGTTGAGTCGTGGTGTGGTTTCGACTCCGCTTCGCTCCGCTCAACCAGCGGCGGTTGAGTCGTGGTGTGGTTTCGACTCCGCTTCGCTCCGCTCAACCAGCGTGAGGCCCTAGATCCAGTACCGTTCGTCCTCGGTGTCGCCCGGGTGCTGGCGGACCATCCCGGCCGCGAGGGTGTTGCCGTCCTGCGGGTCGATCACGAGGAACGCCCCGGTGCGGCGGTGGGTCGCGTACGGCTCGAGCGGCAGCGGGGCGGCCAGGCGGATCTGGACCTCGCCGATGTCGTTGAGCGCGAGCTCGGACGCCGGCGCGACCGCGAACGTGTCGAGGTCCAGCTTGCCCGTGACGGCCCGCACGAGCCCGCGGACGGTCGAGGTCCCGTGCTTCACGAGCACCTTCGCGCCCTCGCGCAGCGGCTTCGAGGACAACCACGCGAGCGACCCGTACAGGTCCGGGGTGCTCTCGGGGAGCGTCCCGGCGGCGGCGATCGTGTCGCCGCGGGAGACGTCGAACTCGTCTGCGAGGCGCAGCGCGATGGACTGGGGCGCGGCGGCCTCGCTCAGCGTCTGACCGGCGACGTCGATCCCCACCACCGTGGTCTCGCGGGCGGCCTGGCCCGGGGTCACCACGGCGACGCGGTCGCCCACGCGCACGACGCCCTCGGTCACCTGGCCTGCGTACGCGCGGTAGTCGCGGAACGCCTCCTCGTCCAGGCCCGGCGCGAGCGCGCCCTGCGGCCGGATCACCGTCTGGACGGGGAAGCGGAACGCCTCATGCTCGTCGTCGAGTTCGTCCGTGCTCGGCAGCGCCTCCAGCAGCTCGATGAGCGTCGGCCCGGCGTACCACGGGGTGCGGTCGGAGCGGTCGACGACGTTGTCGCCGTCGAGCGCGGACACCGGCACGGCCACGGCCTCCCGGAGGCCGAGCTCGGAAGCCAGCCGCGCGACGTCGGCCGCGATCTCGGTGTACACGGACTCGGAGAAGTCGACGAGGTCGATCTTGTTCACCGCGACGACGACGTGCGGCACCCGGAGCAGGGCGGCGACGGAGAGGTGCCGGCGGGTCTGCTCGAGCACGCCCTTGCGCGCGTCGATGAGCAGCACGACGGCGTCCGCGGTGGACGCGCCGGTCACCGTGTTCTTCGTGTACTGCACGTGGCCGGGGCAGTCCGCGAGGATGAACGTGCGGCGGTCGGTCGCGAAGTAGCGGTACGCGACGTCGATCGTGATGCCCTGCTCGCGCTCGGCGCGCAGGCCGTCGGTCAGCAGCGCCAGGTCCAGGCCGCCCTTCTCTCCGCCGAAGCCGCGCGCCTCGGAGGTCCGCGCGACGGCGTCGAGCTGGTCGGCGAGGATCGCCTTGGAGTCGTGCAGGAGCCTTCCGACCAGAGTGGACTTGCCGTCGTCGACGCTCCCGGCGGTCGCGAATCGGAAGAGGGTGCCCTCGGTCAGGGTGGTCTCGGCAGTCTTGGTTTCGGCGAGCTCAGCCGGCGGAATCGGCGTGTTCATCAGAAGTACCCGTCCTTCTTGCGGTCTTCCATCGCCGCCTCGGAGATGCGGTCGTCCGCGCGGGTGGCCCCGCGCTCGGTGAGCGTCGACGCGGCGACCTCGCGCACGACGTCGGCCACGGTGTAGGCGTCCGAGAGCACGGCGCCGGTGCAGGACATGTCCCCCACCGTGCGGTAGCGCACGGTGCGCACGACGACGTCCTCACCCTCGCGCGGCTGGCTCACCTCGCCCACGGCGCGCCACATCCCGTCCCGGACAAAGACGTCCCGGTCGTGGGCGTAGTAGATCGAGGGCAGCTCAATGTTCTCGCGCTCGATGTAGCGCCAGATGTCCAGCTCGGTCCAGTTGGAGATGGGGAACGCGCGCACATGCTGGCCCACGGTGTGGCGGCCGTTGTACAGGTTCCACAGCTCGGGGCGCTGGTTGCGCGGGTCCCACTGGCCGAACTCGTCGCGCAGGGACAGGATGCGCTCCTTGGCGCGGGCCTTGTCCTCGTCGCGGCGGCCGCCCCCGAACACGGCGTCGAACCGGTTGCGCTCAATGGCGTCCAGGAGCGGGACGGTCTGGAGCGGGTTGCGGGTGCCGTCGGCGCGCTCGGCGAGCTCGCCGCGGTCGATGAACTCCTGCACGGAGCCGACCACGAGCTTGAGCCCGAGCCGGGCCACGGTGCGGTCGCGGAAGTCGAGGACCTCGGGGAAGTTGTGGCCCGTGTCGACATGCAGGACGGGGAACGGGATCTTCCCGGGCCAGAACGCCTTCGCCGCGAGGTGCAGCATCACGACGGAGTCCTTGCCGCCGGAGAACAGCATCGCGGGGCGCTCGAACTCGGCGACGACCTCGCGGATGATGTGGATCGACTCGGCCTCGAGGGCGTCGAGGAGGGGCAGCGCCCGGGGGTTGAGCGGAGCCGAAACCCCATTCTGGTTTCGGGCCGGCTCGACCAGCGTGTCGGTGGGAGTGCTCATACGTGGAGTCCGCATTCTGTCTTGTCGGAGCCGGACCAGCGGCCGGCTCGGGGGTCTTCTCCGGGGGCGACGGCGCGGGTACAGGGTGCGCAGCCGATGGAGGGGTAGCCCTGGGCAAGGAGGGGATTGACGGGCAGGAGGTTGTCCTCGGAGTACTGCACGAGCGCTTCGAAGGACCAGGGGGCGACGGGGTTGACCTTGACGAGGCCGTTCTTCTCGTCCCACGTCACGAGCGGCGTGTTCGTGCGCGTGGGCGCCTCGTCGCGGCGCACGCCCGTGAACCAGAGCTCGTAGCCTGCGAGCGCGCGGTGCAGCGGCTCGACCTTGCGCAGGGCGCAGCAGCGGCCGGGGTCGCGGGCGAAGAGGTCCTTGCCCTCGGCGGTGTCCTGCTCGGCGACGGTCTGCTTCGGCGTCACGTCGACGATGGTGACCCGCAGGTTCTCGGCCACCTCGTTGCGGGTCTGGTACGTCTCCGGGAAGTGGTAGCCCGTGTCGAGGAAGAGGACGTCGACGCCGGGGAGCTGGTCCGCGACCAAGGCCGGCAGCACGGCGTCGGCCATCGAACAGGCGACGGCGGTCGCCTCCACCGCGAAGTTCCTCGCCACCCAGCCGATCACCTCCTCGGCGGACGCGTCCCAGCCGAGCTCGGCGGCGCCGGCCTCGGCCAGGGCCTTGAGCTCCTCGACCGAGCGGCGGTTGAGCGCAGCGGAAGCCTGGGGTTTCGACTCCGCTGCGCTCCGCTCAACCACCGTCGGCTCCGCTGCTGCGTCTCGACTTCGCTTCGCTTCGCTCGACGAACGCCGCTCAACCACCGGAGTCGGAACCTGCTCGGTGCTCACTGGAGTGCCTCTTCCTCGGCCGCGAGGGCCCACTCGGCGAACGTCTGGTTCTCGTCGGCGCGGTCCGCAATGAACCGGCGGGTGACGCGCTCGACGTAGTCCGGCAGGTCCTCGGCCGTGACCTTGAGGCCCCGCACGGTGCGGCCGGTTCCGGCCTCCTCACGGGTGTCGGAGGCAAGGCCGCCGCCGAGGTGGACCTGGAAGCCCGGGGTCTGCCCGCCGTTGCCGTCGGGGAGGAGCTGGCCCTTGAGGCCGATGTCCGCCGTCTGGATGCGCGCGCAGGAGTTCGGGCAGCCGTTGACGTGGAGCGTCAGGGGCCGGAGGAGCTGATTGGCCGGGATGCGCTTCTCGAGCTCGGCGATCGCATCGGTCGCAGTGTCCTTCGTGTCCACGATCGCGAGCTTGCAGAACTCGATGCCGGTGCAGGCGATGGTCGAGCGGCGCCACGGGCTCGGGTTCGCGTACAGCCCGAGCTCCTCGAGGCCGGCGACGAGCGAGTCGACGCGGTCCTGCTCGAGGTCGAGCACCACGATCTTCTGGTGGGGTGTGGTGCGCAGGCGGGCGGAGCCGTGGGCCTCGATGAGGTCGGCGAGCTTCACGAGGACCTCGCCGGAGACGCGGCCCACGGTCGGGGTCGCGCCGATGTAGAAGCGCCCATCCTTCTGGCGGTGCACGCCCACGTGGTCGCCCGGCGTCGTGGGCGTCTCGGCGGCGGGGCCGTCGGGAAGCGGCGAGGAGAGGTACTCGGTCTCGAGGACTTCGCGGAACTTCTCGGCGCCCCAGTCCGCCACGAGGTACTTCAGGCGGGCGCGGTTGCGCAGGCGCCGGTAGCCGTAGTCGCGGAAGATGCTCGTCACGCCGACCCACACCTCGGCGGCACGGGCAGGCTCGACGAACGCGCCGAGGCGGACGGCGAGGTGCGCCGACGTCGAGAGCCCGCCGCCGACCCACAGGTCGTAGCCGGGGCCGAGCTCCGGGTGCACGACGCCGATCAGGGCGAAGTCGTTGATCTCGTGGACCACGTCCTGGGACGGGTGGCCGGTGATGGCGGTCTTGTACTTGCGCGGGAGGTTCGCGAAGGAGTCGTCGCCGATGTACCGGTCCGCGATCTCGCGGATCTGCGGGGTCGGGTCGAGGAGCTCGTCGGCGGCGATCCCCGCGACCGGGGAGCCCAAGATGACGCGCGGGACGTCGCCGCACGCCTCGGTGGTGCGCAGGCCCACCGACTCGAGTCGGCGCCAGATCTCCGGGACGTTCTCAATCTCGACCCAGTGCAGCTGGATGTTCTGCCGGTCGGTGATGCCCGCGGTACCGCGGGCGAAGTCGCGGGAGATCTCGC
This sequence comes from Sinomonas sp. B1-1, assembly GCF_050474465.1. NCBI lineage: Bacteria > Bacillati > Actinomycetota > Actinomycetes > Micrococcales > Micrococcaceae > Sinomonas > Sinomonas sp. B1-1. Next base: position 61,898 of record NZ_JBCHVF010000003.1, on the reverse strand, counting down.
CGATGACGCGCAGCTGCTCGGTGGTGAGCGCGCCGCCGTCGATCCGGACGCGCATCATGAAGTAGCGGTCCTCGAGCTCGTGCGGCTCGAGCGTGGCGGTCTTGCCGCCGTCGATCCCGGGCTTGCGCTGGGTGTAGAGGCCCCACCAGCGGAAGCGGCCGTGGAGGTCGGTCGGGTCGATCGAGTCGAACCCGCCCGCGGCGTAGACCGACTCGATCCGCTCGCGGACGCTGAGGCCGCCGTCCTCCTGCTTCCACGCCTCGTTGGAGTTCAGCGGAGCGGTGCCGTCCACCTTCCACTGCCCATTCGGCTTGGCGGCCCGGGGGCGCGCAGGCCGTGCCGTCTCGGGCCGAGCGGGGCGCTCGGTTCCGGCGGTGCGCTCGGGTGCAGCAGTCTCAGTCATGCCTTCGAGGGTACGGAGCCTCCTCGTCGCGTCCCTAGGCCCCTGCAACGCACGGTCACGAGAGGACACATTTCGTCGCACTCGCGCGCAACATCGCGGGAAAGGCTTGACTCACTTGCCGCTGAACGAGGTCCACGGGTGGGTCGCACCGTAGCGCATGAGCCACACGGCCAGCCCCGCGCACACCGCGTACCCAGCGCCCACGGCGAGCCACCCGGCGTCGAACGTTCCCGTAGCGTCGGCGAGCACGCCCATCATGAGCGGGCCGAGCGCGAAGCCCGTGTACATCCCCGCCGCGAGGACGCCCGACGCCGCTCCGATGCGCTCGCGGGGCACGACGACGAGCACCGCCGCGTTCATGATGACGTTCGCCCCCAGCACGGTCGCCCCGTGCAGGGCCACACCGACCCACAGGAGCGCCGGCACGTCCCACGCACCGGCCGCGAGCAGGCAGAGCACACCCACGATGGCCCCTGCCGCGAGCGTGAGGAGCAGCACCGACGGCCGTGCGCCGAGGGCCATCCGCCGCCCCCAGACGATGCGGGAGGAGACGCCCACGATCCCGGAGACGCCGGCCGCCGCGCCCGCGAGGACGAGGGGGAAGTCCAGCTCGCGCACGGCGAAGAGCGGCAGGTAGACGTTGGTGGCCTGCATCCCCATGCCCGCGAAGAAGGCGAACCCGGCGAAGAGCCACACGGGGAACGGGAGTCGGCCGCCGTGGGTGCGCGCCGCCGGAGTGCGCGCTGCGGCGGAGTCCCCTGGCACTTTGGCGAGCCCGTACGCGAGGAGGGCCGCCGCGATCACCGCGGTGAGGCCGAACGACCACTGCCAGCCCAGCCACAGGGCGACCGCCGGGAAGAACAGGCCGGCGAACAGCTGGCTCGCCTGCACCCCGGACTGCTTGATGCCGATCCAGCCGGGCCGCTTCGCCTGCGGGACCGAGGCGACGATGACCCGATTCGTGGTCGGGTTGGAGATCGCCTGCGACGGGCCGGCGAGGATGACCGCGGCGAGCAGCACCCAGAAGCTGTGGGCGAGCGCGGCGATCACGAGCGCGAGCACGGTGCCGCCGAAGATCAGGACCAGCTGGGTCCGGGTGGTCGCGCGGTCGCTGAGCCGGCCGAGGGAGAAGCTGCTCACGGCCGCCGACGCGAAGACGGCCCCCGCCAGGAGGCCGAACTGCGACTGGGTGATGCCGAGGTCGGCGATGATGAGCGGGCTGAGCGCGCTCATGCCGTAGTTGAGCAGCGGGCCGACGCCCATGGCGCAGACGAGGACGAACAGGAGGGCCGCGGACGGGCCCTTGGTCTGCTGCGTCACCTCGCCTCCGCGACGGCCGCGTCGTAGCGGTCGAGGGCGATCTGCGCGATGGCCTCCGAGGGCAGCAGCGGCGCCGTGACGGCGTCCGCCCCGGCCTTGGCGAGCTGGTCGTGGAAGTAGCCCGGCGCGAGGAGGTAGGACGCGATGACGACGCGCACGCCGTCGGCCGCCGAGCCGTCTGCCCGGGTGGTGGCCTCCTCTGCGCGCAGCTCGGCGACAGCCTCGGGGACGGTCGGCGAGGCGCTGGCCCCGTAGCCCGGCAGGATGCGGTTCCGGATGCGGTGGCGGAGCATGTCCGCGAGGCGCTCGACGTCCGCCGCCGCCTCGGGGTTGCTCGAGCCGGCGGCGGCGAGCACGACGGCGTCGTCCGCTCCCAGCCCGGCCTCGCCGAGGCGCTGGACGAGCAGGCCGGCGAGCCGCTCGTCGGGGCCGAGCGGGCCCGCGCTCAGGGTGCCCGGCCGGGAGGCGACGGCCTTCGCGATGTCCACGCGCACGTGGTACCCGACGCTGAGCAGGAGGGGCACGACGACGGCGCGCGCCCTCTCGGGCAGGCCTGCCACGACCTCGGGAAGCTCGGGGCCGTGCACATCCACGTACGCGTCGAGCACAGACAGCTCCGGGCGTGCCGCGCGGATCTGGTCGACGGCCGCGAGGATGGCGGCCCGCCCCTCCGCACTGCTGGTGCCGTGGGCACACGCCACGAGGATGTCTTGGGTCATGAGGGGAGCCTACTCCCGGGGCTGTTTACGCCGCCGAAACGTGCGCCGTGGGCGCGACTAGGATGAGCAGCATGAACGAGATGTTCCTGGAGAAGTTCCGCGCGCTTGTCCCCAAGTACCTCGAGGATCCCTGGCAGCCGGCAGACGGCCTCTCGGAGGACGAGCTCGACGCGGCGCTCGAAGAGCATGCGTTCACCATCCCGCTGGTCCTGCGCGAGTTCTACCTCGCGCTCGGCGGGTCCGAGCTCATGGAGGCGTACCACTACTTCTGGGACCCCGAGGAGCTCGAGATCGACGAGGAGGGGTTCCTCATGTTCCTCGAGGACGAGGAGGAGCAGTTCACCTGGGGCTTCCGCGCCGGGGACCTGCGCGTCCCGGACCCGATCGTCTACCGCAAGAACAACGCGCGCGGCGAGTGGGTCTCGGAGGACGGCACCTTCTCTGAGTTCACCTTCGACATGTTCGAGTGGGTCTTCAGCGAGGACGACGAGCAGGCCGACTGACCGGGCGGCTACCGTCCAGTAACCGTTCTGAAAACTGATTTACGTCTATCACTGGACTTTTTACAGATCTGTCATATGCTTGTTCATGGGTTCACTACTAGCCTCCAGTGAATCCGGGTGCGAACGGAAAACGGCCCCGGGAATCGGCAGAAGCCGAGTCCCGGGGCCACCCGTTTAAGGGGTCGAAGGCTGTCATACGGGTCGCAGGCTGTCACACGGGTCGCAGCCTGTCACAGGGCTCCAAGGTCGTCACGCCCGTCACGCCCGTCACGCCCGTCACGCCCGTCACGCCGAGATCACCCCTACTGACGCCCAGGTCACCCCCTCTGACGGCGAGGTCACCCTCTAGGAAGGCCCCGGAGATCACAGGACGTGACCTCGGCGTCAGTAGAGGTGACCCCAGTAGAGGTGACCCCGGCTCCACACGGGGTGACCTCAGCGTCAGTAGAGGTGACCCCGGCTCTACACGGGGTGACCTCAGCGTCAGTAGAGGTGACCTCGGCACCACACCGGGTGACCTCGGCACCACACCGGGTGACCTCGGCGCCACACCGGGTGACCTCGGCACCACACCGGGTGACCTCGAGGAGTCAGGCCTGGCGGTCCACCACCGCGTCGGCGAAGGCCGCCAGCGAGTCCTTCACGACGCCTTCCGGCAGCGGCTCCAGGGCGGCCTTCGCGGCGTCGGCCCAGTCCCGCGCCACGGCCCACGCCTGGTCGGTCGCGGGATGCGCGGCCAGCGCCTCGACGGCCTCGGCCAGGGCATCGTCGTCCGTGAGGTCACCGTCGACGAGGGCGACGACGCGCGCGGCGGAGGCATCGCCGTCGGCCGCGGCCTGGCGCAGCAGCAGCACGGGCAGCGTGGGCACCCCTTCGCGGAGGTCGGTCCCGGCGATCTTGCCCGAGGAGGCGCGCCCGCCGGTGACGTCGATGACGTCGTCGGCGAGCTGGAACGCGACGCCGACCTTCTCGCCGTACTCCACCAGCACGGACTCGAACTCTGCCGGCGCACCCGAGAAGATCACGCCGAACTGCCCCGAGGCGGCAATGAGCGAACCGGTCTTGTCGGCCAGGACGGAGATGTAGTGCGCCACGGGGTCCTCGCCCTCGCGGGGCCCGACCGTCTCGTGGAGCTGTCCGAGGCACAGCCGCTCGAACGTGCGCGCCTGGATGGCGAGCGCCCGGCCGCCGAGGTCGGAGACCAGGATCGAGGCGCGCGCGAAGATGAGGTCGCCGGCGAGGATCGCGACGGTGTTGCCCCAGACCTCGTGCGCGGTGGGCGCCCCGCGGCGGTACGGCGCGGAGTCCATGACGTCGTCGTGGTAGAGGGTCGCGAGGTGCGTGAGCTCGACGACGGCCGCAGCCTGCAGCACCTCCGCACGCTCGGGGTCGCCGAGGTGGGAGGCGAGGATCGTCAGCAGCGGGCGGATGCGCTTGCCCCCGGCCTCCATGAGGTGCCGGCTGGTCGCGTCGGCCAGCGGGTCGGAGTTGGAGATGGCCTCGCGGAGGACCTTTTCGACGCGCGCCATGCTCGTGGTGATCGCAGGCCCCAGGACATCGTCCTCGGCAATCGCGGCAAAGCCGGCAGGCAGCTGCATGCCGACGGCGATCGCCGTGGTGGTGGGGGGCGGCTCGGCGGACTCGGGGCGGCCGTGCCCCGCGTGCGTCCAGCGGCTGTCTGCAGATTCAGTCACGGTCTCAAGCCTAGCTTTCGTGGCGCCGCACGGACGCATCGCGGGGAGGGACGGTGTTGGACGTGGCGGGGACGAGCGATTCGAGGACCCGGATCGCGGCGTCGGGCAGGGTCCCGCCGGGACGGTCCGTGAGGTTGGCCAGCAGGCGAACCACGAACCGCATGAGCGGCGGTACCGGCATCCCGGTCGCGAGGGCTGCGCGCATCACGGCGGGGTGCCCGATCAGCGCGGCGAACATGCGGCCGAGCGTGAAGTGGCTGCCCCACTCGCGGCGCACCCGGTCTGCGTAGGCGGCGAGGCGACGGTCGACGTCGGCCGCGTCCGCCCGCGCCCGGCCCGCCGCGCGCTGGGCTGCTGCCGCGTCAACGAGGTACTGCGCCGCGAAGCGCCCCGACTCCATCGCGTAGGAGATGCCCTCGCCGTTGAACGGGCTCACCATCCCGCCGGCGTCGCCCAGGAGCGCCATGCCGGGGACCACATGGGGGGTGCGGTTGAAGCCCATCGGCAGCGCGGCGCCGCGGATCGGACCCACCTGATTCGCCTCGTCGAAGCCCCACTCCCCCGGCATCCCGGCGGTCCACTCGCGCAGCACCTGCCGGTAGTCGAGCTTGCCGAACTCCTTGGAGGAGTTCAGGATCCCGAGGCCCACGTTGCAGGTCCCGTCGCCTACCCCGAACACCCACCCGTACCCGGGGAGCGGCTTGCCGTCGGCGCCCGGGAGCTCGAGCCAGCCCTCCATCCAGTCGTCCTCGTGGCGCGGGCTCGTGAAGTACGTGCGGTAGGCGACACCGAGGGGCCGGTCGTCGCGCTTCGCCAGGCCGCGGGACACGGCGGCGCGGGTCGAGTTGCCGTCGGCGGCGAGGACGACGTCGGCGCGGAACTCGCGCGTCTCCCCCGTCTTCTTCCCGTCCCCGTCGAGAAGCTGGGCGCGGGCACCCACGACGCGGCCGCCGTCGTCCGTGATGACCTCGGTGACCGAGTGCCCCTCGAGGATCTGCGCGCCGGCGCCGCGGGCGTGCTCGGCGAGGGCCTCGTCGAAGCCGAGGCGGGTGCGGATGAGCCCGTAGTCGGGGAAGTCCCCGAGCGCGGGCCACGGGAGCTCGAGCGTGCGGCCGCCGGCGATGAGGCGCAGGCCGCGGTTTCGCCGCCAGCCGTCCTCGGCGGCATGCGGCAGGCCGAGGAACTGCATCTCGCGCACTGCGCGGGGCGTGAGCCCGTCGCCGCAGACCTTCTCCCGCGGGAAGCGGGTCTTCTCGAGGACCGTGACGGGCACGCCGGAGCGCGCGAGGTAATGGGCAGCGGTCGAGCCGGCAGGGCCGGCCCCGATGACGAGGACCTCCATGGGACTCAGCTCAGCGCGATGCGCGGCGGGTGCGGCGCACCTTCGCGAGCGGACCGGTGGAGGATGCCGGCGAGACGGGCTTGTAGGCCCGGTGCACGGCCACGATCCCGCCCGTCAGGTTGCGGTAGGCGATGTTCTCCCACCCGTCCATCGCGAGCCACGCGGCGAGGTTGTCCTGGTCCGGCCAGGCCCGGATCGACTCGGCGAGGTACACGTACGCGTCCGGGTTCGAGGAGGCGCGGCGCGCGATCTCCGGCAGCGCGCGCATGAGGTACTCGAGGTACATGGTCCGCCAGATCGGGTTGACCGGCGACGAGAACTCGGCGATGACGAGCCGGCCGCCCGGCTTCGTCACGCGCAGCATCTCGGCCAGCGCCTTGTGCGGCTCGTTGACGTTGCGCAGGCCGAAGCTGATCGTGACGGCGTCGAAGGAGTTGTCGGCGAACGGCAGGTTCGTGGCGTCGCCGGCGATGAAGTCGATGTCAGGGCGGCGCCGCTTGCCGACCTTGAGCATCCCAAGCGAGAAGTCGCAGGCCACGACGTCGATCCCGGCGTCCGCGTAGGGCTCGGCGGAGGTGCCGGTCCCGGCCGCGAGGTCGAGGACGCGCTGGCCCGGCTTGGCCGCGACGGCGTCCACCACGACCTTGCGCCACCGGCGGGTCTGGCCGAGGGAGAGGAGGTCGTTGACGACGTCGTAGCGCGGTGCCACCTCGTCGAACATGGAGGCGACCTCGTCGGGTCGCTTGTCGAGGGATGCCCTGCTGCCTGCGCTGCTCACCCGCACCATTCTGCCAAAGATTACCGCGTAGTCTTGATCCATCATGAGCCACCCTCTGCGCGCCCTCACGGTTGATCTGGGCCCCACCGGCCCGGGCACCACCGGCCAGGGCGACGTCCCCGACAATCTGGCGGCACTCCTGGGAGGCGCGGGCACGCAGTGCTGGATCCGCCGCGGCGAGGGGCAGGTCGGCTTCGGGGAGGTGGCCCGCTTCACCGTCACCGGGCCCGAGCGGTTCATCGAGGCCGAGGCCTGGTGGAAGCACCTCGTGATCGAGGCGGACATCGAGGACCCGGTCCAGCACCCGGGCACCGGCCTGGTCGCCTTCGGCAGCTTCGCCTTCTCCAAGACCTCCCACTTCCTCTCGCGGCTGATCGTGCCCGAGCTCGTCGTCGGCATCCGGGACGGTCGGGCCTGGGCCACCCTCGCGACCGCCGACGGCGGGCGCCCCTCCGAGGCCGAGGTGCGCGGCGCCGTCGTGCGCGCGCTCGCCGACCGCACGCGCGGCACCGAGGCGGCCGTACGCACGACGGCGCGCGCGGACCTCGCGGGCGGCAACGGGCAGGCGGGGGGCCGGGCGGCGCGCAGGCCCGTGCGCCTCGGACCCGGATCGCTCGGGGAGCAGCGGTGGATGCACGCGGTCTCCTCGGGAGTGGAGCGGATCGCGGCGGGCGAGCTGGAGAAGCTCGTGCTCGCGCGGGACATCGTCGTGGAAGACGGCGCGGGGATCGACCGCGGCGGGGTGCTGCGGCGGCTGTCGTCCGCCTACTGGGATACGTGGGTCTACGGCGTCGACGGGCTGGTGGGCGCCACGCCCGAGATGCTCATCCAGGTGGAGGGCCGCACTGCGCAGGCGCGCGTGCTCGCCGGGACCCTGGACCGGCGCGATGCCTTCGGGAAAGGCGAGGACTACCCCGCCCGGGTGCTCGCGGGCTCGGCGAAGCAGCGGCACGAGCACGACATCGCCATCCAGTCCCTCACTGTGGCGCTCGAACCGTTCTCGGAGGCCATGAACGCCCACGACGAGCCGTTCATCCTCGAGCTGCCGAACGTCTTCCACCTCGCGAGCGATGTGAAGGCGGAGCTCGCCGAGGTTGAGGGGCACGTGCCCACCTCGCTCGCCCTCATCAACGCCCTGCACCCCACCGCGGCGGTGTGCGGGACGCCCACCCAGGTGGCGGGCGCGATCATCCGCGAGCTCGAGTCGATGGACCGGGGGCCGTATGCCGGGCCGGTCGGGTGGCTCGACGCCGCCGGGAACGGCGAGTGGGGCATCGCGCTGCGCGGGGGCGTCATCGAGTCCCCGACGACGATCCGCCTGTATGCCGGCTGCGGGATCGTCGAGGCGTCCGTGCCGGAGACCGAGCTCGCCGAGACGTGGGCCAAGTTCCGCCCGATGCTCGAGGCGCTCGGCGTCGAGCGCTGACCGGGACCCCGCAACCGCACGGCAGGGACCACGCAACCACCGTAATGGTTGCGGGGTCCCTGACGGGGCCTTGCGGGGTCCCTGGCGGGGCCTTGCGGGGTCCCTGGCCTCAGAGCACCTTGCTCAGGAAGCCCTTGGTGCGCTCGTGCTGCGGGTTGGCGATGACGTCGCGCGGGTTGCCCGACTCGACGACCACGCCGCCGTCCATGAACGTCAGGGTGTCGCCGACCTCGCGTGCGAAGCCGATCTCGTGGGTCACCACGATCATGGTCATGCCCGAGGCGGCGAGGTCCTTCATGACGTTCAGGACGTCCCCGACCAGCTCGGGGTCCAGGGCCGAGGTCGGCTCGTCGAAGAGCATGAGCTCGGGGTCCATGGCCAGAGCGCGGGCGATCGCGACGCGCTGCTGCTGCCCGCCGGAGAGCTGTGCCGGGTAGTGGTTCGCCCGGTCCGAGAGCCCCACCCGGTCAAGGAGCTCGAGCGCACGCTTTCGCGCGGACGCCCTGTCGTGGCCCTTGACCTGGACGGGCGCCTCCATGACGTTCTCGACGGCCGTCTTGTGCCCGAAGAGGTTGAAGCGCTGGAACACCATCCCGATGTTGCGGCGCTGCCGGGCGATCTCCTTGACCCGCAGCTCGTGCAGCCGGCCGCCGTGCTCGCGGTAGCCGATGAGCTCGTCGTCGACGAAGATCCGTCCCGCGCTGATCGTCTCGAGGTGGTTGATGCAGCGGAGCAGGGTCGACTTGCCGGACCCCGAGGGCCCGATCAGGACGGCAACCTCGCCCTGGCGGACCGTCATGTCGATCCCGCGCAGCACGTGGTGCTGGCCGTAGTACTTGTGCACTCCCTCGATCCGGACCAGTTCGCCAGCCCCGGAGGGGATGCGGTGGGTGCCTTCGGGCGCCGGTGCGCTCATCGTCCGCTCTCCTCGATGTCCTTGCCGGCCACGGTCGGGCCGCCGGGCATGGTGTCCGCCGCGGAGCCGAGACCCGCGGCCGCGGCCTTGGTTGCTGCGGGGTTGACCACCGCGGCGGGTGCGAGGTTGTCCACGCCCTTGCCGTAGTGCTTCTCGATGAAGTGCTGGCCGACCATCAGGATGCTCGTGACCAGCAGGTACCACAGCGCCGCGACGATCAGCAGCGGGATCGGCAGGTAGGTCTTGTTCGCGAGCGAGTTCGTCACGAACGTCAGGTCGAGGGTGAACGGCACCGCCAGGACCAGCGAGGTGGTCTTGAGCATGCCGATCGTCTCGTTGCCGGTCGGCGGGACGATCACGCGCATGGCCTGGGGGAGGATGATGCGCCGCATGATCTTGCCCCGGTGCATGCCCAGAGCCTCGGCGGCCTCCATCTGGCCCTTGTCCACGGACTTCAGGCCCGCACGGAAGATCTCGGCGAGATACGCGGACTCGTTCAGGCCCAGCCCGATCACCGCGGGCAGGAACCCGCGGGTGGGATCCTCGAGGACCCAGGTGACCAGCGCCGGCCCGAACGGGACGCCCAGGGACACGGTCGGGTACAGGACCGTGACCAGGCCCCAGAAGATCAGCTGCGTGTAGACCGGGGTGCCGCGGAAGAACCACACCCACGCCCACGCCGACCAGCGGAAGATCGGGTTGTCCGACTGCCGCATGAACGCCAGGACGACCGCGAGCACGATCGCCAGGATCATCGACAGGACCGTGAGCAGGAGCGTCCAGCCCACGCCGCGGACCACGTTCACGTCCAGGATGTAGAGCGCGACGGTGTCCCAGTGGAAGTTGGGGTTGGTGGCTAGGCTCTGGACGGCCAGGGCCAGCAGGAGCACGATGACGGCGGCGCCGACCCACCGGCCGGGGTGGCGCACCGGAACCGCCTTGATCAGTTCCGGTGCGCTTGCCGTGGAGGCTGGGGCGTCAGCCTTGTGAACAGTCATAGTCATCAGACTGCCGGGTTGACCTCAGACTTCGGAAGAGCGCCTTCGGCGTTGTTCCACGAGTCCAGGATCTTCTTGTAGGTGCCGTCCTCCATGAGGCTCGTCACCGTCTTCTGGATGAGCTGTGCGAACGCCGTGTCGCTCTTGGCCACGGCGATGCCCTGGGGGGCCGAGTCGTAGGTGTCGCCGAGCTTCTCGACGGCGCCGTTGGTCTGCTGGACCGCGTAGCCGACGATCGGCGAGTCAGCGGCCATTGCATCGAGCGAGCCGTTCACGAGACGCGTGTTGAGGTCCGTCTGGGCCTTGAGGGAGACGACCTCGATCGCGGGCTTGCCAGCGGCGGTGCACTTGGCGTTGCGCTCCTTGAGGTCCGGGTCCTCCTGGACGGTGCCGGTCTGGACGCCGACCTTCTTGCCGCAGATGTCATCGAGCGAGAACTTCTTCGGGTTGCCCTTCTGCACGGCCCACGCGGTGCCGGCCTTGAAGTAGCTCACGAAGTTCACCGCGGCGAGGCGCTCGGAGTTGATCGTGAAGGAGGACATGCCGAGGTCGTACTTCGGGCCGAGGGCGGGCAGGATCCCGGTGAACTCCGCGGTCTGGACCTCGGTCTTGAGCCCGAGCTTGGCGCCGATGGCCTTGGCGAGGTCGACGTCGTAGCCCATCGGCGTGGCGTTGTCGCTGCCGCCGAGGAATTCAGCCGGTGCGTACGACGTGTCGGAGCCGACGACGAGCTTGCCCTTGGACTTGATGGCGTCCGGAACCTGCGAGGCCAGGCTGTCGTCCTTCTTCACCGACGACGGGTCGAAGGACGCCGATGCCGACCCCGAGCCGCTCGGCTGTGCCGCTCCCCCGGTCTCGGAGGCGTTCGTGCAGGCCGTGAGCGCGAGGGCCCCGACGGCGAGGACCGCAGCGCCCTTGGCGGCGAGCTTCGCGGAGAAAGTCATATCTCTACCTTTACTTGGAGGTACATGTCAGAGGTGCTAGGCGACGTCCCATCCTACCCTTGACCAGGGCGCGATGAGATGTGCATCACAGGCAACTTATGTTTCCCTATTGGACAACACCCCTGAAGGGTAATCAAGCTCTGTCACGAGGAGGTTTCCGAAATCCCAGACACCCGCCCCAACGGGCCGGGAGGCCCCAGCTTCCCCCCTCCATCCTCTCGGGTACGCCAATTCCCGACCCCCAGCGTTCCGGGTACGCGAATCCTTCGTCCCAAGCGTTCCGGGTACGCAGCGGGATCCTCCGCCGCGGCGCGCCATCCACGCGAAGCTCCCCCGCGTACCCGAGACCGCTCAGACATGACTTTGGCGTACCCGAAACGGCCCCAGGGGCGACTTTGGCGTACCCGAGACGTCAGTTGTGGCTCACGGCCCTGCCCACGGCCAGCCGGATCCGCTCGTGCAGGTCGCGCAGGGACGCCCTGTCTACCCGGGCCTCGATGATCTCCCGCCCCCGCCGCCGGGGAGCGCCGAGCGCCGCGGACGCCTCCGCCGTCGTGCGCACGAGCGTGTGCCGTACCCCATACGCGGCCGCGAGCGCGCGGAGGTCGGCGCGGTGCGGCGTGCCGAAGAGGCGTTCTACGGCGGCCGCGGCGCCCGGGAGCGCCGGGTCGCCCACGCGCCCGTGCTCGAGCAGGCCGAAGATCGCCCCGCCGGCGTCGTTGAGCACGACGGCGCGCAGGTCCGGGTCCGCTTCCCCGTCGCCGAGGAGGAGCCCGCCGGCGTCGTGCAGGAAGGTCAGGTCCCCGAGGAACGCGGTGGTCTCGGTGCGGCGGCCGAGCCAGAGGCCGGTGGCCGTCGAGACGGTCCCGTCGATCCCGGACAGGCCGCGGTTGGCGAAGACCCGGGCAGCCGGCTGCGGCGGAGGGGCCGCCGCGAGGTCGACATCGCGGATCCCGTTGGACGAGCCGAGCAGCAGCTGCCCCCGCGCGCTCTCCCACACGAGCTGTGCGAGCCTCGGCCCCGTCAAGGGCGCGCCGGGGCCGCCGACGATCCGGTCCACCGCCTCCTGCGCCGCGGCGCCGGCGAGGAGCCACGAGTCGAGCCACCCCTCGGCCCCGCGCCCGGCGAAGCCCGAGAGGATGTCGAGGTCGTCCACGAGCCGTTCCCTGCGTCGGCCCTCCCGGAACCACGCGACCGGGCGGGGGTGGTACAGCGCCGTCTGGACGCCGTCGCGGGCCAGGAGCGCCGTGACGGGCCGGGACAGGGTGGGCCGGCCGAACAGCACCACGCGCTCGATCCTCAGTCCGGGATGCCCGTCCAGGAGGAGCCGGTAGGGGCCCACGGCATGGCCGCCGAAGCGCGCATTCGAGGACGGCTCCGCCAGCAGCGGGAGGCCGTGCGCTGCCGCGAAGGCCTCCGCGAGCGGGCCCGCGCCGTGGCCGGCGAGGACCACGGTGCGCCGCGGCGGCAGCCCGCCGAGGGCTGCGACCGGCGGCCGGCGGTAGGCGTAGGGCTGGACGGGAGGCGGCTCCCAGCCTCCGCCGGCGGGCGGCTCCCAGCCGGGTTCCGGCACGAGCGGGTCGCGGAAGCAGAGGTTGAGCTGGACGGGGCCGGCGGGGATCCCCTCGAGCGCGCCCGTCGCCGCGGAGAGGGCGGTCCGCACGGACGACGACGGCGACGCACCGGCCGCGACGCTCGTCGCGAAGCGCACGTGCTCGCCGAAGAGGTCGAACTGCTCGGTGGTCTGGTTCGCGCCGGTCCCGTGGAGCTCCTCGGGCCGGTCGGCCGAGAGGACCACGAGGGGCACCTCGGCGTGGTTGGCCTCCATGACGGCGGGCAGCAGGTTGCCCACGGCCGTGCCGCTCGTGGTCGCGACGGCGGCCGGCCGCCCCGAGGAGAGAGCCACGCCGAGGGCGGTGAAGGCGCCCACGCGCTCGTCGACCCGCACCACGAGCTCGAGGTGGCCCCGGCCCTCCGCCTCGGCCAGGGCGTAGGCGAGCGGGGCGCTGCGGGATCCCGGGCACACGACGACACAGCGGACGCCGCCCGCGAGCAGCGCGTCGACTGCTGCGCGGGCGGCGTCCAGGGAACTGAGGGCACTCACGCCCCCATCGTATGTACTACTTCGCGTGCTGGGCCGGGAGGACCTGCACCACGGCCGGGCGCGGGGCGCGCACCTGGCCGGCGGCAGGCGTGCCGCCCTTCACGTAGTCCGGGAAGAGCGAGTGCGGCTCCTCGAAGGTGCCCTCCTCACCCGGGTGCTGGACCGAGACGTAGACGTGGCGCTCGGCGTCGTGGACGATCGGGCCGCAGGTCTCGGCGTCCCGCGGGACCGAGAGGAACTGCTCGACCTTGCCGCGCTCAGGGCCCTCGAGGGTGACGCGGAAGAGGCCGTCGTTGTAGCCGATCGAGCTCGGCGCGCCGTCCGTGGCGAGCCACATGTACCCGGAGGAGTCGAACGCGACGTTGTCGGGGCACGAGATCGGGGAGACCTTGTCCGTGGGGTAGCCCGCGAAGTACGCGGTCTTGTTCTTCGCCGGGTCGCCGGCGACGAGGAGCAGGTTCCAGCCGAACGCGGTGGCCGTCTGGTCGCCCCCGTCCTCGGTGATCTCGACGATGTGGCCATCGCGGTTCACCGTGCGCGGGTTGACCTCGTCCGCCGGCGCGTTGGTGCCCTTGCCGCGGTTCGAGTTGTTCGTGCAGACCACGTAGACCTTGCCCGAGGTGGGGTGCGGCTCGACGTCCTCGCAGCGGTCCATCTTGGTCGCGCCCACCTTGTCGGCGGCCAGACGGGTGAAGACCAGGATCTCGGCCACGGTCATGTCCTTGAGCGCCTCGTGCCCGGGCTTGCCGCCGACGACGAGCGGGAGCCACTCGCCGCGGCCGTCGAACGCGCCGTCGGACGGGAGCGCGCCGGAGCCGTCGATCTCGCCGGCGGAGTTGCCCGTGAACTTGGCGACGTAGAGGTCGCCCTCGGACAGGAGGGTCATGTTGTGGGCCCGGTCGCCCTCCCTGTACGTGTCCTTGGAGACGAACTTGTACAGGTAGTCGAAGCGCTCGTCGTCGCCCGAGTACGCCACGGCCTTGCCGTTCGCGGCGATGCGGACGTTCGCGCCCTCGTGCTTGAAGCGGCCCAGCGAGGTGTGCTTCTTGGGGGTCGACGTCGGGTCCATCGGATCCACCTCGACGACCCAGCCGAAGCGGTTCTCCTCGTTCTCGTAGCCCGCGGTGCGGGTGTCGAAACGCGGGTCGTCGAGCTCCCAGCCGCGGCCGGTCGCCTTGTCGGAGAGGCCGTAGCGCTTCTGGGCCGCCGAGGTGCCGGCGGAGCGGAAGTAGCCGTTGAAGTTCTCCTCGCCGGAGAGGATGGTGCCCCACGGCGTCGTGCCGCCGGCGCAGTTGCCGAGGGTGCCCTTGACCGTGCGGCCGGCCGGGTCGGCGGCGGTCTTCAGCAGCGGGGAGCCTGCCGCGGGGCCGGTGAGCTCGTACTCGGTGTCGATGAGGAAGCGGCGGTTGAGCGGGGCGCCCTTGACGTAGGTCCAGGCGCTGTTCTTGTCGCGGCGCGTGAGCTCGACGACGGACAGGCCGTGGGCGGCGCGGGCGACGGCGCGGACCCGGGCCGGGTCGGCGTCGAGCTGCGCCTTCGGGAACATGATGCCCTCGTTGGTGTACTCGTGGTTCGTGAAGAGCACCGCGCGGTGGCCGTTCTCGCCGTCGATCCGGATGATGTCGGTGTAGTCGTTGTTGTAGCCGAACTGGCGGGCCTGGGCGGCCTCCGTCTGGTTCACGATGTCGAACGCGGGCGAGTCGTTGAAGAGCGGGTCGCCCCAGCGGATGATCGGCGTCCAGCTGTAGCCCGACGGGACCGTGAACTCGTCGACTGTGAAGTTGACGGGGCTGATCGGGGTGAAGTCGAGCTTGCTGGTGACGCCCTTGGCGGCCGGGGCGAGGCCGGCGGCCTCAGAGCGTCCGGCGCCCGCGCCCGTGAACGCGAGGGTGAGCGCGCCGGCGAGGCCGAGGCCCAGCGCGGAGCGGCGCGAGATCGCCCCGGCGGCGATGTCGCGGAAGTAGCCGTTGTCCGAGGTGTTGCACACCTCGCCGAGGCAGGCGTTGTCGCACTTGAGGGCGCAGGTCACGGCGCTTCGCTTGCCGCGGACATGGTCCAGCATCGGCAGGAGCGTACGGCGGGATTCAGTCAAGGGGAATCATCCTTACGGGTGCGATCGGATAGCGATGTCCTCCACCCGAACATTCCCAGCGAAAATCCAGCTAAGCCAGAGGTTAACTCAAGGTAAATGCCCTTGGAGACCTGAGGCACACGCGGCCCTCAACGGCCCGCGAGGACGGCGTGGCACCGGCGGAGCCGCTCGATCCACCACGTGCGCCGCTCCGCCTCCACGGCGAACCGGGCCAGCAGCTCGGGGTCCGGCTCTGACCGTCGGGCCAGCTCGGCCCCGGCCGGGAGGTAGCCGCCGTCAGGCACGAGAGGCGACCGCACGACGTCGTGCGCCAGCAGGGCCCCGGTGCCGAGCCCGCAGGCGTACGGCAGCTGCGGGAGCGCGGCGGCCAGCGCGACGCCGGCGGCGAGCCCCACCGAGGTGTCGAGCGCCGAGCTCACGACGGCGGGGAGGCCGGCCTCGCGGACGATCTCGAGGGCGCGCCGCACTCCCCCGAGCGGGGCGGCCTTGACGACGATGAGGTCCGCCGCGCCGGCGCGGGCGACGCGCAGGGGGTCCTCGGCCTTCCGGACGGCCTCGTCGGCGGCGATCCGCACGGGTGTGCCGCGCGCCTCGAGGAGGGCGCGGACCTCGGCGAGCCCGTTGATGCCGGGGACGGGCTGCTCGGCGTACTCGAGGCCGAACGGCTCGAGCTGCCCGAGCGCCTCGACGGCCTCAGGCACCGACCAGCCCCCGTTCGCGTCGACCCGCAGCGCCGCGTCCGGCAGCACCTCGCGCACGGCGGCGACCCTGCCGACGTCGTCCGCGATGCTCTGCCCGGCCTCGGCGACTTTGACCTTGACGGCGGTGACCGGCCCGAAGGCGGCGAGCACCTCGGGGACGCGCCCCGCGGGGACAGCCGGGACGGTCGCGTTGACGGGCACGCGCTCGCGCACCGGCGCGGGGAAGCCTTCCCACGCCGCCTCGACGGCGGAGGCGAGCCAGCGGGACGACTCCGCGTCGTCGTACTCGAGGAACGGGGCGAACTCGCCCCATCCTGCGGGCCCGCGCAGCAGCAGCGCCTCGCGCTCGGTCACGCCGCGGAACCTGACGGTCAGCGGGACGCGCACGACGGCGGCCGCCGCCTCGAGCTCTGGCAGGTCGGGGAGCACGGGACGGCGGGTGCAGCTCATGCGCCCACTGTACGCACGGCGCCCGTCAGGACGGCCCACGAGGCGACGCCGGCGAGGGCGATGACGGCGGCGAACGCGACGAGCCACACGGCCGAGGGGACGCCGGTCTTTCGGGAGAGGATGAACGCGTCCGAGCTCGCGAGCTCCCGGTGGCGGCGCGTGTGCACCGAGACGAGGTTCCACCAGTCCCGCGCGGCGCCCATCACGAGCGCGAGCCCGACGGCGAGCGTCAGGTGGCCCTGGAGGTCGGCGGGCACCGCGGCGACGATGGCCGCGACGGCGATGATCGATCCGGCCAGGATGAGCACGCCGGCGAGGTTCCGGATGAAGAGGAACACGAGCGCGAGCACGATCACGGACACCGACAGAGCCGTCCTCCCCCACCCGGCAGCGGAGGCCCACACGAGCGCTGCGCCGACGGCTGCCGGCGCCGGGTAGCCCCAGAAGCCGAACCACACGGCCCGGCCGCGGCCCACGCCGTGGGTCGTTCCGCCCTGGTCCATGCGCAGCGTGATCCCGGTGACCTTCATGCCAGTCGCGAGCCCCGCGAAGGCGTGGCCGAGCTCGTGGACCACGGTGACGAAGCGGCCGAAGAACCTCCACAGGACCGGGACGACGCACAGAGCCGCCGCTCCTCCGAGGATCCACAGCAGCTCCGCCGCGGGCACCACGAGCGGGCTCGAGCGCCCGAACCCGGAGAGGAACCCGTTGACGAAGGCCTGCCACCACTGTTCGATCACGGGCACCGAGCCTACCGGCGCTCGCTGGGAGGGGGCCGCGCGCCGTCGTGCGCCGGCTAGCAACCGCACACGTGTCAGGTACACTGCGGGCATGACGCGCAAGGCCACAGCACTCGATGTCGCACGGCGAGCCGGCGTCTCCCGCAGCGCCGTGTCGCTCGTGCTGAACGGGCGCGGGGACGGCAACGTCGCCAAGGACTCCCAGGAGCGCATCCTCGCGGCGGCGGCCGAGCTGAACTACACGCCCAACGCGATCGCCCGGAGCCTGCGGGACCAGCGCTCGCGCGTGATCGGGCTCGTCTCGGACCAGGCGGTCACGAGCCCGTTCGACGGCGAGATCATCGCCGGCGCCGACGCGGTCGCCCGCAGCCGGGGGTTCGTCACCCTCGCCACGGACACCGAGCAGGACGCCCTGAGGGACCTCGACGCGGTGCGGACCCTGCTCGACCGGCAGGTCGACGGGCTCATCTACGTCACCGTGGGCCTGCACGAGCTCCACGTGCCGCAGGGCATGCTCGCCGTCCCGTCCGCCCTCGCCAACTGCTACGCGTCCCCCGACTCCCCGTCCGGGGCGTCAACGCTCCCGTCGATCCAGCCGGATGAGGTGGCCGGGGGGCACGACGCCGCCGCGCACCTGATCGGGCTCGGCCACCGCCGCATCGCATTCCTCGGCGGGGAGTACTCCTCGCCGGCCGTCGCCCTGCGCGAGGCGGGCTTCCGGGCCGCCATGGCCGAGGCGGGCCTGCCCGTGCGGGAGGACTGGGTCTTGGAGGCGGGGTGGGACATCGCTCCCGGGCACACGGCCGCGACGGCCCTCCTGTCCGCGGCCGCCGGCGAACGGCCCACCGCACTGCTCGGCGGCAACGACCGCGCCGCCGTCGGGATGGTCCTGGCCGCCGCCCGCCTGGGCCTCGACGTCCCCCGGGACGTCTCGGTCATGGGGTACGACGACGAGCAGCGCGTCGCCTCCGTCATGGTCCCGGCGCTGAGCACCGTGGCGCTGCCCCTGCGGAGGATCGGCGAGGAGGCCATGCGCGCGGTGCTCGGCGCACTCGACGGCGGCGATCGGGCCTCCGGGCCCCTCCTCATCCCGTGCGAGCTCACCCCCCGAGACTCCACCGGCCCCGCCCCCGCCGTCTGAGGGTCACCTCCTGAGGGTCACCTCCTGGGAGTCACCTCGCGTGACCCCCAGGAGGCGACCCCCAGAGGGCCATCCGGCGGCGGCCGTCCGCCGAGCCCCGGGGGCAGGGTCAGGCGCCCGGGACGGCGAGCCGCCACGCGCGTGCCCTGACGCCCGGGCCCAGCTCGAGCCGGTAGGACTGCGCGCCGGAGGGATAGGCCCGCAGCGTCGTCGCGGCGCCGGCCGAGGTGAACACCTCGACGATCGATGCGTCGACGAGCACCCGCACCTCGTCGCCCTCCGCCACAGCCCCGCTCCACACGGTCGCGTCCCCGAGCAGGAGGCGCAGCGTGCCCTCGCCGGCGACCACGGCGTCGGCCTGGTCGGGCAGCGGCAGGTGCGCGGCGCCGTCCTGCGTCCCGGGCGCGTCCTCGAGCGGCTCGGCCCGAAGCGCGGCGAGTTCGGGGGCGGCCTGCAGCCGGACGGCGTCGCCCTCCACCCGCAGCTCCCGCGGGAACGTGAGCAGTCCTGACCAGCCGACGGCGTCGCAGTCCTCCTGCGTTCGGCCCGGCAGGCCGGAGGCTGCGACCTCCTTGGCCCAGCCCCACATGAGCACGCGCTCCCCGGCCTGGACGGCCTGCGGCGCGTAGAACGAGCCGCCCAGGTCCGTGGTGCCGGACGAGCGCGGCGTGAAGACCGGCAGCCCAGTGACGGGATCGAGCGCCAGGGACCCCACAAGATGCCCGACCCCGGTGAGCTGTTCCTCGCGCCACAGCGAGAAGACGGCCACCCATGATCCGCCCGAGCGGACCAGCTGCGGGCACTCCCAGATGTTCGCGTCGGGCAGCTCGGAGGCGACAGGGTCCTCCGACGTGAGCCAGATGCCGTGGTACTCCCAGGCGGAGAGGTCGTCGGCGCCGTACAGCAGCACGGCGGCGTGCCCGGTGGCGAGCCCGGCGCCCTGGACCGCCCACCGATGCCCGGCGAACTCGAAGAGGAAGGGGTCCCGGACGGCGACGACGCGCGGGTCGTCGGGCATCCCCGCCGCGACGGCGCCGTCCTGCACCCACTCCCCGAGGTCGGCCGTCCCCCGGGCGAGCACCACCTGGGAGCGGCCCGACCCGTCCGCGACACCGGAGTAGACGGCGATGAGCGTCCCCGCATCGAGGGTCACGACGCCGGTCCAGCACCCGTACGCGTCGGGGCCGCCCTCCTGCGGGGCGAGCGCGACGGGGTGTGCGTCCCACCGGACGAGGTCCGGCGAGCTCAGGTGCCCCCAGTGGATACGGTGGTGCCGCGCGGATTCCGGGTTGTGCTGGAAGAAGACGTGCCAGCGCCCGTCGGCGAACACCACGCCGTTGGGGTCGTTGACCCAGCCCCGGCCCGGACGCGGATGCAGCCGCGGGAAGGAGCGGTCGGGATGGGCGGCGGCTGCGTCCGCCCCGATGGCGGCGGGGACGACGGCGGCGGGTGCGGTGTGCGCGGAGGTCATCGGCGTGCTTTCTACTTGCCCGCGCCGGCGGTGAGGCCGTCGCGGAGGGAGCGCTGGCCGACGAGGAAGACGACCAGTGCGGGGATCATGGACAGGACCACGCCGGCGAGGACCACGGAGATGCTCCCGGTGCCCATGTTCCCCTGGAGGGAGACGAGGCCGAGGGGCAGCGTGAAGTTCTGCTCGGAGATGGTCAGGATCAGGGGCCGGAAGAACTCGTTCCAGTGGAAGTTGAACGCGAGGATCCCTACGATCGCGAGGCCCGGCATGGCCAGCGGCGCGTACACGGAGCGGAAGATGCGGAAGGGGGACGCGCCGTCGATCGCGGCGGCCTCCGCGAGCTCGGCGGGCAGGCCGAGGAAGTACTGGCGCATGAGGAAGGTGCCGAAGGCGGTGGGGATCGCCGGGAGGATCAGGGCGAGGAGCGTATCGGAGAGGCCCATGCCGCGGATGAGCATGAACACCGGCACGATCGTGACCTGCACCGGGACCATCATGGTCGCCAGCACGAGGGAGAACAGGGTGCCTTTGCCACGGAACTTCAGGAACGCGAAGGCGTAGCCGGCGAGCGCAGCGGAGATCATCTGGCCGACGGCGATGAGTCCGGTGACGAGGGCGCTGTTGAGCACGAGCAGCGCCATGTCAACCTGCTTGAAGACCTGCGCGTACGAGCTGAAGTCCGGGTCCCACGGGATGAACGACGGCGGGAGCTTCAGCGAGTCCGCCGGGGGCCGCAGCGAGGTCGAGAGCGTCCACAGCACAGGCCCGAGCGTGAGCGCTGCGGCCAAGACGAGGACGGCGATCCGGCCGACGAGGGACCAGTCGGGCGCGCGACGGCGCCGGGTCGCCGGGACGTTCGGGCGGCGGTCCCGCTTCATGGGACTCGGGCGGGCTCCGCGGTTCGAAGGAGTGGGGAGCGGGGTCGCGGTGGTGGTCATGTCAGGCCTCACTGGTAGAAGACGAAGCGCTTGCTGAGCCGGAACTGGAGGGCCGTGACGGCCATGATGACGAGCATGAGGACCACGCCGATCGCGGAGGCCTTGCCGAATTCGAGGCGTTGGAACGCGGTCTCGAAGATCACCATGACGGCCGTGCGGGTGGAGTCTCCAGGGCCGCCGCGGGTGAGGACGTAGGGCTGGTCGAAGACCTGCAGGGCGTTGATGATCGCCATGACGGAGGCCACGAGGGTCGTGGGGCTGATGAGCGGCAGGGTCACGTGGCGGTGCTTGCGCCAGCCGGTGGCGCCGTCGAGGGACGCGGCCTCGTAGGTCTCCTGTGGGATGGAGGCGAGCGCGCCGAGGAAGAGCAGGAACGAGAACCCGAAGTTCTGCCACACGTAGACGAGCACCACGACCGTGGCGGAGCCGAGCGGGGTCGTGAGCCACGGGACCGCGGGGATCCCAACGGTGCCGAGGAGCCAGTTGACCACACCGAACTGCTCGTTGAAGAGGTACTTCATGAAGATCGAGACGCTTGCCGCGGAGAGGATGAGCGGGAAGAAGAACGCCGAGCGGAAGAACACCCGCAGCCAGTGCGGCAGCCGCTCCTGGACGAGGACGGCGAGTCCGAGCGCCACCCCGAGCTGGAGGATGACGGCGACGACCACGAAGCCGATCGTGTTGCCGAACGCGACGCGCACCGTGGGGTCCGTGGCGATCTCGGTGAAGTTGGCGAGCCCGGCGAACTGCAGGTCGCTGAGGATGTCCCAGCGGAAGAACGCCAGGAGGATCGAGGCGACGATCGGGACGAGGGTGAAGACGCCCATCCCGACGATGGTCGGGGCGAGGAACAGCCAGGCCATGGCGCGCGAGCCGGTTTTCATGCGGTCCTCCTGAGGGCCAACTCGAGGTCGTTCTGCAGGGAGGAGAGCGCGCTCCTGAGCTGCCGCTCGTCCCCACTCACGGCGAGCGAGACGTTCTTGATGAGGGCGGTTTCGACGGCGGCCTGCTGGGGCGGCGCCGGGATGGGCCCGGTCGCGGGGAACCGGTCCAGGGTGTCGTAGAAGACCTTCCAGTGCGCGGGGCCCTTGCCCGCGTAGAGCGCCTCGTTGACCATCGAGCGGCGGGCGGGGGTGGTGGTCGGGGTCGCGAAGATGAGCTCCATCGCCTCCCGGGAGGCGCTGAACTTCACCCACTCCCACGCGGCGTCCTTGTCCTTGGCGGTCTTCATGATCGCGTAGCCGGCGGTGCCGAACTGGTGGCGCTGGAGTGCGGACGCCGGCCCGCTCGCCCAACGGGGGAAGAACGCGACGTCGAACGCGTCCGGGCCCATCCCGGCCTCGGCGAGGCCCTGGACCCAGTAGCCGCCGGCCGGGGTCGTGCCGATCCTGCCCGAGGCGAAGAGCCCGACGAGGGAGTTTCCGCCGCCCTCTTCCGGGCGGACTCCGAGGCCGTCCTTGACGAGTCCGCGGAGGAAGTCGAAGGTCTCGAAGACGCGCGGGTCGTCCGCGTTCGGGGCCTCCCAGAGGTAGCCACCGGAGCGGGACGCGCGGGAGGGGTCCGAGGCGTAGAAGCGGTCCCAGAGCCAGTCCCCGCCGGTGGCGCGCTGCTCGGTGAGGAACGAGGTGCCGTTGGCGTAGAGCCACGGGACCACGCCGCCGAAGAGCCGGTTGGTCCAGTAGTACGGGGTGAAGCCGCCCGGGTTGGCGCGCCGCATGGCGCCGAGGGCCGAGCGGAAGTCGAGGTGGGTCCAGTCGTCGGCCGGCCGGGGCAGCCCCGAGGCGGCGAAGACGCTCGTGTTGTAGTACATGTCGGCGGCGTTCCAGTCCATCGGGAGCTGGTACAGGCTCCCCCGGTACATGAAGGCCTCGACGAGGCTCGGGTGGACGTCGGCAAAGTACTCGGCCATCACGGCGGCGTCGCGGCGGACGAAGTCGTCGAGCGGGTGGGCGAGCTTCTCGGCGAAGAGCTGGGCGCCCTCGGTGGCGACGTACACGACGTCGGGCGGATTGCCCGCGGCGACCATCGTGAGGATCTTGCTGAAGAAGTCCTTCCAGTCCACGGCCTGGATCGCCTGGACGCGGACCCTGATCTCGGGGTGGAGGCGCCGGAACGCGTCGACGGCCTTCTGGCGCGCGGCGGCGTCGGCCGCGGTGCCGAGGATGGCGATGCTGAGGCTGCCGTCGTTGCGGCCGGGGATGTCCGTCCCGGTGAGGCGGGGCCACGAGGCCGCGGTCGCCCCGAGGATTCCGACGCCGAGGGCTCCGAGGGCGGTGCGCCGCGAGATCTCCCGCAGCCTGATGGAGTCGCCCATGACTCTCCTTTGAGGGGTTCGTACGGCTGAACGCCGTTCCTAACACGTGTTAGGAATCGTAGATGTGACGCCTAACACGTGTCAAGTGTCCGCGTGTTCCCGCCCCAGCGCTCTTCTTCAGGCGCCGTCCAGCCGCGTGTGGCAGGCTGGAACGGATGGCTGCACCCACCCGCGCACGCTCCGAGGTCCCCGGCCCACGCGGCCGCCGGAACCCGTCTGCACCGCTGCCTGGCGGGGATCCGAGGCGCGTTCCACGCCCTGCGGTAGGCGTCGGGCCGTTCCTGCTCGCCTCGCTCGCGGCCGTCGCCGCGCTCCTGTGCACCTACCTGTTCTTCGTCCGCACCACCACGGGGCAGTACATCGACGAATCCGCCCTTGTCGAGGCCACCGAGCTCTACGGGGCCGCAGGCAAGGCCTCGCTGCGGTTCCTCGACTTCCTCCCCGCGCTCTCGGTCGCCCTCGCGCTGGGGGCGCTGGGATACGCGGCGCTCGTACGACGGCGCTGGGCCGCCTCCGCCGTCGCCCTCGCCGCGGCGCTGTGCGCCAACCTCGCCACCCAGCTGCTCAAGAACGACGTCCTGACCCGCCCCTACCGCGGCATCGAGACCTACATGGAGAACTCGCTCCCCTCGGGGCACACAACCCTCGCCGCCTCCGCCGCGGCCGCGGTCTTCCTCGTCGCGTCCCCGCGCTGGCGCCCCCTCGTAGCCTTCGCCGGCGGGACCTACGCCGTGGCGACCGGCGTGTCGACCCTCGTGAACCAGTGGCACCGGCCGGCCGACGTCGTGTCCGCGTTCCTCGTCGTCGCCGTGTTCATGGCCCCCGCGGCCTGGCTCGTACTGCGCACGGGCATGGGGTGGAACGTATGGGACGGGTTCGGGCGCCACGTGGGCTCGTCACGGCTGTGGCTTGCCCTGCCGACGGCCGCGGGGCTCGCGGCAGCGGGAGTCGCCGTCGTCGCGCTCGTGCGGATCGCGCCGCTGGCAGGGCGGGAGGTGAGCACGACGAACTACTTCTGGGCCGGCCTGGCGTTCATCGTGATCAGCGGCTACCTGGTCGCCGTGGGGGCATCGTGGCTCATGGCGCATGCTTCGCGCTCCGGCCGCTGACAAGCCGCCCCGCTGAGTCGGCCCGGCACGGCTCAGGCGCCGCCGGCCTGCCGCCGCTGCGCCCGCGGGACGGCCCACGCGAGCACGGCCGCCGCGGCCAGGCCGAGGCCGCCGGAGGCCGCCACCCCCGCCCCGAGGCCCAACGCGGCGGTGACGGCCGAGAGCAGGACGGGACCCGCCGTCGTGCCCGCGTCCGCCATGAGCCGCCAGAGCCCGAGGAACTGCGCACGGCCGGGGCTCGGTGAGAAGTCGGCGCCCAGGGTCATGACCATGCCCGAGCCGATGCCGTTCCCCATGCCGAGCGCGCACGAGGCGGCGAGGAAGGGCCAGAACGTGCCCGTCCACGGCATCGCGATGAGGGAGAGGCCCATGAGGGTCATCGAGGGGACCGCGACGGCGAGCCTGCCCCGGGTGTCCATGGTCCGGCCGCCCGGATAGAAGAGCAGGAGGTCCATGCCCCCGGCGATCCCGTAGACGAGTGCGGCAGTGGTCGCGTCGAGGCCGAGATGGTCGGCCCACAGCGGGATGACCACCTGTCGGGACTGCCGCACCGCGGAGACGAACAGGACGCCGAGCCCGACGGTCGTCAGGACCCTCCAGTGCCCCGCCGCGACCTGCGCGAGGCGCGGCTCGGGCGCGCGCGGCCCGTCGCCGTCGTCCACGGCGAGGTCCCGCATCCACAGGGCGACCACCGATGCGCCGGCGAGCACCACCGCGCCGAGCCAGTAGGCGCCGCGAAGTCCCCAGAACTGGATCGCCGCCGCGCCGAGGAAGGGGCCGATGAAGATCCCGATGCGGCTCACCCCGCCGAGGGTCGAGAGCGCGCGGGCGCGGTAGTCCACCGGGACGGCCTCGGTGAGGTACTTCTGGCGGGCCAGCCCGGTCACGCTGCCCGACATGCCGAGCACGACGAGCGCGGGGACGAGCTGCCACAGTTCCTGGGCGAGGGCCGCGAGCACGAGGGCCACGGCCCCCGCGAGCTGGGCTCCGACGATCGCCCAGCGTTCCCCGAAGCGCAGCGTGAGGTAGGAGGCGGGCAGGTTGAACAGGAGCGAGCCCAGCCCCACGAGCGTGACCGTCAGCGCGGCGACGGCCACGGAGGCGCCGAGGTCCCGCGCCGACAGCGCGATGACCGGCAGCACGGCCCCCTCGCCGAGGAAGAACAGGACGGACGGGCCGAAGGCCGGGACGGCGATCGACAGGAGGGAGAACTGTCCGGGCCGCTGCACTCCCCCACTCTAGTGACGCGCGAGGTCACGCCTCCCCATTGCACGCACAGGGCGCAGTGGCTAGAGTAAATCCAGTCCTTGGACTAACCTCGTCTCCTGCCGGACCGAGACCACGCCGGAGACGCGGCCGCTATTGGGGGCGGCCGCGCCTCCGTGCTGGCGGTCGTGGCGTGGCCGGGGTGCGGCTTGGGAGGGCGCTCGAGCTCGGTCTGGCCCGCGACGACGAGGGTCAGCGCCGGTAGCCGGAGACGATCGCGGCCGCGATCTCGCGGTACGCCTGGCGCGTCTCGGGGCGGAGCGCCGGGAGGGAGACGAGGTCGCCGTCAGCCATCGAGCGGTCGTGCGGCACGGTGATGAGGGCGCGGCACAGGCCCGAGAGCGTTGATTCGATCGCGCCCTTGTCCACGCGCGCGGAGACGTCGTCCTTGTCGGTCACGACGACGATCGCGCCCTTCGCGAGGCGGTCGTAGCCGTGGGCCGACAGCCAGCGCAGCGTGTCCCGGGCCCGTTTGGCGCCGCTCACGGCATAGCCGGCGACCACGACGATGTTGTCCGCCTCCTGCAGGATGCCCCGCATGGCCGGCCGGCTCACGCCCGTGCCGCAGTCGGTGAGCGTGACGCCGAAGTGCCTGGCCACGAGCGCGTGGACGCGCCGGTAGTCCTCTGCCGTCAGCGAGTCGGAGAGCTCCGGATCCTGCTCCCCCGCGAGAAGGTGCAGGCTGCCGGCCTGGTGCAGGTAGGAGACGAGGCGGGCACGCGAGGTGACCGAGCCGAAGTCCCGCAGGAGGCTCGTGATGGACCGGCTGCGCTCGGATTCGTAGGCCCCCTCGCCGAGGGCACGCTCGACCAGGTCCCCTGCATCGGGGTTCGCGTCGATGGCGCACGGGGGTTCCGGCCGCAGCTCGGCGAGGGTGAGCCCGACGCCCACCGTGGTCGAGGTCTTGCCGATGCCGCCCTTGAGGGACAGGAACGCGGTGTTCCAGCTGCCCTCGAGGCGCCGCGCAATCTGCCGCTCGAGCAGCTCCTCCCGGCGCTCCCGCTCGCTCGGGCCGATGTTCACGGCACCGCCGGTGATGCGGTAGAGGAGGCCCCGCAGGCCCTTCGGCGGATGGGCCGGGCCCGGGCGGACAAAGCCCGCTGGCTCCTCGTGCTCAGGCGCCGCGGGCACTGGCGTGGGCTCGCGCACGGGACGCGGCGGTGCTGGCCTGGCCCCCGGCGCAGCCGCGGTGATCGGCGCAGGCGAGGTCTGGGCCGCAGGTGAGGCCTGCGGCACGGGCGAGGCCTGCGGCGCAGGCTCGGGCGGCAGTCCGGCTGTGGGCCCCGCGCTCGGCTCTACAGATCGCCTCTCGCCGTCACGAGTCCCCGGCGGGGGCTCTCCGACGGTGCGAGGCGGGCGCCCGCGGCCAGCGGCCACGGCGGTTGCGCGTGTCGCCGGCGTGGTCTCGGCGTCCGGTCGGCCGCCGGCCACCGGTTCGCCACCGGTCGCGGGCCGGGGGTCGTCCCCGGCGCGCCGGGCGGTGTCCGCCGAGGGCTGGGCGATGCCCGCCGGGTTGGCGGCCGCCTCCGACGGCGCGGGTGCGGCGGCCGCCCGAGGCGACCCGTCGGCGTCGTGCGCGCTGGTGACCGCGGCGCCGGGCTGGGTTGGAGCGGCAGAATCGTCGACGTGTGCCGCCCGTCGCGCCGCTTCCTCGGCTTCGCGCAGCCGCCGGGCCTCCCGCCGGGTCATGGGCGCAGGGGAAGCAGCTTCAGGCTCGACCGGACCGTCCGTCATGCTGCCCCCTCTTCCTCGCCCTGCCGGAACGTCAGCTCAGGCTGCTGGCCTTGAGCCGGCGGATGAACAGGCGGGACTGCTCGGGGCCGTACGGGAGGATCGGGACGGCCTTGGTGGCGTCGTCCGGAGTCTCGCGCGTGGCCTGCCTGGCCGAGCGCACCGCCGTCGCCATCGTATCCGCCATGGTGCGCACGAGCGCGTCGCTGCACAGCTCCCCGTGCCCCGGCACCAGGTTGTCGTAGCGGTGCCGCAGCGCCGAGATGTGCCGCAGGACGTCCGCCCATTCCTCCGGGTACGAGTCCCCGAACTCCGGGTACGCGCCCTCCTCGACGAGGTCGCCCGCGAAGAGCGTGCTCTGGGTCCCGACGAGGAGGTCGCCGTCCGTGTGGCCGCGGCCCAGGTGGAACAGGGTGACCGAGGTCCCGCCCAGGTCGACGAGCACGGGCTGGTCGCGGACAATCGCGGTCGGGACCACGATCTGGGTGTTCTCGCCCTCCCCCGCCGCCATCTCCGGCTCCGCCTCGGCCACTGACTGCCGCTCGGCGTCGCCAGTCTCGGCGATGGCCGCCGCCGCGTTCTCGTGAGCGTAGAACTCCGTCACACCGGCCGCGGCGAACACCGCGTTGCCGAAGTAGTGGTCGTAGTGCGCGTGGGTGTTCACGACGACGAGCGGCAGCTCCGTCTTCTCCCGCACGGCCGCGAGGATCGCCGCGCCCTGCCGTGGGCCCTGGCCGGTGTCGACCACGAGGGCCCGCTCGGTGCCCACCACGAGCCCGACGTTCATCCGCAGCGGCTCGGTGGCGAGGACGTATGTGCTGGCTCCGAGTTCTCGCCATTGCGCCATGTGATGCATTCCTTCTCGTCGGCGGGTCAGGGTTGAGCTTGATTCTGCCATGCCCTCTAGAGGTCTGCGAGGACGCTCCCCGGCTGCTCGACCGCGTCGGCGACGAACCGCAGGAAGCCGCCGGCCGTGCCGCCGTCGCACACGCGGTGGTCGAACGTGAGGGTCAGCTGGACGACCTTGCGGACCTGCAGCTGGCCGTCGACGGCCCACGGCCGGTCGATGATCCGGCCGACGCCGAGGATGGCGGCCTCGGGATGGTTGATGATCGCCGCGCTGCCGTCCACCCCGAACACGCCGTAGTTGTTGAGCGTGAAGGTGCCTCCCGTGAGGTCCGCCGGGGTGGCCTTCCCCTCTCGGGCGAGGGCCGTGAGGCGGCGCAGCTCGGAGTCCAGGCTGCGGGCGCTCAGGGTGTGGGCGTTGCGGATCGCCGGGACGACGAGGCCCCGGTCGGTCTGGGCTGCGAAGCCGAGGTTCACGCCGCCGAACTGGACAATCTCCTGGCCGTCGTCTGTCTCCTCGATCCTCGTGTTGAGCTCCGGGAACTTCTGCAGCCCCGCCACCACGAACCGTGCGATGAAGGCGAGCAGGCTCGGCGTGCTCCCGGGGTCGCGGCGCTTGAGGCCGTGGCGCAGGTCCACGAGCGCCGTCGCGTCGGCGTCGACCCAGACCGTCGCCTCGGGGATCTCCGTCCGTGACCGGACCATGGCCTGCGCGACTGCCTTGCGCACGCCCTTGACGGGGGTTCGCGACGCGATCGCGAGGCCCGTCCGCGCGTCCGCTTCCCCCGCCGAGGTCACCCCCTCTGCCGCCGACGTCACCCCCTGCGGCGCCGAGGTCACCCCCTCTGCCGCCGACGTCACCCCCTGCGGCGCCGAGGTCACCCCCTGCGGCGCCGAGATCACCCCCTCTGCCGCCGACGTCACCCCTGCCGATTCGACGTCGCGGCGCATGATGAGCCCATCCGGGCCGGACCCGGAAATCCGGGCGAGCTGGACATTGAGGTCCCGGGCCAGCCTGCGGACGAGCGGTGAGACGACGCGCACGGCGTCCGCGGGCGGCGTCGTGCGCGCCGGTTCCGCAACCGGAGCGGACGACGGCGCCGCCCCCTTGCGCCGTCGGGTGCGGCCGCCTGCCGCCCCACCAGGCGTGCCGTAGCCGATGAGGACATTCCCCGACCCAGAGGCTTCAGCGGGTGCTGGCGGACGGGCTCCGGCGCGTTCCTCCTCGCGATACGCCTCCCGGGCGGCTGCCCGAGCCCCAGAGGGGGTGACCTCGGCCCCACCAGGAGTGACCTCGGCACCAGACGGGGTGACCTCGGCGCCAGACGGGGTGACCTCGGCGATGGTGATGAGGGGGGCGCCGACGTCGATCGTGGCGCCCGGCTCGCCGTGCAGCTCGGAAACGGTCCCCGCGTACGGTGTGGGCACCTCGACGACGGCCTTGGCGGTCTCGACCTCGGCTACCGGCTGGTCCACGGCCACGGTGTCACCCGCGGCGACGAGCCAGCGGACGAGCTCGGCCTCGGTCAGGCCCTCCCCGAGGTCGGGGAGCCTGAAGGTCCTCTGTGCGGTGCTGTTCTGGGCGCTCACGGCGGTCGCCATGTCAGTCCTCCCACTGAAGGTCGTCGAGGGCGTCGAGGATGCGGTCGACGCTGGGCAGGTACCAGTGCTCGAGCTTGGGCGCCGGGTACGGGATGTCGAACCCGGTCACGCGCCGCACGGGCGCGGCGAGCGAGTGGAAGCAGCGCTCCTGCACCCTGGCCACGATCTCGGACGCGACCGACGCGAAGCCCGCGGCCTCGGCCACGACGACGGCGCGGCCCGTCTTGCGCACGGACGCGGACACGGTCTCGTCGTCGAAGGGGACGATCGTTCGCACGTCGATCACCTCGACGGACCGGCCCTCCGCAGCGGCGGCCTCGGCGGCCGCGAGCGCCGTCGGCACGGTGGGGCCATATGCGATGAGCGTCGCGTCCGTGCCGGAGCGTGCGACGGCGGCGGCGCCGTCGACGCTGAGCCGCCGCGCGCCGTCGTGCGTGCCACCGGCACCGGGGCCCTCCCCGCCCCGGCCCGCGAACTCCGACCGCAGCGCCTCGAGGTCCACGAGGTCCTTGGACCAGTACAGCTTCTTGGGCTCCATGAACACGACCGGGTCGTCGCTCGCGATGGCCTCGCGGAGCATGCGGTACGCGTCCGCGACGGTCGCGGGCGTGAAGACCTTCAGGCCCGGCGTGTGGGCGTAGTATGCCTCGGAGGAGTCGCAGTGGTGCTCGACGCCGCCGATCCCGCCCGCGTACGGGATGCGGATCGTCAGCGGCAGCCGGACGCGTCCGCGGGTGCGGTTGTGCATCTTGGCGATGTGGCTCACAATCTGCTCGAACGCCGGGTAGGCGAACGCGTCGAACTGCATCTCGATGACCGGGCGCAGGCCGTTCATGGCCATCCCGATGGCCATCCCGGCGATGCCGGACTCGGCGAGCGGCGTGTCGAAGCACCGGTCCGCGCCGAACTCCTTCTGGAGGCCGTCGGTGACCCGGAAGACCCCGCCGAGCGTTCCGACATCCTCGCCGAACACCACGACGCCCGCGTCGGCGCGCATCTCGTCGGCCATGGCCGTGGTCAGGGCCTTCGCGAAGGTCAGGGGTTCGGGGCCTGCGGGGCGGGCGGCGGCGCGGGCCGCGGCGGCCTCGGCGACGGTGCTCATGCTCCGTGCTCCTTTCCGGAAAGGTCGCGGGACTGCTCGTCGGCCACGAGGGCGGCCTGCTCGCGCAGTTGCGGGGTGGGTTCGGTGTAGACGAAGCGGAAGAGGTCCTGGGGGTCGACGGCGGTGTCCTCGCCCAAGCCCTCGCGCAGCTGCCGGGCCACCCCCTCGGCGTCTGCGGCGACGGCGGACTCGGCGTCGTCGGTCAGCACGCCCTCGGTGCGCAGGTACTCGCGCATGCGCTTGAGGGGGTCCTTGACGGCCCAGGCCGCCACCTCGGCGTCCTCGCGGTAGCGGGTCGCGTCGTCGGCGT
This sequence comes from Sinomonas sp. B1-1, assembly GCF_050474465.1. Taxonomy (NCBI): domain Bacteria; kingdom Bacillati; phylum Actinomycetota; class Actinomycetes; order Micrococcales; family Micrococcaceae; genus Sinomonas; species Sinomonas sp. B1-1. The sequence continues at coordinate 30,938 of NZ_JBCHVF010000003.1, read as the reverse complement.
TCGTGTGCGCCTGCATCCGGTAGGTGTAGGCCTCGACGAGCAGGGGCCCCGAGCCCGAGCGGGCCAGTCGCACGGCGCGGTCGAGGACGGCGAGGAGGGCGACGGCGTCGTTCCCGTCCACGCGCTCCCCCGCCATGCCGTAGCCGATCGCCTTGTGTGCCAGCGACGGCGCGACCGTCTGGTGGGCGAGCGGCACCGAGATGGCGTACTGGTTGTTCTGCACGAAGAACACGACCGGCAGGTGGAACACGGCGGCGAAGTTGAGCGCCTCGTGGAAGTCGCCCTCGCTCGTGGCGCCGTCGCCGCACATCGCGAGGACCACGGTGTCCTCGCCGCGCAGCTTCGCCGCGTGGGCGACGCCGACGGCGTGCAGCAGCTGCGTGGTCAGGGGCGTGGACTGGATGCCGACCTTGTGCTTGTGCGGGTCGTAGCCGCCGTGCCAGTCGCCGCGGAAGATGGTCATCGCCTCGACCGGGTCCACACCCCGCGTCATGACGGCGACCGCGTCGCGGTACGTCGGGAACATCCAGTCACCGTCGGACAGGCACAGCGCCGCGGCAACCTGGCAGGCCTCCTGGCCGTGGCTCGACGGGTAGACCGCCATGCGGCCCTGGCGCACGAGCGCCGAGTTCTGGTCGTTGACGCGGCGGCCGATGACGAGCCGGCGGTACGCCTCGAGCAGTTCGTCCGCGGCGGGGATCGGGTACTCATGGCCGGGGGCTGAGCCGCGCTCGTCCTCGGGGCGCAGCGTCCCGTGCTCGTCGAGGATCTGGATCTGGGCCACCCGGCCGTGCACCGGAAGCATGTAGTCCTCGATGCTGATCCCGAAGCTGCGGATGGCCTCCTGTGCCTCGGCGGGAATGGTCATGGCTCCTCCTCGTGCCGGACGTGTTGACTCAAGTATCCGCTGCCGTAGCCATTCGTATGCCGTTGAAGGGCACATCGTGGAAGACTGGATCCAGACCGCCCGAATTCAGAGACGAAACGTCACAATGACGTGGATCACAGGAGGGTTCCATGGACGATCTGCATCCCAGTCGCGAGGCACCGCCCCGGGCCGTGGAGCCGCGGCCGCTCGACGACGTCGACCGCGCCATCCTCGCCGAGCTCACTGAAGACGCGCGCCGCTCCGTGACGACCATCGCGGAGAACGTGCACATCTCCCGCGCGCACGCCTACAACCGGATCTCCCGGCTCCAGGCAGACGGCGTCATCACGAAGTTCACGGCCCTCGTCGATCCGCTGCGGGCCGGCCTGCGCTCGAGCGCGTACGTGACCCTCAAGGTGCGCCAGCAGACGTGGCGCGAGCTGCGCGAGCGGCTGCGCGCCATCCCGGAGGTGCACCACATCGCCCTCGTGGGCGGGGACTTCGACGTCATCATCCTCGTGCGGGCGCTGGACAACACCGACCTGCGCCGTGTCGTGTTCGACCAGCTGCAGAACATGCCCGGCGTCCTGGACACGCAGACGTTCCTGGTGTTCGAGGACCTGGACACCCGCTGACCTCCCACGCGTCCGGCGTGGGAAGGTAGAGGCAGGGAGCCGTGACGAGGAGAGCCATGAGCAGCGATGCGGGGACGGAGCGGGCGGACGCCCCGTCGCGCGGGCGGCCCGTGTGGATGTGGGTACTCATCGCCGCCTGCGCGGCGGTGGGCGTGGGGCTCGTCGTCGCCGTCGCCGGACTGTTCACTGCGGCCCCGCCGCAGCCGCCGGCGCCGGCACCGGGCACGGCCAGCGCCCCGCCGCCGACCCCGGACAGCGAGCTGTCCGTCTACCGGCTCAGCGATCCGCTGCCGTTCTCGTCGGCCCCTGTCTGGCACGCCGCCCCGAGCGCCCTGTACACGCTGACCGCGGCCCCCGACGAATTCCGCTACGTGGGCTCGAACGGGTGCACCCTCGTCTTCCGCACCGGCCCGCTCGTGCCGTCGCCTTCACCCTCGGCGCGCCCGACGGCGACCGCCTCGGCATCCGCCGCCGGCTCGCCGACGCCCTCGGGCCCCTCGTCATCGGGCCCGACGGGCAGCGCCGGCGCCGCGGCGTCGGACGATCCCGAGACGGCGGCGACGGCCGCAGCGCTCGAGGGCGCGGCGGCCACCGTGCTCGCGCGTGGTACCGGCGGCGCGGTGACGGGGAGGGGCTTTCCTGTCGTCGTGACCCTCGGGTCCCTCACCGGGCCCCTCGTCGACATGGCCGGGGCCACCCTGCGGGTCCAGCACGCCGACGGCACCGTCACGCACGTCCGCCTGGCCGTGCGCGCGGCACCCTCCGCGCAGGCGTCCTTCCAGGTCTCGGCCGAGTGCGCGACCCCCGAGGAGGCCGCCACGGCGATGAACCACGCGAGCGTGCACGCCTTCATCGCGACGCGCTGACGCCCACGCTGAGGGACCCCACAACCAACCGCCAGGGACCCCGCAATCCACCGCCAGGGACCCCACAACCAACCGCCAAGGACCCCGCAACGGATCATGCCCGTTGCGGGGTCCCGTCCCGGCGGTTGCGGGGTCCCTGGCGCGCGATCGCGGGTCAGCGGCCGGTGAAGGCGGGCTTCCGCTTCTCCTGGAAGGCCTTGAACCCCTCGGCGTAGTCCTCCGAGGAGCAGAGCTGGGCCTGCGCCTTGTTCTCCGCCTCCATGGACTCCCAGAGCCCGAGGCGACGGTCGCGGATCTGCGCGACGAGCTCCTTCGACGCGACGAACGCGCCGGTGGCCCCCTCGGCGACGCGGCCGACGATCTCCCGCGTGCGCGGCAGCAGTTCCTCGGCCGGGAAGGCCCGGGAGAACATGCCGGAGCGGACAGCGTCCGCCCCGCTCATGAGCTCGGCCGTGTACACGAGGTCGAGCGTGCGGTGCATGCCGAGGCGCTCCGTGAAGTACCAGTGGCCGCCCGAGTCCAGCGTCGCCCCGAGGTTCGCGAACGGCGAGCCGATCTTGGCGTTCTCGGCCACGTACACGACGTCGGTCGCGAGCAGCAGCCCGAGGCCGACCCCGAGGGACGCGCCCTGGGCCGCCGCGAACGTGGGCGCCGGGAAGGCCGCCATCTTCTGCAGCAGGGGCTGCACCTTCCCGCCCAGGTACCCCAGCACGTCGTCGTCGGCGGGGACGACCCCGGAGATGTCCCGGCCCGCGCAGAAGGCCCGGCCCTCGCCGCGCAGGAGGAGGACCCGCACGTCGCCGCGCGAGGCGGCGGCAGCGGCGTCGTCGTAGGCGTCCGAGAGCTCGCCGAGCGCGGCCTCGTCGAGGGAGTTGAGCTTGGCGGGCGCGTCGAGGACGACCTCGGCGACCCCGCCGGCGATGGTGAGGTTGATCATTCAGGCTCCTTGGTTTCGGCTCTGCTCAACCGCCGTCACGCGTCGAAGTCGACGGACACGCTGTCCGTGGTCGGGTGGGACTGGCACGTCAGGACGTAGCCGCGCTCCACCTCGTCCGGCTCAAGCGCGTAGTTCTCCGTCATCTCCACCGTGCCCGAGACGAGCTTGGCACGGCACGTCCCGCAGACGCCGCCGGCGCACGCGAACGGCACGTCGGGGCGCACGCGCAGGGCCGCGTTCAGGATCGTCTCGTTCGCGGAGACCGGGGACTTGACCGTGCCCTGGAGTCCGTCGAGGCGGAACTCGATCTCGAAGCTCTTCCCGCTCGGGTCCTCGATCACCGGCCGGCCGATGTTGCCCTCGAGGCTCGTCGGGGTGCCGGTGGTGAAGAGCTCGTAGCGGACCTTCTCGGGCTCCACACCGCGGGCCGAGAGCGTGTCGCGCACGAGCTGGACGAGCTCGAACGGGCCGCACAGGAACCACTCGTCGACGTCGTCGGCGTGGATCACGGTGTTGAGCAGCGTGGTGAGCTTCTCGTCGTCGACCCTGCCGGAGAGCAGCGGGGAGATGCGCTGCTCGCGCGAGAGCACGTGGTGGAGCGCGAAGCGGGACGGGTAGCGGTCCTTCAGGTCCGCGAGCTCCTCGACGAACATGACGTCCATGGCCGCCTTGTTCGCGTAGATGAGGTCGAAGCGGACGTTCTCGTCCGCCGCGAGGACGGTCTTCGCGATCGCCATGATGGGCGTGATCCCGGAGCCGGCCGCGACCGCCACGAACGTGTGCTCGACATCCGTGTCGATGCTCGCCGGGTCGTTGAGACCGGTCATCCTGTGCTTCGAGATGAACGCGCCGGCCGGGCTCATGACGTCGAGCACGGTGCCGGGCTCGAGGCTCTCGTTCGCCCAGGTCGAGAAGATGCCGCCGAGGTCGCGCTTGATGGCCACCTTGATCTCGGTCGAGCCGTCGTCGAAGCGCCGGGGGGCCGCGCAGATCGAGTACGAGCGGCGCACCTCCCGCTTCTCGCCGCCCTGGTTCGGGTCCTCCAGCTCGGCCCGGAGGGCCACGTACTGGCCGGGGATGTAGTCGTACTCGTCGGCGAGCTCGGCGGGGACCGCGAACGTCACCTCGATCGCGTCGTTGGTGAGCTTGCGGACGTCGCTCACCTCGAGCTTGTGGAAGGACGCACGACGCCGCGTGGTCCCCTCCGCGTCCGAGCCGGCGGCCGCGTCTTCTGCGACGTCGGCGGCGGTCTCGTTCAGCTGGTCAGTCATCTAGAGCACCTTGAAGTAGTCGAAGGGTTCCTTGCAGTCCTGGCAGACGTAGAGGGCCTTGCAGGACGTGGAACCGAAGCGGGACATCTCGCGTGTGTTGAGGGAGTGGCACTGCGGGCACTTGACGGCGAGGCCGAGCTTGATCGGGCCGGCGTGGGCTGTTCCCATACCGGCTGCGCCGGTAGGTGGGGCGATGCCGTACTTCTCGAGCTTGGCCTTCCCCTCCTCGCTCATCCAGTCCGTGGTCCAGGCCGGGGAGAGCACGAGGTCGACCTCGACCTTGGAATGGCCGGCCTTGGCGAACACCGCCGTGAGGTCGTCCCGGATCGTGTCCATGGCGGGGCACCCCGAGTAGGTCGGGGTGATCGTGAGGCGGACCGTGCCGTCGGTGTCGAGGCGGCCGTCCCGCAGGATCCCGAGGTCCGCGATGGACAGCACCGGGATCTCGGGGTCGGTCACCGTGGCCGCGAGCTCGCGGACCTCGTCGTCAGTGGTGATCATGGCAGTTCCTTGCCTCGGTCCTCTACCAGGTTGCCCCGGGGTGCTTGCGCGCGAGGACCTGCATCTCGGCGAGGATGTAGCCGAGGTGCTCGGTGTGCTCGCCGCGGCGGCCGCCGCCGCTGGCACGCGGGACGTTGGGGACGCTGAGCGTGGCCTCGTCGAGGACCGATGCGATCTGGGCGTCGAAGGCGGCCCGCAGGCTCGAGGGGCGCACGCCCGCGTCGCCGACCGCGTCGATGAGCGCGTCGTCGTCGAACATCTCGTCGACGTAGGGCCACACGAGCTCGAGGGCGTCCTGCATCCGGCGGTGCGACTCCTCGGTGCCGTCGCCGAGGCGGAGGGTCCACTGCACGGCGTGGTCGCGGTGGTAGTCCACCTCCTTGAGGGCCTTCGCGGCGATCGCGGCGATGGTCGCGTCGGTCGAGGCCAGCAGCTCCGTGTAGAGGAGGTACTGGTAGACCGAGACGACGAGCTGGCGCGCGATCGTGAAGCCGAAGTCGCCGTTGGGCTGCTCGACGATCCAGAGCGAGCGGAACTCGTCCTCCTCCCGCCAGTAGGCGAGGTCGTCCTCGGTCTTGTCCCATGCGTGGCCCGCGTAGGAGAGGAAGGAGCGCGCGTGGCCGAGGACGTCCAGGGCGATGTTGCCGAGGGCGATGTCCTCCTCGAGCTCCGGGGCGCGTGAGATCCAGTGGCTCAGGCGCTGCGCGAGGATGAGGGCGTCGTCGCCCAGGCGCAGGGCGTACTGCGCGACGTCCTCGGCGGGCTTCTCCTTGGCGATCGCGATGTCCTCGGGACGCAGCGCGTTGCCGGGGGTGACTCGGGTGGCCGACGCCGCGGAGTCGCCGAAGCTGTCGAGCGAGTGGTCGGTATGCGTCGTCACAGGTGCTTCACACCCTCGCTCTTGGTGTAGTACGTCGCGTGGCGGTAGTCCTTGCCCTGCGGCGACTCGAAGAACGCGCCCTTGGAGTCCGGGTCGGAGGAGGCGATGGCGTCCGAGGGGACGACCCAGATGGACACGCCCTCGTTGCGGCGGGTGTAGAGGTCCCGCGCGTTGCGCAGCGCCATTGCCGCGTCAGGGGCGTGGAGGGAGCCGGCGTGGACGTGGGAGAGGCCGCGGCTCGAGCGGACGAAAACCTCCCAGAGGGGCCAGATGTTGGTCTGCTCGCTCACTTAAGCTGCTCCGATCTCGTTCTTGGCGGCCTTGGCGGCCTGCTTCTCTGCGTACGCGCGGGCCGCCTCGCGGACCCAGGCGCCGTCCGCATGGGCCTCGCGGCGGCGCGCCATGCGCTGGGCGTTGCACGGGCCGCGGCCCGCGATGACCTCGTGGAACTCCTGCCAGTCGAGCTCCTTGTGGATCCACCGGCCGTTCACCTCGTCGTAGCGGAGCTCAGGATCCGGGAGGGTCAGGCCGAGGACCTTGACCTGCTCGGCGATCATCCCCACGAACCGCTGGCGCAGCTCGTCGTTGGAGAATCGCTTGATGTTCCAGGCCATGGACTGCTTCGAGTTCGGCGAGTCGGCGTCCGGCGGGCCGAACATCATCAGGGCCGGGGCGTAGAAGCGGTTGACGGCGTCCTGGGCCATCTGCTTCTGGGCCGGGGTGCCGTTCGAGAGCTCGAGCAGGATCTCGAAGCCCTGGCGCTGGTGGAACGACTCCTCCTTGCAGATGCGCACCATGGCGCGGCCGTAGGGGCCGTAGCTCGCGCGGCAGAGGGGGACCTGGTTGGCGATCGCCGCGCCGTCCACGAGCCAGCCGATCGCACCCATGTCGGCCCACGTGCGTGCCGGGTAGTTGAAGATCGACGAGTACTTGGCCTTGCCGTCCAGGAGCTGCTGGTTCAGGACGTCGCGCGGGGTGCCGAGGGACTCCGCCGCGGAGTAGAGGTAGAGGCCGTGGCCGGCCTCGTCCTGGACCTTCGCCATCAGGATGGCCTTGCGCTTGAGGCTCGGGGCGCGGGTGATCCAGTTCGCCTCGGGCTGCATGCCGATGATCTCGGAGTGCGCGTGCTGGGACACCTGGCGCACGAGCGTCTTGCGGTAGGCCGCGGGCATCCAGTCGCGAGGCTCGATGCGCGAGTCCTCGGCGATGATGCGATCAAAGTAGGCCTGACCCGCAATGTCCTCAGCCGACGGGGCCTCGTCACCCTGTCCAGGCTGGGGCTGGGGCACGGACTGCAGGGTCGCAGCTGCCATGTCTCCTCCTCAGAAATAATTACCGACCGTTCGTTCAGAATATGGGTCGATTCTACTGCCGTCAAGGTACGCAGCCTGTTTGCCCCGCAGACGCCCGCGGCACTCGAATGTGGCGGGTTCCCTACTCGTTTCGGGGCAGAGCCCTGTCCGGGCTCCCTGACGCGGCGTCACCGTTGGTTCCATGATCCCGACGACGAGCGACCCGGCCCTCGGCGCTGAGGCGGGGCCGGCCCAGCATCGCATCAGGCGCCGGCGCCGGCGCCGGCGCGGGACAGTGGTCCTCCTCGTCGCGCTCGCCGTCGTCGTCGGTGCCGCGTCCGCAGCCATCGTCTTCCTGGGATCGCTCGCGACGACCTTCGACTCCGCGACCCAGAAGATCCCGACAGCGTTCCCGCAGAACGTCGCGAGGCCCGCGGAGGAGCTGGCCGCAGACGGCAAGACCGCCGTCAACATCCTTCTGGTCGGCAGCGACAGCCGGGGAGCCGCCCTCTCGCAGGCCGAAGCCGGCGTTCCCTCGGACCAGCGTTCGGACACCATGCTGCTGGTCCACATCCCCGCCGACAGGAAGAACGCCTACGTCATCTCGATCATGCGGGATACCTGGGTGCCCATCCCTGGTCGGGGGAACGCGAAGGTCAATGCCGCCTTCGCCTTCGGGGGCGTCCCGCTCATGGTCGAGACCGTCGAATCGCTCCTCCACCAGCGCATCGACCACGTGGCGCTCGTCGACTTCGAGGGGTTCAGGGCAGTCACCGATGCGGTCGGCGGCGTGGACGTCGACGTTCCGGTTCCCTTCACCGCCGCCCAGTCCCCGGGCTACCGGTTCGCGGCCGGTCGGCAGAAGCTCACCGGCGACCAGGCCTTGGCCTTCGTCCGTGAACGCTATGCCTTCCCCGACGGCGACTACCAGCGCGTGCGGGACCAGCAGATCTTCGTCAAGTCGCTCGCGGGCCAGATCGCGCGGCCGGAGACTCTGGCCAATCCATTCACTCTCAGCCGGGTGGTCACGCAGCTCGCGCCCTACCTCACGGTGGACAGCGGCTTCACGTCGCAGGCGGTGTCTGCGCTCGCCTTCGAGCTGAAGGACATCCGCCCGTCGGCCATCGTGAGCTTCACGCTGCCCACTGCCGGGACGGGCGTCTCACCCGACGGGCAGTCGATCGTGATCATGGACGAGGGGGCGACGGAGGCACTGGCAGCCGCGATGAGCGGTGGCACGGTCCCCCAGTACGTGGCCGAGCGGAACCTCCAGAACGGCAACTGAGCAGTCCACAGCGGTGGACGCCGTCTCGGCTCGCTCGCCCGGGACCCTGCTCAGCCTGCGGAGCGGCGGCCCCGGTGATCCCTCAGCTGCGCCGGCAACCAGAGATCGTCGGCCAGGCCGTCCGCGTCGACGCTCTCGTCCGCGTCGGTGAGCTGGCCCAGGCGTCCGGAGGACGGCGCGTGGCGGTCCTGCCTGTCCGCATAGTGCCCTGGAACAGCCGCCGGGCGGTAGGCGGGCTCGTACGGGGCCTCAGCCAGCGGCCGGCTGTCGGGAGCCGGCTCGTGCAGCTCGGCGTCGGGGGCGTTCACGGTCGGGCGCGGGGCGCGGGAAGGCTTGCGTCTGGCCGAGGGCCGCCGGCCCTTGGTCCGCCCCCCGCGGGCGTCGTCGCCGTAGGTGCCGTAGTACGAATAGGCCGAGGACTCCGGCCCCGCGGTGGGCACGCAGTTCAGGACGACGCCGAGAAGCCGGCCGTTGACCCTGCTCAGGTTCCCGAACGCGCGCTCGAGCTGGTCGGTCGTGGTCTGGCCCGCGCGGGCGACGACGAGGGTGCCGTCCACGGCCCGGGACAGCACGGCCGCGTCGGTCACCGGGAGCAGCGGCGGCGCGTCGACCAGGACGATCGCGTCCTCGGCGAGACGGCGCAGGAGGGCCTGCATGGCGCGCGAGCCGAGGAGCTCTGCGGGGTTCGGAGGGATACGCCCCGAACCGAGCAGCGTGAGGTTCTCGGAGCCCGCCCAGCCCTGCCGGACGTCCTCGATGTCTGCGCGGCCCGAGAGCACGTCGGTGACCCCCACTCCCGGGACAAGGTCGAAGACCTTGTCGACCATGGGCCGACGGAGATCGCAGTCCACGACCACGACCTTCTCCCCCGCCGCCACCATGCCGGCGGCGAGGTTGGCCACCACGGCCGACTTGCCTTCGGAGGGCATGGCACTCGTGACGAGGATGACCCGCGGCGGCTGGTCCACGTCGACGAACTGCAGGTTCGTGCGGAGCTCGCGGAACGCCTCGCCGAGCGCGCTCCCCCACTGGTCCGCCGCGATGACCTCGGCCTGCGGCCCGAAGTCGTGGTCGACGGGAAGGGTGCCGAGCACCGGCACGGAGAACTGCCGCTCGACCTCGGCGGCAGTGCGGATGCGACGGTCCACATGGTTGCGGACCATGGCGTACGCGAACCCGAGCAGCAGGCCACCTACCACCCCGACGCCGAGAGTGAGGCGGATGTTGGGCGAGACAGGCTCGGTCGGGAGCACGGCGCGGCTCAGCGTCACGACGCGGACCGGGGGCAGGCCGGTCTGGCCGGCGGAGCGTTCGATCTCGGAGACCTGGGCGGATAGTGCGGAGATCCAGGCGTCGGCAACGCGCTGTGCCTCCGAGGGATCAGTGGACTTCGCGGAGACGCGGATCTCGGTCGTGTCGACGGGCACGGTGACCGTGACGGCCGAGGCGAGGGCCTGCGGGCTGCGGTCCATACCGAGGTCGCGGGCCACGCGCTCGGCGACGAGCGCCGACTCGGCGACCGACTTGTAGTTCTTGGCCCGGGACTTGGCGAGGTTGTCGCCAGCGAGAGACAGGCTCAGGTTGTCGCCGCCCACCGTGATGACGACCCCGCTCGCCTCAGCGGCATACTGCCGGGGCTGGACCAGATACCAGCCGAAGGCCACGGCGGTCGCGAGCGTGGTGATGAGGAGGATTCCCCGCCAATGCCGCCGCATAACGGCCATATAGTCGCCAAGGGTCAATTCCCCGCCCTTGCGCGCGTCCGTCTCATGCTCCACGAAAACTGTCCTCCCCATTGGCCGCTTCCGCGGACACCCGATCGAGTCTACCGAAGGCGCGCCATGCCGCGTCACACGAGGCGTTCGCCGTATCCCTGCAGAGCGTCCAGCGCGGGAAGCAGCTGCGATGCCATCGCCTCATAGGCGGCGGGTCCCCTGCGGAAGGGGTCGGTCACCTCGTCGTCCCGGCTGGGTGCCCGCCTGAACGCCGAGGCCCGGGCGATGGCCTGCTTCCATGCCGGACGCCACTCGGCGGCGCCGCGGCGTTCGGCGCCGAACGATGCATCGCCGAGAACCCGCGCGAGCTCCCGGATCAGGAACGTGCGCTTGAGCGCCGCCGGCTCGGCACGCAGCACCTCTGCCAGGTGCTCCCTGCCTGCCGTGAGCACCAGGTCCGCCGCGCGGATGCTCTGGGGCTCGAGCTGACGGGCGGCAAACCCGTCGAACGTGATCCCCTCGGCGAGGCCGATGGCCGCGATCGGGCCGGCAACAGGCTCTCCCACGAGAGCGCGGGTCCCGGCACTCGCGACGCGGGTGCGTCCGGGGGCCAGCGTGTCGAACCTGTGCTGGAGCCACCGCTCGGCAAGGGGAGAACGGCACACGTTGCCCGTGCACACCACGAGGATCCTGAAGGGCTGCGCCGCATCCAAGGCCGGATCCACGCCGCTGGTCAACCTCCGAGGGCGGACGCGCGGAAGGGATGCCCCTCCCGCGCGCCCGTCCCTGCGGCGTTGTTGCCCATGCGGATGTCGCTACTGGCGGGCCGCGCTGCGGCGGCGGGCGACGATCGTGACAGCCGCACCAGCCGCGACAGCACCGACGCCGGCGATGGACCAGCCGATGAGGGCCGGGTCGGCGCCCGTCTGGGCGAGGGCCTGGCCCCCGGTCTGGCTCTGGTCACTGACCTGGGCCACTTCGGCCGAACCCACGACGACGACGCGCGCCGTCGCCGTGTGGCCGGAGGTCGCGCCGACGGCGGTGATGAGGTACGTGCCCGGCTCGTTGAGAACGATGGTGGCGGTCGCGACGCCCTTGGCATCCGCGACGACGGACAGCGGCGCGGGAGCCGCAGAGAGGATTCCGGGAACGCTGAGGTTGGCCCCGCCGCGGCCGCCGCCGGCAGCCTGCGGGCCTCCGACGAGGCTGAAGCTGATGGTCACGGTCTCACCGGGCGCAAAGCCGGATGCGGTGAAGGTGAATGCCTCTCCCGGGGCGACCGTCGAGTCCGAGACGACTGCGGAGGGCGACGGCGCGGGGTACTGGCCCGCGACGGCCGGGAGTGCTCCGGCGAGAACGATTGCTCCAGACAGCGCGAGTGCGGCGCCGATCTTCTTCTTCATGGTCTAACTCCCCCTAGCGATAGTGGTTTCGCCGCCTGTCAACGGCTATACGGGGCACACCATCATTCTCTACGGCCCCTGTCACGAAGATGACGTCAGAGTTCACCCGGACCCTCGGAGACTAACACGTTCGGAGAAAAGGCCGAAAACGCGCAATAAACCCCTCCCAGATCTCATCCGGCGCCCGTTGCACAGCCAGTGCCGGAGCCCTCCTGGACGACCTCGGCACGGGGCTGCACGCCCGGGCTCGTGTCGATGCGCATCGGCGCATCCGGCACCCCACTGAAGCGGAACTCGAGCTGGGTGCTCTGCCCGGGGGCGAGCCGAACTGTGAGCAAGCCCACAGGGCGTCCTGCATGCCGGTCGGACGCCATGCCTCCCGGTGCGCCGTCGATCACGGCGTTCTCCACGTACGCTCCCGCCGGCCCGTAGGCCACGACATTCGTCTGCACCATTCCCGGTGGAATTCCGAACACCCCATTTCCGGTCACGTATGCCGGCAATGAGTGCGCGGCATCCTCCGGGGCATCATTCCTCAACGAGATCCGCAGAACTGCGTGGGAGCCCTGGGAATCGCACATCCGGACGACAGAGACGGTTCTTCGGACGTAATAGTCCATTTTCGCGCCCGTGCCGTCATTGAAATAGGCACCGAACCGGGCGTCCCCCCGCTCCGGCCCCGCCACCGACCCGGAAATGTCCCAGCCGCCCAGGGCGGCCTGTTCCTCGGAATGCGTCGAATAGAGGAGCATGCGGCCGTCCCCGACGACCGTCTCGACCGCGGAAAGGAGGGCCTTCTCCTTCGGCTGGCCGGCAGAGAATGCGTCGAACACCTTTCGCGCCACGGCCGCGAAATAGGCGTCCTGCTCCTTCGGGGACTCGATCCGGTAGATGTCGGAGAGCAGGGTGCGCACTGCATTGTCGCTCGTGAGCGCCGTCGGCAGCCCGTCTCCGCGGAAACGCGAGAATTCCGGCCCTGAAAGGTCCACCGGGCCCCACGCACGCAGCAGCTGGGCCAGGGCGACCGGGTCCAGCGACGCCACGCCGTCGACCTTCCGTCCGGTCGAGGCCTCCCACATGGCCGCCGCGGTCGCGGCCGCCGTCGGGAAGTCGGGCGTCAGCGTCACGTCCTGCATGAAGCGGCCGAGCCGCGAGCTGTAGATGCGCGTCTGGACGGGGTCCACGGCGATCGGTGGCGCGAAGACGCCCAGCCCGCCGGCAGAGCCCTGGGCCGTGACGGAGACCGCTCCCCGCTCCGCGACGAGCTCGACCAGGGCTCCGGGGATGCCGCCTCCGGCGCGGGTCTCTGCGTTGTTCTGGATGAGGACGAGGTACCTCCGCGGCCCGTCCGCGCCCAGCATGCCCGGGGCGATCCGGGCCATCGCCTCGGCGGTCTGGACCGCACCCTCGACGGCGTCGAGCTGTTTCCTGCCCTCCGCCAGCGGCCCGCGCAGCTGCGGCAGGACCGCTGAATCGTCGATGCCCCGCAGACGTGACGCGGCGGCGTCGACCGCGTCTGCCGCCTCCGCGAGACGGGGCGCCGCGCCCGCGAGTGCGGACAGGTCGCGCTGCCCCCCTGGCGGGGCGAGCAGCGAGGGTCCAACCGCCGAAGCGGCGTCCATCAGGGCCGGCAGGGCCGCGCTGGCGAGCCCGTCGGCGGCCACGGACACCTCCCGGGCCACCCGCAGGTTCGGGCCCGCCCACGGCAGGGCCTCCGCGAGTGCCCACAGGGGCGAGGACGAGGATCCGCGGGCCGCGCTCGCGTGCTGCTGGATCTCGCGGACAGTGGCACGCGCGTCGTCGAAGCGTCCGTCCTCGGCCTGGCCCTTGAGCACAGGCACCAAGGCTGCCACCCGCGTGAGCTCGTCGCGGGTGCTCATCGCCTGCACTGCGACGACGGCTCCGCACACGACGACGGCCGCGAGCAGCGCGGCCAGGGCCCAGGCCCGCCGGAACCGCCAGGCCCGCCGGGACCGCCGCACTCTCCTGCGGGCGCGCCCGTCCCTGCGCAGGTCCCCCATCTGCTGCCTCTTCCGCTTGTCCGATCGTCCCCTGCCGATGCTAGTGGTCCCCGCGGCGGCCCCCAACCCGATGGCCGCCGCGGCGGAGACGGCGCGGCGGATAGGGTTGGCCCATGAGTGAAGCTCCGGCCCCGGCCGCGCCTGTCGCGAAGAAGGTCCCCGCCACGCGCGAGCACCACGGGGAGACGTTCGTCGATCCCTATGAGTGGCTGCGCGACAAGGAGAACCCCGACGTCGTGGCGCACCTGAAGGCTGAGAACGCGTACACCGAGGCCGTCACAGAGCACCAGCAGCCCCTCCGCGACGCGATCTTCGAGGAGATCAGGCGCCGCACCCAGGAAACGGACCTCTCCGTCCCCGCGCGCAAGGACGGCTGGTGGTACTACTCCCGCACCGTCGAGGGGCAGCAGTACCCGATCTACTGCCGCGTCAAGGCAGCGGAGCCCGCCGAGGGCGCGCACGACGGCGGCGACGCCCTGAGCGCGTGGACCCCGCCCGCCGTCGCGCCCGGCACCCCGGTCCCCGGGGAGGAGATCCTCCTCGACGGGAACGCCGAGGCGGAGGGGCACCCGTTCTTCGCCCTCGGCGGTGCGGCCGTGACCAGGGACGGCAGCCTCTACGCGTACTCGGTCGACACGGCTGGCGATGAGACGTTCACTCTGCGGGTCAAGGACCTGCGCAGAGGAGAGCTCCTGCCCGAGGTGATCGAGGGCGTGTTCTACGGGCTTGAGTTCGACCCGGACGGGTCGCGGCTCTTCTACATGGTCGCCGACGATTCGTGGCGCCCCTACCAGGTGCGAGTGCACGTCCTCGGGACGCCCGTCGAGCAGGACACGGTCCTGTACCAGGAGGACGACGTCGCGCAGTGGACGGGGATCGACCTGTCCTCCGACCGCCGCTGGCTCCTCGTGGGGATCGGCAACTCCGAGTACTCCGAGACCCGCATGCTCGACCTGACCGAGCCGGGTGCCGCCCTGCAGCTGGTCCTGGGCCGTGAGGCGCGCATCCTGCACTCCGTGGAGCCCTTCGAGCACGGAGGCCGCACGCGGCTGCTCGTGACGCACAACGGGCGCCGGGAGAGCGCGGCGCCGAACAGCGCCGCGGCGGACGACGCCGTGCCGGATGGGACGGCGCCGAACAACATGGTCTCGCTCGTCGACCCGGACGAGCTCGGCAAGCCCGTCGGCGAGCAGGAATGGACCACGCTCATCGCCGACGACGACGCCGTGAAGGTCGAGGGCGCCGACGTCACCGCGACGCACCTCGTCGTCTCGTTGCGCCGGGACACCATCACGACCGTCCGGTTCGCTCCCCTCGCGGATGCCGTCGCGGCGGCGGACCGCGGGCACGCGCCGTCGTTCGTGGAGCCCGAGTTCGGCGAGGAGCTCTACACCGCCGGGGCGGGCGTCACCGACTTCACGGCGCCGTTGGCGCGCCTGAGCTACACGTCCTACTTCACGCCGCCGCGCGTGTACGACTACGTTCTCGCGACCGGCGAGCTGCTCTTGCGCAAGGAGACCCCGGTGCGCGGCGGGTACGACCCGGCGGACTACGTGGCCGAGCGCGCCTGGGCGACGGCCGACGACGGCACGCGCGTCCCGCTCTCGGTGCTCCGGCGCGCCTCGGTGCAGCAGGACGGGACGAACCCTGCGCTCGTCTACGGGTACGGCTCCTACGAGGTCAGCATGGACCCGGGCTTCGCGATCCCGCGGCTGAGCCTGCTGGACCGGGGGATCGTGTTCGTGATCGCGCATGTGCGCGGCGGGGGCGAGCTGGGCCGGAAGTGGTACGAGGACGGCAAGAAGCTGCACAAGAGGAACACGTTCACCGACTTCGTGGCCGCCACGGACTGGGTGGCATCGTCGGGCTGGGCGGACCCTGGGCGGATCGCGTGCATGGGCGGCTCGGCCGGCGGGCTCCTGATCGGCGCGGTCCTGAACCTCGCTCCGGAGAAGTACGCGGCGGCCGTTGCGCAGGTCCCCTTCGTGGACGCGCTCACCACGATCCTCGACCCTGCCCTGCCGCTCTCGGCGCTCGAATGGGAGGAGTGGGGCAATCCGATCGAGGACGCCGAGGTGTACGCGTACATGAAGTCGTACTCGCCGTACGAGAACGTCCATGCGGCGCCGTACCCGAAGATCGCCGCCGTGACGAGCTTCAACGACACCCGCGTGCTGTACGTCGAGCCGGCCAAGTGGGTGCAGGCGCTGCGCGAGGCGTCCACGTCCGGGCAGCCGATCGTGCTCAAGACCGAGATGGACGCCGGCCACGGCGGCGCCTCCGGCCGGTACGAGGCATGGAAGGACCGCGCTTGGGACTACGCGTTCATCGCCGACGCCCTGGGCGCGAGGGACCTCCTCCCCTGACTCTGAGGGTCACCTCCTGGGGGTCACCTCCTGGGGGTCACCTCCCGTGGCCCGCTCGGGAAGTGCCCTTTCCCTCAGGAAGTCGGCATCGCAGCGACTTCCTGAGGGGAACGCGACTTCGCAGGCCGCCTCGCCCTCCGCGCCTCGCTAGGCGCGGACGTCGACCCGCTCGTCGTCCGCCTGCTCCGAGGCGTCGGGGCTGGCGGGGCGCTTGGCCTCGGCGCGCTTCACGAGCAGCCAGCCGAGCCACAGGAGGACGCCGACCGCGGGCACGCACAGGATTGTGTAGAAGCCGATCGGGAATACCTCGCCGGTGGCCTTGTCCGTCATCGTGTCGAACGCGATGAGGACCGTGATGGCGGCGAGGGCGGCCAGACCCAGCCAGCTCGTCCACGGTGAGCCGGGCATGGGAAGGGTGGACGCGGCGTCGCCCTTCTTCTTCCGCAGCATGATCTGGCACGCGAAGATGGAGCCCCATGTGAAGATCACGCCGATCGAGGCGGTGTTGAGCGCAAGGTCGAACGCGTGGCTCCCGCCTGCCCAGATGTTCACCACGATGCCCACGAAGTACACCGCGCCGATGGCCAGGACCGCGGCGTAGGGCACGTGGCGCGAGGACATGCGCGTGAGCCAGCCGGGGGCGTGGCCGTTGGCAGCCATGGTGCGGAAGATCCGGCCGATCGAGTACAGGCCCGTGTTGCACGAGCTGAGCGCGGCCGTGATGACCACGAGGTTCATCGCGGACCCCACCCAGCCGAGCCCGAGCTGGTCGAAGACGGTGACGAAGGGGCTCACGCCGGCCTTGTAGTCATCCGAGGGCAGGAGCATGGCCAGCAGCAGCACCGACCCGACGTAGAAGACGACGATGCGCACCACCACGGCGCGGA
Source organism: Sinomonas sp. B1-1 (assembly GCF_050474465.1). NCBI lineage: Bacteria > Bacillati > Actinomycetota > Actinomycetes > Micrococcales > Micrococcaceae > Sinomonas > Sinomonas sp. B1-1. The sequence goes on along the minus strand of NZ_JBCHVF010000003.1, from coordinate 14,011 downwards.
TGGCCCGAGGCACCTCCCGCTCCGGGTCCTCCATCTCGCCGGCAGTGATGCCGACGAGCTCGATCGCGTTGTACGCGAAGATCACGGCGTTGAGCACGAGGATCATCGCGAAGAAGCCGTGGGGGAACATGCCGCCGTCGCCCGCGAGGAGGTTCGCCGGGGAGGCATGGGTCGCGCCGACCTGGGCGTTGAGGACAACCATGACGGTCCCGGCGACGAGGAAGAGGCTGATCGCCCCGACCTTGAGCACCGAGGCCCAGAACTCGAACTCGCCGAAGGCCTTCACGCTCAGCAGGTTCACGGCGACGAGGAGGGCGAGGGCGCAGAGCGCGGAGACCTCGACCGGGACGTTGGGGAAGAAGTACTGGAAGTAGAGGCCGATCGCGAGGAGCTCTGCGATGCCGGTCATGGCCCAGTTGACGAAGTACATCCATCCCGAGAGGTAGGCGCCCTTGGGACCGAACATCTCGCCGGCGTAGCTCACGAAGGACCCGGACGTCTGCCGGTACATGACCAGCTCGCCGAGTGCGCGCATGAGCAGGTAGGCGATGGCGCCGGCGATCGCGTACGAGAACACGAGTGCGGGGCCCGTGGATGCGAGGCGGCCGCCGGCGCCCATGAACAGGCCGACGCCGATCGCACCTCCCATCGCGATCATCTGCACATGGCGGCGGGTCAGGGACTTCTGGTAGCCCTCGGCGGAGACTTCGGCGGGTGAGGAATGATGGTGGTGCACAGGCAAAGACTGTCCTTCTGGGAGCTTGCCCGCACCGGTGGGGCCGGGCCGCCGTCAAGTGTAGGCACGCCTCGCACCGCGCTCCCCGGCGATGTGGCACAGATCTCCTGTGGCGCCCCTCTCTCCTGCCGGCACGGGGTGACCTCGGCGCCACACGGGGCGACCTCGGCGCCATACCCGGTGACCTCGGCGCCACACGGGGCGACCTCGGCGCCATACCCGGTGACCTCGGCGCCACACGGGGCGACCTCGGCGCGGCTAACTCGGGACTGCGGCGCGCACGACGGCGGCGGTCGCCTCCGCAATCGCCCTCTCCTCGTCGGTGGGAACCACGAGAACGGGGATGGCGGACCCGGGCGCCGAGATGACGCGGGGCTCCTTGGAGCGCTCGGCGTTGCGGTCGCCGTCGAGCACGACGCCCAGCGCGCCGAGCCGGGCCACCACGCGGGCCCGGAACGCGACGGAGTTCTCGCCGATCCCGGCCGTGAACACGATCGCCTTCGCCCCGCCCACCGAGACGTGGTACGCCCCGACGTACTTCGCGAGCCGGTAGGACGCGACGTCGAGCGCGACCTCCGCCTTCCGGTCCCCGGCCTCGGCGGCCTCGACCACCGTGCGCATGTCGTTCGAGCCCGCGAGCGCCCGGAGGCCGGACTCGCGGTTGAGGAGGCTGTCGATCTCGTCCGCGCTGTGCCCCTGCCGGGCGAGGAACACGAGGATCGACGGGTCGACGTCGCCGGACCGGGTGCCCATCACGAGGCCTTCGAGCGGCGTGAATCCCATCGAGGTGTCCACGCTCCTCCCCCCTGCCACGGCAGTCGCCGAGGCGCCGTTGCCGAGGTGGAGCACGACGCCGTCGAACGCCTCGGGCGCGAGGCCCAGGAGCGCGGCCGCCCGGCGTGAGACGTACTCGTGCGAGGTCCCGTGGAACCCGTACCGCCGGATCCCGTGGTGCGTGTAGAACCACTCCGGCACGGCGTAGCGCCAGGCGTGCTCCGGGATGGTGCGGTGGAAGGCGGTGTCGAACACGGCCACCTGCGGCATGTCCGGCCACTTGGACGCGATGGCCCGCAGCCCCAGCACGTTCGCGGGGTTGTGGAGCGGCGCAAGCGGGTTGAGCCGCTCGATGGCGCGGATGATCTCGTTGTTCGCGAGGACCGGCTCGGAGAACCGCTCGCCGCCGTGGACCACCCGGTGCCCGACCGCGTCGATGGCCCGGTCCCCCAGGACCTCGTGCAGCGCCCGGTCGACCTGGTCGAGGGCCTCGGCGTGGTCGCGCGGCCCGATGGCCTCGCCGTCGCCCCCGCCGCCGTTGCCCATCCCGATGCGCTCGATGAGCCCCTCGGTGAGCACGGTGCCGGCGTCGACGTCCCTGACCTGGTACTTCAGGGACGAGGAACCTGAGTTGATGACGAGGACGAGCATGCGGGCTCCTAGCTCTCGGTCTTCTGCGACGTGCCCTGCGCGGCGGTCTGCGCCTGGATGGCGGTGATGGCAACGGTGTTGACGATGTCCTCGACCGTGCATCCGCGGGAGAGGTCGTTGACCGGCTTGTTCAGGCCCTGCAGCACGGGGCCGACGGCGACCGCGCCCGAGGACTGCTGGACCGCCTTGTACGTGTTGTTGCCGGTGTTCAGGTCCGGGAAGATGAACACCGTCGCCTGTCCGGCGACATCGGAGCCGGGCAGCTTGGAGGCCGCGATCGACGCGTCCACGGCGGCGTCGTACTGGATGGGGCCCTCCACGGCGAGGTCGGGCCGGCGGGCACGCACGAGCTCGGTGGCCCGGCGCACCTCGTCGACGGCCTCGCCAGAGCCGGACCCGCCTGTCGAGTAGGAGAGCATCGCGACCCGCGGCTCGACGCCGAACTGCGCGGCGGTCTCGGCCGAGGCGAGGGCGATGTCCGCGAGCTGCTCGTCGTTCGGGTCGGGGTTGACGGCGCAGTCACCGTAGACGAGCACGCGGTCCGGCATCAGCATGAGGAACACCGACGAGACGATCTTCACCCCGGGCTTGGTCTTGACGAACTCGAGCGCCGGCCGGATCGTGTGGGCGGTCGTGTGCGCGGCGCCGGAGACCATGCCGTCCACGACGCCGAGCTGGACCATCATGGTCCCGAAGTAGCTGACATCCAGCATCGTCTCGAGGGCCTTGGCGAGGTCGACGCCGCGGTGGGCGCGCAGCCGCGCGTACTCCTCCGCGAACTTCTGGCGCAGGTCCGAGGTGGCGGGGTCGACGACGTCGATCCCCTCGAGCGAGATGCCGTTGGCGGAGGCGGTCTCGCGGACCTGGGTCTCGCTGCCCAGGAGTGTGAGGTCGCAGACGTCGCGGCGGTGCAGGATGTCCGCGGCGCGCAGGATGCGCACGTCCGTCCCCTCCGGCAGGACGATCCGCTTGCGCTGGGCGCGCGCGCGGCCGATGAGCTCGTGCAGGAAGCGCAGCGGCGTCATGGACTCGGGCCGCGGCAGGTCGAGCCGCTCGAGGAGCTCGGCGTCGTCCACGTACCGCGCCCACGCCCCGAGCGCGGAGGCCACCTTGCGCCGGTGCCCGGTCCAGATCTCGCTGCGCACCTCGGAGACGCCGCGGGCAGCGTGGTACGTGTCCTCGTCGTACGCGAAGACCGGGAAGGGGGCCTGGGCGAGGAGCGGGAGGATGTGCGGGTCCGGGGCGAGGCCGCCGGTGAGCACCATCGCGGCCGGGACGGGGAACTCTGGCGAGAACGTCGAGGCGAGGGCGCCGACCATGACGTCGGCGCGGTCGCCGGGGACGATCACGAGGTCGCCGTCGTCCAGCGCGGCGATGAAGTTTGCGACGTTCATCGCCGCGACCTTCACCCCGCGCACCTCACGCTCCATGTCGGCGCTGCCGGCGAGCTGGCGCAGGCGGAGCGCGCCGGAGACCTCGCCGGTGGTCGGGCGCGAGATCTCGGCGAGCTCGGGCAGGACGTAGACCGGGCGGTGGGACGCCCCCGGACGGATGGCGGCCTTGATCTCGTCCATCTGCTCGGGGTCGGCGCGGTTCACCATCATCACGAGGAGGCTGCACCGCGCGGCGTAGAGCTCCTTGCGGGCCACGTCGACGGCGTCCGCGATCTCCTCCGGAGTGCGGTCGCGGCCGCTCACGACGGCGAGCATCGGGCACCCGAGGTCGTTGGACAGCCGCGCGTTGAGGGCGAACTCGACCGCGGAGTCCTGCCCCGTCAGGTCGGTGCCCTCGACGACGACGACGTCCACCTTCGCGGCGATCTCGGCGAAGATCTCGACGCACCTGGAGTCGATCTCCTCGCGCTGGCCGGAGGCGAGCAGGCGCCTGACCTCCCTCGCCCCGAGGCCGCCGCGGCACACGTCCGCGTCGAGGTCGAAGCGGCTCCGCATGAGGGCCACCATCGGGTCCGCGTCCGGGGAATCGCCCATGACGATGGGCTTGAAGAAGCCGATCCTGCCCGTGCTGCGGTGCAGCGCCTCGGCCACTCCGAGGGCCACGAGGGACTTTCCCGAACCCGGGGTGGTCGCGCTGATGTAGATGCCACGTGACATGGGCGCTCCTGCTCTCGGCGGTCGGCCCGGCGGCGCTCCTCGCCTCCTCCGGGCTGCTCTGGACCAGTCTCTCAGGTGCCCGTGCGGCCCGCCCCGGAAACGCCCCGCCGACGCGCCGCGGGCCTGCTCACGGCAGGCTGTGCTCCTTGACACATCGCGGCTCATGAGATTACCTAATGAACATTCGGTAAAAAATTGCGAGAGGTGTCCCCATGAGCGAAGTTGCTCCCGCCCACACGCTTGCCCACCCGATCCTCACGGACGACTACGCGACAGAGTGGATGGGCCTGACCGTCCTCGAGCTCGGTGACGGAACGGCCACGGTGGCGACGACCCTGCGCCGGGAGATGCTCAACGGCTTCGGGATCGCGCACGGGGGAATGCTCTTCGCCATCGCGGACTCCGCCTTCGCCCTCGCCTGCAACCCGCACACGCCAGATGAGGCGCAGGCCAACACGGTCACCGTCGCCTCCGGCGTCGACGTGAACTTCCTCGCCCCCGCCCACGAGGGCGAGCTCATCACGGCAGTTGCCGCCCGCCGGGCCCACGCTGGCCGCAGCGGGATCTACGACGTCCAGGTCTTCTCCTCCCCCGCGGACACGCCCCACACGGCCGAGGCCCCCGGCCGCCTGGTCGCCGAGTTCCGCGGCCGCTCGCGCACCATCCCCAAGCGCTGAGCCGCGCCGCCGTCGCCCGCACCGGCGCACGACGGCGACCGCGCGCCGTCGTGCGCGCGCCCAGACCCGCCCGAACCCCGCCCCCACCCAGCCCGACAATGAAGTGAGCCCGCCGTGACCCAGACCGCATCCGCCCCCGAGACCCCGAAGACCTCCGCCTTCGGCCCCGCCGTCCTCGACGCCGAGGAGACGATGAGCCGGGACGAGATCGAGGCCCTCCAGCTGACCCGCCTCAAGGAGACGGTGAAGTACGCATACGAGCGCGTCCCGCACTACACGCGCAAGTTCGACGAGGCCGGCGTCCGCCCCGAGGACCTCAAGGAGCTCGACGACCTCGCCAAGTTCCCGTACACCACCAAGGAGGACCTCCGCGAGGAGTACCCCTTCGGCATGTTCGCGGTCCCGATGAACGAGGTCACCCGCATCCACGCCTCCTCCGGCACCACCGGGCGCCCCACCGTGGTGGGCTACACGAAGCAGGACCTCGACACGTGGGCCACGATCGTGGCCCGCTGCTTCCGCGCCGCGGGAGTCCGCCCCGGCATGAAGGTCCACAACGCCTACGGCTACGGCCTCTTCACAGGCGGCCTGGGCGCCCACGCCGGCATCGAGAAGCTGGGCGCGACCGTCATCCCGATGTCCGGCGGCCAGACCGAGAAGCAGATCCAGCTCATCGAGGACTTCGCCCCGGACGCGATCTGCTGCACGCCGACCTACCTCCTCACCATCGGCGACGCGATGATGCACAAGGGCATCGACCCGCGGAAGACCTCGCTGAAGTACGCGGTCCTCGGCGCCGAGCCGTGGACCAACGAGATGCGCGCCGAGCTCGAGGAGATGTTCGGCCTGAAGGCGAGCGACATCTACGGCCTCTCCGAGGTCATGGGCCCGGGCGTGGCCGGCGAGTCCTACGAGACCCAGGACGGCTCGCACATCTGGGAGGACCACTTCCGCCCGGAGATCGTGGACCCGTTCGACCTCACCAAGACCAAGTCCGACGGCGAGACGGGCGAGCTCGTCTTCACGTCCCTGACCAAGCAGGCCCTGCCGATCATCCGCTACCGGACCAAGGACCTCTCCACGCTGCTCCCCGGCACCGCCCGCCCGGGCCACCGCCGCATGGGCCGCATCTCGGGCCGCACCGACGACATGATCATCCTGCGCGGCGTGAACCTGTTCCCGTCCCAGATCGAGGAGATCGCCCTGCGGATCCCCGAGCTGAGCCCGCACTTCCAGCTCATCCTGACCCGTCCCGAGGGCCGCCGCATGGACGACCTCACGATCAAGATCGAGCCGCGCGAGGGCACCACCCCGGAGCAGCGCCAGGCGGCCGGCTCCACGCTGCGCCAGCAGATCAAGATCCACATCGGGTCCTCCTGCACGATCGACGTCGTCGAGCCCGGCTCGCTCGAGCGCTCCAACGGCAAGCTCCGCCGCATCTACGACCTCCGCGACCAGAAGGCGTAGCACCCCCTCCTCCCCGTGGCCGCCGGTCCTGCCAGCGGCCACGGCCTCCCTAGACTGGATCCCATGCCCACCCTCCCCGCCACCACCAACGGCACCAGCAGCAGCGGCACCACCACCAACAGTGCCACCACCGGCCGGCGCGGCCGCCCCGGATACGACCAGCAGACCGTGCTCAACGTCGCGGTCGAGGTCTTCAACCGTCACGGCTACGACGCCACGAGCATGGGCATCCTCGCCGAGAACCTCGGCATCTCGAAGTCCGCGATCTACCACCACGTGCCGTCCAAGGAAGACCTGCTCTCGCTCGCGCTCGAGGAAGCCCTCGGCGGCCTCGAATCGGTGTGGGCCTCGCCCGAGGCCCAGTCCGGGACGGCGGAGCACCGCCTCGAATTCGTGGTCCGCTCCACCGTGCGGGTCCTGACCGAGAAGCTGCCGTTCGTCACGCTCCTGCTGCGCCTGCGCGGCAACACCGAGACCGAGCGCGCCGCCCTCGAACGGCGCCGCAGCTTCGACCGCAAGGTCGCAGAGCTCATCGGCGCGGCCCGCGAGGAGGGCACCCTGCGGAAGGACATCGACCCGCGCACCGTCTCGCGCCTCCTGTTCGGCACGATCAACTCGATCGTCGAGTGGTACCGCCCCGGCGGCTCGCTCACACCGGAGAAGCTCGCGGACGACGTCGTGACCGTGGTCTTCGACGGCCTGCACACCCGCAGCTGAGACCCGCCGGGCGGTCCTTGATCTTTCGCCGTCGCCGTGCCCACGCTGGGTCCATGGCCGTACGGATCTCCCAGGAACTCAAGAGGCTGCTCCCCCAGCTGCGCTACGAGCCCACCGCCAAGCGCCTCCGCGCGAAGCTCGGCGACGCGCTCGTGCTCGACTCGCAGCGCGCCGTCGTGCTCTGGGAGCCGGACCGGTACCTGCCGGTGCACGCGGTGCCCGCGGACGACGTCGTCGCGCGCCTCGAGGCCGGCCCGTCGCCTGACGCCGTCCCGCCGGAGCGCCCGGGGCCACCGAGCTCGCCGTTCCCCTTCGCGCCGCACACGGCCGACGGCGAGCCGCTCGCCGTCCGCGTGGGCGGCACCCTCGTGCCAGGAGCCGCGTTCAGGCTCGCCGACCCCGATCTCGCCGGGTATGTGGCCTTCGACACCGAGGCGTTCTCCTGGTTCGAGGAGGAGGAGCCCATCCTGGGGCACCCCCGGGACCCGTTCAGCCGCATCGACGTGCGCGCCTCGAAGGCCCACGTGCGGGTCCTGCTCGACGGCGTCGTGCTCGCGGACTCCGCCTCCACGGTGCGGCTCTTCGAGGGCCGGCTCCCGCCGCGCAGCTACTTCCACCCGGACGACGTCCGGTGGGAGCATCTCGTCCCGGACCCGCTGCGCACAGTGTGCCCATACAAGGGCGTCGCAAAGTACTGGGCCGCGCCCGGCCTCGGCGACGGGCGGCCGGTCGCGTGGAGCTACGGCCCCTATTTCCCGGAGATGCTGCAGATCCAGGACCGCATCGCATTCTTCGACGAGCGCGTGGACGTCGAGGTCGACGGGGTCGTCCAAGGGCGGCCGAGGACGACCTGGTCCTAGATGGCAACGCGTTGCCATGGGGTTGGCTTCGGCGCCGAGCCGACCTATAGTCAGAAAGTGACCTGCATCTCAACGGCGCGATGCAGGTTTTTCTCTGCCTTCTTCCAGCGAGGCAGGTGAGACTGTGCCCCCGGTTCCGCGCCGAACGTTCCTCGCGCTGCTCGGGGCCGGTGCCGGCGCGGCCGCACTCGCCGGGTGCACGCCGTCGGACGCCCCGAACCCTCCGCCGAATCCCGGGTCGGGCGCGGCGGGCCCGGGGACGGGAGCGCCCGGCGGGGCCGGCGCGCCCCGGGTCACCCGCACGGTGGCCGAGCGGCTCTCCACGCCGTGGTCGATCGCCTTCCTGCCCGACGGCTCCGCCTTCGTCTCGGAGCGGGACTCGGGCAGGATCCTGCGACTGGGAGCCGGCGGCGACCCCCGCGAAGCGGCGCGGATCGCCGTGCGCACCGACACGAGCGAGGGCGGCCTCCTCGGCCTCGAAGCGGCCCCCGACTTCGCCAGCAGCGGCACCCTCTACGCCTACTACACGGCGGAGCGCTCGAACCGCGTCGTCGCCCTGCACTGGGACGGCAGCTCCCTGGGCGGTGAGCGCGTCCTCCTCGACGGGATCCCCGAGGCGCCCATCCACAACGGCGGCCGGATCAAGGCCGGCCGCGACGGGTTCCTCTACATCGGGACCGGGGACGCGACAAACCGCTCCTCGTCCCAGGACCGGGCAAGCCTCGGCGGGAAGGTCCTGCGCGTCGCGTCCGACGGCGCGCCGGCGGACGGCAACCCCTTCGGCAACCGGGTCTTCACCTACGGGCACCGGAACGTCCAAGGCCTCGCGTGGGACTCCTCGGGCCGGCTCTGGGCCAGTGAGCTCGGACCTGACCGGGACGACGAGCTCAACCTCCTCCAGGCCGGCTCGCAGTACGGCTGGCCCTCCGTGACCGGCGCCCGGTCGAGCAACGGGAGCGTCCCCGCCGTCCACGTCTGGCCCTCCACGGCGGACGCCTCCCCCAGCGCGCTGGCGATCGTCGACGACGTCGCGTACGTCGCCTGCCTGCGTGGGGAGCGGCTGTGGCGCCTCCCGCTGCCGGCCGCAGGTTCGACCGGGGACGGCAGCGGCCAGCTGCCGGGGGCCACGGAGCATTTCCGCAGCCAGTACGGCCGGCTCCGGGACGTCGTGCAGGTGCCCGGTCAGCGGGAGCTGTGGATCGCGACGAACGAGGGCTCGACCTCGAGGATCCTCGCCGTCGCGATATGACCCCCCTTCCGTCTGGGGGTCACCTCCTGGGGGTCACCTCCTGGGGGTCACCTCCTGGGAGTCACCTCCTGATGGCCTTCGCCGGAGGATTGACCACCAGAAGGTGACCCCCAGACCGCAGGGCGGTCAGGCGGGCCGTCCTGCCCGGGCGTCCGCGACCAGGGCGACCACGCGGTCGTGCAGCGGGTGCCCGGCGTCGAGGCCGGTGATCTCCTCTGCCAGCTCCGCGTCCGACGACCCCGACGCGAGCAGGGCCTGCAGGCGGACGGCCTCCTCGTCGTCGTGCGCGTCGAAGGCGAGAGCCGCGCCCATGGCCGCGAGGAGCGCATCGGCGGGCATCCCCCTTTCGGCGAGCTCGGCGGCGGGGCCGACGAACCGCTCATGCCGGGACAGCTTCCGCAGCGGAGCACGGCCGACGCGCTCGACCGTGTCGGGCAGCTCGGCGTTGGCGAAGCGGCCGAGGATCTTCGTCACGTACGCCTGCTGCTGCTCCGGGGCGAACCCGTACTTGGCCACGAGGAGGGCCTTCGTCTCGGCGAGCACCGCCTCGACCTTCGCGCGGACGTCCGGGTCGGCGAGGGCGTCCGAGATCTTCTCGGCCCCCACGCGGCGCCCGAAGTACGCGGCCGAGGCGTGCCCGGTGTTGACCGTGAAGAGCTTGCGCTCGATGTACGGCCCGAGGGAATCGACCCAGGTCACGCCCGGGATCTCGGGTGCAGCGTCCCCGAAGGGAGCCTTCTCGATGGCCCACTCGAAGTAGGGCTCGACGCGGACGTCGAGGCCGCCGCCCGCCTCCTGGGTCGGGACGATCCGGTCAACCGCCGTGTTGGCGAAGACCGCCCGGGCGTCCACGGCGCCGTCGTCCAGCCCCTCCCCTTCCGCTGCGGAGCGGATCTCCTTCTCCAGGATGTCCGTGGCATTGATCGCGTTCTCGCACGCCATGACGGCAAGCGGCGCCGCGCCGGCGGGGCGCGCCGCGATCCCGCGGGCGATCGCCGGCGCGACGAACTTCAGGATGTTCGGCCCCACCGCGGTGGTGACGACGTCGGCCGCCGCGATCCGGTCGACGAGCCCGGCCTCGTCGGTGGCCGAGTTCACGGCGGTGTAGCCGTCCACGGCATGGTCCGTGCCTCCCTCGCCCACCTCGTGCACGGTGTACGACGGCGTCTCGTTGAGCGCGTCGATGAGGGGCGCCGCGACGTCGGCGAACACGAGCCGGTAGCCGGCGTTGTGCAGGAGGAGACCGACGAAGCCCCTGCCGATGTTGCCTGCCCCGAAGTGGACAGCGGTCTTCTGGTGTTCTGCGGGTGCGCCGCTCACGCGTTCACCTTTCCGAGGATGTCGAGGATCTCGTCGACGCTGGAGGCCGCCTCGAGGCGCGCCACCTGCTCCTTGTCGCCGAAGACCTTGGCGATCTTGGCCAGGATGCCGAGGTGCTCCTTGTTCTTGCCGGCGATCCCGACGACGAACTTGACCGGCTTGCCGTTCCAGTCGATCGGGTCGTCGTAGCGGGCGAACGTCACGGCCGAGGCCTTGATGTGGTCCTTCGCCTCGTTGGTCCCGTGGGGGATGGCGAGGAAGTTCCCCATGTAGGTCGACACGGAGCCTTCGCGCTCGTGCATCGCCGCGGTGTACTGCCCGTCGACCGCGTCGACGGCCATGAGCAGGCGGCCGGCTTCGTCGATCGCTCCGGCCATGTCCGCTGCCCCGCCCTGCAGGAGGACGGACTCGCGGCGCAGCACCTGCCTGGCCTCCGCGGGCTCGCCGCCTGCGGGAGCTGCGGCGGTGGACGGTGCTGTGGCGGACGACGCCGGGGCCGCGGCGGCCGCGGCCGGCGCACCTGCCGCCGGGGCCGACTCGCCAGCCGGAGCCCCCGACTCCGCGTCGAGCGACTCGACGATCTCGTCGTACCTGGGGCTGCCCATGAAGTTGTCGACCGTCACGATCTGCGCGCTCGGCGTCTTCTGGCGGGCTCGGAGGGCGAGGTCCTGGTGGACCACGACCATGTCGTACGTGTCGGTGAGGCTCGCGATGGACGAGTTGGTGACCGTGACCTCGTCGTGGCCCGCGGCCTTGATCTTGTTGCGCAGCACCGAGGCGCCCATCGCGGAGGAGCCCATGCCTGCGTCGCACGCGAAGACGATGTTCCTGACGCCGGTTCCCGTGAGGGTCGCGACGCCGCCGCCGGTGGCCGCACCGCCGAGGACGCTGGAGGCCATGGACTTCCTGCCCTTCATGCTCTCCATCTGGGTCGTGGCGGCCTGCAGGTCGCCCTCTCCCTTGTCCTTGGAGGTGCGGAGGATAATCGATGCGATGACGAAGGAGACGGCGCACGCGAGGATGACCGCCAGGATCACCCCGATGTAGCTGTCCCTCGAGGTCTGCGCGAGGACGGCGATGATGGAGCCCGGCGCAGCAGGGGCGACGAGGCCGGAATGCGTGATTGCGAGGGTCGCGATGCCGGTCATGCCGCCGCCGATCGTGGCGAGGATGAGGATCGGCTTCATGAGCACGTACGGGAAGTAGATCTCGTGGATGCCGCCGAGGAAGTGGATGATCGCCGCGCCCGAGGCCGAGGCCTTGGCGGCGCCGCGGCCGAAGAACATGTACGCGAGCAGGACGCCCAGGCCCGGGCCGGGGTTCGCCTCGAGGAGGAACAGGATCGACTTGCCCTGCTCGAGGGACTGCTGGGTGCCGAGCGGGGTGAGGACGCCGTGGTTGATCGCGTTGTTCAGGAACAGGACCTTCGCGGGCTCGATGAGGAGCGAGGTGAGCGGGAGGAGTCCGTTGTCCACGAGGAACTGCACGGCCTTACCGGCTTGCTCACTCCCCGCCGTGACCACCGGGGCGATGCCGTAGAACCCGATGAGTGCCAGGATCGCGGCCCATATTCCGGCGGAGAAGTTGTTGATGAGCATCTCGAAGCCGGGCCGGATCTTGTGGGACCAGATCGCGTCCAGCTTCTTCATGGTCCAGCCGCCGAGCGGCCCCATGATCATGGCGCCGACGAACATCGGGATGCCGGCGCCGACGATGACGCCCATGGTCGCGATGGCCCCGACCACGCCGCCGCGCATGTCGTACACCGCCTTGCCGCCGGTGTAGGCGATGAGGAGCGGCAGGAGGTAGGTGATCATCGGGCCCACGAGGCCGACATAGGCCTTGCCGGTGGCGGGGTCGGTCCCCCAGCCGCCCAGCTGGGGCACGGGGAGGAAGCCCTTCTCGATGAAGAGCGCAGTGATGAGGCCCCAGGCGATGAAGGCGCCGATATTGGGCATGATCATGCCGGAGAGGAAGGTGCCGAACTTCTGCACCCCGGCCCGGGCCGTGTGCAGGCGCGAAGGCGCTGCTGTGGTCGACATGAGTTTTCCTGCTTTCGTCTCAGGAGGCAGCATGCGGCTGCGGGGAGGGGTGGGATCAGCCCTTCTGGTCTGGGTCGGCCGACGACGCGGACGCCGTGGAGAGCCGGTGGAGCCATTCGAGGAAGAGCTTCATCTCGGTGCCGGACAACTGGTCCGGGTGCGAGGACTGGAGCGTGGCGTTGAGGGCGATGGCAGCGGCAACATAGCTGGGCTGCCCGCCGCCCGCGGCCACGGCTCCTGCGGTGGGTGCATCGAGGATGCTGGGGTCGGTGAGGACAGAGCGCAGGACGGCGTCCCGCGTCTGGGTCGAGAGGGGATTGGTGGCATCGGGCGCCTCGGAGGCGTCGGAGATCAGCATGAGCGTCACACCCACGTTGGCCGCGAGGATCGCCCTCGCCGCCTCGAGCGGAGGCACGGCGAGCTGCCCGGAGGCGGCGAGCCGGTTGAGCTCCCTCTCGAGGAGCCGTTCGGCCTCGGTGACGACGACCGGGCGGCGGGTGGGGCCGCTGGTCCCGAACATGAGCATGTACAGCTGGGCGTGGGTGACGCCGAACTGGACGTGCACGTCCCAGAGCCTCTTGACGTCCTGGATCGGCACGTCCGAGCGCTCGATGCTGCCCTCGCTCTGGACGAACTCCTCGAAGCCCCGAGCCACCACGGCTTCCATGAGCCCGTCCTTGTCGCCGAAGTGGTGGTACAGCGTGGGCGCCGTGACCCGGGCGAGCTCGGTGATCTGCCGGGTCGAGACCGGGGCTCCGTCCGACGAGGCGACAAGATCCATGGCGGCCTGGATGAGCCGCTCACGGGGAGAGGGAACGTCCCCCTTCGTCTCCTCGGGGTCATCCGCGACTCCCGAACCTCGTTGGCGCATGGCCGCTAGCGTAGTGGATATAGCAACGCTATACAAGACACGAGAGTGAGGTGCATCACGGCGCGACGCGGCACTTCCCTCGACTGCCGACGGTGTGAACTGGATCACTTCCGCCTCTTGTATAGCAATGCTATAGCGGCTAGGGTAACGCAGGACACTTTTCGGGTGGCCCTCTCGCGTGCCCCCTACCCCCACGAAAGGATCTCGAATCATGGAGCAGTTTCACGGTGTCGGTGTGACTCCGGGGCGGGTTGTGGGGCCGGTGCTGCAGATGCCGGCGCCGGTGGCCGAGCCGGGTCCGGGGCCGGTTCCGGGGCAGGACGCGGTGGTGGAGGCGGAGCGGATCCGGTCCGCGTCCAAGGCCGTCCAGGCGGCGCTGAAGGACCGTGCCGCGGCCGCTGCGGGGGAGGCGCGGGGCGTGCTGGAGGCGACCGCGCTGATGGCCGCGGACCCGATGCTGGTCAAGGGCGCCGTGAAGCTGCTGGACCCCTCGAGTGACGGGGGTGCCCGCTCGGCCGAGCGGGCGGTGTGGGAGT
>NZ_JBCHVF010000002.1:0-527245 GCF_050474465.1 Sinomonas sp. B1-1 | reverse complement strand
CCTCGGCGGCGCGCTGGCGCACGCCCTCGGGGTCGCCGTCGCCCCAGACGGCGGAGCCGACGATGGCCTGGTGGCGGAAGTCGATCGGGTCGTCGCACACGGCCTGGCCCTTGAGGTGGTTCGAGATCGCCCAGAGCTTCAGGCCGTGGCGCTCGAGGATGCCGAGGCGTTCGTCGATGTAGGCCGCATCGTCCCAGCGGGCGGCGTCGAGGTGCTCGCCGGAGACGGCGATCTCGAGGCCGTCGTAGCCCCAGCCGGCCGCGAGCTCGGCGACCTCCTCGAGCTTCAGGTCGGCCCACTGGCCGGTGAACAGGGTGAACGGGCGGGGCATCATGATCTCCTTAAGCTGGCTGGCCGTCGAGGTCGGCTTGGCTGTCCCAGCCCTCGACGATAGGTGGAAGGGGTGAGAAGCGGCGGTGCGGCCCCTCACCCCTTGCGCTGTTCCTGTTAGCCCGCCAGTTCGGCGACGCTGGAGACGTCGATCCATTCGCCCTTCGCTGACGACGCAACGATGGCCTCGTCGATGAGCGCCGTCTGGTACCCGTCGGCGAAGTTCGGGCTCACGCTGCCACCCTCGGCGATGGCCTTGAAGAAGTCGTGCGCCTCGATGATCTTCGTTTCCCCGTACCCGATGCCCAGAGCCGGGATGGGCCAGAGGCCCTCGCCGTACGGGTGGGCCGGGCCGGTGTAGACGGTCCGGAAGCCGCGCCGGTCACCGCCGTCTGACGCGAAGCAGACCTGGAGCTCGTCCCGGCGCTCGTAGTTGAAGACGATGCTGCCCTCGGTGCCGTGGATCTCGAAGGTGATGAAGTTGTTCCGGCCCCAGCCGTTGCGCGTGGCCTCGATGGAGCCGACGGCCCCGTTCCCGAAGCGGATCATGGTCATGACCTCGTCATCGACGTCGACCTCCCCCCGGGGGCCCTCGCCGCCGCGGACGTTGCCGAGCGCGTCGGCGCCGCCGGTCTGCAGCGGTCGATCTGGGATCCACGTCGAGAGCAGCGAGCTGACGGAGGCGAACTCGCCCACGAGGTAGCGGGCCATGTCCACCACGTGCGTGGCGATGTCCCCGAGCGCGCCGGAGCCCGCGATCGACTTCTGGAAGCGCCACGAGAGCGGCGAGTCCGGGGAGGCGCTCCAGTCCTGGAGGTAGGTGCCACGGAAGTTCAGGACCCGCCCGATCGCGCCCTCCTCGATGTACTTCTTGGCAAGGGCGACGGCGGGTGTGCGGCGGTAGTTGAACGCCACCATGTGCACGATCCCGGCATCCTTGACCGCGTCGTACATCGCCTTCGACTCGTCGACGGTCCGGGCGAGCGGCTTCTCGCAGATGATGTGCTTGCCGGCCTGCGCAGCGGCGATCGCGATCTCGGCGTGGAGGTGGTTCGGGGTGGCGATGTCGACGACGTCGATTGCCGGGTCGTCGATGATGCTGCGCCAGTCGGAGGTCGACTGCTCGAAGCCGAAGCGGCGGGCGGCCTCGGCGGCGAGCTGCTCGTTGGCCTCGGCGATCGTGTGGCGGACGGGGATGGCCGGTGCCGGCCAGAAGAACATGGGCATGGCGGAGTAGGCGAGGGAGTGGGCCTTGCCCATGAAGCCGCCTCCGATGAGGCCGACATTGAGGTTCTTCACGGTGATCAGTTCCTTCTCGGTGGTCAGGGTTGGGGTCAGAATCGGGGCGGAAAGGTTACGGGAGGAGCTCTTGGAGATACCTGCGGCTGGCCTCGGCGGCGGTGCGCGGGTCGCCGTCGTACTCGTCCAGCTCGACCATGAGCCAGCTGTCGTAGCCGCTCTCCTTGATCGCCTGGACGATGTCCGGGAAGTCCAGCTCGCCCTGCCCGAGCGGCAGGAACGCGAACGGGTCCCGGCGGAGGTCCTTGAGGTGGACGTGCCGGATCCGCTCGGGGTACTTGCGGATGACGGCGGCGGGGTCCGCGCCGCCCGCGGCGAGGTGCGCCGTGTCCGGGCAGAAGCCGATCCGGGTGAGGCCCATGAGTCGCTCGAGCTCGTCCGGGCTCTCCACGATCGTGGTCAGGTGAGGGTGGTAGCTCGCCGAGAGTCCGAACTCCTCGGCGATGTCGGTGACCCGGTCCAGGGCCTCGCCGAGCCGTCGGTAGTCCTCCTCCGTGGTCCCGGCTGCCCGGCGCGCGCCGCCGCCGACCACGAGGCGCTCGGCCCCGAACTGGGCCGCGAGCTCGGCAGCGCGCCGGATCCGGTGCAGCTCGTCCGGGAGGATGTCCGCGTAGATGAAGTTCGCGCCCGTGTAGACGCTCACGAGCTCGACGCCGGCCCGGTCGAGGATCCCGCGGAGCTCCTCGGGCTTCTCGGCGTAGTCGGCGAGATTCCCGTCGAACATCTCGACGCCGGCGTACCCGGCGGCGGCGATGTCCGCCACGGCCCGGTCCATGGGCCCGTGCGTGAGGTAGAAGAGGTCCTTGACGCTCGTCACCCCGACGGGATGGCCTACAACGCCGCCCCACGTGATGGTGCAGTATCCGAGTTTCATGGTGAGGCCTTTCAGATGCTGGGAGAGAGAGGAGAAGGCTGGGAGGGCACGTGGCCCGCGGGAACGTCGGCCCAGGAACCGCCGCGCGCCGACGCCACGAGCGCCTCGGTGAGCTGGGCGGCCCGCAGCCCGTCCCGGAAGGTCGGCAGGCCATCTGGCGCGTCCCCGCGGACCGCGGCGTAGACGTCCGCCACGAAGGCCGTGAAGCTGTCCTGGTAGCCGAGGGGGTGCCCGGCCGGGAGCCGGGCGTAGCGCCGGCCGCCGTCAGTGGTCAGGGTGTCCGGTCCGACGGCGACCCGGGTGGCGGCGCCCGTGCGGCCCACCCACAGGGTGTCCGGCTGCTCCTGGTCGAAGCTCAAGGACGCCTCCGTGCCGTCGAACGAGAACCACAGCCGGTTCTTGCGTCCCGGGCTGACCTGGCTGACGACGACGGAGCCGGCGGCGCCGTGGTCGGTCTCGAAGAGCACCGTGGCGCCGTCCTCCGTCGCGACGGCGGCCGGGCCGGCCGGGGTGGGCCGCTCCTCGAACGCCCGCGACGTCGAGGCAACCAGCCGCACGATCCGCTGTCCCGTGACGAACTCCATGAGGTCGCACCAGTGGACGCCAATGTCTGCGAACGCGCGGGAGGTGCCCCCTGCGCGGGGGTCCACGCGCCAGTTCGTCGCCTCCGGGCTCGCGAGCCAGTCCTGCAGGTAGGAGCCGTGCAGGAGCCAGGGCCGGCCGGCGTCGCCCCTGGCCACGAGGCCGCGCGCCTCGCGCACCGCCGGGTAGAACCGGTAGACGAACGGCACCGCCGCGACGACCCCGGCCCGCTCCGCCTGCTCGGCGAGCTCGGCGGCGTCGTGCGCGGACGTCGCAAGCGGCTTCTCGCACACGATCGCCTTGCCGGCGTCGATCGCCGTCCTGGCCAGCTCCGCGTGGGTCGCGTTGGGGGTGCAGATGTGCACGACGTCGACGTCGTCCCTCGCGATGAGCTCCTCTGCCGAGGTGGCCGCCGACGCGGCCCCCAGCGCGGCCGCCGCCCGCTCGGCGCTGGCCGGGCTGCTTCCGGCGACGGCGCTCACGAGTCCCCCCGATGCCCGAACCGCGTGCGCGTGGACGGACCCCATGAACCCCGTGCCGATGATCCCCGAGCGCAGGCCCGCGGAAGGGAGCGTGCCCACGGCTACTTCTTCCGGGCCAGCGCGACGGCGAGGATGATGATCGCGCCGCGGACCACCTGCTGCTGGCTGCTGTCGAGGCCGGCGAGGATCAGCCCGTTGTTGATCAGGCCGATCAGCAGGGCCCCGAAGAGGGTCCCGATGACTGACCCGGCGCCGCCGAAGAGGCTCGTCCCGCCGAGGATGACGGCGGCGATGGCGGAGAGCTCGTCGCCCGTGCCCCACTGGAAGCGCCCGGACTGGAGGCGGCCGGCGTAGAGCATGCCCGCGACGCTCGCGACGGCACCGGAGATGAGCAGGACCTGGAACTTGATGCGCTTGGTGTTGATGCCGGTGAACTCCGCGGCGGTGCGGTTGCCGCCCGTGGCGAGGACCTGCCGGCCGAACCTGGTGCGGTTCAGCACGACGGCGCCGATTGCCACGAAGACCGCGCTCCACACGATCAGCCCGGGGACGGGGCCGAAGTTGCCGGAGCCGAACAGGGTGTTGAACGTGTCGTTGAGGATCGGCTGCGGGGCCGAGGCGGTGATCCACTGGGCGGCGCCGACGGCGATGCCGAGCATGCCGAGCGTCACCAGGAAGGAGGGGATGCCCAGGAGGCTCACGAGCGCGCCGTTGATGGACCCGACCACCAGGCCGACGGCGAGGCCGGCCAGGATGCCCGGGATGAGCCCCCACTGGGACAGGGCCATGGCCGTGCACACGCTGGAGAGGCCAGCGGTGGAGCCGACGCTGAGGTCGATCTCGGCGCACGAGATGACGTAGGTCATCCCCACGGCGATGACCGTGATGGTCGCCGTCTGCCGGAAGATGTTCAGCAGGTTCTGCGGCGACAGGAAGCCCTGGTCGCGCAGCAGAACGGCGAAGAAGAGGAACACGACGACGAAGCCGATGTAGATGACGTACCGGCGCCAGTCGAGCTCCTTCAGCGTCGCGCCGAAGCTGCGGGACGCGGGGGCGGTGTCGCCGGCGGTGATGGTGGATGCCTTGCTCACGGGTCAGACTCCCTGGACTGCGAGTTGGAGATATTCCTCGTCAGCGATCTCGCTGCGGGGGATGTCACGGATGACGGAGCCGTCCTTGAGGACGAGAACGCGGTCGCTGACCGCGAGGAGTTCGGGATATTCGGAGGAGATGACGATGACCGCCTTCCCCGCGGTGGCGAGGTCCCGGATCATGTCCAGGATTTCGCTCTTCGTGCCGATGTCGACGCCAGCCGTGGGCTCGTCGAGGATGAGGATGTCCGGGTCGGTGCCCAGCCACTTCGCGATCACGACCTTCTGCTGGTTGCCGCCCGAGAGGAGGCGCACCGGCCGCTGCGGGTGCGCGACCTTGACCGCGAACTTCCGGATCAGTGCGGTGGAAAGATCCTTCCCGGCGCCCTGGTCAAGGAGCGGGCCCCGCTGGATCTGGCCCAGGAGCGGCAGGAGCAGGTTCTCCCGGACCGAGTGGTCCAGGACGAGCCCCTGCGCCCGGCGGTCCTCCGGGACGAGGGCGACGCCGGCGTCGATGGCCTGCTGCGGGGAGGCCAGGCTGACCTTCTCGCCGCGGATCCGGATCTCGCCGCTGTCCACCCGGTCGATCCCGAACAGCGCCCGCGCCAGCTCGGTGCGCCCGCTGCCCATCAGTCCAGCGAGGCCGAGGATCTCCCCGGGACGGAGCGTGAAGGACACGTCCCGCACCCGGCACCCTGCGGTGAGGCCGCGCACCTCGAGGAGGGGGGCGCCGTCGTGCGCCGTGTGGTCCCGCTCGCGGTAGGCGAGCTGGCCCTCGATCTTCTTCCCGACGATGCCCTCGACGATCTGCTCGGGGGTGACACCGGTCAGCGGCTCGGTCAGAAGCCGGCGGCCGTCGCGGAGGATCGTGATCCGGTCCGCGAGCCGGTACACCTCGTCCATGCGGTGGGAGATGTAGATGATCGAGATCCCGCGCGCCTTCAGCCGGTCGATCAGCTCGAACAGGGCCTCGGACTCGTGGCGGGCCAGGCTGGCGGTGGGCTCATCCATGATGAGGACCTGCGCGTTCTGCGAGAGCGCCTTGGCGATCTCCGTCAGCTGCCAGTAGGCGGTGCCGAGGCGGGAGACCTCGGCGCGGGGGTCGACGTCCACCTCCATTTCGGCGAAGAGCTCCTTGGCCTTGCGGACAGCGGTGCGGTCGTCGATCAGCCCGCCGCGCCCAAGCGGCTCCGCCGCGAGGAAGATGTTCTGCGCAACAGTGAGGCTCGGCACGAGGCTGAATTCCTGGAAGACCATGCCGATCCCAGCGGCCTTCGCGTCCTGGATCGAGCTGATCCGGACCGGCTTCCCGCTGATGAGGATCTCCCCGGCATCCGCCTGGTAGACGCCCTGGAGGATCTTCATGAGGGTCGACTTCCCGGCCCCGTTCCCGCCTGCCAGGGCGTGGACCTCGCCCCGGCGGACATCGAAGCCGACGTCCTTGAGGACTGGGACGCCGTTGAAGCCCTTGGAGACCGAGCGCATCTCGACGACGTTGTCTGCGGTGTTCATGGTTGCCCTTTCGGATCGGTGCGGGGGCGCGGGCCCCCGCACCGTCGGACGGTGCTAGTTCTTGTAGGAGTCCTTGAGCTCCTTGGGGGCGTCCTCGTGGTAGACCTGCTTCCACGCGTCGAGGACGTTGGCGTGGTCCACCGGGAGGGCGCTGAGGGCGACGTAGGCCGGTGCCTGCTTGCCGATCAGCGAGCCCGCTGCGAGGCGGGCCTCCGCGGCGCCCTGGTCGAACGGCACCTGCGCGCCCAGGCCGACCACGAGCTCGTTCTTGGCCAGGCTGATGGCGACGTTCTTGCCGAGGTCCTCAGTGGCGATCTTCAGGTCCTGCCGGCCGGAGGCGCGGGCTGCGGCCATGACACCCTCCGCCGGGACGTCCCAGACTGCCCAGATCCCGGAGAGGTCGGCGTACTTGCTGAGCATCGCGTTGGCCGCGGCCTGCGCGTCGCCGGCGAAGTCGGGGCCGGCGATGCCCTTCTCCTCGACGATCTTGATGTCCGGGTAGTCCTTCTCGATCGTCTCCTTGAAGCCCTGGTAGCGCTGCTTCGTCACGAAGAAGTCGGCCTGGTGGAAGACGACGCCGATCTTGCCCTTGCCGCCGAGGGCCTTGGCCATCTCGTGGGCGGAGACGACGCCGTTGCCGTAGTTGTCCGCAGAGACCGCGGAGACGTAGTCCTTGCCCGCGGTGAGCCCCTGCGGGACGTTGTCCATGAAGACGAGCTTGGCGCCGGCTTCCGAGGCCTTCTTGTATGCGGAGGCGGTGGCGACCGGGTCCGTGGGGATCGAGACGATGATGTTCGGTTTCTGGGTCAGGACGGTCTCGAGGTCCGAGACCTGCTTGTCCGGCTTGAAGTTGGCGTCGGTCGTGGCGACGACCTTGATGCCGAGCTTCTCGAACTCCGCCTTGAGGCCGTTCACCTGGGCGGTGGCCCAGTCATTGCCGCCGTAGTGCATCACGATGGCCGCAGTCGCCCCAAGGGCCTTGACCTTGGCGACCTCGTCAGGGGTGAGGTCCGCAGCGGAGACAGGGGAGGGGGCCTCACCGTTGGGGCCCTTGCTGAGCACCTTTCCGGTGATCTCCTTCAGGGCGGCGTCGGCCTTCTGCGAGACGCCGGAATCGACGGTGGCGGTGCTGCTCGCCGATGAGCTGCATCCGGTGGCGGCGAGGGCGAGCGCGAGGCCCGTGGCCGCTGCGAGGAGGGGCGTCCTGCGGATCATGGTGTTCTCCTGGTGGGGATGAGGGTGTGCGGCGGCGGCCCTTAGCAGCTGCCGACGGGTCGGTGACGGGACCGCCGGGGGCCCTGGGCAACGGCGGGGACGGGGAAGCTCAGGCGAGGGCTATCGCGAGAGCGGGGGGAATCGGCGAGAGGACGAGGCCGCCGCCGGCAGCGGCTGCGCGCACTGCGGCAGCCTTGTCGGAGGAGGCGAGGAAGGCCTCGGCGTAGGGCTTGTCGAAGAAGAGCCCGAGGGAGCACGGGCCCAGCCTGCGGCGGACCCACGCCACGACATCGGACGACACCGTCGCCATGTCGCCGCACAGGTCCACCTGAGTCGGATCTGCGGTTGTCACTGTGGTGAGGACCTGGGCCCGATCCACCGTGACCACGAGGCTTGCCCAGAGGGCTCCCTCATGGAAGACGCCGACGACCGCGGAGGAGCCCGGGCGGACGAAGGCGTCAACCGCCCGGGAGATCTCCGCGTCCTTCACCGGCCCGGCGAGGAGCCGCTGGACGTGGGACCACTGGCCGGCGTCGAGGTTGAGGGCCTCGACGGCGGGGTGGAGCGCCAGGACGTCGTTGACATTGCTGCGGTGCATGGTGCTTCTCCTCTCCCTCGAGGTCCGAACGCGGTTCCGTGAACGTTCACGGTCGTTCTATCGTGAACGTTCACGGTGGGCGGTGTCAAGGGTCACAGATAAGTCGGCGTTAGGTCTCGGTTTTGCTCAGGCCTCGGCGCGGAGCCGGGCCGGTATGGCGCTCTCACGGACCACAAGCGTCGGCACGCTCGGCGTCCGGTCTACCTCGCGGCCCTCGATCGCGCCGATGAGCACATCGATGCTGGCCTGTGCCAAGCCGGGGAAGTCCTGCCGCACCGTGGTGAGGGGCGGGAGGAAGTAGTCGGAGCCCTCGACGTCATCGAAGCCCACGATGCTGACGTCGTGGGGAACGCGGATGCCGTGCTCGGCGAAGGCGCGGATGAGGCCGAGGGCCGTGTGGTCGCTCACGGCGAAGATCGCCTGCGGCACTCGCTCCTCATCCACGAGGCGGAGGCCGGTCTCGTAGGCCCATTTGGGGCTCCAGTCGCCCTCGAGGCAGAGCCCCGGCGTGAGGCCCGCCTCGCGGAGGGCCGCCTCCCAGCCGCGCTTGCGGACGCGTCCATCGAACCATTCCATGGAGCCCGCGATGTGGGCGATGTCCGTGTGGCCGAGGTCGATGAGGTGCTGGGTGGCCATGCGCGCGCCCAGCTCCTGGTTCTCGGAGTAGGTGAACACATTGGGGGTGGAGGACGCGCCTGCGGCGATCATCTCGACCGGGACCCGCAGCGTCGCATTCCAGACGGCGGCGGCAAGAGGAACGCGTGGCGCGATCGCGATGATGCCGTCGACGCCGGCGTCCTCGAGCGACTCGAGGGCTTTGGCGACTGAGTCCTCATACGGCTCTTCGACGGTCACCACCGTCGTCCCGTACCCCTTCTGGCGTGCCACGTTCTCGAGGGCGATGAGGGTGCCCATGGGGCCGAATCTCGGGGAGCCGTCCGTCAGGATCCCGAGGACAGTCGACCGGTTCGTGACGAGCGCTGTCGCTGTACGGTTGCGGCGGTAGCCGACCTCCTTGATGACTTCAAGGACACGTTCGCGCGTTGCGGGGCTGACATCCGGGGCACTGTTGATGACCCGCGAGACGGTCTGGTAGGAGACGCCGGCAATTCTGGCCACGTCCGTGATGCTTGGCTTGCGCCGCGCCGGCTCTGCCACCAGCCACTCCCCTCACGCTCTGTTGGCTCAACATTACGGGCGGTGCCGCTCTGCGGGAAACGGGCCCTCTGCGTGGCCTCCCGGGTGACGCCGCCCTGTAGATTCCTGACATGCCTGCAACCGACGCCGCCGCGGCCACCCTCGAAGCCCTCCTCCCCGAGGGCCGCGTCCTGACCTCGGAGGCCTCCTTCGCGGGCTATCTCCACGACGAAGGCGAGTGGGCCGTCTACGGCGACCCGCTCGCCGTCGTGCGTCCCGAGAGCACCGAGGAGGTGGCCGCGGTGGCGCGCTGGTGCGCCGAGACTGGCACCCCTCTGGTGGCGCGCGGGGCAGGGACCGGGCTCTCGGGCGCGGCGAACGCGATGGAGGGGTGCGTGGTCGTCTCGTTCGAGCGGATGAACGCCATCCTCGAGGTCAACGAGGCTGAGCGGTGGGCCCGGGTCCAGCCCGGCGTGGTCAACGACGACCTCCGCGCCCACGTCGCCCAGCACGGCCTCTGGTACCCGCCGGACCCGGCGTCGTCGCCGTGGTCCACGATCGGCGGGAACGTCGCGACCAACGCCGGCGGGATGTGCTGCGTCAAGTACGGCGTCACGCGGGACTACGTCCTCGAGCTCGAGGTGGTCACGGGCACCGGGGAGGTCACGCGGCTTGGCACCCGCACCGCGAAGGGTGCGGCGGGCTACGACCTGGTGGGCCTGATGGTCGGCTCGGAGAGCACGCTCGCCGTCGTGACCGAGGTCGTGGTGCGGCTGCGTCCGCTGCCGCCGGCGCCGATCACGGTGGCCGGCATGTTCGACTCGGTGGTCGACGCCGGGCGGGCCGTCGCGCTCGTGGCGGAGTCCGGAATCAGCCCCTCGGTGCTCGAGCTCGTGGACCGGCACTGCCTCAAGGCCGTGGACGACTGGAAGCACATGGGCCTCTCCACCGACGCGAATGCGGTGCTCATCGGCAGGACCGACGCGCCGGGCGAGCAGGGCCAGTTCGAGGCCGCCGAGCTCGCGCGCTGCTTCGAGGAGGCCGGGGCGAGCCTCGCCGCGATCTCGGCGGACGAGCAGGAGTCCGAGGCGCTCTATGCGGCGCGGCGCCTCGCGTACCCGGCGCTTGAGCGGCTCGGCCCGGTGCTCACCGAGGACGTCTGCGTGCCCAAGGCCAGGGTGCCCGAGGTGCTCGCGCGGATCGAGGAGATCGCCGTGGCCCACGACGTGCTGATCGCCAACATCGCCCACGCCGGCGACGGGAACCTCCACCCGCTCATCATCACCACGCCCGGGGACGACGCCGCGCGGGGCCGCGCGCACGAAGCGTTCAGCGAGATCATCGACGCCGCGCTCGCCGTCGGCGGGACCGTGAGCGGCGAGCACGGCGTCGGGACGCTCAAGCTCGACGGGCTGGCCAAGGAGCTCTCGCCGGTGAGCCTCGCGATGCACCACGCGGTCAAGAACGCCCTCGACCCGCGCGGCATCCTCAACCCCGGCCGCGCGATCCCGCCGCTGGGGTAGGGGCGGGAGGCACGCCGCCCACTTCGCCATGCCGCGCTACACCCCCAGATACACCGTCTTCCCCCACGTGTAGAACTCCACCGCACTCCGCCCCTGCTCCCGGAACGTGTTCGTCGAGGAGTCCTTGACCCCGCCGAACGGCGCGTTGAGATCCAGCCCCGACGTGGGCCGGTTGACCTTCACCACGCCGGCTTGGGCCCGCGCCGCGAAGTCCGTCGCGAGCGCCAGGGAATCCGTGCAGATCCCGGCCGTGAGCCCGTACCGGGACGAGTTCACGGCGGCGAGCCCGGCCTCGTAGTCCGGCACCTCGAGCACCGCGACCACGGGGCCGAAGACCTCCTCGGTCACGATCGGATCGTCCTCCGCCATCCCGGCCAGCACCGCCGGCGGGAAGAAGAGGCCGCCGGTGGGGTCGGCGTCGTGCGCCCCGGCCAGCAGCTCCGCGCCGCGCTCCACGGCCAGGCGCACGGCGGCGGCGTCCTGCGCGAACTGCGCCTCGCTCACCACGGCGCCCATCCGCGCCCCCGCCAGCCCGTCGCCGGGCGCGTACTCGCCGGCAATCCGCACGAGCGCCGCCGTGAACGCCTCCCGCACGCCCGGCGTCACGTACACCCGCGACGTCGCCGTGCACGCCTGCCCCGTGAGCCCGAACGCCCCCGCCGCGACCACCGCGGCGGCCGACTCCGGGTCCGCGTCGCCCAGCACGAGCACGGCGTTCTTCCCGCCCATCTCGAGCTGGACCCGCGCCCGGCGCGCGTCCAGGACCCCCTTGAGATGCAGGCCCACCGCCGTGGACCCCGTGAAGGACAGCCCGGCGACCCGCTCGTCGCGCGCGAACGCCTCGCCCACCACGCGCCCGGACCCGTGCACCACGTTGAACACCCCAGTCGGCAGGCCCGCGTCCTGCAGCGCCCGCGCCAGGTGCGTCGCCGAGAGCGGGGTCAGCTCGGCGGGCTTGAGCACGACGGCGTTGCCCGCCACGAGCGCCGGCGCCGCCTTCCACGCGGGGATCGCGATCGGGAAGTTCCACGGCGTGATGAGCGCGAACACGCCCAGCGGCTCCCGTCGGGTGGTGATCGTGGTCCCGGGGAGACCCGAGGGCAGCACGTCCCCGGACGGCGCCCAGCCGAGCGAGCCGAAGAACCGCAGGACGTCCGCGGCGCGCTTGACCTCGCCGGTGGCCTCGGCAAGCGTCTTGCCCTCCTCGCGCACCAGGTCCGCCGCGACCGCAGTGGCCCGGTCCTCGAGCAGCGACGCGGCCTTGAGCAGGATCGCCCCCCGGGCCGGGGCCGGCAGCGCGGCCCACGCCGGCTGGGCGCGGACAGCTGCGGCGACGGCGGCGTCGGCGTCCTCGGCGGTGCCCGCGGGAGAGAGGGCCACGATCTCGTGCGGCCGGGCCGGGTTGCGGCGCTCGGTGATGGGCGTGCCGGTCCACGCCCCGTCGATGAGGTGGCGGGCGAGGCCGGGCTGGGGGCGGGCGGCCGAGTCGGTGGTTGCGGTTCCAGCGGCGAGCGTGGTCATGGGAGTCCTTGCTGTGTCGGGGAGGCCGCCCAGGGGAGGCCGGGAGGGGAGCCTGTCAGAGGCTGCGGATGAGCCCGCCGTCGCACCGCAGCGCGACGCCGGTGATGTACGACGCGGGCGCGCTGCACAGGAACGCGGCGGCGGCGCCGAACTCCTCGGGCGTGCCGTAGCGGCGCGCGGGAATGGTCCTGCGCGACTCGAGCTGGACCTCGTCCAGAGTGGTGCCGCGGCGCTTGGCGGCGGCTGAGTCGAGCTCGGCGACGCGGTCCGTCGCGATGCGCCCGGGCAGGAGCAGGTTCACGGTCACGGCGTCGAGCGCCACCTCCGCGGCGAGGGTCTTGAGGTACCCGGCCAGCGCGGCCCGGCCCGTGTTGGACACGGCCAGGTTCGGCAGGGGAGCGGTGACCCCGCTCGAGCCGACCGCCAGGACCCGCCCCCAGCGCCGCTCGCGCATCCCGGGCAGCACCCGGGAGACGAGGGCGTGGTGCGGGCGGACGAGCAGGTCGAACGCGCTCGCGATCTCGTCCACGCCCAGCGCCGCGGCCGCGCCCGGCTTGGGGCCTGGGCCGTTGAGCACCGCGATGTCGATCGGCTGCCCGAGGGCCTCCTCGGCCCGGTCCACCGCCTCCGCTGCGCCGGCCGGCGTGCCGAGGTCCCCGCCGACGGCGACGGCGCCCGGCAGCTCCGCGGCGATCCGCTCGGCCCGCTCGCGGCGGCGGCCCGTGATGGCCACGCGGGCGCCCTCGGCCGCGAGGGCCCGCGCGATCGCGAGCCCGAGCCCGCCCGTGGACGCCGCGACGAACGCGGCCTTGCCGTTGATCCCGAGGTCCATCAGCGCACCCCCGCCGCGAGGCTGTCGAGCGCCTCGAGGGCCGCGTCGAGCTGGCCCTGCAGCATAGCCCCGAGCTCGGCCGGGAAGGGCGCGGCGGGCGTCCGCACTGACGCGTCCGCGATGAACCCGCGCCGGAGGAACAGCTCCTTGCGCAGCGCGAGGGCGATCCGCGGCTGCTGCTCGAAGTTCACAAGCGGCAGGAACGGCGCGAACACGGCGGCGGCCGCCTCCGGCCCGCCGTCGTGCGCCGCCCGGACGGCGGCGACGAGCGCCTCGGGGAACGAGAACCCTGTCATCGCCCCGGCCGCACCGGCGGCGAGCTCGTCCAGCAGGCCCTGCCCGCCGAGCCCTCCGAACACCGGCACGCCCCCGGCCCCGAGCGCTGCCAGGAGCCGGGCGATGTTCAGCGCCGTCGGCGGCGCCTCCGCCTTCACCGCGGCCACGAAGGGGCAGCGGCGCACGACGGCGGCAACCGCCCGCGCGGGCACGCTCACCCCGCTCGCAGCCGGGTAGTCCTGGAGCACGATCCCCGCGCCCGTGGCCCGGTGGATGCCCTCCAGGTGCTTCGCGAGGGAGTCCGGGTCCGCGGTGTTCGCCTGGACCATGACGGCCCGGAGCCGGTCGCCGAGGACGGCCTGGGCGGCGAGGACCTCGTCGATCGCGGGGCGCGTGGCCAGGGCCGTGACCCCGGCGACGATCGGCAGGGACGAGGCCTCCGCGGCCGTCTCGAGCACGAGGGCCTTCTCGGCCACGCTCAGCGACGCGGCCTCGCCGAAGACGCCCAGCACGGTCAGGCCCACGGCGCCGACGGCCTCGTAGTGCTCGACGAGCTGCGCGAGGCTGTCCGTGTCCACGTCCAGCGCGCTTCCGGTGAACGGCGTGGGGACGACGCCCCACACACCGCGGTCGAGGATGATGCTCACGGTTCCTCCTACTCTCCCGGCCAGACGGGCGCGCGCTTCTCCTGGAAGGCGAGCACCCCCTCGGCCGAATCCTTGCTGTCCATCGCGTCCATGAGCGCCGGCAGGCGCATGGCCCGCGCCTCGGCGGCGGTCAGGTGCGCGGTGCGGGTGACCATCTGCTTCACGGCGCGCACCGAGGTGGGCGCGCAGGCCCGGATCATGCCCAGCCAGCGCTCCACGGCGGCGTCGAGCTCCGCGGCGGGGACCACCTCGTTCACGAGGCCCATCGCAGCCATCTCCGCCGCCGGGGCCTTCCGGCCCGTGAGCAGCATCGACATCGCCTGCGTGTACGGGACGCGGCGCACGAGCTGGTGGATGCCGCCGTCCAGCGCGAGCCGGCCCACGCGCGGCTCGGTGAGCCCGAACTGGGCGTGCTCGGCCGCGACGACGATGTCCGCGCCGAGGACCATCTCCATGCCCCCGCCGAGCGCGTACCCGTTGACGCGGGCGATCACGGGGATGTCGAGGGTCTGGCGCACGCTCAGCCCGCCGAACCCGTTCGGGTCCAGGTCCGCCCAGTACTCGAGGCCGGTCTTGTCCACGGCGCTCGCGGACATGTCCGCGCCGACGCAGAACGCGCGTTCGCCGGCTCCCGTGACCACGACGGCGCGCAGCGAGCGGTCGGCCTCTATCTGCTCCCAGATCCCGTTCAGCCTCGCAGTCGTGGGACCGTCGACGGCGTTGAGCACCCGCGGGCGGTCGATCACCACCCAGGCGACGCTGTCCCGCACGGCCAGCCGGACGCCGTCGTGCGCTGCCGCCTCCGAAGACCCCTGCGAAACCGCCTCCGCGGCGGCCGCCGAAGCAGCCGCGCTCATCGCAGCACCCCCAGCTCCTGCAGGCGCGCGATGGTCTCCTCGTCGAAGCCGTTCTCGCGCAGCACCTCGGCGTTGTGCTCGCCGAGCCGCGGGGCCGGGCGGCGCACCGAGGCCGGCGTCTCGGAGAGGCGGATCGGGGCGTTGAGCATGCGCACGGTGCCGACCGTGGGGTGCTCGGCCTCGACGATCATGCCGTTGACGCGGGTCTGCTCGTCGGCGAGGGTCTGCTCGAGCGTGAGCACGGGCGCATTGAGCAGGTCCTCGGCCTGGAGCCGCTCGGTCCAGTACTCTGTGCTGCCGGTCGCGAAGCGCTCGCGGAAGATCGCCTGGAGCGCGGCCTTGTTCTCGAACTGCCGCGGCAGGTCGGCGAACTCGGGCCGCTCCGTGAGGTCCTCGTCGAGCCCCAGCGCGCGGGAGATGCGCAGGAGCGGGTCCGGCGTGAACCCGCCCACGAGGCAGATGGCGCCGTCGGTCGTCTCGAAGACGCCGCTGAGGGGCATGGCTCCCCAGTTCACCTCGTAGCCGCGGTTGAGCTGCATGCACGCCTCCTGCATCTGCAGGTGAAGCATCGAGTCGTACATTGCGACCTCGACCTTCTGGCCCACGCCCGCGGTCTCGCGGGTGCGCAGCGCGAGCAGGATGCCCTGGAACAGGTGCATGCCGGTGATGTAGTCGCACAGGGTGGTCGGGTAGATCGATGGCGGCAGGTCCTCGCGGTTCCGGCGCCACATGACGCCGGAGTAGGCCTGCGCGATCGCGTCCTGCCCGCCCTTGTGCGAGTACGGGCCCTCCGGCCCGAAGCCCGTGCCCGAGGCCCAGATGACGCCCGGGTTGGTGCGGCGGATGTCCTCGTAGCCGAAGCCCATGCGCTCCATGACGCCGGCGCGGAAGTTGCTGACCACGACGTCCGCGTCCGCGACCAGCCGGGCGATCACCTCGCGGCCCTCCTCGGTGCGCGTGTCCACGCTGATGCCGCGCTTGTTGCGGTTGATCGAGAGGAAGATCGGGTTGTCCTTGCCGTCCGGGTCCGGGAAGGAGTTCCGCGAGATGTCCCCGACGCCCGGCCGCTCGACCTTGACCACGTCGGCGCCGAAGTCGCCCAGCAGCTGCGTGCAGCTCGGCCCCATGAACACCTGCGTGAAGTCCACGACCTTGATCCCGGCCAGCGGAAGCACGACGCCGGTGCCCGCCTCGGGTGCCTCGGCTGCGGTCGGGCGCGGGCTGGGGCGCTTCTCGGCGGCGAGCGCCTCGGCGACGGCGCTCATGCCCCCACCCCCGCGAGAGTGGCGGCGGAAGCGGGAGCTGCCGAGCCGGCGTCGACCGTCGCGTTCGCCGCGGGCACGTCGCCCGGGTCCGCGCCATGGCGCCGCATGCCCGCCTGGATGTCGCGGGCGTCGACGGCCCGGACGAGCGTCCCGGTCTCCACCGCGAGGGCCGCGGCCACCCCGACGGCCTGGCCCATGGCCATGCACGGCGGGATCTCGCGGGACATCTTCTGCGCCTCCGGCGTCGCCGAGTAGTGCCGGCCTGCGACCAGGAGCTGGTCCACCTCGCGGGGCAGGAGCGAGCGGTACGGGTAGTAGTAGTCGCGGCCGCGGGCCACGGAGTCCTCGAAGTGGCGGCGCGAGACGACGTCGTCCTTCGTCATGACGTACTCGCCCTGCAGCAGGCGGGTCTGGCGGACCCCCATCTGCGGGGCCGTGTCCAGGATGTGGGCACCGCGGAAGCCCGGCAGGTGCTCCTTGACGTACGCGACGGCCTCGGCGATGCGGTCGCGGGCCGCGAACTCGGCAGCGGTGAGGTCCACGGGGTCCACGCCGTCGAACCCGCTCATGTGCGGGGCGTTGCACCAGACGACGCCGTCGAGCGGGGTCTTGAGCCACCACAGCTCCCACGCACCGCCGAGGAGGCGCTTGACCTTGCGGTTGATGGCGCGGGCCTCCTTCGGGTTCTCCTGCTCGAAGCGCTCCGCCTCTGCCGTGTCCACGCCGCCGAGGCGGAACACGAGGGTCGTGATGTAGGAGTCGTGGGCGTGGGCTGCCCCGGCCCGGGAGGCGACGTCGATGTCGCCGGTCGTGTCGATCACGACGTCGGCGAGGTAGGCCTGCGGGCCAGCCTTGGTCTCGGCGAGCACGCCCTTCATGACGCCGTCCTCGACGATGGGGCGGGAAAACCACGAGTGGAGGCGCAGGGTGACGCCAGCCTCGCGGACCAGATCGTTGGAGACGCGCTTCCAGCCGTCCGGGTCGAACGCGGCGGCGTAGCAGATGGGCTTCGGGTTCGAGTGGGAGTGGAAGTCGAAGGTGCCGAACCGGCCCCACGTGTTCCACAGCTCCTGCGAGGTCCTGCGGTCCTCGGCCGGGGGCACGACGGCGAGGCCCAGCGCCTGGAGCCGCTCGACGTACTCGGAGACGATGCCGGTGACGGTGATCTCGGAGCCGTTGATCATGTCATCGAGGACGAGGACCATGCCGCCGGAGGCGAGGCCGCCGAGGTACGAGTAGCGTTCGAGGAGCGTCACGCTCGCGCCGGAGCGTGCGGCGGTCACGGCGGCGGCGACGCCGGCGGGGCCGCCGCCGACCACGAGCACCTGGGAGCGGTTGACCACGGGGGCGGCCAGCTCGGAGGGATGGATGCGGAGGTCAAGGGTATCCACGGTGGGGGGGTTCCTTACTTGCCGATGTAGAGGCCGGACGAGCGGCGCGCGAGGATGTAGAAGACGACGCTCAGGATGGACAGGACGGCCACGTAGACGGGGAAGACCCAGTCGGCGTGGAGGGACTGGAACCAGACGAGCAGGTAGGAGGCGGTGCCGCCGAAGACCGCGACGCCGATCCCGTAGCCCAGGGCCACACCCGTGCCGCGGATCGACTTCGGCATGAGGGAGGCGCTGACCACGTTGTAGATCGTCATGTTCAGGACGAGCACGAGGGACCCGCCGAGGAGCACTGCGGCGAAGCCGGCGATCCCGGGCTGGACGTAGAAGAGCATGAGGAACACCGAGGGGATCGCCGCGAGGCGCGTCACGATGAACCAGCGCGAGAGGGCCCTGCCGTCCGTGAAGCGCCCCACGACCCAGCTGCCGACGACCAGCACGACGGCCAGCGCCGTCGTGAGCGCGAAGACCGCGGTGGGGTCCTCCTTGAAGCTGCTGCGGGCGGCGGTGGGCAGGCCCACGTTCCACGCGTAGTTGTACGCCTGGGCGGCGCCGACCACGAAGATGATCGCGAGGACGGCGAGCCAGTGGCGGCGGATCCCGCCCCAGACGCCGCTCGTCTTGGCGGCGGCGAGCTCCTCGGGGCGCATGGTCTCGGGCAGGGAGCGGCGCAGGTACACGACGACGAAGCCGAAGAGGCTGCCGACGATGAACGGCACGCGCCAGCCCCACTCGCCCATGGCCGCGCCACCGATCATGAGGCTGCTCGCGAAGCTCACGAGGGAGGCCATGAGGATGCCCAGGTTGACGTAGAAGCTCATGAGGCCGGCGACCATGCCCTCGCGGCCGGGAGGCGCGAGCTCGACGGCGTGGGAGGTGGAGAGCGGTGCCTCGATGCCGGTGGAGATGCCCTGTACGCAGCGGCAGACCAGGAGGATGACGCCGGCCCACGCGCCGATCGCCGCGTAGCCCGGGGTGACCGCGATGACGAGCGTGGTGACCGCCATCAGGACGATCGAGAGGAGCATGACGCGCCGTCGTCCGATCCTGTCGGCGACGGTGCCGAGGATCACGCCGCCGAGCGGGCGGAACGCAAAGCCGACGGCGAACACCGCGAGGGTGTTGAGCGTCGCTGAGAGAGGTTCCTGGGACGGGAAGAAGTTCGGCCCGATGTAGGCCGAGAGGAGGCCGAAAACCATCCAGTCGTACCATTCGAGGGCGTTGCCGAGCCCCAGGCCGAGGAGGCCCCGGCGGACCTCGGGGGTGAGCTTGCGGGATGTCGAAGGGTCAGCAGTGACCACATTGTCGATCATGGGGGGTCCTTTGCCGCGCCGCTACCGGGCGCGCGAGGGTATGACGCATCGTCAGACGGGCGATGCGAAAGAGGGGTGGGTGGGGTCAGACCACCGACGACGTGCCTGGCTGTGCCGAGGACGCCTGACGGGCTACCACGCGCGGGGGGCGCTGACCCAGATCGCTACGCATTCCTCTTCGTAGCCGTTGATGTACCAATGGGGGATCTCGGAGTTGAAGGTGATGGAGTCGCCCTCGCTGAGGGTGTGGCGGACTCCGTCGAGGTAGATGTCCGTCCGGCCGGAGACGATGAGGCCGAATTCCTCGCCGCTGTGCCGGAAGGGCGTCGCGCTCGTGTCGTGCCCCGGGGGCGAGACAATCCACTGGACCTCGAGGGCTCCGTTGAGGCTGGGCGTGAGCAGTTCATGGACTGCCTCGCCGACCGACTCGCGGGTGACGCCTTTGAGGTTTCTCCGCTCGGATTTCCTCACCACGGGGGAGACGCCGTCGTCCTGGCCGGTGAAGAACCGGCCGACGGGGATGTCCAGCCCATGCGCGAGCTGCGCGAGGGTTGTGAACGACGGGTTGGCCAGGCCCCGCTCGATCTGGCTCACGATCGCCTGGCTGAGGCCAGTGGCGTCGGCGAGCTGCGCGAGGGTCATGCCGAGCTCCTTGCGGCGGGCGCGGACCTTGTTGCCGGCGGAGGCCAGCAGTGCGGTCGTTGCCGCCGGGGTTCCGGCAATGCTCTCGGTCGTCATCGCTGCCTCTCGCGGGGGTGATCTGATTCACATAACTATAGTGAAGATCTTCACCGGATCAAGGGGTTCTGTTCACTTTCCTGAAATTCTTCACTGGCGGGGCCATACTTGCGCAGGGGACGTGCGGGTCCGGACGGCGGACCGTTTCCCACGGCTACCCTTGCAGCCATGACGCACGCGTCGTCGCCCATCGATCGCATCAGCAGCAACGACCTGACCGTGCTCGCCACCGACCACGGGTCCGTGCCCATGCAGATGGCGGCCATTCTCGAGTTCGACGCCGCCGACGCCCCCACGTTCGCCCAGCTCGAGGCAGTCATGGCCGCGCGGATCCAGCGGGTCCCGCGCCTGCGCCAGCGCCTCGTGCGGACGCCCCCGGGCTGCGGCCGCCCCGTCTGGGCCGACGACGCCGACTTCACCCTCGCGCGCCACCTTACCCAGACCGTCGGCCCGGGCGGCCGGGAGGCCGTGCTGGAGATCGCGGCAGACCTCGCCTGCACGCGGCTTCCCCTGGACCGTCCGCCGTGGACGGCCCGGTGGGTGCGCGGCGCCACGGGTGGGACGTCCGCGCTGGTCTTCGTGGCCCACCACGTCATGGCTGACGGCCTGAACGGCCTCGCCGTCCTGACTGCACTTAGTGATTCCGGCGCGGGCGACGGCGCCCCCGCGCCCGCCCCTGCGCCGTTCCCCCGCCCGATGCCGGGCCGGCGCGACCTCCTCATCGACGTCTGGCGGGAGCGGCTGGCTGCGCTCGCACACCTCCCGGCGCGGCTCGTCGGCGTCGTGCGCGGGCTTCGCGAACTCGGCGTCACTGCCCGCCACGGCACCCACGTAGCGTCGACGTCGTTCAACCGGCCCACAGGCAGCACACGCCGCATCGCGACGGCCGCCGTTCCGCTCAAGCCAGTCCTCGACCTCGCACACGCCCGCGGCTGCACCGTGAACGACCTAGTCCTCGTCGCGGTGTCCGGGGCGATGGCCTCCACGCTGCGCGCCCGGGGCGAGTCACCGGGCCCGTTCGTGGTCTCGGTGCCCATCTCAGCACGGCCCGGCACAGACGTCGCGCGGCTCGGCAACGCCGTCGGCATCGTCCCGATCGAGGTGCCCAGCGACCCGGACCCCGAGGTGCGGCTCGCCCGCGTGGCGGCGGAGACCGCGGCGCGCCGGGGCAGCGCCCGCGGCTCCTCGGCCGCGCCCCTCGGCTTCGCACTCCGGGCGCTGGGCCGGACCAGCCTCTTGCAGCGGTACATCGACCGGCAGCGGCGCGTGAACACGTTCCTGTCCAACATGCGCGGCCCCGCCGAACCGATCAGCATCGCGGGACATCGCGCCGTCTCCGTCGTGCCGTTCGGGCTCACGCCTGGAAACGTGGGCGTCTGCTTCGCCGTCGTTTCCTACGCCGGCCAGCTGGTCGTGACCTTGGTGGCCGACCCCGACGTCGTGCCGGAACTGGACGAGCTCGCGGGGAGGCTCTCGGACGAACTGCGCGCCCTCACGGAATCAGCGCCCCCGTGATCTGACCTTCGCGCCCGACGGCGACGCGACCCGGATCCGCCCGCCTACGCCGCCTGCCCGAGGAAGCGCCGGAAGAGGCTGAGGATCTTCTCCGAGGGATGGTTCAGCGCGCTGTGGCCGGCCCGCGGGATGACCACGCTGGTGCTCCCCGGCAGGGAAGCTGCGAGGCCGGAGGCGATGGTCCGGAAGTACCAGGGGCTGTGCGCCCCGGCCAGGAGCAGGAGGGGAACCCGGATGCCGGCGTACCGGTCGGCGGCGGCGTGGGTGCCGTCCAGCAGCGTGATCTCGTGCGCGAGGGAGGGGACCATCTCCTTCCAGGAGTGCCCCTCTCTGGTCAGGCGGGATGCGGCCCAGACGAGCGCCCGGGCGGCCGGATCGGGCAGCGGCACCCGTGCCAGGACAGGGTCCATCTCCCGCGAGAAGACCATGACGGCGCCGACGTGATCGCCCCTGGCCGCCGCCGCGACGAGATCGGGGAGTGTCTGCGTCGGAAGGCACCCGTCGATGTTGACGGCGGGGTCGTAGACGGCGACGCGGCTCACCGGCAGGCGGAGCGCCGCCTCGAGCGCGATGCCGCCGCCGTAGCTGTGCCCCAGGACGACCCGGCTCCCGGTGGCGTCGAGGACGGCCTTCAGGTCGTTCACCTCGGTGTCCATGGAGTAGTCGGGCGGCTGGGGGCTGGAGCCGCCGCGGCCCCGCCGGTCGTACACGTGCACCGGCATCGTGGCCGAGAGCCTGCTGGCGAATCTGCCGTAGAGCAGAGTGCGGGTGAGGCTGCCTGCGGCGAAGACCGCACCGGGTCCGCTGCCGTAGCTGAAGACGCGCAGCGAGCCGCCGTCTGAGGTTCGGACTAACTGGACTTGGGGGGCGTCCACAGCGTGCTTCTTTCTTGCTGGACTGCGCCCCCAGCCGCAATGTTGTGTGGACATGATAGGCCCGTCCCCTGATGGGGCACAGGGCGCGATGCGATCTCGGGCAAAGAGAGAGCGACGCCGTCACCAGCCGCTGCGGGTGGGCGTGTGCCCCTGGCGGGCGTCGTCGGGCATGGCCATCTCGGCTCGGAGCCCCAGGAGCCGGATGGGCCGGCCGGGCTCGATGGCGGCTGCGAGGCCGAGGGCGTGGGCGAGGATCTCGTCCCGGTCGGAGGTCTCGGCGATCTTCCGCCCGTGGGTCGTGGTGGTGAACGGGGCGTACCGGACCTTGAGGGTCAACCCCACCACGGGTCTGCCCTCGGCCGCGACGTCCTCGAGGACCCGCGCCGTCAGCTCACGCACGGCCGCGTCCACTTGCGCTGGGTCGGTCAGGTCGCGCTGGAAGGTCGTCTCGCGGCTGTGCCCGTGGGCCACCCAGGGGGTGTCATCGACGACGCTGCTGCCCTCCCCGCGGCCGAGCTGCGCGTACCACGGGCCCATTCTGGGGCCGAACTCGGGGACGAG
Organism: Sinomonas sp. B1-1; assembly: GCF_050474465.1. Lineage (NCBI taxonomy): Bacteria > Bacillati > Actinomycetota > Actinomycetes > Micrococcales > Micrococcaceae > Sinomonas > Sinomonas sp. B1-1. The sequence goes on along the minus strand of NZ_JBCHVF010000002.1, from coordinate 504,811 downwards.
GTCCTCCGGGTCCGCCGCCGCGAGCTCGGCGACGGTGGTGATGCCGAGCTTCCCGAGACGAGCGGAGACCTTGGTACCGACGCCCCACAGGTCCCTCGTGGGCCGGCCGCCCATGACCTCGAGCCAGTTCCCTGAGGTCAGACGGAAGACGCCGGCTGGCTTCCCGAAGCCGGTGGCGACCTTCGCGCGGACGAGGGTGTCGCCGACGCCGACGCTGCAGTGAAGCCGTGTCCGCTTCAGGACGGCTGCCTGAAGTTGGCGGGCGTAGGCCTCCGGGTCCTCGGTCTCGACGCCCACGAACGCCTCGTCCCAGCCGAGGACCTGGACGACGGCGCCGGGCTGGGCGCGGAGCGCGGCCATCACCTCCTCCGACGCCGCGAGGTAGGCCTCGTGGTCGACGGGCAGGATGACCGCGTCGGGCACCTTGCGGGCGGCGATGCGCAGGGGCATCCCGGAGCCGACGCCGAAAGCCCGGGCCTCGTAGGACGCCGTCGAGACTACCGCGCGCTCCGTCGGGTCGCCCCGGCCGCCGACGATGATCGGCCTGCCGGCGAGCTTCGGGCGCCGGAGCACCTCGACGGCAGCGATGAACTGGTCGAGGTCGACGTGCAGCACCCACCGCATTCCGCTCACGGCACCCGTCTGGTCCCAGACTCGCCCGCGGACGTCACTGCTTGTCCGTGAGGGCGAGGACGGCGGCCGCGACCTCCGCGGGCCGTGTGATCTGCCAGTCGCGGAGCGGCGGCCGAGAGGAGGAACCCGCCCCAGCTGTGCCCCACGAGCGTCACGCCGCGGAGGTCGCGCCATTCGACGTACGCGACGAGCGCGTCCACGGCGACGCCGAGCCCGACGCCGGCTGGGTCGTCACCGGGCGTGAGGCCCGGCGACGTCGGGGCATGCACGACGTGCCCCGCTGCATGGAGCCTTGCCCCGACGGGCCGCCACGCCCACCCCCCATGCCACGCGCCGTGCACCAGGACGAAGGTCTCAGCCATCCCCGCAGGGTAGTGCGGGTGCGGGTGCCTTGAGAACGGGTGGCACGGTGCTCTTGGCGGCTACTGTCTGAGCGCCTACTGCAGCAGGTCGCTCAGGGGTCCGCTGGGGATGTGGATCCAGCCCTCGGAACGGGCGAGGTCGGCCTGTTCTTCGTTCGGTCGAAGCGTTGCGCCGATGGCGACGGCTCTCGCACTCAGGGACGCGACGACGGCGTCGAACGCGTCGTCCGAATGGGCCATCGCGTCCTCGTGGCCGTTGGTGCCGAGCCACGGCGCCGCCGCGGAGAGCTGGCTGATGACCTCGGCGCGTGCGGCCGCCTCGGTGGCGTTCGTCCCCTTGTACCGGCGGGCATGGAAGCCCCATAGCCGGAGGGAGGCTGCCGGGTAGACCTCCGCGAGACGGCCGGCGCCGTCCCGCGGTTCCGGGCCGAAGCGCTGGACGATCTTGGCCTGGATGACGGCGCATCGCATCGCGGGATGTGCGAGGCGGTCGGCCGAGACGCTGAGCGGGACGAGCCCCGTCCTGCGTGTGACGAAGCGGTCCGTCTCGCGGTAGGCGAGCAGCCGGCGCCCCTCGAGGCCGTCGTACTCGAGCACCTTCGCGAGATCGCCTCCGAGGTGTCCGCTCACGAAGTCCAGGAACGGCAAGGGCCAGCCCACCGGGCAGTCGATGCCGGTCACGTCGCAGTCTCCGAAGAGGCCCACGATCATCTCGTCGGAGACTCCGAGGCGGAGCTCCTCGATCCAAGCCATTTCCGGTGCCCATTCGATGACCGCAGCCGCCGTCTTCTTCGGATCCGCGGCCAGGTCGATGCCGAGGGTCCTCACCTGGACTCGCTCATGCTCCCGGCACCCCCGACACCTCGAACACCCGTCCCAGCGCCGGCAGATGCATGAGCACCCGCAGCACGGGCCTGCCGGTCGCCGCCTCGACGGCCTCCCGGTAGGCGGCCATCTGCCCGAGGTAGTGGGCACGGATGTGACCCTCAGGGTCGGTGCCCGGGTAGGTCTTGTGGTCCACGAGCACGAATCCGTCCGGTCCCTCGAGCAGCAGGTCGATCCAGCCTTCCATGGTCTGCCCCTCCGGCCGCCACCCGATGGCCGCCTCGCGGTGCCGCGCCCAGCCGGGGAACTCGGCGTCGAGCCAAGCCTCGAAGCGCTCACCCGCGGTGGTGAGGAGCGCGGCGTCGACCGTCGTCCCCACACCCCAACGGGCCACGAGACGCTCCGCGAGGCGGAGCCGTCCCGCATCGTCGAGGGCGCGGAACTCCGTGCCCAGATACGCGTGCACCGCAGAGCCGACGGCGCCCCAGTCGTCCGAGCCGTGCTCCGCGAGCCTCCCGCCGAGAACGGCGACCTCGCGGATCTCTGCGTCGAACCCGGCTGCCAGAGACTCGCTCGCCTTGAGCCGTGCCGGCTTGCGCGCCACGGCCGGAGTCGTGACCGGCGCCTCGACGAACCGGCCCAGCCACTCGCCGTCGGACGCGGGCACGGCAGCCGGCTCGAGCGCCTCGATCCGCGCGGGCACGGAAATGTCCCCGCCGATCGACACGGCACCGTCCTTCCAGGAGACGAACCGCTCGCCGAGCCCCAGGTCGTTGAGCACGCCCGGGGACCCGGTCTTGGAGGTCAGCACGGTCGTCTCCGCAGCCCGCGTCATGCCGACGTACATGAGCCGCGCCTGGCTGCGCTGGTCGCGCTCGAGAAACCGGGCGGCCGCGTCACTGGCCTTCGCGGCCGTGTCCAGGGGCGACCCGCCATAGGGGAACGGGCTCGGCCACAGCCGGATCCACCGGCCCGCGAGCGGGTCTGCCAGATCCAGCGCCCGGGTCGACTCGACGCCCGCCCCGAACGGGCGCAGCTTGGACTCCTTGTCCAGGCTCTCCATCACCACCACCGGCCACTCGAGGCCCTTCGCCTTGTGGTACGTCAGGACGTTCACCACGTCGGGCCCGGCGTTCTCGGCGGAGTCGTGGTCGTCGGAGGCGAAGAAGTCCAGGAACCCGCGCAGCGTCGCCGGCGACCGCAGTGCCCTGCACCGCTCGTAGTACAGCTCGATCGCCCCGCGGAACGCGTCCAGATTGCGGAGCCGCCGCTCCGGGGCCGACCACCCCGCCACCAGCCGCGGCAGCCCGACCACGCCAGTCACCGCCTCGAACACCTCAGTCGGCGTCGCCGCCGCGGCCTGCTCGCGGAGGGCGTCCAGCGCTGCGACGACGGGCGCCTGCCGCCACGACGCGTGCACGGCCCGGGTGCCGACCGGCTCCGGCGCGGCCCCGCCGTCGTGCGCGCCCTCCTGCAGCGCGTCCGGGCTCGTGGGGCGGGGCACGACGGCGGCGAGCAGCTCCCGCTGCCACGTCCCGTGCGAGGGGTGCTCGGGGTGCAGGGCGACGAGCTCGGCCAGGGCGACCGTGTCCCACCCGTCCGCGACGTAGGCCATCGCGGCCCGCGCCAGCTGCACCTCCCGCGCGGCGCCGAGTGCGCGGGGATTGCGGCTCGCGCGCAGGCCCAGCTCGTCGAGGGCCGCGGAGAGCTTCTTGACCTCGTCGTTGGACCGGGCAAGGACGGCGATGTCGCAGGGCCGCAGGTCTGGGCACCGTGCCAGCAGGCCCGCGACCCCGGCGGCGGTCGAGCGGAGCCGGTCCTCCGCCTTGCCCTGGTTCCTGGTCCACGCCTCGACCGACCCCATGCTGCCCGCGTACTCGGCGGCCTTTGACGGCGGGAGCTCGAGGTGCACGGACTCGGTTGTCATCCCGTGCGCCGCGAACACGCGCTCGAACACCGCGTTGGAGAGGTCCACGGGCGCCTGGCGCGAGCGCCACGTCTCGGAGAGCTGCCTGCGGCTCGCGTCCGGCACGGCGGCCATGACGGCTTCCATGAGCTCCGGGTCGGTGCCGCGGAACTCGTAGATCGCCTGCTTGGGATCGCCCACCCACACCGCCTGCTCCACCAGCGAGCTGAGCTCGAGGAACAGGGCGAGCTGGAGCGGGCTCGTGTCCTGGAACTCGTCGACGACGAGCACCCGGATCCGCCCGGCGAACGATGCCCGGAACGCGGCGTTGTGCCGGGCGAGCTCGAGGACCTTGGCCTCCTGGTCCACGAAGTCCATGAGCGCGTTGTCCCGCTTGAACTCCTCGTAGGCGTCGAGGCAGTCGGCGGCGCACGTGAGCACGCCGCGGATGTACCCCTCGATGTCGCGGTGGAACGCGGGGTTGGAGAGCAGCTCGGCGTGGATGCGCTCGCGCAGGTCCCAGAAGACCTTCTTCAGCGGCGCCGCGGGGCTCGAGCCGACGAACCCGCGCCACACCTCCCACGGTGTCGTCTCGACGGCCTGCGCCTTGGCGATCTTGGCGAGCGCCTTCGGGTACTGCTCCTCGAACGCCTTCGTCGAGAGCTTGGCCTTCGTCCCGTCGCTGTGCTCGCCGCGCTCGACGGTCTGCTCCATCTCCGCCCGCAGGGCGTGCAGCTCGCGCAGCCAGTCCGCACGGTTGTCTGCGGACGGGGGGTCGAGGAGAGCCTCCCGGAACTCGGTCCACGACCGCTCCGCGCAGGCCCGCACCGCGTCGGCGTCGAGCAGGTTGGTCCGCGCATACGTCACGACCCGCTGCACGGTCGTGCCCCACGGCTCGGTGCTGTACTCCGCCTCCTGATCGGGGTGCGTGCCCAGGCGCCACGCGACGGGCGAGAGCGTCTCGGCATGGTCGGCCAGCACCTCGTCGGTCGCGAGCCTGAACATCGCGTCCAGCTGGTCCTCGCCGATCACCTCCAGCGCGGGGGAGAGGCCGGCGTCGATCGCATATTCCGACAGGAGCTGGCCGCACACGCTGTTGACGGTGCCCACGAGGCTCGCGCCGAGCTCCTGCGACGCCGTACCCAGTGCGGAGTCGCCCGCGTCGAGGAGCCGGGCGGCGATGCGCTCGCGCAGCTCGCCGGCGGCCTTCTTCGTGAAGGTCGTGGCCATGATCTGATCGGGACGGACCCCGGCGCGGATGTGCTCCACGATCTTCTCGGTGAGGGTGTACGTCTTGCCCGTCCCGGCGCTTGCCGAGATCATCGAGACGTTGCCCAGGATGTCCCGGTTCAGGACGTCCCGGTCCACGACGCCGTGGTCCCCGAGGCCTAGTGCCCTGCTCTCCGTGCCGACCGCGCTCATGAGTAGTCCCCCTTCAGCCCGCACAGGGCTCCGAACCGGCAGAACCGGCACCCCGGCTCGACATAGAGCCGGCCTTCCGCGGTCTCCCTCTCCTCGACAGTCGTGGGGCCGGCGGGGACGGGAGCGGACCCGCCCTCCGCGCCCGTCGCAGCGGAGCTCTGCGAAGCCTGTGCCGCTGCGGCGGCGAACGCGTCGGCAAACGGCTTCGTTGCCGTGACATGCCCGGCAAGGACATCCGCGACCACGTGCTCCGCCGCATGGACCGCCCGCCTCCACAGCTCCTCGGGCGCCCACACCCGCGGCACCGACGGGCCGAAGTGCGCGTGCGCCGAGGCGAAGTCGTGCTGCTTGAGCAGGTAGTACGCGGTGGGGTGGTCCGGAGGGGCGTCGCCGCCGTTGAGCGCCCACTGGTACAGGGCCAGCTGGAGCGCCGTGCCCTTCTGGACCTTCTCGCGCAGGTACCGGCCGGTGGAGGACCACTTGAGGTCCACGACGACGGTTCGCCCCTCTTCGTCGACCCCCACCGCGTCCGCGCTGCCCACGACCGGGATGCTCAGCACGCCGTCGTCGGTGACGAGCCGCAGGTCCTTCTCGAACTCCTTCTCGACCGCCTGCAGCGCGACGCCGCCGCGCTGGAGCGTGGCGAAGAAGGTGCGCGCGGCCTCGGCGACCGCGGCCACCACCGTGAGCCGGCGGGCCTTCTGCCCGGGCAGCAGCAGCTCGGAGGCGAACTCGGGCAGGAGTTCCTCGATCGCCGCGTCGACCTCGCCGCCGGTCGGCACCGCCCGGTTCTCGGCGCGCAGCACCTCGTGCAGGCGCTCGATGACGCGGTGCGCGAAGGTCCCGATCATGCGCGACCCTTCGGGGATGTCGGCGGCGTCGGGGACCGTCAGCCGTCCCTTGCGCTCGAGCGCCCAGCGCAGCGAGCAGCCCAGGAGCACCTCGAGCTGGGAGAACGAGAGCCGCTCCGGAGCGAGTGCGGCGTTCGGCCCGACCTCCAGTTCGGCCCGCGGCACCACCGGGCGCCGTGCCGCCGCGCGCGTGAGCCGGGCCTCGCGCCCGGCGAGACGCCACACGCCGTCGTGCGCCCCCGCGCCCGGCACCATGAGGTCCGACGGCGCCCTGGTCACCGACGCGATCCGCTCCGCCGTGCCGCTGCCCGCCTCCGCCGCGCCGGACCCGGCTCCGGTGCTCGCGGGCTGCCCCGCGACGAGCGCCTCGAGGAGAGGGTTCGCCTCGACGCGCTCGCCGTTGCGCTGGGCGATCTGGACCACGACGAGCCTCCGGCACCGGCCCGCCGCGGCGAGCGTCTCCCGCACGGCGAGGGCGGTGAGCTCCTGCGGCGTGGGAAGCTCGACGCCCACCTGGGCGAGGGCCGCGGCGTCGTGCGCGTCCCAGCGGCGGACGGCGGGCGTGGACGCGGACTGGAACCCCCACCACAGGGCGTCGTCCACGTCCTCGCCCAGCTCCGCGAGGTGGTTCAGACGCAGCCAGGGCGCGGCCTCGGCACCCACGAGCGGTTCGGCGCCTTCGGTCACGACCGAGGCGATGATCCGGCGCAGGTCCCGCCGGGATACCTGGGGCAGCGGCGCGAGGAGCGCGAGGACGCGGCCGAGCTGCGCCGCGGTCGCCTGCAGGCGGGGCACGACGGCGGCGCGGGCGGTGAGCGCGGACGTCAGCCATGCCGTGGCCTCGACGAGCTGCGCGCCCGACGCGCGGTCGGCCTCGGACAGGAGGCGGGTGCGGAACGTCCGGTCGAGGGCAGCCGCGAGGTCGGGTCCGAGCGATTCGTCGGCGGCGATCGCCGCGATGGCGCCGGACCATGCCGCACCGTGGACGCCGGGTTCCTCCGCGAGGGCCCTGAGCAGGTGCTTCGCCGCGCCGCGGCGGACCGGCGAGTCCGGGAGCGTGAGGAACTCGGCCAACAGGTGCACGTTGGCTGGCTCCCACACGAGCTCGAAGAACAGCGGAATGAGCTGGTCCTGGGCGCGCCACGCCGAGCGCTCGCCCACCCCCAGACGCGGCCGGCCGTGAAGCGTGAGGTACTGGTCGAGGACAGCGGTGGGGTCGGAGCACACGACGGCGGTGCGCTCGTTCGTTCCGGCGGCGAGCCAGCGCGCGGCGTGCTCGGCGGCCTCCCACTCCGTCTCGGCATGGAGCACCGTCAGCTCCGGGACGCGCTGTGGCGTCGCGGCCACACTCACGCGGACGCCACGGTGACGGAGCGCACCGATGATCCGACGCCACACCGCTGGGAACGTGTCTTCCGGGTGCGCGAGGACGAGCTCGTCGATGCCCAGCGGCAGGGGGGTGGACTTTAGTTCGGCGATCAGCTCGACGATGTCGTCCGCGAGCGACGGCGCGAGCTCGCCTCCGGGGACGCCCTGGCCGGCGCTCTCCGCGGCGGCGAGGGTGCGCAGCAGCGGCGAGGGGCCGCCGTCGTGCGTTCCCCGCTCGGGCTCCGGAAGGGTGCCGTCCCAGCCGTTGGCGACGGCATCGTCCCGGGCGCTGAGAAGCTCGTAGGCCGTGGACCACGGGTCGGCGGCGAGGGAGCGGTGGAACCACGCGTCAGACGAGTCGAGGCGCTCGAGCCGGCGCAGGTACTGGCTCACTCGCTCCGCGTTCTGGGTGTCGGGGCGCGTGAGGCCGAGGCGCGTCTGCAGGAGGGAGACGAAGCCCTTGCGGCCCACCCGGACACGGTTCAGTCCCGGGCGCGTGTACGCCCACGGCGCGCGGTCCAGGAACCACCCGAACTCGACGATCATTGTGTGCCCCCTCTGCCAGCCCCGGCTGTTCTATCACGGTACCGAGGGGCTCCGACATTCGAGCCCCGTCGCCGGGTGCGAGGTCGGATCAGGGGCGGGCTCTCATGCCGGCAGAAATCGCACGGGCGGACTCGTCGAGTGCGAGGTGCCCGCCCGCGACGCCTACAACGAGGTCGAAGCCCTCATCGGCGCCGATAGCGAGGATGTAGCCGTTCATCCAGAGGAACAAGGACGTGAGCGTCCACGCCGTACGCTTGTTTCCATCAACGAGCGCGTGGTTCCGGGCCAGGGACTCCAGTAGGGCTGCCGCCTTCTCGGGGAGTGACGGATATGCGTCTGCGCCGCCGACGGTGGTGATCGGCCGAGCGAGTGCCGAGGCGAGGAGGCCAGCATCCTTGACATGGAAGCCCATGCGTTGAGCAACGAACAAGGCGTCGTCCAGATCAAGGAACACCGTCATGCGTCAGCTAGCCGCTCGAGAAGCTCTCTGTCGCGCGTGAGGACGAAGTTCAGACCTTCTTCCAGCTGCTTCCGGCGCTCGTGACGTTCGATGACGAGCTTCGCTCCTTGGAGCAGGAGGGCGTTCTTCGACATGTGCTCGGCAGCGGCGACCGCCTCGAGCTGTCGGTCGAGTTCCTCAGGGATTCGAACGTTGATGGCCATGCTCCATGGTACCGCTTTGGTACTACGCAGCCGCAGCGTCCTGCAAGGATTCCCTGAGCTTTCGCGGACACCCCTTCCCGCCGGTCGCCGCGTCCCCCTAGCTTCTTCTGTGGAGCTGGCCGCCGGCCAGCTTCAGAAACCACCACCAGAGGGGGCGTTTCCTATCAGGAAGCTACTGTCTGCCGCCGTCGCCGGACTGCTCGTCGCAGCGGCCGCCGTCACCGGAACCACTGCCGCCAGCGCGACGCCGCCCGTCGGGAAGGCGGATGAGCACTCGATCAAGGTCTGCTCGGACCCGCGGCCTGGCGAGGCCGCCTGCGCTGCGCGGCAGGCCACCGACCCCGCCGGCCGGGTCATCACCAACGCCACCACCCCGCCCGGGACAGCTCTCACCCCCTCGCAGCTGCGCTCCGCGTACAGCCTGGACGGCACCGCCTCCGGGGGCCGCACGGTGGCGATCGTGGACGCATACGGCTACCCGAACCTCGAGCGCGACCTCGCCACGTACCGCCAGCAGTACGGCCTCCCCGCCTGCACGACGGCGAACGGCTGCCTGACGATCCTCGACCAGAACGGCGGCACCCGCCTGCCCAGGTTCGACCTCGGATGGGCGCAGGAGCAGGCCCTCGATGTCGACGCCGTCTCCGCAGCCTGCCCGGACTGCAGGATCACCGTGGTACAGGCCGCGTCGGCGTCGTTCACCAACCTCGGGACCGCCGTCCAGACCGCCGCCAGGCAGCCCGGCGTGGTCGGCGTCTCCAACAGCTACGGCGGCTCCGACGCCTCGGACGCGACCTACGGGAAGTACTACAGGTTCCCCGGGATCGCCGTGACCGCGAGCGCCGGCGACTCCGGCTACCAGGGTGCCTCCTACCCGGCATCGTCCTCCTACGTCACGGCCGTGGGCGGGACGAGCCTCAACCCGGCCCCCGGCACCGCGCGCGGCTGGGCCGAAACCACCTGGTCCGGCACGGGCTCGGGCTGCTCCGCCTACAACGCCCCGCTCGCCGCGGCGGGGGGCTACGGGACGGGCTGCGCGAACCGGGCGATGAACGACGTCGCCGCCGTCTCCGACCCCTCCAACGGCGGCCTCGGCGTCTTCTACCCGACATCGTCCAAGAGCTCCACGTGGGGCCAGTTCGGCGGGACGAGCCTGGCCTCGCCGATCATCGCGTCCGTGTACGCGCTCGCGGGCCACACCGGCGCAGGCCTCACCGGCTACGCCAACGCGATCCCGTACGCCAACGCGGGCTCCCTGTTCGACGTCACGTCCGGCTCCAACGGCTCCTGCCCCACCGCCCAGTGGTGCACGGCGCGCAGCGGGTGGGACGGCGTGACCGGGCTCGGCACCCCGAACGGCGTGGGGGCCTTCTGACCGACGGGACACCGCCGCGCCCACGGGGCGACGGTTCCCTGATGCGCGGTGACGGGTCAAACCCGGTTTGACCCGTCACCGCGCGGGGGCAGGCATGCCCCTGCCATCGTCCGCGCCATCCCCTCGGCCCACGGGAGGGCGCCGCAGGATTCGCCAAAGATCGGCTCAGGACCGGAGGTCCCGCGCCGCCCACGGCACCGAAGCAGCGCTCCTCCTCGAGACGATCCCGGTCAACGCGAGTAGCCGCGGGCGAGCCTACGCTGGTCCTACCGCAGCCAGACCGGGAGGCAGCCATGGGACGCAGGCCGAGCATCGACCGCATCAGCAGCAACGACCTCACGCTCCTCGCGACGGACCGCGGTCAGGTCCCGATGCACATGGCCGCGGTCCTGACGTTCGACGCCGGGGTGGCGCCGTCGCTCGCCGAGCTCACCGCAGCGCTGGGGGAGAGGATCGCGCGCGTTCCGCGCCTGCGCCGCCGCCTCGTTCCGTCGCCGCCCGGGTTCGGGCGCCCGGTCTGGGTGGACGACGCCGCGTTCAGCCTTCCGCGACACCTCTCGGAGGGTGCCGTCCCCGGCGGCCGCGAGGACCTCCTGCGCGAGGCTTCCAGGCTCGCGTGCGAGCGGCTCCCGAAGGACCGGCCCCTCTGGAGGGCCCGACTGGTCCGCGCCGAGAACGATGGCGCGGGGGCGCTGGTCTTCATCGCACACCACGTGATGGCCGATGGCCTCGGCGGCCTCGCCGTGCTCTCCGCACTCGGCGACGACCGCCCGGAACCCGGCGCGGCGCCAGTGCTGCCGGCGCCAGAGCTGCCGGCCCCCGTGCCGAAGCCCCCCGTGCCGACGCCGCCCGTCACGCCGTTCCCGCAGCCCGGCCCCACACCGCGCGAGCTGCTCGCCGACGCATGGCGGGAGCGCCTGAGCGCGCTCGCCGACGCGCCCCGCGCCCTCGCCTCGGCGGCGCGGGGGCTGCGCGAGCTCGGCCTCACCCGCCGCCACCGCACCCATGGGTCCGCCACCACCTCGTTCAACCGGCCCACCGGGAGCACCCGGAGCGTCAGGACCGTGGCGCTGCCCCTCAAGGACGTGCTCGGTGCCGCCCACGCGCGCGGCTGCACGCTCAACGACCTGGTCCTCGTCGCCGTCTGCGGGGCCCTGGCCTCCACGCTCCGCTCCCGCGGCGAGGCCCACCGGTCCTTTGTGGTGTCGGTGCCCATCACCCCGCGCGGCCCCAGAGAGGCCACAGCGCTGGGGAACATCAACGGGATCGTCCCCACGGAGGTGCCCGCCGATCCGGACCCCGCCGTGCGCCTCGCGCGGGTCCTGGAGCAGGCCGGGGCCCGGAGCGGGCCGTCGCGCGGAGCCTCGGTCGGGCCCCTTGGCGTCGCCTTCCGGGCGCTCGCCCGCGCTGGCGTGTTCCAGCACTTCATCGACCGGCAGCGGCTCGTGACCACGTTCCTGACCAATGTGCGCGGCCCGGCCGAGCCGATCCGCCTGGCTGGCCACCGCATCGCCTCGATCGTCCCGATCACGATGACGCCCGGGAACGTGGGCGTGTGCTTCGCCGTCCTCTCCTACGCCGGCGAGCTCGACACCCTCGCGAAAACCTGACGGTGTGTGTTCCGGCGGCCGGGCGGACCGTACGGTGTATCCATGACCCAGGTCACTTCCCCCGACGGAACCACCATCGCCTACGACCGCCTCGGTGCGGGCACCCCGCTCATCCTCGTCTCCGGGGCCTCGGTGCACCGCCGCGCGGACGCCCACATCGCCGAGGCGCTCGCCGAGGCCTTCACCGTCTACAACTACGACCGGCGCGGGCGCGGCGACAGCACCGACACCCAGCCGTTCGCCGTCGACCGCGAGATCGAGGACATCGGCGCGCTGCTCGACGCCGCCTCGCACGAGCGCGGGGGAGCGGCCCTCGTCGGGCTGTCCTCCGGCGCGGTGCTCGCCGCCCGCGCCGCCGCCGCGCTCCCCGTCAGCGCGCTGGTGATGTGGGAACCGCCGTTCATGACGGACGACGCCGGCCGCGCCCGCGCCGAGGACTACACCCGGGACCTGAACGCCAGGCTCGACGCCGGCGACCGCGACGGCGCGCTCGAGACCTTCATGCGCTACGTCGGCGTGCCCGACGAGGCCATCGCCGGGGCGCGCCAGTCCCCGTACTGGCCGGCCGGCACGGCGCTCGCCGCGACCCTCGCCTACGACGACGCCGCGATGGGCGAGGGCTCCGTGGTCCCCGCAGACGTGTTCGGCCGGATCACCGCCCCGACCCTCGTCCTCGCGGGCGGCGCGAGCCCCGAGTTCCTGCACGCCGGCGCCCGTGCCGCCGCGGAAGCCATCCCCGACGCCCGGCTCGAGGTCCTCGAGGGCCAGACCCATGACGTCGACGCGCAGGTCTTCGCCAAGGCGCTCCGGGGCTTCTTCGAGGTCTAGCAGCGAGGCCTGGCAGTGCGAGCGTGAGACTGAATGCCGGTTGACCTGAAACGGAGTTTCACGCCACACTCGATGTGGCCTACGCCACAGTAACGTCCCGTCAGGAGCCTCCATGAACCTCGCCGAGCACCTCGTCGCCACAGCGTCCCGGCACGGCGGCCGCACCGCCATCACGTGCGCCGGGGAGGCCTGGACCTACGCCGACCTCGAGGACGCGACGGCCCGGCTCGCCGGCATGCTCGTGCGGGCCGGGATCGCCCCCGGGAGCCGCGTGGGCGTGATGCTGCCGAACGTCCCCGAGTTCGCCGTCGCCTACTACGGCGCCCTGCGGGCGGGCGCGATCGTCGTGCCGATGAACCCCATGCTCAAGGAGCGCGAGATCGCCTACTACCTCGGCGACTCCGGCGCCGAGGTGCTCCTCGCCGCCTCGGCCGTCGCGGACGAGGCCGCGGCGGGCGCTCAGGGCGCCAGGACGCGGATCATCACGGTCGAGCCTGGCGCCTTCGCGGGTGTCCTCGAGGGCGAGGAGCCGCTCGGCGACGTCGCCGAGCGCGCCGAAGGCGACACCGCGGTGATCCTCTACACCTCGGGCACCACGGGCCGGCCCAAGGGCGCCGAGCTCACGCACCGGAACCTCATCCTCAACGCGGACCTGACCGTCCGCACGCTCCTGACCCTCACCTCGGAGGACGTCGTGTTCGGCGGCCTGCCCCTGTTCCACACGTTCGGCCAGACCTGCGCCCTCAACACGACCGTCCTGGCCGGGGCGACGATCGCCCTGCTGCCGCGGTTCGCCCCGCAGGACGCCCTCGAGATCATCGAGTCCCAGCGGGTGACCGTCTTCGCGGGCGTCCCCACCATGTACGGCGCGCTCCTGAACCTGCCGGACCACGGCCGCTACGACACCTCCTCCCTGCGCGTGTGCATCTCGGGCGGCGCGGCCCTGCCCGTGGAGGTCCTGCACCGGTTCGAGGACGAGTTCGGCTGCATCATCCTCGAGGGCTACGGCCTATCCGAGACGTCCCCGGTCGCCGCGTTCAACCACCCCGACCGCGTCCGGAAGCCCGGCTCGATCGGCACCGCCGTGGAGGGCGTCGAGCTGCGCGTGGTCGGGCTCGAGGGCGAGGAGGTGCCCGAGGGCGAGGTGGGGGAGATCGCCGTCCGCGGGCACAACGTCATGAAGGGGTACTGGAACCGGCCCGACGCCACCGCCGAGGCCATCCGCGACGGCTGGCTGCTCACCGGGGACATGGGCCGCGTCGACACCGACGGCTGCTACTCGATCGTGGACCGCAAGAAGGACCTCATCATCCGCGGCGGCTACAACGTCTACCCGCGCGAGGTCGAGGAGGTCCTCTACGAGCACCCTGCCGTGGCAGAGGCCGCCGTCGTGGGCATCCCGGACCCGGAGCTGGGCGAGGAGGTGGTGGCCGTCGTCGCGCTCACCGCGGAGGGCGCGGCGACCGCGGAGGAGCTGCGCGACTTCGTCAAGTCGCAGGTGGCCGCCTACAAGTACCCCCGCGAGGTGCGGATCGTGGACCAGCTGCCCAAGGGCCCCACGGGCAAGATCCTCAAGCGCGAGATCCGCTCGGGGCTGGCCCCGGCGCACGACGCCGCCGGGTCGCCGAGCGCGGGGAACGCCAGCTAGGACTGGTCCGGCGGGGCGACGCGGCTCGCGGCGTCGCGTGCCTGGAGGGCAGCGGTGAGCCGGGCGACCTGCTCGGTGAGGGCTTGGACCCTGGCTTCGAGCGACTCGTCGAGGGCCTCGACCTCCGCCTCGACCTCCTCGACCTCGGCCTCGACCTCATCCAGCTCGGCGGCCGTGCGCGCGGACACGCTCTCCACGAGCCACGCGGCGATGGAGGCCGTGATGACGCCGAGCACCGCGATGCCCGAGACCATGAGGGCTGCCGCCACCAGCCGCCCGATCACCGTGATCGGGTAGTGGTCGCCGTAGCCGACCGTCGTGATGGTCTCGAGGGCCCACCAGATCGCGTCGCCGAAGCTGCGGATGTTGGCCCCGGGGATGTTCTGCTCGACGTCCTCGACTGTGAGCGCACCGCAGTAGGCGAGGGTCGCCGCGGCGGCAATGACGTACACGACGAGGCGCCCGCGGAGCGCGGAGCCCGCCTTGTTGTGGACGATCCGCAGGAAGGTCACGAGCCGCAGCGGCCGCAGGGCCGGCAGCGCGAGGATCGCCAGCTCGTGCAGGTTCCGGATGAACCAGCGCCCGCGGCGCGGGGCCAGCCACAGCTGGCCTGCGTAGTCCACCACGAACACCGCCCAGGCTCCCCACAGGAAGATCTCTGCCCAGAGGCCCTCCTCGGGATCCAGGTTCCCGATCACCTGCACGGAGTACGCGGCGAGGAACACGAAGGCGGCGGCGAGCGTGGGCCACTCAGTCAGCTTCCGCCATCGCTCCTGGGTCATCTATCGAAGGGTACCGCCGGAATCACGCCCCGCCGCGGTGCTGCTTCAGCACGTCGAGGCGGGCGCGGTACTCGGCCTCGTCGATCTCGCCGCGGGCGAAGCGGTCCGCGAGGACCTGCTCGGGTCCGGGTCCGGGGCCGGGGTACTGCCCGGGAGGCATGCCGCCCGGCATCGCCCCGCCGCCCCACCCGGGCTGTCCCCAGGATCCCGAGCCCTGCCCGCCGTGCCGGACGGAGCGGGCGAGGAACACGATCCCCGTGATGATGGCACCCCAGAACAGCAGGAAGCTCAGGATCATGAAGATCCAGCCCCACACGCCCATGTTGCCGTTCCAGTACATCATCGCGGCCACCTCCGATCGGTAGGGGACGCCGTCCGCGTCCCCTACCCGCAGTGTCCGCCCGCCCGGCGCTCCTGCCCAGAGTCCACGGGCCCTACTTCGCCCGCGCCTGGGCCGCGGCGCCGTACGCTGATGCCATGGATGCCGCCCTGATGGCCCGGGTCCTCGCACTGCGCTTCCTGTGGCGCGCCCGCGACCGCTGGAGCGCCGAGCGGATCGCCGCCCACCGCGAGCGGGCCGTGGCCGCGGCCCGTCGCCACGCCGTCGAGCGCTCCCCGTTCTACCGCCGCCTCCACGCCGGGCTCGAGGACGCGCCCCTGACGGCGCTCCCGCCCGTGACCAAGGCCCAGCTCATGGAGCACTGGGACGACGCCGTCACCCGCCCCGGCCTGCGCCTCGCCGACGTCGAGGCGCACCTCGCCGACCTCGTGGAGCACGACGGCAACCCCGGACGCCCGTGGCGCGGGCGCTGGTGGGCCGCGGCCACCGCGGGCACGACCGGCCGCCGCGGCGTCTTCGTCTGGGACCGCCGCGAATGGGCGACTGCGCTTGCCTCCTACTCGCGTCCCAACGACTGGGCCGGCATCAAGGCCGGCCCCCTGCACCCTCCGCGCATCGCCTTCGTCAGCTCGGCGCGCCCCACCCACGCCTCGGCACTGCTGGGGGCCACCCTGGGCGCGGTCACCCCGACCCTCCGGCTCGACGCCGGCGCGCCCCTGGCCGAGACCGTCGCCGCGCTGAACGGCTTCGCCCCGGACATCGTGGTGGCGTACGCGTCGGCACTGCGGCCCCTCGCGGCCGAGCAGGCGGCGGGGAAGCTGCGCATCTCCCCGCGCCAGATCACGAGTTCCTCCGAGGTGCTTTCCGCCCAGACGGCGCGCGACGTCGAACGCGCGTGGGGCATCCGGCCCCTGGACTCCTATGCCGCCACCGAGACCGCGGCCATCGCGTCCGTCTGCACAGCCGGGCGGCGGCACCTCTACGAGGACCTCGTCATCGCCGAGTCCGTCGACGCCCGCAACCGGCCCGTGCCGCCGGGGACGCCGGGGGAGAAGCTCCTCGTCACCGTCCCGTTCGCGCGGACCCTCCCGCTCATCCGCTACGAGATGTCGGACCGCCTGGTGATCGACCGCCCGGGCTGCCCCTGCGGGCGCGCCTTCGCGATCGTCACGCGGATCGACGGCAGGGCCGAGGACGTCCTCGAGCTGCCCGGCGTCCACGGAGCCGTGAGCGTCCACCCGATCGTGTTCGAGGACGCGCTCGAAGACCTGCCCGCCACGGGGTGGCAGGTCGTCCAGCGCCCGGACGGCATCGACGTCCTCCTCGAGGGGCTCCCACCGGGGACGGAGACGGACGCCGTCGGCGCCCGGGTCGAAGCCGCGCTCGCCGCGGCGGGCGCCGCGGGGGTCCCCGTGCGCATCGTGCCGGTCGCCGCACTCGAGCGCACGGCCCTGGGCAAGGTGCCGCTCGTGCGAGGCCTGCCCCGCGCATGATCCCTGCGATACCCTGTGCCCGGGGAGAGGGGCCGGAACGGACAGCAATGACGCGCGCGCGTCCCCTCGCCACGGCCCCCGCCCTGGCCCCCGCGGCCGCCCTGGCCGCCGTAGCCCTGGCACTGGTCATGGCTGGCTGCACCCCGGCCTCCACAGCTCCGGCGGCCTCGTCGTCGGCCGCTGCCAGCACCCCGACGGGCGGTGCGGAGGCCGGGAACGGCGCGTCGCCGTCGTCGTCTGCCCCGGCGATCGCGAAGGTGAGCGACGACGAGATCCGCACCGCCTTCAACGACGCCGCTAAGGAGATGCAGGTCCCCGGCGCGGTCCTGCTCCTGAAGCGACCCGGCCAGCCGAACCTTGAGCTTGCATACGGGACGCGGGAGCGCGGCGGCGGGGAGGCGGTGACGGTCGGGGACCACATCCGGGTCGGGTCCAACACCAAGACCTGGACCGGGACCGCCATCCTCCAGCTCGCGCAGGAGGGCAAGATCGGGCTCAAGGACCCGGTCTCGAAGTACCGCGACGGAGTGCCGAACGGGGACAGGATCACCATCGAGCAGCTGCTCGAGATGCGCTCGGGCCTCTACAACTACACCTTCGACCCGGACTGGAACCGGGCCGTCGACGCCGACCGGATGCGCGTGTGGAAGCCCGACGAGCTGCTGAAGGTGGCGTTCTCGCACGCGCCCACGTTCGACCCGGGCGCGAAGTGGGAGTACTCGAACACGAACACCGTGCTCCTCGGGACGATCGCGGAGAAGCTGGACGGCAAGCCGCTCGAGCAGATCTTCCGCGACAGGCTCTTCACCCCGCTCGGGCTGACCGAGACGCAGCTCCCGGCCCCGGACTCCTCGGCGATCGCGGCCCCATTCGCACGCGGCTACTCGTACGGGACGTTCGAGAGCACGATCGAGACCTCCCTCCTTCCGCCGGACCAGCTCGCCTCCGCCCGCGCCGGCACGCTCGCCCCGACGGACTACACGGAGGTGAACCCCTCATGGGCGTGGGCCGCGGGATCGGGGATCTCGACCGCGCCCGAGCTCGCAACCTGGGTCGAAGCCCTCGGCTCGGGCAGGCTTCTCTCCGCGGACATGCAGCGCACCCGCATGGAGAGCATCCAGATGACCCAGCCCAACGCCGGCTACGGCATGAACATCGCGCAGTTCGGGGCGATGTTCGGCCACACCGGGGAGCTCCCAGGCTACAACTCCTTCATGGGATACGACCCGGCGAACAGGGTCACGCTCGTGACGTGGGCCAACCTCGCCCCGCTTCCGGACAACCGCGCCCCCGCGACCGAGCTCGCCAAGCTCGTCATCGGGAAGCTGTACCGGGCATCCTGAGCGGGGCCCTTGACCGGGCCCCGAGGGGTTTGTAAAATCGAGTTACAAATTAACAGGCCGGCCCGGATATTCCCCAGCTGACGGGCCGGCCGCACTCTTCGGCCAGGCCACGGTCTTCGGGCCGGGCACCTACAGGGGCCACGCACGACGGCGGCGACGCACCCAGCGCGGATGCGTCGCCGCCGTCGTGGGCAGTGCGGGCAGGTCAGCCGAACGTCGAAGACGTCGCGTAGCCCTTGCCGTTGTACTTCTGGACGAGCACGGTCGAGATGGCCGGCTGGCCGTCCTTCGTCGTGTCCACCGAGGTGCCCTTGAGCATGAGCGGCGCCTCGAGGCCCTTGATGTTCCTCAGCGCCTTCATGAAGCTGTCGCGGGTCGGGTCGGTCATGCTCCCGAACGCCTTCTCGAGGGTCGCTCCGGCGATGTAGCTCCACATGCAGTGCGGGAACGCGGGGGCGTCCGAGTAGTTGCCGTACTGCTTGAGGTCGGAGAGGAACTTGACCACGTCGTCGTCCTTCGCGAACTCGGGGCTCTGCGGCGCCTTCGCGAAGGCGACCGTGTACACGCCCGGGTACGCGGTGGCGCCGCCGGGCTGCAGGATCGCGGTGGGGCTGGACGTGTTGGAGGGCAGGAACCAGCTGGGCTTCCAGCCGATCTGCTGCGCCTTCTGCAGCGAGGCGATGACGAGCGGGGTGATCGACATGGCGTTGAAGAACACGTCGGCGCCCGTCGCGGCGAGCTGGGTGAGCTGCGCGTCCACGGACGTGTCCGTGGCCTCGTAGGTCTGCTCCCCGACGACCGTGATGTTCGAGTTGCCCTTGATCGCGTCCTTGAAGCCCTGGACGTAGCCCTTGCCGTAATCGTCGTTCTGGGACAGGATCGCGACCTTGTGCGCTCCGCCGGACGCCGCGACGAGCTTGCCGAACGCCTCGCCCTCGTTCTGGTAGATCGGCACGAGGCCGAGCTGCCAGGGGCTCTGCTTCTGGTCGCTGAACAGCGGGTCGCCCGTCATGACGAGGATCTGGGGGACCTTCTGGCTGATCGCGGCCTCGCGGAAGGCACGGTTCGTCGGGGTGCCGAGGCCGATGCCCTCGGCGAAGACGTTGTCCGAGACCATCTGCTGGAAGTTCGCCAGCGACTTCTGCGGGTCGTAGCCGTCGTCGTAGGTCTTGATTTCGACCTTGCGGGTCTTGCCGTCACCGAACTTGATGCCGCCCTCGGCGTTCTTCGCGCCGAAGTACGCCTTGGCGCCGGCGACCGTGCAGGTGCCCGGGCCAGCGGTGGCGCCGCTGAGTGGCGTCGTGATGCCGAGCGTGATGGTGGTGTCCGTGATGCCGGGGGAGGCCGCCGAGCCCCCGCCCCCGCCGCTCTCGTTCGCGCTTCCGCGGCAGCCTGCCAGGGAGAGCGCGAGGACCGACGCCACTGCGACGGCGCCGAGGACTCCGTGCGTCCTTCTTCGTTCCTTCATGACGGATCGTGCCTCTCTGTGGTGGCGGGTGCTGTGCCTGGGGGTGCTGTGCCTTCGGGTGCTGGGTTCTGTGGTGCCGGGTCCGGGGAAGCGTGGCTCGAGGGCGGTGTTCCGGCAGGGGCCGCCCGGGCCGGCTTCCGGCGGGTGAGGCGCCGGAGCACGCGGGGGAGGCTCACGAGCCCCTCGGGCAGCAGGAACAGCACCGCGAGGAGGATCACGCCCTGGCTGATCGTGGTGAAGTTCGGGTCGACCGCATTCGTGAGCTGCGGGACGAACACGTAGTACGCGCCGCCGATGAGCGAGCCGACGATGCTCCCCGCCCCGCCGATCACCATCGCCGCGAGCAGGCTGATCGAGTGCCCGAAGCTCAGCGTCTCCGGGGACGTGTACTGCACCGCGGCGAGGTAGAGGAAGCCGCTAGCACCGCCATAGACCGAGGCGATCGTGAAGGCGAGGACCTTGGTCCAGTACGGCGAGATGCCCATCGAGGCCGCCACCGCCTCGTTGTCCTTCACGACGGCGAACGCCCGGCCGTACTTGCCCCGGACCAGGGCCCGGGCCAGCAGGAACCCGCCGGCCGTGACGATCAGGATGATGTAGTACTGCCACTGGTCGTTGAACAGGCCCGACCAGTCGGGAGCGGTGGAGAAGATCGCGGAGATTCCCTGCGAGCCGCCGGTGAACATGTCGAGGCGCTTGGCCAGGGGGACGCCGACGATCGGCAGGGCGATGGTGACCATCGCGATCGCGAGGCCGCCCAGCCGGGCCGCGGCGAGCGCGAGGAGCAGCCCCACGAGGCCGGCGATGACGCACGCGGCGACGAAGACGATGAGGATGTTCCAGCCCTGCTTGACGCCGTAGGCCGTCACGTAGGCCCCGAGCCCGAGGAAGAAGATCTGGCCCAGGTTGACCTGGCCGGCGTAGCCCATGACGATGTTCAGGCCCAGGACGGCGACGGCGTACACCCCGACACGGACAAGGCTCTGGTTCGTGATCGCGGGCAGGAAGAGCGGTGCCGCGAGGAGCACGATCACGACCACGGCGATGAGCGCGATCCGTGCCGCCCTGCTGCGGAGGGATGAACTGAGGGTTGCCATCAGACTCGCACCACGACCTTCCGCCCGAACAGGCCCTGGGGCCTCAGCACGAGGATCACGAAGATGAGCACGAACGGCACCGCGATCTTCAGGTCGTGCCCGATGAGCGGGATGTACACGGCCACGAGGTTCTCCAGCACGCCGATCGCCCAGGCCGCGGCTACGGCGCCGACCGGGCTGTCGAGGCCGCCGAGGATCACGGCCGCGAGCGCGTAGACGAGCGCGCCGTCGAGCATCCCCGGGGTGAGGGTCAGCTGCGGTCCGACGAGGGCGCCTGCGATGGCCCCGAGCGCGGCGGCCAGGCCCCACCCGACCATGAGGAGCCGCCCGACTGGGAGCCCGGAGAGCGCGGACGACGCCGGGTTGTCGGCGACCGCGCGCAGGGCCAGTCCGAGCTTGGTCTTCATGAAGAGCAGCTGGAGGATGCCCATGATCGCAAGGATCGTGAGGGTCGTCGCGAGCGAGCGGAGGCTCACGACGGCGCCGAGGATGTCCACGCTCGTGAGCGGGAAGAGCGAGGGGAACTGCCGGTTGTTGTACCCCCAGACCACGGCGACGATCCCCGTGACGAGCGTGAGCAGGCCGATGGTCGCGACGACGGCCGTATCCGGGTCGCCGCGCTCGAAGCGTCGGATGAGGAAGCGCTCGACCAGCGCGCCGATGCCGAACGAGGCCAGGACCGCGACGAGGAGGGCCAAGATGAGCGGCAGGCCCGCCTCGAGGAAGGCGTAGGCGAGGTACGCGGACAGGACGGCCATGCCGCCCTGCGCGAAGTTGATCAGGCCGGTGGCCTGGTTGACGAGCACGATGGCGAGGGCGAGGGCGGCGTAGACAGAACCCGTCGAGAGGCCGTCCACGGTGAGCTGGATGAAGGTTTCCACGCGGGTCAGCCCCCCAGGTAGGCGCGGCGGATCTCGTCCATGCCCTTGAGCTCGGCGGAGGTCCCGGTCAGCACGCTGTGGCCGGTCTCGAGCACCGTGGCGGTGTCGACGAGGGTGAAGGCGAGGTTGGCGTTCTGCTCGACGACGAGCATCGCGATGCCCGACTCGACCCTGAGACGGCGGATGGCCTCGTACACGGTCTTGGCGGTTCCGGGGGCCAGCCCGAGGGAGGCCTCATCGAGCAGCAGCAGCTTGGGCTTGGCCATGAACGCCCGCCCCACCGCGAGCATCTGCTGCTCGCCGCCAGACAGCGCGGCCGCACGGGAGCCGATCCGTTCCCTCAGCTGCGGGAAGAGGTCGAGGCAGTACTCGATGTCCGCCGAGATCTTCTTGCGGTCTTTGCGCATGTAGGACCCGACGAGGAGATTCTCCCGCACGGAGAGCTGCGCCAGTGTCCCGCGGCCCTCGGGGACGTGGGCGATCCCGAGCGCCGCGACCTGGTCGGGGCGGCGTCCGCGGATGTCCCGGCCCGCGAACCTGATGCGGCCGCCGGTGCGGACCGTGCCGCTGATGGCGCGCAGCGTCGTCGTCTTCCCTGCGCCATTCGCGCCGAGGATGCCCACGGAGCCGCCCTCGGGCACGGTGAGGGAGACGCCGTCGAGCACCTGGACCGGGCCGTAGGAGGCGGTGACGCTGTCGAGTTCAAGCAGCGTCATCCGCGGCGTCCTTCCCGATGTAGGCCTCGATCACGCGCGGGTCGGACTGGGCCTGGGCGGCCGTGCCCTCCATGAGCTTGCTGCCGTGGTCCAGCACGACCACGCGGTCGGTGAGCGCGGAGATCAGGCCCATGTGGTGCTCGACGATGACGATCGTGATGTCCTGCTCGGTGCGGACCTGCCTGACGGTGTCGATGAGCTGCTCGACCTCGCCGTGGGAGAGCCCCGCAGCGGGTTCGTCGAGCAGCAGCAGGGACGGCTTCGACAGGAGCGCGCGCCAGAGCTCGATGCCCTTGTGGAGCCCGTGCGAGAGCTCGTCCGCGGGCAGGTGGGCCGCCCAGCCGAGGCCAGCGCGCTCGAGCAGCTCGAGGGCCTCCGCGCGCATCGCGCGCTCGGCGCGGGTGGTGTGCGGCAGCGAGAGGGCCCACGAGACCGGGCCGCCCGGGAGCCGCAGGTGCCCGCCGAGGAGCACGTTCTCGAGGACGGTCGCCCGCAGCTGCAGCGCGGGGTGCTGGAAGGTGCGCGAGAGGCCGAGCCGTGCGAGCCGCGACGGGGCGCTGCCCACCACCTCGGTGCCGTCGATCGTGATCGAGCCGGAGCTCGGCTTGTAGTGCCCGCTGATGCAGTTGAACAGCGAGGTCTTGCCGGCCCCGTTGGGCCCGACCAGACCGAAGATGCTGCCGGGCTCGACCTCGAAGCTCACGTCCTGGAGGACCTTGACGCCGCCGAAGTGCAGGCTGACGTCGTTCAGGGTCAGGCGTGCCGCCATCCCGCACCCCCTTCCGCGTCGTCGCCCTCGAAGAGCGCGGCCGATGTGACTGCTGTCACTGACGCTACGGATCCGGAGACGAGATTGTCAACGATTTTGGATGGGTCTTAGGATTGCAGCCGACGCCGTCGCCTGCGTCGGGGCCGCCGCCCTGTCCGCCGATTCCGGGGAGTGAGTGCACATGTCGTCAGCCGCGGAGAAGGCGCCGGCGGGGGCGGCTGTCCCGGTGGGGGAGCGGGGCGTCGCAGACCTGATCCGCGACGCGATCATGCGCGGCGAGTACGCGCCGAACCAGCGGCTCATCGAGGCGGACCTGACCGAGGCGTTCTCGGCGAGCCGGGCCACGGTGCGCACGGCACTGCTCGAACTGGCGGCCGAGGGCCTGATCGAGAGGCTGCCGAACCGTGGGGCCCGGGTCCGGGCGGTGACGCTCGAGGAGGCCATCGAGATCATCGAGGTGCGGATCGGCGTCGAGGGCCTGTGCGCGGCCAAGACGGCGTCGAGCCTGTCCGAGGCGGATGCGGAGGCCTTCGCGCGGCTCCGTGCGGACATGGTCGCATCCGTCGCGGAGGGCGACCTCGTGGAGTACGCGCGGCTGCACCAGCTGCTCGACCGGCGCGTCCGGGAGCTGGCCCATCACGGCACCGCCGCGGAAGTGCTCGGGCGCCTGCACGCGCAGAGCGTCCGCCACCAGTTCAAGCTCTCGTCGCGTCCGGCGCGCGCCAAGGTCTCGGTGCTGGAGCACGCCGCCATCATCGACGCCATCCTGGCCCGTGATCCCGATGCCGCCGAGCAGGCGGTGCGCCGCCACCTGCTCAGCGTCATCGACGCGCTCCGGGAGCTGACCGCCTGACCCCCGGCCTCAGCGGCTCCCGGCGCCGGCGGTCCTCCAGCCCCCGTGGTACTCGGTGCGGGCCGTCACCGAATACGGCGCAGGGCTCACGACGGCGCGCACGCTGATCTGCTCGTGCGGCTCCACGGTCGTCTTGCGGGACCCGCCGTCGGGCTCGCCCCACATCACGCGGACCTCGGCGCCGAGCGGGACGTTGGGATCCAGGGTCGCGAGCGAGAGCCCCCGCCGCTCGTTGGCGGTGAGCCCGGTGAAGAGCGAGAGGCCCACCACGGCGCCGTCGGCGTCGACCACCGAGTCGTAGTTGGACGAGCCGTAGTTGGCGTTGGGCACGTCGAAGAACTGGTAGCCCGGCCGGTCGCGGTCCAGGAACGAGGCCCAGATCTCCGCGAGGTCGTCGTCGTTCCACGCGAGGGTAACCTTGCGGCGCTGCGCGGCCGGCTCGAGCTTCTCGAGGGCGTCGCGGCCGATGAAGTCGTGGTCGAACTTCACGAAGGACCCGTAGCCGAGCTCCCACGGGTTCAGGTAGTAGTCCTCGATGTCCCCGGACACGAAGGAGCCGGCGAGGGCGTTGATGGCCTCGTAGCTGTTCGCGGGCAGCCACTGCCGGTAGGACCGCTCGGCCTCGCCCGTGTAGATCGCGGGCAGGGGCGAGGGGATCCAGCCCGACTCGAGGGTGTTCGAGGAGTAGGCCCGCGAGCCGCACGGCTCGATGCCGAACTCCGCGCCGGCTTCGAGGACCGCGTCGCGGATCGCGCCGTGCTGGGCGTAGGGACCCCAGATCTCGAGGCCCGGCGCCCCGGCCATGCCGTGGCGGAGCGTGCGGACCTGCTCGCCGGCGATCGTCATGTGGCCCATGTGGAAGAACTTCACCTTCTCGACCGGGCCGCCGGCGAGCTTCTCGATGATCTGCCACGCGTTGGGGCCCTGGATCTGGAAGCGGTAGTACGAGCGCGTGACGGCGGCGCCGTAGGGCCTCGAGGGGGAGCGGTCGTCGTAGGCGACCTCGACGTCGTAGCCGCCGGTCTCGGCGTGGAACTGGAGCCAGTTCGCCACGGGCGCCCGGCCGACGAACACGAAGTCCTGCTCCGCCTCGTGGAACAGGATCCCGTCTCCGATCACACCGCCGTTGGATGCGACCGGCACGAACTGCTTCGCGGTGTCCACGGGGAAGTTCGCGAAGCTGTTGATGCCCGTGTCCGAGAGGAGCCTGAGCGCGTCCGGCCCCTTGAGGAAGAAGTTCACCATGTGGTGCGACTGGTCGTAGAGGACCGCGGTCTCCCGCCAGGCCTTCTGCTCGCGCCGCCAGTTGGTGAACTCGGCGGGGACCACCGGGTAGATGTACGTGCCGAGCTGGGAGTTGCGCAGGAGCTCGACTGTGCCCTGCGGCGTGCCGCCCGCCGCGTCGAGAACGTCCTGGAGGTTCTGGGGTGCCATCGTGCCGATCTCCTTCGGTTGACGCGATTGTGGACAATAATGTATTGGACTGCTTGACCTGAGACCAGAGCGGTGGTTGTCTGGCACCAACCCCCGCCTCAGGGCGCCTGCCCTGCGCCGAAAGGAAAGGTCGACGATGACCTCCGAATCCCTCGCCCAGGCGATCGCCCGAGCCGGCAGCCCTGTCGAGCTCCTGCGCAACCAGAACTGGCCTGCCTTCACCTTCCCCGTGGCCCCCGAGTTCACGAACTGGCGCGACGAGATGCGCGCGTGGAACACGACGGTGGCGCTCATGGACCAGTCGCACCACATGACGCAGCTGTTCCTCTCGGGGGCGGACCTCATCCCGCTGCTGTCCTCGATCTCGCCGAACACGTTCGGCACGTTCCGGCAGGGTGTCGCGAAGCAGCTCATCGCCGTCAACCAGGACGGCTACCTGATCGGCGACGGCATCCTGTTCTACAACGCCGAGGGCCCGGAGGGCATCGTGCTCATCGGCCACCACCTCCTCATCGACTGGGTGCGCTTCAACGTCGAGAAGGCCGAGGCCGACGGGCGGGACGTCCACTACCGCCTCGAGGCGAACTCGCACATGCGGCAGGGCCCGCCCACCTTCTACCGCTACGAGCTCCAGGGCCCCCGCGCGAACGAGGTCATGGAGAAGGTCTTCGCCGGGCCGATCCCGGAGATCAAGTTCTTCCACATCGGCGACGTCGAGATCGCCGGCCGACCGGTGAAGGCGCTGCGCCACGGCATGGCCGGGCAGCCCGGCTTCGAGTTCTACGGTCCGTGGGAGGACAACGAGGCCGTGCTCGAGGCGCTCATGGACGCGGGCGCCGAGTTCGAGATCCGCAGGGTCGGGGCGAAGGCGTACTCGGCCTCCCCCCTCGAGTCGGGCTGGGTCCCCACGCCGTTCCCGGCGATCTTCGACGACGACCTCGCCGAGTACCGGGACTGGCTCCCGGCGGCCCGCGCGGGGTCCATCGGAGGCTCGCTGTATTCGGCCGACGTCCACGACTACTACATGACCCCCTACGACATCGGCCTCGGCAAGTCGGTGCGCTTCGACCACGACTTTCACGGCCATGCGGCCCTCGAACGGCACGCCGAGGACCAGCGCCGCCGCAAGGCCACGCTGATCTGGAACGCGGAGGACGTCGCCGCCGTCGTGCGCTCGCAGATGGAGCCGGGGACGCCGGCCAAGTACCTCGACTTCCCCAAGGCCCGCTACGGGCTGTTCCAGATGGACGAGGTCCTCAAGGACGGCCAGCGGGTCGGGATCTCGACCGACGCCGGGTACGTCGCCTACGACCAGCTGTACATGTCCCTCGCCACGGTCGACACCCAGGTGCCGGACGGGACCGAGGTCGAGGTGGTGTGGGGCGAGGACCCGGTCTCGCGCAAGGCAGCGGTCGACGCCGACCACCGCCAGGTGCGCATCCGCGCCACCGTGGCCCCCGCCCCGTACCACGAGTTCGCCCGGACGGTGTACCGCGCATGAACGGCAGGCCTGGGGGATGAAGGCGATCGAGACGTTCCACACGCACTGGACCCCGATCGTGCAGAAGTGACACCGTCAGGAGGCACACCATGACCGAGACACTCAGCACCGCCGCGCCGAAGGCGCCCGTCAGCACCGGGCTGTACATCGGGGGCCGGGAGCGCCAGGCCGCCGCGACGCTCGAGGTCCCCGACCCGGGGAATCCGGGCACCGTCGTCGGGCACGCCGCCGCAGCGAGCCCCGCCGACGTCGACGACGCGATCGCCGCCGCGAAGGAAGCGTTCCCTGCGTGGTCCGCGCTGAGCGCGCAGGAGCGCGCCGAGCACATGCGGGCGGCGATCGAGGGCATCGCCGAGGCCCGCGACGAGGACGCGGCGATCCTGTCCCAGGAGAACGGCAAGATCCGCATGGAGGCGTGGGTCGACTCGCTCGTGTTCGAGATCCGCTGGAACCTCGCCGTCGCCCTGGCGGACGAGGTCGACACCGGCAAGGTCCTGGACCCGGCTCCCGGCATCCCCGTCACGACCACGGTGAAGTACCAGCCGCTCGGCGTCGTCACCGTGATCGTGCCGTTCAACTGGCCCATCGCGATCCTCGGCGCGTCCCTGCCGCACGCCCTCATCGCGGGCAACACCGCCATCGTCAAGCCGCCGCCCTCAACCCCGCTCGCGACCACCCGCGTGGTCCAGCGCGTCGCGGAGAAGCTGCCCCCGGGAGTCCTGAACGTCGTCACGGGCAAGGACGCGGACATGTCCGCGCTCATCACGAGCCCGGACGTCGCGAAGGTCTGCTTCACCGGCAGCGTCGCGGGCGGGAAGCGGATCATGGAGATGGCCGCGAAGTCGCTCACCCGCGTCACCCTCGAGCTCGGCGGGAACGACGCCGCAGTCATGCTCGAGGACGCGATCGTCGACGACACCCACCTCGACCGCCTCTACGCGGCGATCTTCGACACGACCGGGCAGATCTGCATGAACGCCAAGCGCGTCTACGTGCACCGCTCCCGGCTCGACGAGGTGGTCGCCGGCCTCTCGGCGCGGCTCGAGAAGGCGGTGATCGGGTACGGGCTCGACGAGGGCACCACGATGGGGCCCCTCAACTCCTCCGCGCAGAAGGCCTTCGTCGCGGAGATCATCGAGGAGGCCAAGTCCTCCGGTGCGGACGTGCGCGAGTTCGGCGCGCTGCCGACCGACCCGGAGCTGGCCGGCGGCAACTTCCTGCGCCCGGCGATCGTCGTGGACCCGGACCCGTCGCTGCGGGTCGTGACCCAGGAGCAGTTCGGCCCAGTGATCCCCGTGATCCCGTTCGACACCGAGGACGAGGCCATCCGCGCCGCGAACGACACGTGGGCCGGGCTCTGCGGGTCCGTCTGGACCGCGGACCCCGACGCCGCGAACCGCGTGGGCGGGCAGCTGGCGTGCGGCTACGTCTGGGTCAACGACCATGGCGCCACGAGGCTGGACCTGCGCGCACCCTTCGGCGGCATGAAGCAGTCCGGCTTCGGCCGGGAGCAGGGGATCGAGGGCGTCCGCGCCTTCCAGGACACCCGTTCGATCGCGCACCTCGACCCGGACGCGCTCGCGGCCGGCTGAGCGTCCATGGGTCGCGAGGCGCGGGAGCAGGCATCCACCCGGGTGCGGCGCCCGCGCCTCGCGCTCCTGGCCGCGGTCCTGCTCGTCGCGGCGAACCTCCGCTCGCCGATCACCGGAGTCGGGCCGCTCCTGAACCAGATCGCGGCGGACCTGGGGACGACCGAAGCAGCGCTGGGGCTGCTCGCGGCCATCCCGCTCATCGCGTTCGCGGTCGTCTCGCCGCTCGCCCATGCCCTCAGCGCGCGGTTCGGCACCGGCCCGGTGGTGCTCGTCTCCCTCGTCGCCCTAGCACTCGGAACGCTCTGGCGCTCGGTGCCGGGCGCCGAGGCGAACGTGTGGGCCGGGACGGTCCTCGTCGGCTCGGCCCTCGCCATCGCGAACGTGCTCCTGCCCGCCGTGATCAAGAGCGACTTCGCCGACCGCGTCCCTGCCGCCACCGCCGTCTTCACCGCGACGCTGAGCGGTTTCGGCGCGCTCGCCTCGGGCGTGGTGGTGCCGGTCTCGCACCTCGACGCCGGCCAGGGACCGCTCGGCTGGCGCTGGGCGCTCCTCGCCTCGGGTGCCCTCGTCCCGGTGGCGATCGCCGTCTGGGCTGCCGCCCACGGGCTGCGTCGCCGCGCGCCGTCGTCCGCCGCCCGCGCTGGAGTGGCGCACGACGCCGCCCGGCCGCCCGCCGCGGGGCGCGGCCCCTCGCGTCTGGGGGTCTGGGGCGACGGGGTCGCGTGGCAGGTCCTCGCGTACATGGGTGTGCAGGCGATGACGTTCTACATGCTCGTCACCTGGCTCGCGCCGCTCTCGCTGAGCAACGGCAGGCCCGAGGTCGTGGCGGGCGCCGACGTCATGCTGCTGCAGGTCAGCTCGCTGGGCGGCTCGCTCGTCACCCCGTTCCTCCTGCGGGGCCGGCTCGCCCGGTGGGCACCCGCGCTGATCCCGGTGGTCGGGCTCGCGGCCATGGCGGGCCTCCTCGCCGTACCGGGCCTGTTCCTCACGTGGGTGCTGCTGTTCGGGCTGTCCTCGGGCGCGTCGCTGGCCACCTCGTTCAGCCTGTTCAGCCTGCGCGCAGGGACTCCGGCTGTCGCGGCGCGGCTCTCGGGCATGGCCCAGTCCGGCGGCTACGCGATCGCCGCGGTGGGACCCGTGGCGTTCGGCGGGCTGCTCACGGCCACGGGCGGGTGGCTCGTCCCCCTGCTGTTCGTGGTCCTCGTGCTGGGCGCGCAGCTCGCGGTGGGGCTCGCCGTCGGCCGCGAGCGGCACGTGCTGGCCGGCCCCTGACAGATACCTATAGACAGTCCCTATGTGCATAGGTAAAGTCGAAGGAGGCGCACCGCCGCGCCGCCGAAAGGAGTCCGGCACCGTGAGCAGAACCGCCCCCGCGAGGAACCGTTCAGCCTCGCTCCAGCTCGTCAACGGCTTCTCGCTCGAGATGACGGGCAAGGACGTGCCCGCCCTCCTCGAGGCGAAGGACCGCATCCCCGAGGGCACGAGGATCAACGTCACGTTCCTCGGCAACGAGGACCTCGAGATGCGCGTGGCCGCCGCGAAGGCGGTGCGGGACAGCGGCTTCGTCCCCGTCCCGCACGTCTCCGCCCGCCGCCTCGCGTCCCAGGCGCAGCTCGAGGAGTTCCTCGGGCGCCTGCAGGAGGTCGGCGCCTCCGAGCACATCTTCGCCGTGGGCGGCGACCCCGCCACCCCGGAAGGGCCCTACGAGGACTCGCTGTCCGTCATCGAGAGCGGCATCCTGCCCCGGTACGGGGTGAAGGAAGTGGGCATCGGTGGGTACCCCGAGGGCCATCCGGACATCCCCAAGCCGGTCCTCGCCAGCGCGCTCGAGGACAAGGCCGCGGCCCTCAAGCAGCAGGGGCTCGGAGCCGTCATCATCACGCAGTTCGCGTTCGACATCGACCCCGTGGTCGCATGGATCGACGCGGTCCGCTCCCGCGGCATCGACGCGCCGGTCCGCGTCGGAACCCCGGGCCCAGCCGGCATCAAGCGGCTCCTCGGCTTCGCCCGCCGCTTCGGAGTGGGCGCCAACGCGATGATCGTGAAGAAGTACGGCTTCTCGCTCACCAACCTGATGGGCGACGCCGGCCCCGACCGCTTCGTCGACGACCTCGCCGCCGCGCTCGCCGTGCCGCGGCAGGGAGAGCCGGCGCAGGAGAGCGAGGCCGAACGGCTGAGCGGGGTGGGCCTGCACTTCTACACGTTCGGCGGCCTCGGAGCGACCGCCGACTGGGTCCGGTCCTTCACGGCAGAGCGCAGCTGAGGGGACCGGGCATGGTCGTGCACACCGGGCCCGAGCGGGACCAGGCCTGTCTGATCGTCCACGGCCCGGACCGGCCGGGGATCGTCGCCGCCGTCGCTGCCCTCGTGACGCGGCACGAGGGCAACATCGTCAGCCTCGACCAGTACTCCACCGACCCAACGGGAGGGGACTTCTTCCAGCGGGTCGTGTTCGGCCGGCGGGACCTCGCCGTCGCGATGCCGGACCTCGAGGCGGACCTCGCGCAGACCCTCGGGCCGATGGGCATGGAGTGGTCGCTCACCGACCGGTCCGTGCCGAAGCGGATGGCGATCATGGTCTCCACCTCGGACCACTGCCTCCTCGAGCTCCTCTGGCGGCACCGCCGGGGGGAGCTGCCCGTGACGATCCCCATGGTCATCTCGAACCACACCAACGCGGCCGAGGACGTCCGCTCCTTCGGCGTCCCGTTCTTCCACGTCCCGTCCGCGGGCCCGGACAAGTCGGCCGCCGAGGCCGAGATCGTCAAGCTGCTCGCCGGGAACGTCGACTTCGTGGTCCTCGCGCGCTACATGCAGATCCTCTCGCCGGACTTCCTTGACGGCATCGGCGTGCCCCTGATCAACATCCACCACTCGTTCCTTCCGGCGTTCATCGGGGCCGCGCCGTACCGCAAGGCCAAGGAACGCGGGGTCAAGCTCATCGGGGCCACGGCGCACTACGTGACCAAGGACCTCGACGAGGGGCCCATCATCGAGCAGGACGTGGCCCGCGCGACCCACGCCCATTCCGCCGCCGACCTCCAGGCCCGCGGTGCCTACGTCGAGCGCGCCGTGCTCTCCCGGGCCGTCGAGTGGCACGCCACCGACCGGGTGATCCGGCACGGCAACCAGACCATCGTCTTCTAGACCACCGTCAGAACAGCACCGAACCAGCCCTACCGAGACAGAACGAGAGGTTCACCGTGGCACCCAGGAATCTGCAGGAAGTCCTCGACGCATCGGGCAACACCGTCGAGCTCCTGCGCAACTCCCAGATCGGCTCCTACATCTACCCCGTGGTCCCGGCCGACTTCCAGAACTGGATCAAGGAGCAGAGGGCCTGGCGGGAGACCGCCGTGCTCTACGACCAGTCGCACCACATGGACAACCTGTTCATGCGCGGCTCGGACGCCATCAAGCTCATCACGGCCACGGCCATCAATTCGACCGCCAACTTCCCCGTGGACAAGGCCAAGCAGTACGTCCCGACCACCGCCTCCGGCCACGTGATCGGGGACGGCATCCTCTTCCGCGAGGCCGAGGACGAGTACGTCTACGTGGGACGCTCTCCTGCGGCCAACTGGCTGCTGTTCCACGGCGAGACCGGCGGCTACAGCAACCTGGACATCGAGGTCGACCGCCGCTCGCCGTCGCGTCCCTACGGGCACGCGGTCTCGCGCCGGTACTACCGCTTCCAGATCCAGGGCCCCAACGCGTGGCAGGTCATCGAGAAGCTCAACGGCGGCCCGCTCGAGAAGCTCAAGTTCTTCAACATGTCCACCATGACGATCGACGGCACCACCGTCCGCACGCTCCGGCACGGCATGGCCGGCGCGCCGGGTCTGGAGATCTGGGGGCCGTACGAGGACCACGACCGGATCATGAACGCCATCGTGGAGGCGGGCGCGGAGTTCGGCCTCGTGCCGGTCGGGTCCCGGGCCTACCCGTCGAACACGCTCGAGTCCGGGTGGATCCCGTCCCCGCTGCCCGCGATCTACACGGGTGAGGCGGAGCGCGCCTACCGCGAGTGGCTCCCGGCCGACGGCTACGAGGCCACCGCGACGCTGGCAGGCTCCTTCGTGTCCGAGAATATCGAGGACTACTACCTCACCCCGTGGGAGCTCGGCTACGGCTCCTTCGTGAAGTTCGACCACGACTTCATCGGCCGCGACGCCCTCGAGAAGGTCGACCCTGCGACCCAGCGCCGCAAGGTCACCCTGGCATGGAACGCCGAGGACCTGGGCAGGATCTTCTCCTCGCTGTTCGATGTCGACGGCCCGCACTACAAGTTCTTCGACCTCCCGCTGGCGAACTACGGCTCGGCGAACTACGACTCGGTGGTCGACGCCGACGGCACCGTCGTGGGCTTCTCAATGTTCACGGGCTACAGCGCGAACGAGCGCCGTGGCCTGTCGCTCGGCACGGTGGACGCGAACGTGCCCGAGGGGACGGAGCTCAAGGTGGTCTGGGGCGAGCCGAACGGCGGAAGCTCGAAGGCCGCCGTCGAGCCCCACGAGCAGATCGAGGTGCGCGCGGTCGTCAGCCCGGTGCCGTACTCGACGGTGGCGCGCGCAACGTACCACGGCGGCTGGCGGACGAACTACCAGCCCGCGTAAGGTTGTGGCCCCGGCACGGGGGAGCGGGCTCCCCGTGCCGCAGGCCCACCCCCCACGCCGAAGGAGACCGCCATGAGCCTGAAGTTCGCTCTGCTCGCGCTGCTCCGCGTCGGTCCGCTCTCGGGGTATGACCTGCAGAAGCAGTTCTCGCTGTCGGTCGGCCACGTGTGGCACGCGCCCGACTCGCAGATCTACCCGGAGCTGCGCAAGATGGAGGCCGAGGGCCTTATCGAGGGCGAGGAACAGGCGAGGGGCCAGCGCGGGACGCGCCGCGTGTACCACGTCACGGACGCGGGGGAGCGGGCCTTCGCCGCGTGGATCCGGACGCCGCTCGAGTACGCGCGCGTCCGCGATCCCGCGCACCTCAAAGCCGCCTACCTCGAGAACGCGACCCCGCTCGCGGCGCGGGCGTTCTTCCGCGCGCACATCGAGCAGTGGGAGGCGGAGCTCGCCCAGTGGGAGGGCGAGCTCCAGCGAATCGCGGCTGTCGAGAACCCCATGCTCGTGCGCCGCCTCGCGGTCACGCCCGCCGAGGACCAGGAGCGCACGATCGCCTTCAAGCGGTTTGCCTACGAGGGCCTCGTCGAGCGGGCCCGCGGCGAGATCGCGTGGGCGCAGCGCGGGCTCGGCCTCGTCGACAGCCTATCCGGCACGGACGGCTCCTGGGCCGCCAGCACGACCGTCGCCGAGGCGTAGCCGCGCTGCTCGGCGGTGCTGCTGCTCAGCGGTGCTGCTCGTCGGTCGCGCTACTCCGTGTTGGCGTGGGCTGCCCGGGCCGCGTCGTTGTCGACCTGCCTTCGTTCGGCGAGGACGAGGCACGCCGCGTCCAGCGAGAGGTGGGTGGCCTGGTCGAACAGGCTCGAGAGCGGCTGGCGGCTGGGGGCCTCGCCGGGCCGCCGGTGCTTGGTGGCCGCGGGCAGGACCAGCCTCGTCGCCGCCAGCCGCGCGAGCGCGGACTCGGCATCGGAGGTGACCGCGTGGACCCGCGCCCCGGCCGCGACGGCGGCCTTCGCGACCTGGACGGTGTGGGCCGTGGTGCCGGATCCGGAGACCGCGACGAGGAGGTCGCCGTCGCGGAGGGCTGGGGTCGTCGTCTCGCCGACCACGTAGGCGGTCAGGCCCAGATGCATGAGGCGCATCGCAAACGCCCTGCCCATGAGGCCGGAGCGGCCCTCGCCGGTGACGAAGACGCGCGGGGCCTCCTCGAGGGCGCGCACCGTCCCTTCGATCTCGTCGCGGTCGACGCCGGCCAGGACGGGCTCCAGTTCGCGGGCGATCGTGGTCAAGGAATCATCGGCCACTGCGGGTCCTTTCGAGGCTGGTGAGGCGGCGGCGCAGCTCCTGCGCCGCGGCGAGCGGGTCGGCAGCGCCGGTGACGGCGCTGCCCACGATCACGCGCAGGCGCGGGATGCCTGCGAGGGTGGGCAGGTCGTCGGCCCCGAGCCCGCCGGCGAGCGCGAGCCTCCGGCCGGTGGCCCAGGCGCCGAGCAGGCTGGCCGGCCCGTCCTGCGCGGACTGGACGTCCTTGGCCACGTGGGCGGCCAGGACGGCGTCGTCGGGCAGGCTCGCGGCCAGCTGCGCGCGCCGCCCCCCGGTGGTCGCCATGAGGTCGACGACCGTCTCGGCACCGTAGTCTTCGGCGGTGCCGAGGGCCTTCTCGAGGGTCGCGTCGTGGGCGACGGCGAGCACCGTCGCCGCCCGCGCCCCCGCCTCGAACGCCATGCCGAACTCGGTGGCGGCGTCGTCGGCAGTCTTCAGGTCCGCGAGGACGGGCGTGGGTCCGGCCGCCGCGACGATCTCACGGACCACGTCCATGCCGTGCGCCTTGATGAGCGAGGTGCCCACCTCGACGACGTCGGCCGACGGGGCCAGCTCGTGGGCGAGGGCGAGCGCCCGTGCCCGGGGGAGGCGGTCGAGTGCTATCTGGAGCTCCAAGCGGGTCCTCCTAGGTGGTCGGGGCCATGGCCGCGGCGGCGATGAAGGCGTCGAGCCCTCCGCGCGTGGGCAGGCCGTCGCGGTCGCCGCGGTGGGTGGTGGCCAGGGCCCCCACGGCGCTCGCGCGCTCGAGGGCGGCCG
Source organism: Sinomonas sp. B1-1 (assembly GCF_050474465.1). Classification (NCBI taxonomy): domain Bacteria; kingdom Bacillati; phylum Actinomycetota; class Actinomycetes; order Micrococcales; family Micrococcaceae; genus Sinomonas; species Sinomonas sp. B1-1. The sequence goes on along the minus strand of NZ_JBCHVF010000002.1, from coordinate 469,813 downwards.
CGTCGTCGAGCCCGTCGAGGTAGGCGCTGATGAGGCCCGCGGCGAACCCGTCGCCCGCCCCGACCGTGTCGACGACGCCGACCCGGAAGCCCGCGTGGTCGAGCCGGCCGTGGGCGGTGTGCAGGGACGCCCCGGCGGCGCCGTCCTTGACCGCGACGCGCGAGGCGCCGAGGGCGAGGTAGAAGTCGGCGATGCCGTCCGCGCTGTCCCGGCCGGTGAGCAGCAGCCCTTCGGTCCGGCCCGGCAGCACCCAGTCGGCCGCGGCAGCGATGGCGTTCGTCGCCTCGACGAGCTCGGCCTCGCTGCTCCACAGGGTGGGGCGGATGTTCGGGTCGAAGGAGACCGTCGCTCCGTTGGCCCGCGCGATCTCGAGGGCGCGCACCGCGAAGGCGCGGGTGCTGGCGGAGAGTGCGAGCGGGATGCCGGTGAGGTGGAGGTGCCGGGCCGAGGCGATGCACGCGTCTGTCGCCTCGCTTGGGGTGAGCCGGCTTCCGGCGGATCCCTTCCTGAAGTAGAACACCTCTGGGTCGCCGCCGAGGGCCAGTCCCTTGAGCTGGAAGCCGGTGGGGGCGGCGTCGTCGACCGTGGTTGCTCCCGTGTCCACGCCTTCGGCGCGGAGCGTGGCGAGGGCGTAGCTGCCGAAGGGGTCTGCCCCCACCCTCCCGATCCATCCGGACCGGTGCCCGAGCCGGGCCAGGCCGACGGCGACGTTGGTCTCCGCCCCGGCCAGTCCGCGCTCGAAGGCAGTCACCTCGTGGAGGGGCCGGGGCTCGCAGGCCATGAACATGGCCATGGCTTCGCCGAACGTGACGGCGTCCAGGGCGCTCATGCCGCGGCCCCCTGCCGCGCGTGCCAGGCCTCCACCGGGTTGCTGAGCTCCCCGAGCCCGTCGATGCGCACGCCGACGGCGTCCCCGGCGCGCAGGGGTGCCTCGGGGCCGGGGGCCCCGGTCAGGACGAGGTCGCCCGGACCCAGCGGCATGAGCCGGGCCACATAGGCCAGGATCTCGCCGGGGTCGCGGGCGAGGCCGGCGGTGGAGGCGCGGCTGGCCTCGACGCCGTTGACGGTCACGGTGATCTGGAGGTCGCCCGCGTCCAGGCCGGTCTCGGTCCACGGCCCGACCGGGGTGAACGTGTGCCTGCTCTTGGCGGCGGTCCACAGCGGATCGTCGTGCTGGGCGCTCCGGTCGGTGACGTCGTTGGCCACGGTGAGGCCGAGGACGCACGAGAGCAGATCCGAGGGGCGTACGCCCGTGGTCTCCCGGCCGATCACGAGGGCGAGCTCGCCCTCGGCGACGGTCCGGCCGGCGTCGTCCGGGAGGCGCACGGCGGCGCCCGGGCCGACCACGGAGCGCGCGGCCTTCAGGAAGGCGGCCGGCGGGAGCGCCCTGTCGGCCGCGCCGGTGTTGTGCGCCATGCCGACCACCGTGCGGGGCTCCGCCGGGGCGAGCAGCCGCGCCACCGCGGGGGAGATCCTCGTCCCGGTGTGGCGCGGCCGGGGTGCGAAGGGGTCGGCCAGTACGGCGAACTCCTCGCCCTCCCAGCTGGCGTAGCTGGTGCCTCCGGCGTGGGCGATCCTGCAGATCCGCATCGTCTCAGGACTCCGCCGTGCCGAGCGCGGACCGGGACGGCTTCGCGGCGCGCGGGCGGACGAGCGGGATGAGCACCGCGGACCCCGCGAGGCTGACCGCCATGAGCAGGAACGAGGCGCTGCTCGATCCGGTGGCGCCGTCGAGCCAGCCCACGAGGTAGGACCCGGCGAATCCGCCGAGGGCGCCGAGGGAGTTGACGAGAGCAATCGCCGGACCCGCCACGTCGCGGGGCATGAGCTCCGGGATCGCGGCGAAGAACGGCCCGTACGGGGCGTACATCGCGGCGCCCGCGACCACCAGCAGGACGAAGGCCGCCCAGAAGTTCGAGGGCCCGATGAGGTAGGAGCCGTAGAACGCCACCGCGCTGAGTGCCAGCCACGGCCAGACGTACCGGTTGCGGTGGCCCGAGAGGTCCGAGAGGCGGCTGTTGACGACCATGAGGATCACCGCGAAGACGTAGGGGATGGCGGAGATGAGCCCGGTCATCCCGATGCCCTCGCCGCTGGCGGCCTTCACGATCGAGGGGAGCCAGAAGACGAAGCCGTAGACGCCGACGCTCCACAGGAAGTACTGCACGGACAGGATGACGACGTTGCGGGACCGCAGCGCGCTCCACAGCGAGGCGGCCGGGGTCATCGAGCGCTGCTCGGCGTCCAGTGCGTCCTCGACGTAGCTGCGCTCGTCCTTGCTGAGCCAGCGCGCCTGGTGCGGGTGGTCGGCGACGAGCGCCCGGAAGACGAAGGCCCACGCGATGGCCGGAACACCCTCGATGATGAACATCCACCGCCACGACGTCGCCTCGACGAGGTAGCCGGACACCGCGGTCAGCCACAGGACGGTGACCGGGTTGCCGAGGATGAGGTAGGTGTTGGCCCGGCCCCGTTCGGCCTTCGTGAACCAGTGGCTCAGGAAGATCACCATGGCGGGCAGGACGGCGGCCTCGACGACGCCGAGGAGGAACCGCACCACCATGAGCCACGTAACGTCGGAGACCACGCCCTGCAGGGACGCGAGGACGCCCCAGGCGATGAGGCTCCAGAAGATCAGGGTCCGCGCGCTGCGCCGCTCGGCGTAGATGCCGGCAGGCACCTGGAACAGGAAGTAGCCGAGGAAGAACAGGGCGCCCAGGAGGGCCGAGACGCCCGCGTCCAGGTTCAGGTCGGTCTTCAGGCCGCCGGCGACGCCGATGGAGTAGTTCGAGCGGTCCAGGTACGCGAGCGAGTACGTGACGAACGCTATCGGGAGGAGCCGCGCCCAGCGGGCCCGTCCCGGAGACGCTGCGACCGCAGGGGCGGGCCCGTGGCTGGTTGCGGAGTGATGGGTCATGAGATCACCTCAGTGTGATGTTCCATAATATGGAATGGCTTGTCGCCAACCGGAATCAAGTGTGCGCCTCCGTGGGGGTGGGGCACAAGGGGGAGCGAGCGACTTTTTCCTTCTACCGGCACGGTCTCCCACATCGTGGAACGGCTCTGGCATACTGGGGGCATGACGCCGACTCCTCCCGACATGGTCGGAAAGGCCCTGCTTCTCCTGACCCTGCTCGGCGACTACCCGGACGGGGCATCCCTCTCCGAAGTGGCCAGGAAGGCCGGCTTCCCGCCGAGCACCGCCCACCGGCTGGCCACCGCCCTCGTGCGGGACGGCTACGCCTCGGTCGACGAGGCCAGCAGGCGCTACAGCCTCGGGCTGCAGACCTTCTCCCTCGCGAGCCGTGTGGCACACCGGCACGGATTTGCGGGGTCCGCCCTGCCGGTGCTCCGCAGGCTCGCGGACCGGACCGCGGAGAGCGCGCTCATGTCGGTGATCGACGGGCACCACCAGCTCTACGTGCACCATGTCCAGGGCAGCCATTCGGTCAGCGTCAGCGGCGAACCCGGACGGCGCGGCCCGCTCCACTGCACCTCGATGGGGAAGGTGCTCGTGGCCTTCGCGGCCGAGCCTGCCCGCACCGAGCTCGTGGAGCATCTGGAGCTCACGGCCTTCACGCCGCACACCATCGTGGACAGGCAGCGGTTCCGGGACGAGATCGACGACGTCTCCCGTCAGGGCTACGCCGTCGCCGACGAAGAGCACGAGGCGGGCATCCGCGCCATCGGGGTCCCCGTGCGGAATCCCGACGGCGTCACGGTGGCCGCGCTCTCGGTCGCCGCCCCGGCCTACCGCGTCAGCCGCGAGAGGCTCCTCGACTACCTTCCCGCCCTGAACGAGGCCGCGCAGGAGCTGACCGTCCGACTGCCCCCGCGCTGACCCGCCGGGAGGTCCTCAGCGCGGCTCGAGCCGCTCGAGCCGGCGCGCCCAGCTCGGCGCGTGCTCGGGCCGGGGTCCGATCGCGATGAGGCGGGCGGGGACGCGCTGGAGGAGCGGGAAGCGGGCCAGGAGCCGCAGCGGGAGCGGGACCCGGGTGGCCGACGTCGCGAGCGTGCCCTTGAGCGCCCGGCTCACGACGCCGCGGTGCGCGAGCCGCTGGAAGGCCTGGACGAGCCGGGTGGGCGGCAGCCGCCGCGCCTGGACCTCGGCGAGGACCTTCTCCGGGACGGGGCCGGGCGCGTGCCGCATCCACTGGCCGACGATCCGGGACGCGGCGACGGCGTCCTGGATCGCGAGGTTGATGCCCACCCCGCCGACCGGGGACATGGGGTGCGCGGCGTCGCCGATGAGGAGCAGGCCGTCCCGGTGCCACTCGCGCAGGCGCTCGACGCGGACTTCGAGGAGCTTGACGTCGTCGAGCGAGCCCGGCCACCGTGTGAGCCGGTCGGCGAGCCAGGGCTGCAGCCGCGCGAGCCTGGCCTGGAACGCCTCGAGGCCTTCGGCGCGCAGCTGCGCGTCCTGGCCCTTGGCGATGAGGTAGCCGCACTGCCACTCGTGGCCGCGGTCGATCATGACCATGAACTCGCGCCCGGAGAGCCGGCCCACGCCGCCGTCGGGATCGCCCTCGTGGCGGGGCAGCCGGAACCACCACACGTCGATCGGCGCGCCGAAGGTCTCGGCCGAGAGCCCCGCGGCCGCGCGCACGTCCGACCAGCGGCCGTCGCACGCGACGACGAGGTCGGCGCCGAGGAGGTGCTCGGGGAGGGGTTTCGACTCCGCTGCGCTGCGCTCAACCGCCGTGGGGCGGTAGTCGCGCCACCGCACCCCGGCGACCCGCCCGCCGTCGTGCGCCAGGCCCACCGCCTCCGCCGAGCGCAGCAGCGTGAAGTGCGGCTCGCGCTCCGCGGCCTCGGCGAGCATCTCGAGGAAGTCCCACTGCGGGACGAGGGCCACGTGCCGGTGCAGCCCGGGCAGGGAACGGCCCAGGTCCGCGAGGCGCACCGTTCCGGCGTCGAGCTGGATCTCCGCCCGGTCCATGAGCCGGTGGGGGAGCTCGGCGAACGCGGAGCCCAGCCCGAGCTCGTCCAGGAGCGTCAGGGTCGACGCGTGGACTGTGTCGCCGCGGAAGTCGCGGAGGAAGTCCGGGTGCTTCTCGAGCACCGCCGTCTCGATCCCGCCCCTCGCGAGGAGGAGCCCCAGGACCATGCCCGCGGGGCCGCCGCCCACCACCGCCACGCGTGTCCGCTCGGGTGCAGCCATGGCTCCAGCGTACGCGGGGGCGCCCGGGGAGTCAGGCGGCGCGTCCTAGTCGATCTGCTTGACCGTGATGGTCACCGGCTGGCTCGTGGTCCCCTGGTACATCGCCGTGATCCGGGAGGTCCCGGCCTTCTCGGGGTAGGCGTTGCCGTGGTCGTCCATCCGGACCGCCTCGCCGTTCTCGGAGGACCAGGACACGGCGTCCACGGCCTCGGACTTCCCGGTCGTGTAGGTGACGGTCGCGGTCAGCTTCACGGGCTTGTCGCCCACGAACAGCGGGGGCACGGTCGCGGGCGCGATCTGCACCCGCACCACCTCCGGCGGGGTCACGACGACGAGGGCGAGCGCTTCGTACGAGGCCCCGAGCGGGTCCTTGGCGGTGGCCGTCAGCAGCGCGCTGCCCGGCGCGACCCCGGTGACGGTCCCCGTCGCGTCCACCGTCGCGATCTTCTCGTCGCTGGTCTTCCAGGTCAGCTGGGAGGCCGGGATGACCGAGTTGTCGCTCAGGCGCAGCTGGGCGGAGAACGCGGTGGTCAGCCCAGCCCGGACGCTCGTGCTCTCCGGGTCGACCTGCAGCGCGCGGACCGTGACCGAGGGGGTGGGGGTGAAGGTGGACCCGGGGACCACCGAGAACGTCAGCGATGAGGTGAAGCCGCCGAACGTGGCGCTGACGGCGGTGGAACCCTCGGCGACCGCCGTGAGCAGCCCTGCGCCGTCGACCGCGACCACGGAAGGATTCGCGCTCGACCACACCACCCCGTCCTCGAGCTGCCGGGTGCGACCGTCGCTCAGGGTGGCCTTGGCCGAGGCCTGGATCTTCAGGCCCGGCGGGAGCTGCTGCCCCGGCGCCGTGACGACGATGCCGATCACCGTCGCGGAGCGGCTGCCGTCGCCCCCGGCCGTCCCGACGAGCCGCACGATGACGAGCGCCGCCGCGGCCGCGAGCACAGCGACCGCCGTGAGGACGCTCAGGAGCGTGACACGGTTCCGGAGCCGCTCGTGCCCGCGTGCGACGGCGCTCTCCAGGTCCGCGGGATGCCTCGCCGCGAGCTCGGTCGCCTCGGCGTAGAGCCGCTGCCGGAGATCGCTGTTCACGGCGACCCGCTCCCGGTGGGGCCGCTGCCGAGCGAGAGCTGGGCCTGCTCGTTGGCGCGCGCGAGGCGGTCGGTGACGGTCGAGGTGGTGCTCTCGGTCAGTCCGGCGATCTCGGCGATGGTGAGCGCGGCGAAGTCGTGGAGCACGACGGCGACGCGCTCGCCGATCGGCAGCTTCGCCAGGAGGGTCTTCGCCTCGGCGGGGGTCTCGGGCCGGGCCCAGCGGTCCCTCTTCTCAAGGAGCTGGACGAGCACGCACAGCGTGTAGAGCCGCAGCTGCGGGGTGACCGGGCCGCGCCAGACCTCCGCCGTCCGCGACCAGGCCGCCTCGAGGAGGGCCTTGGCCTGCTCCGGGTCTCCGCACAGCAGCTGCGCGCAGAGCTGGAGGTCCCCGCGCTGCTGCTCGAAGACGCTCTCGATGTCCTGCTGCCGCCCGGACAGCGCTGCGGTGAGCTTCAGGTCTCCCGGCAGGCCGAGCTCGATGTCCCGCACGGCGGGCACGACGGCGGCGAGGAGGACCAGGGCCCCTGCGCCGATCGGGACGGCGGAGAGGAGCGTCGGCACGAGCCACCCGGCCGCGATCGCAGCGATCCCGACGGCGGCGACGAGGACCCGCGCTGGACGGATGGCCGCCCTGAAGCGGCGCTTGGGCAGATCGCACATGACGCACCCCTGAGGTCTGGACCCATTTTACGTCCAGCAACTGGAGCAACGTGAGGGTCCACGACCGTCAGGGGTGGGCGCGGGCGTCCTTCCCGGTGCCTGCTAGTTCTTGACGTAGCCGTTCGGGTTGAGGACGTACTTGGTGGCGGCGCCGGCGTCGAACTCGGCGTAGCCGCGCGGCGCGTCGTCGAGGCCGATCGCCGTGGCGTTGACGTTCTTCCCGATCTGGACGCGGTCGTGGAGGATCGCCATCATGAGCCCCCGGTTGTACTTCATGACGGGGCACTGGCCGGTGGTGAAGGACAGCGACTTCGCCCACCCCGTGCCGAGCGAGAGGGACAGCGAGCCCTTCTGGGCGGACTCGTCGATGCCGCCGGGGTCGCCCGTGACATAGAGGCCCGGGATGCCGAGGGCGCCCCCGGCTGCGGTGATGTCCATGAGCGAGTTCAGCACGGTGGCCGGGGCCTCCTTCGCCCCTGAGCCGTGGCCCTTGGCTTCGAACCCCACCGCGTCGATGCCGCAGTCCACGAGCGGCTCGCCGAGGATCTGCTCGATCTGCTCCGCCGGGCCGCCCTTGGTCAGGTCCACGGTCTCGCAGCCGAAGCTCGCCGCCTGCTTGAGCCGGTCCGCGTTCATGTCCCCCACGATGACGACGGCGGCGCCCAGCAGGAGCGCGCCCGTCGCCGCCGCGAGGCCCACCGGTCCGGCCCCGGCCACGTACACGGTCGAGCCGACCCCGACCCCTGCGGTGACGGCGCCGTGGAACCCCGTGGGGAAGATGTCCGAGAGCATGGTCAGGTCCATGATCTTCTCCAGCGCCTGGTCGCGGTCAGGGAACACCAGGAGGTTCCAGTCCGCGTAGGGGACCAGGACGTACTCGGCCTGGCCGCCGACCCAGCCGCCCATGTCCACGTACCCGTACGCGCTGCCGGGCCGGTCGGGGTTGACGTTGAGGCAGATGCCGGTCTTGCGCTCCTTGCAGTTCCGGCACCTGCCGCACGCGATGTTGAACGGGACCGAGACGATGTCCCCGACCTTGACGAACTCCACGTCGGGACCGACCTCGACGACCTCGCCGGTGATCTCGTGCCCGAGGACGAGGTCCTTCGGCGCGGTCGTGCGGCCGCGCACCATGTGCTGGTCGGAGCCGCAGATGTTCGTGGTGACCGTCTTCAGGATGGCTCCGTGGGGGACCTTCCGCCCCACATTCGCCGGGTTGACCCCGGGCCCGTCCTTGAGCTCGAACGTCGGGTAGTCGGTGTCGATGACCTCGACCTTGCCCGGCCCCTTGTACGCGACCGCTCTGTTGCCTGCCATGGATGATGGCCCCCTGCCTTGGTTCGGCGGGGCCGGTCCCGACCCCGCGTGCTGATGCAGTCGATCTGCCTGGCGCGGGCCGGGCGCACGGTGCCCGTGCGGGTGGCCCGCGTCACTTCTCGGCGGTACGGGCACCGTAGGCAGAGGCGCAGGGGCAGGTCAAGGCACGCCTCAGCCGGCGCTGAGGGGCCAGCCGGTGACCTTCTTGGGGCGCGGCGGCGCGTAGGTGCGCACCTTGGACGTGCTCAGCCCGAGCCGGACCAGGCCCTCAGCGACGGCGACGGCGGCAGCGACGCCGTCGACCACGGGAACGCCGCAGCGCTCGCGGATCCGGGCGTCGAGGCCGCTCATGCCGCCGCAGCCGAGCACGATCACCTCCGCCCTGTCGTCGCCCACCGCTGCCTCGGCCTGGGCGACGATCTCCTTCACAGCCCGCTCGGGGTCCTCCTCGAGCTCGAGCACGCCGAGCCCCGACGCGCGCACCGAAGCGCAGCGGGCATCGAGCCCGGCGAGCCTGAGCCGGTCCTCGATCAGCGGAACGGCCCGGTCCAGCGTCGTCACCACGGAGTACCTGTGGCCGAGGAACATCGCGGTCGAGGCGGCGGCCTCGGTGATGTCCACGACGGGCACGTCGAGGAGCTCCTGGAGGCCCTCCCGCCCGTGCTCGCCGTAGCCGGCCTGGACCACGGCGTCGAACTCGCCCTCGTAGCGGGAGACCGCGTCCATGACCGCGAGCGCGGCCAGGTAGGACTCGAAGTTGCCCTCGCACGAGTCGGCGCCGAAACGTGGCGTGATGCCGACGATCTCCGTGCCCGCCGATGCGGCCGCGCGTGCGGCCGCGGCGATGGAGTCGGTCATGGACTGGGTGGTGTTGACGTTGGCGACAAGGATGCGCATGGGAGTACCTGGCTTCTGCTGGTGAGGACGCCCCGCAGGGGGCTGCGGTGGTCACGACGGCGGCGGGCCGGGCGCGGGGGCCGGTCCGCCGCCGTCGTGCTCGGGATGGTGCCGGAGGCGGGCGTCAGTGGACGCTGGGGACGGCGATGGCTTCGCCGTCGGTGTCGGTGAAGGCTCGGGTGCGGTCGGCGATGAACCAGTAGTTCACGGCGGCGATGCCGGCGCCGAAGAACCAGGCGAACGCGCTCAGCATGGACAGCGCGGGGATGAAGGCGATCGCCAGGGCGACGGCCGCGGCCGGCACGAGGGCGGCGATGGCGCGGGGGTTGACGCCCTTGGTGTAGTGGTAGTCGGCGGTCGCCGCCTCGGTGTACAGCGCCGGGACGTTCACCTTGCCGCGGCGGATGAGCCAGTAGTCCGCCATGATGACGCCGAACAGCGGGCCGAGGAGCGCGCCGAGGCCGCCGAGGAAGTACACGATCACGATCGGGTTGTTGTAGAGGTTCCACGGCAGGATCACGAGGCCGACCACGGCCGAGACCATCGCGGCCCTGCGGAAGTCCAGGCGGCGCGGGAACAGGTTGGTCAGGGCGTAGGTCGGGGCGACGAAGTTTGCCATGAGGTTCACGGCGATCGTGAGGACGAGGAGCGCCATTGACGCGGCGGCGAGCAGGAATGTGTTCGGGATCGAGGCGACGATGTCCGACGGGCTCGTGATGATCTGGCCGTTCATCCTGAACTGGGCCCCGGCGAGGACCACGGTGATCGCGCCGAAGAGGAGCATGTTGACCGGGATGCCCCAGAAGTTGCCCTTGACGATCGCGGCCTTGGTCTTGGCGGAGCGGGTGAAGTCGCAGAAGTTGAGCACGAACGTGCCGTAGATGGAGACCCAGAGGGCGCCGCCGCCGAGGATGTGCAGCCACATGTCCCCGCCGGTGAGGCTCCGGTCGGTGCTCCACGCGATCTCGAAGCCCGCCTGCGCGAACATCCAGACGGCGAGGGCGAGCATGGTGGCGAGGATGATGGGCCCGGCGAAGGCCTCATACTTGCGGATCATCTCCATGCCGTAGGAGACGATGACGACCTGGACGACCCACAGGCCCACGAACGCGATCCACCCGAGAGGGGAGAGGCCGAGGATCTGGCCCTCGTCGAGCGGGGCGAGGCCGGGCGCGACGGCGATCAGCAGCACGCGCAGCACGACCGAGGCCAGGTAGGTCTGGATGCCGAACCACGCGATGGCGACGGCGCCGCGGACGAGGGCGGCGATCTGCGCGCCGTGGATTCCGAAGGCGATCCGGCTCATGACGGGGAACGGGACGCCCGTCTTCTGCCCCATGAAGCCGGAGAGGTTCAGGAGGGCGAACAGGAGGACCGCGCCGACGCCGAGCGCCGCGAGGACCTGCCAGCCGCCGAGGCCCAGGGCGAAGAGGCCGATCGCGAACGCGTAGTTGCCGAGGCTGTGCACGTCGTTGGCCCAGAGGGTGAAGATGCTGTAGGCGCTCCAGCTGCGGCCGACGCGCTGGGTGGGGGCAAGGTCCTTGTTGTAGAGGCGGGTGCTGAGCCCGGCGGGGACGGCCGACGGCGCGTGGCCGCGCGCGGCGTCCGTCGGGACGGCGGCGGTGTCCAGCTCGGGGACGACGGTGTCCGGGGTGCTGTTCATTGGCTGACTCTCTGGGAGGGGGACAAGGAGACTGCGCAACTTTTTGGGACGAGACGGGAGGGTGTGATCCGCGTCTCTCCTTTTGGTATCCCAAATGTACAGTCCTTGGTATCCCAGCGCAAGGGTGGTCTCAAGGCCTTTCCCGCAACCGCGTCCCGGCCGCTGGCCGACCGGGGACGAGAGAAGCGCCGCACCAGGACCCGCCGCGGTGCCCGCGAGGGCGGGTGGGCGAGTCCTGGTGCGGCGCTGAGGGGGAGGGTGGTTGCGCGCGGCACCGGGGGGTGCGGCGCCGCGCGCGTCCGCCCGGCCTTACTGGGCCGGGAGCTGGAGGACCTGGTTGACGAAGATCAGGTTGGGATTGCTGATGGTGGAGGCATTCGCGTCGGCGAGCGTCTGCCATCCGCCCTTGATGCCGAGCTTCTGGGCGATCCCGCTCAGCGTGTCGCCCGCGGCGACCGTGTAGGTCTTGCCGCTCAGCGGGACCTGCGCGGCGTGGCGGCCCTGGGTCGGCGCGGCCTGCGCGGGAGCGGCGGCCTTGGCCGGTGCCTTCTGCACGGGTGCCTGCTGCACGGGCGCCTGCTGGGTCTGGACCGGGGCGGGGGCCGGCGCGGCCTGGACGGGAGTCGGGTTGGCGCCGGCCGTGCCGTAGAGGCCCAGCTTTGCGGAGCAGGCAGGCCATGCGCCCCAGCCCTGTCCGGCGAGCACGCGCTCCGCCACCGCGATCTGCTGGTCGCGGCTGGCGTTGGCGGGGGATCCGGAGCCGCCGTACGCGGCCCAGGTGCTCTGGGTGAACTGGAGGCCACCGTAGTAGCCGTTGCCGGTGTTGGCCGACCAGTTGCCGCTGGCCTCGCACTGGGCGAGAGCGTCCCACGTGGAACCCGAGACGGCGTTGGCGGCGGGGGCTCCGAGGGCGGCGGCACCGAGCGCGGCACCGGAGGCGGCCATCACGGCGAGGGAGCGGCGGGCGGAGGAAGCGAAAGATGTCTTCTTCATAACGGTATGTATGCTCGGGACTCCACCGGCACTCCCTCTGTCCCCAGAAGTCTTCGTGCGCCACCGGCCCCTGACGGTCAACGGTCAGGTCGAGGTGTCTGCTCAGACGGCGGCGAACGGTGGACGGCAGCACCCGGCATATGCAGCCGACAGCGTCAAGGCCGCGGCGATTGTCAACCTCCGCCTCGCGGGGTAGAGGCTTTGGTCCGTTATCGAACCTTGACCTCTACCGTAGAGGATCGGTCCTCCGTTGCCAAACCGTGATCTTTACTGAGAGTCTGCTGGGATTCCGCTGTCTTCTCGTGTCCGTCGGTTTCTTCAGTTCCGGGCCGCCTCAGCCGGGCCTCCCACTTTCGGGAGGCGCCTCAGTCCAGGAGGCTCCGGACGTCGTCGGCGGTCAGGGTCGAGGCGAACATGGCGTCGTCGTCCATGACGGAGGAGAAGAGGGCGGCCTTCTTCTCCTTGAGCTCCATGACCTTCTCCTCGATCGTGCCCTTGGCCACGAGCCGGTACGTCATGACACGGCGGGTCTGCCCGATGCGGTGCACGCGGTCAACGGCCTGCGCCTCGGCCGCGGGGTTCCACCACGGGTCCAGGAGGAAGCAGTAGTCGGCCTCCGTCAGGTTCAGCCCGAAGCCGCCCGCCTTGAGCGAGATGAGGAAGACCGGCGCCTCGCCCTCCTTGAAGCGTGACACGACCTCCCCGCGGCGGCGCGTCGACCCATCGAGGTACTCGTAGGCGATGCCCTCGGCCTCGAGCCGTGCAGCGGCCTTCTTGAGGAAGGACGTGAACTGGCTGAACACCAGCGCGCGGTGCCCCTCGGCGACCACGTCGTCGAGCTGCTCGAGGAGCGAGTCGAGCTTCGCGGGGGACACCCCCTCGTGCGCATCGTCGACGAGGGACGGGTCGAGGGCCATGAGCCGCAGGAGGGTGAGGGAGCGGAAGACGATGAAGCGGTTGCGGTCCAGGTCCTCGACGAGGCCCAGCACCTTCTCCCGCTCCCGCTGGAGGTACTGCTGGTAGAGCTTGCGGTGCCTGGGGTCAAGGTCCACGTCGAGGCGCTGCTCGAGCTTCTCCGGGAGCTCCTTCGCGACGGCGTCCTTGGTGCGGCGCAGCATGAGCGGCCGGACACGCCGCCGGAGCCGGGCGAGCCGGTCCGCGTCGGCGTTCTTCTCGATCGGCTTGGCGAAGTCCTGGCCGAAGTGGTGGGCCGCCGGGAACAGGCCCGGGGCCACGATCGCGAAGAGGGACCACAGCTCCATGAGGTTGTTCTCGAGCGGCGTGCCCGTGAGGGCGAGCTTGAACGGCGCCTCGAGGTCCCGGGCGCACTGGTGGGCCTTCGTCGCGCGGTTCTTCAGGAACTGTGCCTCGTCCATCACGAGGCCCGACCAGGCCTGGGCCGCGTACGCCTCGAAGTCCAGCCGGAACAGGGCGTAGCTCGTCACGACCAGGTCCGCGTCCGCGCACGAATGCGCGAGCGGCACGCCGGACTTCCCCTCGGTGTCGGTCAGTGCGACCGTCCTCAGGCCGGGCGCGAAGCGCGCCGCCTCCGTGGCCCAGTTCGCCACGACCGAGGTAGGCGCCACGACGAGGAACGGCGGCTTCGGCCCCCCGGCCCGCACGTGCAGGATGAGTGCGAGCGTCTGGAGGGTCTTGCCCAGCCCCATGTCGTCCGCGAGCACGCCGCCGAGCCCGTGCCGGTGGAGGAAGGCGAGCCACTGGAACCCCTCGTCCTGATAGGGGCGAAGCTCCGCCTGCAGGTCGGCGGGCACCGGGACCCGGTCGAGCGCATGCGGGTCGAGGAGGCCGTCGACCGCGGTCCTCCAGCGCGGCGCCTGGACGGTCTCGCCCGCGATCTCGGCGATCTCGTCCCAGAGCCCGGCCTGGTACAGGCTCAACCGGGGCGGCTTCTTCGAGGTGCTCTCGGCGCGCCACTCGCGCAGCTCGTGGGATTCGTCGATGAGCCTCTTGAGGCGGCGGATCTCAGGCGTGTCGATGCGGAACCAGGTCTTGTCCGGCAGCATGACCTTCTCCCGCCCCTTGGCCAGGGCCGTGAAGATGTCCTGGAACGGGATGGAGCGGCCCTCCACCGTGACCATGAGCCCGAGGTCGAACCAGTCGCGCTTCTCGCTCTCGACCGTGCTGACCACGAGCTCGGGGGCGCCGTGGAGCTGCCGGTAGTCGGGCCTTGTCCCCTCGACTCGGACCTCGATCCCGTCCGCGGCCTCGAGGACGGCAAGGGTGCGCTCCGCGAAGTCCGCGGTGTCGAGGCCCTCGAGCCTGGCCGGGCCGAGCGGCTTCCCCTTCAGGACGCTGTCCGCGAGGGCCGCCGCAGCCGCGGCTGTCCTGGACTCCTCCTCCGACTCGTCCCGGCGCATGCCTTCGCCGGGGGAGGCCACGAGCGGCAGCCGCCGGACGGCGTCGCCCGAACGGTACTCCCAGTGCCAGTCCAGCCGCAGGACGTCGCGCGGCTCGAAGCGGGCGGTGAGCACGAGCGCGGGCGGCTCGATGGGCGGCAGGCCGAGCGCGTCGTCGTCCGCGGTGAGGGTGACCGCGCGGGCGAGGTCCGGGTAGAACTCGGCGACGAACGACTCGCGGTCGTCCGCGGGGATCTCGATGCCCTCGGGCGTCTGCAGCAGGGCCCGCTCGCGGTCGCCCAGGCGGGACGCAGCCTGGGCGAGGATGATGCGCTCCTCGGTGCCGGCGCGCACGACGGCGTAGGCCCCGTGGTCGCCGATCGTTCCCGCCGCGGTGGTCGGCGCCGGGACGCCGCCGATGGCGAGGACGGGCACGAGGCGGATCGCGCCGTCGTCCGCGGGAAGCGCCTCGAGGCTCACCGAGGCGAGCTCACGCGCGACCTCGACCGAGACGCCCTTGCGGGTGCCCACGAGCTCGACGCCCACGTGGGCCGCCGCATCGAGGAGGGTCCACAGGAGGGGGCTGATGAAGTCGTCGAGGTAGATCCAGGGGTCATTGCCGTTCCAGTACCCCGACCCCGTCCCGAGGCGGAGGGCCTGGATCTCGCGGAAGCAGGCGAAGTGGGCCTCGACGTAGTCCCCGTTGTAGTCCTGGCGGCCGAACGTGCTCCACGTGAGGTTTCCCTTGACCCATTTGCCGGTCTTCGGGCTGCTGGCCACCGGGCGCATCGCGAGCTTGCGGCCCTGGCTGAAGCGGGGCGCGTGCGGGCCGCTGAAGCGGCGGGAGAACGCGGCGTCGAGGTCGCGGAACTCGAACTGGAGGCCCAGGCGCTGCGCCGCCGCGCCCGAGCGGCTGCGCGCGCCGGACGGGGAGATGATCTGCCGCAGCTCCGCCTTCCATGCGGGCTCCGCGGCCTCGGCGCGGCCCCGGGCCGCGCCCGCCAGCCCGCGGAGGTGGTCCGCGTTGGAGGCCAGCACAGTGGCGGCCATGTGCTTGCAGTCCGTGCCAACGGGGCAGGTGCACCACCCGCCGTCGTACCTGAAGGTGGAACCGGAGGGCTGGAGGTACACCTTGACCTCGTACGGCTCGGGGTCGCTGCCCTGGACCAGGCCGCCGAGCTCGAGCGCTCCGGAGTTCCAGTCCAGCTCGAGGACGTGCCCACCACGCGTGTAGGCGTTGGCCTTGGCCATGGCGGCCGGACCCACCCGGTGCAGCATCGTCACCGCGTCGACCAGCGGCAGGCTGGCGATCGCCAGACCGTCGCGGGGTGCGGGGAAGGGGGTGGGGGCCATGGATTCCATGCTCCCACGCCCCGCCGACGCGTTTCGAACCGGGACCGCGCCCTGTGGACAGATCTTCGCTCCGGGCTGACAGGGCGGGTCAGGCGACCTGGACCCGGGCCGCATCGCCGGTGCCGACGCCGTGGACCGTCCATCCGGCCGCGCGCCACTCTGTCCGGGGCAGGACATTGCGGGCGTCGATGATCACGGGACGGCGTACGCGGCCCGCGAGGTCGAGCGGGTCGAGGGCGCGGAACTGGGGCCACTCCGTCAGCAGCAGCACGATCTCGGCCCCCTCCACGGCCGCCGCGAGGGACGACTCGAACTGCAGCTGCGGGTACCGCATCCACGCGTTGTTGATGGCCTTGGGGTCGGTCACGACCACATGCGCTCCTGCGCCCGCGAGCCGCACCGCGACGTCGAGCGCGGGGGAGTCGCGGATGTCGTCGGTGTCCGGCTTGAACGCGGCGCCCAGCACCGCGATCCGGCGGCCGGAGACCGCGCCGCCGCACAGCTCCGTCGCCAGCGCAGCCACCCGGCCGCGCTGGCCCACGTTGATCGAGTCGACGAGGCCCATCCACGCATCCACCGAGTCCACCGCGAGCTCGCGCGCCTGCGCCCGGAAGGAGCGGATGTCCTTGGGCAGGCAGCCGCCGCCGAAGCCGAGGCCGGCGGCGAGGTACCGCTGGCCGATCCGCGGGTCGAGCCCCATCGCTGCGGAGAGCTGGGTGACGTCTGCGCCGGCGGCGTCGCACAGCTCGGCCATGGCGTTGATGTAGGAGAGCTTCGTGGCGAGGTACGCGTTGGCGGCGGACTTGATGAGCTCCGCGGTTGCGAAGCTGGTCACGATCCGGGGGACGCCGGCGTGCAGGAGGGGAGCGTAGACCTCGTCGAGCGTCCGCACGGTGCCGGGTCCTGCGGAACCCGGCCCGGCGGCGTCGTCCGGGTCCTCCACCCCGTACACGAGGCGGTCCGGCACGAGGGAGTCCTTCACCGCGGTGCCCTGCCGCAGGAATTCCGGGTTCCACGCGAGCGCCACGTCGGCTCCCGCGAGCCACTCCCGGACCCGGTGCACCGTGCCGACGGGGACGGTGGACTTGCCCACGACGGCGGAGCCCGCCTTGGCCCGCGCGCCCACCGCCCGCGTCGCGGCCTCGAGATAGCCCAGGTCCGCGAGGTCGCTCGTCTTCGACTGCGGTGTGCCGACGCACAGGAAGTGCACCTCGGCGTCGGCCATCCGGTCCATGTCGGTGGAGAACGTGAGGCGCCCGCTGTCCCGGCCGTCGGCGAGGAGGTCCTCGAGCCCGGGTTCGAAGAACGGCGCGAAGCCCCTCGAGAGGTGGCCGACCTTGTCGGCGTCCGTGTCGATGCCCACCACGTCGTGGCCCATCGACGCCAGGGTCGCGGCGTGGACCGCGCCGAGGTATCCGCAGCCGATGACAGAGATCTTCATGGTGTTCCCTTTCGCTGGTCAGCCGGCCGCGAGCGACGCCCGCCGGGCGATCACGGCCTCATAGTGTCCGATGAGCTGCTCGGAGATGGTGCGCCAGGACCGGCCCTGCACGCTGCGCCAGGCGGCTGCGGCGAAGGCGGCGCGCTTGGCGTCGTCACCAAGCAGGTCGAGGGCGTAGGAGCGCAGCTCGTCGAGGCGCCCCGGCGAGTACAGCCAGCCGGTCTTCGAGTTGTCCACGAGGTCGAGGGGCCCTCCCCGTCCCGTGGCGACGACGGGGACCCCCGAGGCCATGGCCTCCTGGATGGTCTGGCAGAACGTCTCGAACTCGCCGGGGTGGACGAAGAGGTCGAAGCTGGCCACGATCCTGGCAAGGTCTTCCCCGCCCTGGAAGCCGGTGAAGTGGGCAGACGGCAGCTGGGCTTCGAGCTGGGTGCGCAGCGGGCCGTCGCCGACCACCACGAGCTTCGTCCCGGGGATGTCCGCGAGGACGTGGAGGTCCTCCACCTGCTTCTCCGCGGCGAGCCGGCCCACGTACCCGATCACCTTCACCGGGCGCCCCTCGCGGGTGCAGCCGGCGACGGAGGCCCGCCACGCGGCGTCGCGCTTCGAGGGGGTGAAGCGCACGGTGTCCACGCCGCGGCGCCACAGCTCGACGTCGAGCACTCCGCGGCCGCGCAGCTGGTTGAACGCGAAGGTCGACGGCGCGAGCGTGCGGTCCGCGAGGAGATGGATGGCCTCCACGCGCTGCCACGCCCAGTTCTCGAGGAACGGCAGGCCGTAGCGCGCCGCGTACCCGGGCACCTCGGTCTGGTAGACGGCGATGGTCGGCAGGCCCAGCTGGTCCGCGGCGCGGACCGCGCGCCACCCCAGCTCGAACGGGGAGGCGAGGTGGACGACGTCCGGGGCGAATGCCCTCAGGATGCGCTTGACCTTGGGCACGGCGCCGAATGCGACGCGCACGTTCGGGTACCCGGCCACGGGAAGGGCGGGCAGACGGTGCACCTGTGCGCCGGCCACCCGCTCCCGCACCGGGAAGACGGCGCTGGCACCCTCACCGGAGGGGGCGATGACGAGCACCTCGTCGCCGCGCTCCTGGAAGTGGTCGAGGATCCGCAGGATGGAGTGCGTGACCCCGTTCATCTGCGGCAGGAACGACTCGGCAATAATCGCGATCCTCACGTTTCCACCATCCTGTGACCATTTGACCGAAGGGCAGAGGAGGCGTGACGCGACGTGGAAGCCTAAGTGAACGCGGGGAGGACGGGGTGCGCCAGTCGGGGCCTGGCGCGGGAGGTCAGTCCTGGGCGTGGGACGGCGTGCGCGGGGCTGCGAGCCCGGCGAGCGCTACCGCGCCTGCCAGCGCCGCGAGGCCCCAGCCGAGGCCCGCTCCCGCGGCGATCGCCCCGACCAGGAGCGGGCCGCCGGCGTCGCCCGCCTCCCGTCCGATCTCGGCCGAGCCCATCGTGCGGCCCATCCGCTCGGGCGGGGTGGCGTCGGCGAGGTGCGCGAACGCGAGCGGGGTCGCGAGGCCGATCCCGGCGCCCGCAAGCAGCGCCGCGGCGTAGACGGCGACGCCGGCGGCCGCGGTCCCGGCCATTGCCCCGACAGCCCCGACGAGCGCCCCGACGACGATGAGCCCGAGGCCGAGGAGGATGCCGCGCGTGTCGGTGAGGCGGGCGGCGTCCCTCAGCGCGCCGACGCGCGGCTGGACGAGGGACGAGGCGACGGCGAGGACGGTCACGGCCGCAATCGCGGCGGCGGTGCTGAGCCCCGACTGGGCCGCGAGGGCGGGCAGGAAGCCCACGGCAGCGCCGAGCGATCCCGTCGCCGCGGCGAGCACGAGGGTGGGGCCGAGGAACGAGCGGTCGCCGATCTGGCGCGCGAGGTCCGCCACGGTGTAGCGGCGGCGGGGGAGCGGTTCGGGGCGCGGCATCGCCGCCGCGACCCAGACCGCGACGGCCGCGGCGACCAGCGAGAGGACGCCGAACAGCAGAGGGAACCCGCCGAGGTAGAGCGCGGCGGCGCCGAGCAGCGGCCCGATCGCGTACCCGATCCCCTTCCACGAGCCGTAGCGCCCGAAGTACCGCCCGGTGAGCGGGCCGGCCAGCCGTGCGACGCTCGCCGACGACGCGGGCGAGAAGGCCGACGCCGCCGCGCCCTGCCCGAGCCGGGCCACGGCGAGCGCCCACGGCGCCTGGACGAAGACACCGACGAGCGAGGCCGCGGCGAACGCCACGAGCCCGCCGACGACCACCGGCTTGGGGCCGAGCCTGTCTGCGAGGGAGCCGAAGAGGGGCTTGAGGAAGACCTCCGCCAGGTCGTACAGGGCCAGCAGGACGCCGAGCGCGAAGAGGTTCAGGCCCAGACCGCCAGGGCCGCTCTCCGCGCCGAGGCCCGCTGCGATGCTGTGGGCGCCGAACGCCGTCGTGAACCCCGCCGCGTAGAGGGGGACGACGGCCGCGAAGGGCGGGGGCGCGGGAGCGGGCTGGGTCACGGCCCCGATTCTAGGCTGGGCAGCGAGCGGCGCGGGCAGCCAGCGGCGCGGGCCCCGAGCAGGGCCCGCGCCGCGGTGGCAGGGACAGCAGGACGCGAGGTGCCTAGGCCCTCTCCTCCTCGACCGAGCTGCGGGTGAACAGCCAGCTGCACACCATCATCGCCAGCCCGAGGACGGCGAACGCCCAGTTGTCGGCCATGTTGGAGGCCAGGACGTTGGCGGCGGACGCGGTGCCGACCGCGAACCCGTAGACGCCCAGCAGGACGTAGACGACGCCGAACCAGAGCAGGAAGCTGCGCGCCCCTGTCCACCTCTGCGCCATGGTCAGGCCGACGGCCCCGATGGCCAGGTGCACGATGTTCAGCAGCATGGACACCTGGAACACGCCCAGGAACATGGCGTGGGAGTCGGGCCCGATGAACCTCAGGTCCCCGTAGCTGCCGGTGATTCCCGGGACGAACCCGAGGATGCCGACGAGCATCACGATGATGCCGACGCCGATGGCGACGTTCTGGACGTCCCTGCGCCCGAAGTGGACACCATGTGCGTGCGGCGCGGCGGTGGTCATGTCTCCTCCGAACCCCAAGCTGCCCGGGGGCTCGTGCCCGGCGGGCGCCGGTGGAGTGCCGCTCCGCCGACACCTCAATTCTACGCCGTGTAGTGATTCGCGTCACAGGTGGGGGCGTCCGGGAATGCCCCGCACTGGACCACCGGTTGGGCTTGTCATGACAACCGAGCACGCGCCTGACGCCACGTCCACCGCCCCGCTCTCGAGCCTCTTCACCCCGTTCGAGCTCGGACCCGTCCGCCTCCCGAACCGCTTCGTGATGGCCCCCATGACGCGCGAGTTCTCCCCGGAGGGCACGGTGACGCCCGACGTCGCGGGCTACTACGCGCGCCGCGCCGCGGCCGGTGTGGGCCTGCTCATCACCGAGGGCGTCTACGTCTCGCAGGATTCGGGTCCGAGCACGTCTGTCCCGCGGCTGTTCGGCCGCGAGCAGCTCGACGCCTGGCGCCGCCTCGTCGACGCCGTGCACGCAGAGGGCGGCCGCATCGTCCCCCAGCTCTGGCACCTCGGCGCGGCGCGCGGGAACCATGCGGAATTCAACCCGCAGCTGCCGAGCCTGAGCCCCTCCGGAATCGCTCCCAACGGCGCCGAGCGCGGCCGCGCCGCCACCGTCGAGGAGCTCGCCCGGATCCGCGAGGACTTCGCGCGTGCCGCGGTCGCGGCCCAGGAGGCCGGGTTCGACGGCGTCGAGCTCCACGGAGCCCACGGCTACCTCCTCGACCAGTTCCTCTGGGCCGGGACCAACCGCCGGACCGACAGCTACGGTGGCTCGCTCGAGGCGCGTCTCCGCTTCCCCACCGAGGTCGCCGCGGCCGTGCGCGCCGCCGTCGGGCCCGACTTCCCCGTCATCTTCCGCTTCTCGCAGTGGAAGTCCGGCGACTACGGGGCCCGGATCGCCGAGACTCCCGAGGAGCTGGGCACCATCCTGAAGACCCTCGCCCACGCGGGCGTCTCCGCCTTCCACCCCTCGACGCGGCGCCACTGGGAGCCGGCCTTCCCCGAGGCGGACGGCGCCGGGGACAGTGAGGGCGCCCGGCTCGGCCTCGCCGGGTGGACCAAGAAGGTCACCGGTCTCCCCGTGATCACCGTGGGCTCGGTGGGCCTGGACAACGCGTTCGAGGTCACGTGGCAGGAGGGCGGGCGCTCCGAGGTCCGCGGCCTCGAGACGCTCCTCGCCCAGTTCGCCCGCGACGAGTTCGACCTGGTCGCCGTCGGCCGCGTCCTCCTCTCCGATCCCGCATGGGTCGCCAAGGTCCGGGACGGACGCACCGACGAGATCCGTCCCTTCAGCGCCGAGGACCGTCTCCGCCTCTCCTGACCCCGGCGACGGGTGGGCCGCACGCGCGACGGCGCGTGGCCGCCGTCGTGCGCGGGCGGGGGCGAGCACGGTGCGCCTGAGCCCGCGCGCGGCGCGTCCGTGGCACAGTGAAGGGCGATGAAACTCCGCGCCGACCAGTCAGGAATCCGGGGCCTGCCCATGCCGCTGTGGCTCCAGGGCGCGGTCGAGGCCATCCAGGCGATCATCATCTCCGCCGTCCTGGCGCTCGTCCCGATCGTCGCGGTCTGGCTGACCGGCGGCCTCGGGGCGTGGGGACCGGAGCCGGTCGCGCGGCTCGGCGGGCAGGCCTGGCTCCTCGTTCACGGCGTGCCGCTCAGCCTCAGCGTCGCTTCCCCCGCGGCCGGCGCAGACGTCCCGGCTGAGGCGGGGACTCTCTCGCTCATCCCGCTCGGGCTGACCCTTGTCCCCATCCTGCTCGCGTGGCGCTCGGGCCGGCGGCTGGCCCGCGCCTCCTATGCGGACAACCTGTGGCAGGCGCTCGCCGGTGCTGGCGCGGCCTACGCCGCCTTCGGCTTCGCGACCGGCTTCCTGTGCCGCACCCCCCAGGTCGGCGTGGGGCTCATCGCCGCAACGCTGACGCCGCTGGCGCCGTTCGGCCTCGGGCTCGTGATCGGGGCCCGGCGCGAGGCGGGATCCTGGACGCGCCTGATCGGTGTCGACGCCGTCGACTGGATTGCGCGGACCGGCCAGTACTCGCGGTGGGCCGGAAGCTACATGTGGGCCGTCCTGCGCGCCGGGCTCGTCGCGCTGCTCGGCTCCCTGGCACTGTCCGGCCTGCTGCTCGCGGCCAGCCTCGTGGCGCACTGGGCCCAGATCGTCACCGTGTACGAGGCCGTCGGTGCCGACCCGGTTGGCGGAGCCGCCCTCACAGTCGCGCAGCTGGGGTACGCCCCGCACCTGCTCGTGTGGACGCTGGGCTGGGCCTCGGGCGCGGGCGTCACGCTCGGGGCAGGCTCGACGGCGGGGGCGCTCGCGACCGCTGTCGGGCCCCTGCCGCCCGTGCCGGCGCTCGCCGCCCTCCCCAGCGGGGAACTCCTCCTGGGCCCCGCGGCGCTGGTCGTCCCGGTGCTCGCCGGGGTCCTGGCAGGCTGGTGGTTTGTGCGCGAGGGCGAGGACCACTTCGACGAGTGGCTATCCATCAAGGTCAGGGCCCGCTGGTTCACCGCCCCCGTCTCCGCGCTGTTCCTCGGCGCCCTCGTCGGGGCCGCCGCCGGCGCGCTCGCGGCGGGGCTCGCGTGGCTGACGGGCGGTTCCGCGGGCATGGGCCGCTTCACCCAGCTGGGGGTCGACCCCCTGTGGATGCTCGTCTGGGTCGGCGCAGAGACCGCCGTGGGCGCCTGCATCGGGTACGCCCTCGGACCGTGGCTCGAGCGGTCCCGCGCGGAGCGGGAGCTGGCCGCCGACTCCCTCTGACGCCGAGGTCATCCCGTGTGGTGCCGAGGTCACCTCGTGTGGTGCCTCTGAAAGGTGATCCCGCGCTCACAGGCGGTGATCTCGCGCTCAGAGGCGGTGACTTCGCGCTCACAGGCGGTGACTTCGTGCCCAGTGGGGGTGACTTCGCGCTCACTGGGGGTGACCTCGGCGCGGGGGAGGAGCGGTGCCCGCCGGTATGGTGGGTCCATGCGCATCGTGGTCCTCGTAT
Source organism: Sinomonas sp. B1-1 (assembly GCF_050474465.1). Classification (NCBI taxonomy): domain Bacteria; kingdom Bacillati; phylum Actinomycetota; class Actinomycetes; order Micrococcales; family Micrococcaceae; genus Sinomonas; species Sinomonas sp. B1-1. The sequence continues at coordinate 446,834 of NZ_JBCHVF010000002.1, read as the reverse complement.
CCGGCACCGGCTCGAATCTCCAGGCTCTGATCGACGCCGTGGAGTCCGGCGACCTCGCGGGCGTCGAGATCGCCGCCGTCGGCGCCGACCGCGAGGGGACCTACGGGATCGAGCGGTCCGAGGATGCGGGCCTCGAGACCTTCGTCGTGAACTTCAACTCGTTCCCCACCCGCGACGAATGGGATGCCGCGCTCACCGCGAAGGTTGCCTCCTACAGCCCGGACGTCGTCGTGTCCTCAGGCTTCATGCGGATCGTGAGCCCGGACTTCATCGAGCGCTTCAAGGGCAAGTACCTCAACACGCACCCCGCGCTCCTCCCGGCGTTCCCCGGAGCGCACGGCGTCCGCGACGCGCTCGCGTACGGCGTCAAGGTCACCGGCTGCACGGTCCACTGGGCCGACGCCGGCGTGGACACCGGCCCGATCATCGCCCAGGAGGCCGTCGTCATCGCCGAGGGGGAGGACGAAGAGTCCCTCCACGAGCGCATCAAGGTGGTCGAGCGCCGGCTGCTCATCGACGTCCTGCGCCGCATCGCGGTCGGGCAGGTTCCGGCCCCCGTGGCGTAGCCACAGCGCACGACGCCGCGTGCCCGCGGTGGCGAGTACGCGGCGTCGTGCGCTGCGTGAGCTGGATCAGACGGGCGTCAGAACGCGTCGCCGGTCTGGGGCCGGGAGTCCACGTCGCCTCGCCAGGCACCGGTGGCGCCGTGGGACTCGACGAACTCCTTGAACCGCTTGAGGTCCTTCTTGACCTGGGCGTCGTCGGCGCCGAACGCAGCGCCGAGCTTCTCGGTGGCCGAGTCCGGATCCCACTGGAACTGGACCGAGACCCGGGATTCGGTGTCGTTGAGCCGGTGGAACGTGACGACGCCGGCGTGGTTGACGCCTTCGGTGGTCTTCCACGCGATCCGCTCGTCGGGGTGCTGCTCGGTGATCTCCGTGTCGAACTCGCGCGTCTGGCCCGCCACCTTGGTGGTCCAGTGGAGGTGGGTGTCGTCCCGCTGGACGACCGACTCGACCCCGCCCATGAACTCGGGGAAGCTCTCGAACTGGGTCCACTGGTTGTACGCGGTGGACACGGGGACGGCGACGTCGATGGATTCCTGCACTGTGGACATGCGTTGCTCCTTGAGGGTTGGCGCTGTACTTCGGCAGTGGGGCGGCGCCTGTCAGGCGGTCGCCCTGTGCCTGCGGCCTCTCTCCGGACCGTCACTCTTCCGGCTACCCGACGCGGTGCGGCCCAAACACGGTGCGCTGCCCCGGCCAGCCAGCGCGAGCTCAGGAGAGCGAGCGCTGCCGGGTCTCGGGCGCGGACACTGCCATCCACAGGATTGCGAGCACCACGAGGCCGCCCGTGAGCGCGAAGGAGGCCGCCAAGCCGAGGGTCGGCCAGAACCATGCCGCGAACACGAGCGGGCCGATGCCGGCGCCGATGCGGGAGAACGTCGAGGCCCAGCCGAAGCCGGAGCCGCGCAGCTCCGTGGGGTAGAGCTCGGACACGTAGGCGTACAGCACCGGAATCGCCACCTGGACGACGAAGCCGAACGCGAGGAGCCAGCCGATGGCGGCGGCTGGAACGTCGACGACCCACGCGACGACCACGAGGGTCAGCGCCGAGAGCGGCCCGGTGACCGCGAGGATCCACTTGCGTCCCACGCGTTCCACGATGAGCGCGGCGACCACGACGCCGAGCAGGCCGACGGCGGCCATGCCCGCCGTTGTGAGGAAGGCCCGGTACTCGGCGAAGCCGGCCCCGATGAGGATGCGCGGCATCCAGGTGAGGGCGAGGTAGTAGACCAGCAGGATGCTGAAGAAGAGCGCCCAGGCCACACCCGTGACCCTCCAGTTGAAGCGCCACACCCTGCCCAGCTGCTCTGCCCACGAGCCGGGCGAGAGCCGCGGGACGTCGTGGGGCTCGGGGAGGCGGTACTCGGTGGGCTCGGCGCCCGTGCGCTCGACGAGCCCGTCGATCACGGCTCGAGCCTCCGCACCGCGGCCCTTGCGGATGAGGAACAGCGGTGACTCGGGGACGCCCCGGCGGATCCAGAACACGAGCAGGGCGGGCAGGACCATGACGAGCAGCGGCAGCCGCCAGTCCGCGAACGCCCCCACGAGCCAGGCGGACACGAAGCCGCACAGGGCGGCCCCGACCGGCCACCAGCCGTCCATGGCGGTCAGGACGCGTCCGCGCTGCCTCCGCGGCGTGAACTCGCCCACGAGCGCGTAGTCCACCGGGACGCAGCCGCCGAGGCCGAAGCCGGCGAGGAACCGGAAGACGCAGAACCACACGATGTCCGGGCTCAGGGCGCCGGCCACCGTGAAGACGGAGAAGATGAGCAGGGTCGCGGTGAACGCCACCTTGCGGCCGACCGTGTCGGCGATCGTGCCCCACGCGAAGGCGCCGACGGCCATCCCGATGAGGTTCGCGGTGCCGATCCACGCCGCCTGGGCGGGTTCGAGGCTCCAGTGGGCGGAGAGCAGCGGGATCAGGACGCCGTTGAGCGTCACGTCCCAGGCGTCGAACATGAAGCCCAGCCCGCCGATCAGGAAGATCTTCCCCTGCACCCCCCAGCGCCAGGGAAGGTTCTGCACGACGGTGTCCCCGGTGGGCAGCGCAGTGGAGGTGCTCATGAAGGCAAGCCTAGCCCCGCCCCTCCCCCCGGTCTCGGGTACGCAAAAACGCACCGTGCGCGCTCTCGGGTACGCCAAAACCCGCATCTGGCGCTCTCGGGTACGCACGACGGCGGGTGCCCGGGCCGCGCGCGCCGCGGCGCCGACGTCGGGCGTACCCGAGATGGCGGGGCGGCGAATCTGGCGTACCCGAGACGGCGGGGCGGCGAATCTGGCGTACCCGAGACGGCGGAGGTAGAGGGGCCAGCGCTACTTGGTGATCTTGCGCACCTTGGCCTTGGCCGTCTTGAGGGGCTTCCTCGGGCGGCGGCTGACGAGGAGGGCGACGCCGATGGCGGCGAGCCAGACGTCCTTGGCCATGGTGAGGCCCGCCTGGGTGGGCCGGACGCCGTCGGACTCCGTCATCCCGGGCGTCTTGGCGTACACGGCCAGGAGGCCTCCCGAGAACGCAGTGAGGCCGAGCGCCGCGAGCCGGGTCGGGACGAACGGGGCCAGGAGGGCGGCGCCGAGGCCGATCTCGGCGGCAGCCACGGCCTTGCCGAACGTCTCCGGAGCAAGCTGCTGGGCTTGCGGGAAGGCGTTGGCGGTCATGTCCCGCAGGCCGGTGGCGCTGTCCCGGTCGAGCCGGAGCTTGGACAGGCCTTGGTTGAGGATGAACGCGCCCGTGGCGAGGCGGAGGACGGAGCGGCTGAGGCTGAATCCCATGATGGTCCTTCTCTGGTGGCTTCGGTGGACGCTGGTGATTGGACAATACGACGTCGCTCAGGCGTCGCGGAACGACCGGAGGACCTTCCCGGGGCGGCAGATGGCGGCCAAGTCCACCCGGACGATGGCTTCGTTCGGGTGCTCGATCGCCGGGATGTCCTTCTCCTCGACCCGGATCTTGTGCGCTCCGCGGTAGACCATGGCTCGCATGCCATGACAGATGCCCTTCCCGCCCCGGCGGGAAACATGCTGGACCGGGGCGCTGGGACGGGGCGGGCCCCGCGGGCGGTCGATAGAATGGCCGGGACCCCTCCCCGCCCCGTTTCGAGAAAGACGAGTGCCTGTGATCCAGCTGGACCGTGTTCCCATCCGCCGAGCCCTGATCTCGGTCTACGACAAGACGGGCCTCGAGGACCTCGCGAAGGGGCTGCACGAGGCCGGCGTTCGGATCGTCTCGACCGGTTCGACGGCGAAGCGGATCGCCGGCGCCGGGGTCCCGGTGCAGGAGGTCGAGGAGGTCACCGGCTCCCCGGAGATGCTCGACGGGCGCGTGAAGACGCTGCATCCGCGCGTGCACGGCGGCATCCTCGCCGACCGCCGCGTGCCCGAGCACATGAAGACCCTCGAGGACATGCAGATCGAGGCGTTCGACCTCGTGGTCGTGAACCTCTACCCGTTCGTCGAGACGGCCCGGTCGGGCGCCGCGCTGGACGACGTCGTCGAGCAGATCGACATCGGCGGGCCGGCGATGGTGCGCTCGGCCGCGAAGAACCATGCCGCGGTCGCGATCGTCGTCGACCCGGGGGCGTACGGCGACGTCGTCGCCGCGGCCAAGGCCGGCGGTTTCGATCTCAAGACCCGCCAGCGCCTCGCGGCCAAGGCGTTCGCCCACACCGCCGCGTATGACACGGCGGTGGCGACGTGGACGGCCAGCCAGTTCCTCGACGAGGACGGCGACGGGGTGGTCGACTGGCCGGCATACGCGGGCCTGGCCCTCGAGCGCTCCGAGGTGCTCCGCTACGGCGAGAACCCGCACCAGCAGGCCGCGCTGTACGTGGACAAGGCGGCCCCGGCCGGGATCGCCCAGGCGGACCAGCTCCACGGCAAGGCCATGAGCTACAACAATTACGTCGACGCCGACGCCGCCGTGCGCGCCGCGTTCGACTTCGACGAGCCCGCCGTCGCGATCATCAAGCACGCCAACCCGTGCGGCATCGCCGTGGCCACGCCCGGTGCCGAGGACCCCATCGCCGACGCCCACCGCAAGGCCCACGCCTGCGACCCCGTCTCCGCGTTCGGCGGGGTCATCGCCGCGAACCGCACGGTGACCAAGGGCATGGCCGAGACCGTGGCCGGGATCTTCACCGAGGTCGTCATCGCCCCGGACTTCGAGCCGGAGGCCGTCGAGATCCTTTCGAAGAAGAAGAACATCCGCCTCCTCGCCCTGCCGGAGGGCTACGGCCGGTACGCCACCGAGATCAAGCAGATCTCGGGCGGCGTGCTCATCCAGGTCTCGGACACCTTCGCGGCCGAGGGCGACGACCCCGCCAACTGGACGCTCGCCGCCGGCGAGTCCGCCGACGAGGCCACGCTCGCGGACCTCGCGTTCGCCTGGAAGGCGTCCCGGGCGGCGAAGTCCAACGCGATCCTCGTCGCCAAGGACGGCGCCTCGGTAGGCATCGGCATGGGCCAGGTCAACCGCGTCGACTCGTGCCGCCTCGCCGTCGAGCGCGCCAACACCCTCGGGGTCGAGGTGGCGTCCGACGTCGACTCGGCCGGCGGCGCCCAGGGAACCGGCGGCGCCGGCTCGGCTCCGGAGCGCACCCGCGGTGCGGTCGCGGCGTCGGACGCGTTCTTCCCGTTCGCCGACGGGCTGCAGATCCTCATCGACGCCGGCGTGTCCGCGGTGGTCCAGCCCGGCGGTTCGGTGCGCGACGAGGAGGTCATCGAGGCGGCGAAGGCCGCCGGCATCACGATGTACTTCACGGGCTCCCGGCACTTCTTCCACTGACACGAGGGAAGACTGAGGGAGGTCGGGATCATCCCCGACCTCCCTCAGCGCGTCTCGGGGCCAGTCCTGGGCGCCGCGCGGGGGTCTGGTCCCGCGGGGGGCCGGCTCCTGGCCAGAGCCGGGTCAGCCAACAGAGACGCCGAACCCCTGGAGCGCGGTGGCCGCGGCAGTTGAACCGATCGTTGCGGCGTTGATGGCGAAAGCCATATTGACTCCGATGACAGGAGCGACGTTGATCGTCGGACTGACGTTGAAGGTCAACATGGTGTCGCGGGCGGGGAGGAGGTCAGCATGCTCCTCCTTGATGTCCACACATTCTCGAACTGACATACTGTGCTCCTAGTGGTAAAGGGTGCCCGGCGTCAGACGCAAGGGGAGGCGAAAGACGCCGGGCAGGTCAGGGTGCGCGTTCAGCCCTGAATGACGTTGATGCTCTGGACAGCGCCAGCGGTCGCGACTGAGCCGATGGTCAGAACATTGGCGGCCAGCGCGGTGTTGGTCGCACCCACCAGTGCCCAGTTCAGGCTTCCGAGGTTGGCAAGCATCGTGTCGCGGCTCGGAAGCAGCTCGATGTCCTCTGCGGCGAGGTCAGCTGTGGTGATCTTCTGCATGGTATTCACCTCCTTTCGACCGTGAGGGTCGGATCTCTCAACGAGTGAGAGCGATCGTCTGAAGTCCGCCTGTCTAGCTGTGGCGTCCGATCCTGAGCCGGCGGGACGGGACTGCATGCCGGGGGAGCGGGCGCGGAGGTCTGACCCGGAGACGGCCCACCGCCCACTGTCCGATTGAGAGGGCAACCTTCGAGAGGACCAGGACCGCACCTACAGTTGGCATTGCCAGAAGCAGGATCCCCAGGAGGGCCATGGTGGCCTCGAGAGGCTGTGCGAGGGCGACGGCGACGGCGAGAGTCTGCGCATGGATCGCTGCTGCGCCGATGGCCTGGCTGATGATGAAGGGGAGGCTTATCGCTACCCACGCGAGCACGAATCCCAGGAACGGGATGATGATGAGGACCCACGAGGTCACGATCCATCGGGAGACGGGCCGGAGTTCGAGAACGCGCGGGTCCGGCGAGCGTCCCGGGACGAGACTCTTGAGGACAGGGACGACCCGCGAGAAGAGGTCCGGAACGCCCGCAAGGTCGGCCAGGACGAAGTAACCGTCGAGGCGAACAGCCGGCGGCAGCTGCTGCACCATCTGCAGCTGGGTCACGATGACGAGCAAGAGCAGCAAGGGGCTCCCCGTGAGCAGATAGCCCGCTCCAGCCGACAACACCCACCACAGGTGGAAGTAGAGGCCGCCGAGGTCGGTGCGGAGGCGCCCCGCACGATCGAGTCGGTACGAGTCGGTGACATCCGTGTAGAACGCGGGGAAGACGAGGTAGAGTCCGACGCCGATCACGCCTGGGGTCGCGCCGCCATAGCGGCAGGCCGTTGCGTGGCCGACTTCATGGACGAGGGCTCCCACAGTCATGAGGACAACGAGGGCCAGCATCATCTGGGGCGTCATGAGTACGGCGGTGAGTGCGGTGGCGGCATCGGCAACGACGAAGAGCTGGATGTCGAGTGCCACGAGGGCCAAGCACCCGGCAATGACGACGGGTGGCCAGAAGAGGATCTTCAGGAGGCCGGACAGGCGTTCCACCGCACGGCGCGGCACGATCGTCGTCTTCGCGCTGAGGGCCAGAAGAGGGGCTGCGGTCGGCGCCGGAGCCGAAACGTCCGTGCCCGGATGCTTGAGCAAGCCGAGCGGCTCGAGCTTCGACTCGGCCAGGAGGGTGAGGCCGTCGACGTCGAGTTCGCGGCCATAGCTGTTGCTGACCCGCTGGGCCAGCTCCGTGGGGGGGAGCGGTCGCTCCGCCTCATTGAGGATCCAGTGGAGGAGTTCGGTGAGTTGGACGACCTGGCCATCCGCGCGCCGCACCAGATAGCTGCTGCGATTGAGCCCGGTTCCAGAGACGAGGCCGAGGAGCTCGAGACCAGCCGCGCGCTGCCAGCGCGTGGGGTGTGCTGCGAGTTCCTGCGTCATGTCCTGCTCCTGTCTCCGTGCGGCTTAGGCCTGTCGAATGCGCTTCCGGGGATGGCCGCGATGCGGCGGCCACCCCCGTGAGGCGCAGTGGGCGCTAGAGCTGGACGACGTTGATGGACTGGCCAGCCACGGCGGTGGCTGCCGAGAGAGCCGTGCCGACGTTGAGCGCGGCTGCCGTGTTCGCGGCCACAACGCCCGCGATGTTGGCGCTGAGGACGTTGAGGACCATCGTGTCGCGGCTCGGGAGCAGCTCTACGGTCTCGGTTGCGAGGTCGGCGGTGGACAGCTTGGTCATTGCAATCACTCCTGATGCGTTGCGGATTATTCAAGTCGATTGCTGATCCAATCGATGGCACCAGTCAATCCGGTGGCGAGTTATCCGCCCGTTATCAGGGCGTTATCGCTGTGACGTGGGAAAACTCCGGCGGCCTCATCGGTCGTTCCACGGAAGAGGCCCCCTCCAGCTGTGTCAGCCGAGGGAGGCCCCGGGAAGCGCGTGAAAGCGCTCAGTCCTCCGTGTCGACGTCCACACGGGATTCGACAGAGGCTCCCGTGTCGGCCGCAATGACGGCACGGGCCCGCTCGGCAGCGTCATTCGCCGAGGCGCGGGCGCGCGCCGACCGCTCACTCTTGGGGCGCCATGAGTCACTCTGGAAGGTGAAGCCCAGCTGCTGCTCGATCTGCCGCACGATGCTCCTTGCTGCGTCTGAGAGGGCCTCCGCCTTGCCGCCCACGATGATGTACTGGAGCGCCGCCGTCGTCGAGGCGCACCCCGTGCAGCCTTCGTTGACCGACAAGGCACGGTTGTTGGCCATGATCACGTTCGACCGTGTGGCCGTGACGACCTGCACCGAGACCGCAGCCGACGACGCCCAGTCTCCCGTCGTGTAGGCGCTGGCCGTGTTGTTGGCCCAGATGTTGGCGGCCTGAGCAGAGGAGAGGACCTGGAGGGTGGTCGCCTGGGCCGAACAGCCGGAGCAGTTGGCCTGAGCGCTCGCAGTGGCCGAGGCCGGCGAGTCGTCGGACGACCTCAGCGGACCCCAGACGGCGGCGGAGTCGAGGGCGACCCTGTGGGCTGGGTTGGCGACCGCCCGTGAGGTCACGTTGAGATACTTCCCCCATGCAGTGCCTTGGCCCTGGCTCTGCCCCGGTGCGGCTGACGCGGGCGCCAGCGGCACCACGAGCAGTCCGGCGGCGGTGAGAGCGGCTGCGGTGGCCGTTGACAGGAACTTCGACTTGTTCTTCACGGATCCTCGTTTCTGATGGGCCACCTCAGGCACAGGGTGACGGAGCGCTGTAGCAGGGCAGGGCGGACCGACCCGGCGCCAGAGCGTCGGGAGGCAGGGGAGGTGAGGCTGCGCCGTCGTGCGCTAGGCGGGGCGCATAGCGATCGGTGAGAGGCGGGCGCGGGGACGCGGGTCGGGACGGGCTGCCCGCGAACGGCCGGGTTCGGCCGGTCCGGTCGTGGCGATCTTTCGGACGGTCGCCATCGCGACCGGTCCGAGCAGGCTCCTGAGGCCGTCGGAGGGTTCGACGCCGAGCTCCTCCCAGAGGCGGGCCTCGAAGTCGATGAAGGTGCGCCGGGCCCCGGCCGCGTTGCCGGCCCGGAGCTGGACCTCGATGAGCAGGCGCTGCGCGGATTCGCGCAGGGGCTCGATGGCGGCGGCCGACCGGGCGGCGTCGAGTGCGCGCTCGGTGTCCTCGTCCAGCAGGTGCCGGCGGGAGAGGGACTCCAGGACCAGGACCCGCTGCTCGCGCAGCCGCTCCTGCTCGAAGAGGACCCAGTCGTCGTACCAGCCCGGCAGGAGTTCGGCGGAGCGGAGCACGTCGGTGAAGTCCGCCGGGACGTCGGCTGGCCCTGCCGCCCCGGCCCCTGCCAGGTGCGAGCGGAACTCGTGCAGGTCCACCGTGACCGAGCCGCTGAGGCCCACCGGTTCGGTCCTGTCGTCGAGCAGGCCGGGCAGCTGGTGGCTGATCTTGAACAGGGCCGCCCTGAGGTTGCCGCTGGCCTGTGCCTCAGAGCTGTCGGGCCAGAGCAGGCCGGAGAGGAACTGCCGTGGGCGTTCGCCGAGCAGAGCGAGGGCGGCGATCAGCCGCTGCTGCCGGAGCCCCACCTGAACGGTCTCTCCATCGCGTTTGAGTTGCCAGCATCCGAGTAAACGGACTCGCCATACCACCGCACTGATCCCCTCGTCATACCGTGATACTTCAGGCAGCAGGACAAGGACGCCCTCGAAGATCGGCGAGTTGCAGTGTTCAAACGCGAGCCCGGCTGCTGCGTACGATCAGGATGATGACGCGGTCACGAGCCTGTCAATAACGGGTGTGCAATTGACAAATTCCTTCAAGGACCAGCTATTCGGCTCCCGATATCGGGCTCACGCGCCAGCGGCGCGGCGCGCATCGGATGAATCCTCCCCCGCCTGCTCCTTCAGCCACGCCTCGACCGCGTGGAGGACCGAGTCGGGACTGTCCGTGACGAGGACGCTCGCAGGCGCCTCCGCGCCGGAGGCGCTCAGCAGCCGCACTCGCAGCCGCCCGTCCGGCTCCCGCCATGATCGGAGCACGAGTGTGCCGAACCCGGCCGAGTCCTCCGGGTCCTCGTGGATCTCCCTGTGGCTGCCTGAAGGCATCGACGCCTCGGATGTCATGTGTGCTGCCCCCAGCTAGTGACCGGGGGCAGGGCCCCGGTGCGCGTACCACCTGAACGTCACACAGTGTAAAACGACTCAGTCTGCCACGCGAGGAAGGCTCGGGTAGATTGGACCCGTTGATCTGGAAGAAGATCCCGCACAAGCAGCTCCACAGGGAGGCGCCCACCCATGGCCACCATCATCTATACGCATACCGACGAAGCGCCGATGCTCGCGACCCACTCGTTCCTGCCCATCGTGCAGGCATTCGCCTCGACGGCTGGGATCGACATCGAGACCCGCGACATCTCCCTCGCGGGGCGCATCATCGCAGCGTTCGGTGATTACCTGACGGAGGAGCAGCGCACGTCGGACGCGCTTGCGGAACTGGGTGCCCTGGCGAAGACGCCGGAGGCGAACATCATCAAGCTCCCGAACATCAGCGCCTCCGTCCCGCAGCTCAAGGCCGCCGTCGCCGAGCTCCAGTCGCAGGGCTATGCCCTCCCGGACTACCCGGACAACCCCTCCTCGGACGAGGAGACGGACATCCGTTCGCGCTACGACAGGATCAAGGGCTCCGCGGTGAACCCCGTGCTCCGCGAGGGCAACTCGGACCGCCGTGCCCCCCTCTCCGTCAAGAACTATGCGCGCAAGAACCCGCACTCCATGGGTGCCTGGACCGCCGATTCGAAGACCAACGTCGCCACGATGGGCGAGAGCGACTTCCGTGCCAACGAGAAGTCCGTCGTGCTGCCTGCCGACGACTCGCTGACCATCCAGCTCGTTCTCGAGGACGGCACCGTCAAGGAGCTCAAGAAGGGCATCAAGGTCCTCGCGGGCGAGGTCGTCGACGGCACGTTCATGGACTCCGCTGCCCTTGACACCTTCCTCGCGGACCAGGTCACCCGGGCCAAGGAAGAGGGCGTCCTGTTCTCGGCGCACCTCAAGGCCACGATGATGAAGGTCTCGGACCCGATCATCTTCGGCCACGTCGTCAAGGCGTATTTCGCCGAGCTCTTCGACACCTACGGCAAGCAGCTTGCCGCCGCCGGCCTGAGCCCCAACAACGGCCTGGCCTCGATCCTCAACGGCCTCGACGACCTCCCTGAGGACGTCCGCGAGGGCGTCAAGGACGGGATCCAGAAGTGCCTCTCGGACGGACCGGCCCTCGCGATGGTCGACTCGGACAAGGGGATCACCAACCTCCACGTGCCCTCCGACGTCATCGTGGACGCCTCCATGCCGGCCATGATCCGAATCGGCGGCCACATGTGGGGCCCGGACGGCAAGGAGCATGACACGCTCGCCGTCCTGCCGGACTCCTCGTACGCGGGCGTCTACCAGACCGTGATCGACGACTGCCGCGAGCACGGCGCCCTCGACCCCACCACCATGGGCACCGTCCCGAACGTGGGCCTCATGGCCCAGGCGGCCGAAGAGTACGGCAGCCACGACAAGACCTTCGAGATCCCTGCCGCCGGAACCGTCCAGCTGGTCAACGTCGCCGGCGACGTCCTCCTCGAGCACGCCGTCAAGGCGGGAGACATCTGGCGCGCCTGCCAGACCAAGGACGTGCCGATCCGTGACTGGGTCAAGCTCGCCGTGAACCGCGCCCGCGCCACCGGCTCCCCGGCCGTCTTCTGGCTCGACGAGGAGCGCGCCCACGACCGCAACCTCATCGCCAAGGTGCGCGAGTACCTCGGCGAGCACGACACCGAGGGCCTCACGATCGAGATCCTCGCGCCCGCCGAGGCCACCGCCTACACGCTCGACCGCCTCCGCAAGGGGGAGGACACCATCTCGGTGACCGGCAACGTGCTCCGCGACTACCTCACGGACCTCTTCCCGATCCTCGAGCTGGGCACGAGCGCCAAGATGCTCTCAATCGTCCCGCTCATCGCGGGCGGCGGCCTCTTCGAGACGGGTGCCGGCGGCTCCGCGCCCAAGCACGTCCAGCAGCTCGTCAAGGAGGACTACCTCCGCTGGGACAGCCTCGGCGAGTTCTTCGCCCTCGTGCCGTCCTTCGAGCTCTACGCCGAGCAGGCGGGCGTGCCCGCGGCGAAGGTCCTCGCGGACACCCTCGACCGTGCCACGGGCACGTTCCTCGAGGAGAACAAGTCGCCGGGCCGCAAGCTCGGCACCATCGACAACCGCGGCTCGCACTACTTCCTCGCCCAGTACTGGGCGAGGGAGCTCGCCCAGCAGACGGACGACGCCGACCTCGCCGCCGCGTTCGCGCCCGTCGCCGAGGCCCTGACCTCGAACGAGGAGGCCATCGTCTCCGAGCTCCTGGCAGTCCAAGGCTCGTCGGTCGACCTCGGCGGCTACTACCACCCGGATGAGGCCAAGGTCGCCTCGGTCATGCGTCCCTCGGCGACCCTCAACCGGGTCGTGGACGGCCTCCGAAAGTAGGTCCCTCATCGACTGCTGAGAAAGTGTCGTTCTGACGGCTCATAACGACATTTCTGGAGCAGTCGATTCACGCGCACGACGGCGCCCCGCACCTCAGGCGAGCAACTCGCCCGAGGTGCGGGGCGTCGTCGTCGTCCGTCTGGCTGCGGTGATCTCCGGCACAGTATTGCGGGGGAAGTCGGGGCCGCTTTGACACCATGCATCGACGGCAGCACAATGGTTGAAGATTCAATTGAAGATTGAACAGCGTGTCGCCTGCTGGGCGGCCACCGATCCCGATGACCACCGACAGCAAGGAGCCTCCATGGCCACGACTTCCAGCCCCGCCCTCGCCGACGCCGCCCGCGCAGTCCTGCGGATCGCCCTGGGTGCGGTCTTCTTCGCCCACGGCTGGCAGAAGTTCTTCGAGTACACCATCCCGGGTGCTCAGGGTGCCTTTGCCCAGATGGGTGTCCCCGCCGCGCAGGTTGCCGCGCCGATCGCGGCCGGTCTCGAGCTCGTCGGCGGTGCGCTGCTCATCGTCGGTCTCCTGACCCGCGTGGCCGCGACGCTCCTGGCCGTCGAGATGCTCGGCGCGCTGTTCCTCGTCCACGTCTCGGCGGGCATGTTCGTCGAGAAGGGCGGCATGGAGCTCGTGCTGGTCCTCGCCGCCGGCGCCGCCGCGGTGGCCCTCGTCGGACCGGGCCGCATCTCGCTCGGCGCCGCCATCTTCGGCCGCAGCTCGGGTCGTCTCGCGGCCATCGCAGCCTGAGCCAAGGCTGTTCCAAGGCACGACGGCGCCCCGCGCCTCAGGCGATGTTTCTCGCCCGAGGTGCGGGGCGCCGTCGTGCGCGCTGTGTGGATCGCCGACGGCTTGAGGACCTGTCCTCGTCGCCCGGGCCGGCAAGCCCGGGCGACGAGGACTCTGTCAGGCCCGCACCCGGCGGCGAACAGTGCCGCCGAGGACCATCCCAAGGGTCAGGCCGATGGCGAGCGCCGCTGCGGCGAGGAGCGCAGCGAGCGTGAGAGAGACCCCGCCCACGGTGTCCTCGGCCATGGAGGCCAGGCACATGGCCGCCGGTGCCGCCGCGGGTGCTGCGGCCGCCGAAGGTGCGGCCGAGGCTGCACCCGCGCCGGCTGCCTGCGTGGATGCGGCCGGTCCGGCAGCCCCCGCCGAAGAGGTGCCCGCAGCGTAGGCTCCGCCTGCCCCCGTCAGCACGGGTGCTGGGGCGGCAACGGAACCGGCCGCGGCGCCGGTCGTGGCACGAGCGGTGATGTCCGCGGCGCCGACAGGCGTTACGGTTCCGGGAACGCCCTCAGCTGCGGCGCCTGCATCCGGGACGGTCCCCGGCGCCGTTCCCGTGGTGCAGGAGCAGGGCGTGGTGCCCGAACCTGTGCCGTCGCCCGCGGGCGTGCCGGTTCCCGGTGTCGCGGCCGGTGTCGCGCTGCCGCCGCAGGTGCCCGCGGGCAGGGCTGCGGCCTCACCGTTCGTCGTCAGGGACAGCGGAGCCGATAGGCAGACAGCCGGGACGGTCGTGAGGGTGGTGTCGCCCAGGACCGCGCCCGTGCCGGTGCCGGCGGTGCTGCCGGCGGTGCCGGTGAGGAGGCCGTCGGTGGTGAGCTGGGTGGGGGCGGTGGCCGCCACGGCCGGGATGGTCGTGAGGGTGGTGTCGCCCAGGACCGCGCCCGTACCGGTGCCGGCGGTGCTGCCGGCGGTGCCGGTGAGGAGGCCGTCGGTGGTGAGCTGGGTGGGGGCGGTGGCCGCCACGGCCGGGATGGTCGTGAGGGTGGTGTCGCCCAGGACCGCGCCCGTACCGGTGCCGGCGGTGCTGCCGGCGGTGCCGGTGAGGAGGCCGTCGGTGGTGAGCTGGGTGGGGGCGGTGGCCGCCACGGCCGGGACCGTGGTGAGGGTCGTGTCGCCCAGGACCGCTCCGGTACCGCTGCCGGCGGTGCCGCCCGTGCCGCTGCCGGCGGTGCCGGCGAGGAGCCCGTCGGTGGTGAGCTGGGTGGGGGCGGTGGCCGCCACGGCCGGGACCGTGGTGAGGGTCGTGTTGCCCAGGACCGCGCCCGTGCCGCTGCCGCCAGTGCCGCCCGTGACGCTGCCGGCGGTGCCGGCGAGGAGCCGATCGGTGGTGAGCTGGGCGGGGGCAGTGGCCGCCACGGCCGGGACGGTGGTGAGGGTCGTGTTGCCCAGGACCGCGCCCGTGCCGCTGCCGGCGGTGCTGCCGCCGGTTCCGGTGAGGAGCCCGTCGGTGGTGAGCTGGGTGGGGGCGGTGGCCGCCACGGTGGGGACGGTCGTGAGGGTCGTGTTGTCTGCCGCGGTTGCGGCGGCTTGGCCGAGGCCGAACAGACCTCCGGCCATGAGGGTGCCAAGGAGCACCCTTCGAGCGAGGGTATTCACAGTCTTCTCCTGACTAGGACGGAAATGGCGCGGAGCGCCGGGGGATGCGGGTCTGCGTGAGGGCAGACGCGTCCCCTCTAGTCGGGAGTTGAGCCTGGATCGAAGGCCGGTGCGGCCGGCAACGGCGGGCCGGCGAGGCGCAGCCTTGCTCCCATGAGCCGCAGGAGCCCGAGGGAGAACGACGCGGCCGCCAGCGCCGCCGCTCCGATCGGTCCTCCGCCCAGACCGGACGACGAGCCCCCCAGCGAGCCCGGGGCTGGAGCCGGCGGAAGGACCGAGATCAGCGGCTGCCCATCAGAAGGCAGCACGGGAACGATGCCCGAGAGCGCGTCTGCGGCATGGTGAGCAGCGAACGCCGTGAAGGCGTAGCCGGACGTCAGCGACCAGGGCGCTGGGGCGCTGACCGCTCGAGGGCCCACAGACGGTGCGGGATCTAGGACCGCGGCCTGTGCGGGTGCGGCCGGCGCCTCAGCTTCGGCGCCGACCGGCGGAACGGACTCTGGCACGGGTGCTGGCAGGGCCGGTTCGACCGCCACGGCGATCTGGGCCACCGGCGTCGCCAGGTCGGCGACCGGGAGGGCGGCGTCGTCCACTGCTCCGCCCGCGGCGTCTCCCACCGCGGAGACCACCCCGCCTACCGCGGCCGTGGTGCCGCCGACCACGGGATCCAGGATGGGGGCAACGGGAGCGAGGGGACCATGCGTCACCGGTGCGAGCACGTCAGGAGCGTTCTCGACGACGGCACCGAGAAGGGCGGTCGTACTGCTGACGGCCTCGCCCGGGGTCCCGCCTGCAGGGCTCGCCGCGGGAAGGGCGTTCACGATGGCTGCAGCCTCCGACACGGCAGGGGAAGCCACGCTGGAGACAATGGACGACGGCGACGCAACGGTGCCGCCCAGAAGGTCGCCGGACGCCGCGGAGGCGGGGGAGCCTGAGACGACGAGCCAGGCGAGGCCAAGGCCGGCGGCGGCTGCGGCGTGGCGGGCAAGGGCGACGGCGCGGACTCGCCACGGTGTGGCAGTGCGCATCGGCCCTCCTCCCCACGAGGTCGTACGGCAGCCATGCTAAACGGGTCCGCCGCTGGAGGTCCAGAGCCGGAGGAGAAGAAGCTGCGGGCGCCCCGCTCAGCGGCGGACGTCGTTGGGGTAGCTGATCCCCAGCTGCGCGCGCACCCCGTCGAAGAGGCGCATGGTGTCGAGGGTGTGCCGCCACGGCATGGTGGGGCTCTCGGTGACTCCCTGCTGGATGCAGCGGGTGACCTCGCGCAGCTCGTACACGTACCCCCGCGCGACGATCTCGAGCTTCTCCACGCGGGCCGGGTCCCATCCACGGCGGACCACGAGCTCGGTCGGGTTGTTGATGCTCCCGACGGTCGTCAGCACTCCCTCGGTCCCGGCCACGGTGGCCGTCCGCGGTCCGTGCGCGAGGAGGGAGGATGTCAGGGCCGCGAGCTGGCCGCCGCTGTAGGCGAGGGTCAGGATGTTCTGGGAGTCCACGCCGTCGTCCGTGAGCGTGCCCACCGCGGTGAGCGAGTCGGGGAAGCCGAGCGTCCCGATGGCCCACAGCAGCGGGTACACCGTGAGGTCGAGGAGCGCGCCGCCGCCCGCGGCGACGTCCCAGAGCCGACTGGCAGGGTCCTTGGGGGCGGGGAACCCGAGATCGGCCGAGACCCACTGCACCTCGCCCAGCTCCCCGGACTCGGCGATCTCGAAGGCCCGCTGCATGCCCGGAACGAACCGGCTCCACACTGCCTCCATGAGGAACAGTCCCCGCGCCGCCGCGAGGTCGACCAGTTCCTGCGCCTCGTGGGCGGTGACTGTGAAGGCCTTCTCGACCAGGACATGCTTGCCCGCCTCGAGGGCGGCCTTGGCCACCTCGTGGTGCTGCCCATGCGGCGTCGCCACGTACACCACGTCCACATCCGGGTCCTCCACGAGGCGGCGGTACCCGGGGACCCCGGCCTCGTCCCCATAGGCGTGCGCGAAGCCGAGCTCCCGGGCGAACTGCACCGCACGGTCCGCGCTGCGCGAGCTCACGGCGTGCAGGCTCGCGTCCGGCAGCAGCGTGAGGTCCCGCGTGACCGTCCTGGCTATCCCGCCGGTGGAGACCACGCCCCACCGCAGCGTCTCGCCGGTGGCGGCGAGCGGATCCGACGGGGTCTGCAGGGACAGCCACGGGTGCTGGATGTGACGCGTCATACGGGCCATCCTTCCACGTCCGGTGCGGCTGACGAGGACAGCCTCGCCTTGCTGGACGCGCACCGAGGTCAGGGGCAGGATCGGAGCATGGGGATCGTGGGTGTGGCCGGTCAGAATCCGCTCGTCGTCGCGGCGATCGCCGTCCTCGCCCTGTCCCTGGGGCTGGCAGCCGCAGGCCAGGATGGGCCGGCGCGCATCATCGCGAGCCTGTTCGCCGGGGGGGTGGCCGCGTGGACTGCCGTCGGCATGGTCCGCTCGCTCCTGAAGGGCAAGTGGGGGCTGGACATCCTCGCCGTCACCGCGATCGTCGCGACGCTCCTGGTCGGGGAGTACGTCGCCGCGATCATCGTCGTCGTCATGCTCACCGGCGGCGAGGCGCTCGAGGACTTCGCGGCGGGGCGCGCCAAGCGCGAGCTGAAGGCCCTGCTGGACCGCGCTCCCCGCGTCGCGCACCGGCAGGTGGACGGCGGGTTGGTCGAAGATGTGCTGCTCGAGGAGATCCGCCCCGGCGACCTCCTGGTCGTGAGGCCCTCGGAGGTCGTCCCCGTGGACGCCGTCCTCGTCTCGGCCGCCGCGAGCTTCGACGAGTCGTCCCTCACCGGCGAGAGCCTGCCCGTGGACCGCGAGGAGGGCGAGGACGTCCTCTCCGGCTCCGTCAACGGCACGGCCGCCGCCCTCGTGAGGGCGACCACCTCGGCGGCGGACAGCCAGTTCTCCCAGATCGTCGCCCTCGTGCGGGAGGCTTCCGAGAGCAAGGCCCCGGTGGTCCGGCTCGCCGACCGGTATGCCGTGCCGTTCACCCTCTTCTCGCTGGCCCTCGGCGTCCTCGGCTGGTGGCTCTCGGGGGACCCGCACCGCTTCGCCGAGGTCCTCGTCGTCGCCACGCCCTGCCCGCTGCTGATCGCCGCGCCGGTGGCCTTCATGGGCGGCATGAGCCGGGCCGCGAAGCACGGCGTGATCGTCAAGGGCGGGGCCGTCATCGAGGTCCTCTCCCGCGTCCGCACGGTCGCATTCGACAAGACAGGCACCCTCACGCGCGGCCGCCCCGAGCTGGTCGACGTCCGGCCTGCCGGCACGTTCGACGCCGCCACCCTCCTGACGCTCGCGGCCTCCGCCGAGCAGTACTCGACCCACGCGCTCGCCTCGTCGGTCGTCGACGCCGCCGTCGCCCGCGGCCTCGTGCTCGAACGGGGCGAGGGAGCCGAGGAGGCGGCGACGAATGGCGTCCTCGCCCACGTCGGCGGCCACCGCGTCCTGGTCGGCAAGCGCGCCTACGTCGGCTCGGAGGTCGGCGCCCGCCTCGACGAGCCGGACCTCGGGCCGGGCGAACTGGCCGTCTACGTCGCCGTCGACCGCGCCTTCGCCGGCGTCGTCGTGCTCCGGGACCTCCCGCGCCCCGAAGCGAAGGGGACCCTCGAGCGGCTCGCGGCGGCCGGCGTCGGGCACACCCTCATGCTCACCGGCGACTCGCCCACCACTGCGCGCAGCATCGCGGGGGAGCTGGGCGTCACGGACGTCCGGCCCGAGCTGCTGCCGCTCGACAAGGTCGAGATCGTTCGCGCCGCCGAGCCGCGCCCGGTCCTCATGGTCGGCGACGGCGTCAACGACGCCCCGGTCCTGGCCGCCGCCGACGTCGGGATCGCCATGGGCGCGCGCGGCTCCACGGCCGCGAGCGAATCCGCGGACGCCGTGGTGCTCGTCGAGGACATCTCGCGCACGGCGAAGGCCGTCGAGATCTCCCAGCACACCGTCCGCGTGGCACTCCAGTCGATCTGGCTGGGCATCGCGCTCAGCGTCGGGCTCATGCTCGTCGCGCTCACCGGTGCCCTGCCCGCCGTCGCCGGTGCCCTGCTCCAGGAGCTCGTGGACCTCGCCACGATCCTCAACGCCCTGCGTGCCATCGGGCGGGTGCGCCCACGCACGGCGGCGGCCGCCCCCGGAAGGGGAGCGGCCGCCGTCGTGCGCTGAACGCCCAGGGGCAGGGCCCCCGGTGCCTGAGCCCTGCTACTTGGTGTACTGGCTCAGCGTCGGGTCGTTCGCGTAGGCCTCCTTGGCGTTGGCCTTGGTCACGATGACCGGCGGGAGCAGGAACGCGGGGACCGTCTTGACGCCGTTGTTGTAGGACTTCTCGTCGTTCACGTCGACCTTCTGGCCCGCCTGGAGCTGCTTGACCATGTCGATGGCCTTGTTCACCAGGTTGCGGGTGTCCTTGTTGATGGTCGAGTACTGCTCGCCGGCCATGATCGACTTGACCGACTCGACCTCGGAGTCCTGGCCGGTGACGATCGGGATGGCCTTGCCGGCGCCCTTCACCGAGGTGATGATCGCGCGGGCGAGCGTGTCGTTCGGCGAGAGCACGCCGTCGAGCGCTGCGCTCGTGTAGTTCGCGGCGAGGAGCGTGTCCATGCGCTTCTGCGCGTTCTCGGCCTTCCAGCCCTGGGTCACGGCCTGCTCGAACGACTTCTGGCCCGAGACCACGTTGAGCGTCTTGTCGTCGATCTTCGGCTGGAGGACGCTCATGGCGCCGTCGAAGAACACCTTGGCGTTCGCGTCGTCGGGGGAGCCGGCGAAGAGCTCGATGTTGTACGGGCCGCTGGGCTTCTTGGCCTTCATGCCGTCGAGGAGGGCCTGGCCCTGGAGCTGGCCGACCTTGTAGTTGTCGTACGCGACGTAGTAGTCCACCGCGTCCGTGTTCTTCAGCAGGCGGTCGTAGGCGATCACGGTCGCCCCCGAGGCCTTGGCCTGCTGGACCTGGGTG
This sequence comes from Sinomonas sp. B1-1, assembly GCF_050474465.1. NCBI lineage: Bacteria > Bacillati > Actinomycetota > Actinomycetes > Micrococcales > Micrococcaceae > Sinomonas > Sinomonas sp. B1-1. The sequence continues at coordinate 427,079 of NZ_JBCHVF010000002.1, read as the reverse complement.
CCGAGCTGCGATCCGTCGATCGCGCCGACGATGATGACCTTGGCGCCCTTGGTCACCATGGCCGAGATCTGGTTCTGCTGCTCGGACACACCGCCATTCGCGAACTGGACGTCGCCCTTGAAGCCGGCTCCCTTGAGGCCGTCGTTGAACAGCTGCTCGGCGAGCACCCAGTTCTCCGACGTCTTCTGCGGCAGCGCGACCCCGATGAGCGCATCCTTGGCGAAGCCGCCGGAGCCGCTGGCCCCGCCCGTCCCACCGGAGCTGCTCGGTTCCGAGCGGCCGCAGGCCGTCAGCGCCAGTGCTGCGATGCCAACGACCGCGACGGCCCTGGCTGCCCTTGAAAACATGCGCATGTTCTCCGCTTTCTTCTGTGTGTTCGTGATGGTGTTTCGTGGGGAACTTGTGGCCGGCACCGCGCGCGGACGCACGACGCCGTGTGGTTGGCCGGGTGCCTCAGGCGTCCTTGGCCAGGACCTCGCTGGTCTTGGTGGTCTCGTCCGGCTGGAGCGGGGTGCCCTTGGTGCCGGTGCCGCCGCCACCGCCGCGGATGAGCAGGCCGATGATCGAGCGCTTGCCCTGCGTCTTGTTGTAGACGTCGAACGCGACAGCCGCGAGGAGCACGAGGCCCTTGATGATGGCCGTGAGGTCCGCGCCCACGCCGAGCAGCTGCAGGCCGTTGTTGAGGACCGCCATGACGAGGCCACCGACGATCGACCCGATGACCGTGCCGACGCCGCCGGTGACTGCCGCACCGCCGATGAACACGGCCGCGATCGCGTCGAGCTCCCAGCCGGTGCCGTCGAACGGTCCGGACGCCGTGGAGCGGGCCACGAACACCATGCCGGCCAGGGCCGCGAGGATGGCCATGTTCATCATGACGAGGAAGTTGACCTTCTTGGACTGCACGCCAGAGAGCTCGGCGGCGTGGCGGTTGCCGCCGACCGCATAGATGTGGCGTCCGATGACGGTCTTGGCCGAGATGAAGCCGTAGAGCAGGACGAGGATGCCGAGGATGATGCCCGAGACGGGGAACGAGGTTCCGGGGCGGCCGGTGGCGAAGAGGTAGGTCGCGTAGAGGATCGCGCCGCAGATCAGGACGAGCTTGGTGACGGTCACCCACAGCTCCGGGACCTCGGCCCCGAGCTCCTTCGCGGTACGGCGGTTCCTGACCTCGAAGAAGACCACGGCGGCCGCGCCGAGGAGCCCGAGGAGCAGGGTGAGGTTGTTGTAGCCCGTGTCCGGGCCGATCTCCGGGAGGAAGCCCGCGCCGATGGTCTGGAAGTCACGCGGCACGGGGATCGTGTTCGACTTGCCGATGTACTGGTTCACGCCGCGGAAGATGAGCATGCCGGCGAGCGTGACGATGAAGGCGGGGATGCCGACGTACGCGACCCAGAAGCCCTGCCACGCGCCGATCACCGCGCCGATTGCGAGGCCCAGGAGGAACCCGACCCACGAGGGGAGGCCCCAGTCGCGGATGGCGAGGGCCACGATGATCCCCACTGCCGCCGCGACCGAGCCGACCGAGAGGTCGATGTGGCCCGCGATGATCACGAGGACCATGCCGATGGCGAGGATCAGAATGTAGGAGTTGCCATTGAAGAGGTTGATCACGTTGTCCGGGGTCAGCGTGAGACCGCCGGTCAGGATCTGGAACAGCACGATCAGCGCCACGAGGGCGAAGATCATGCCGAACTGGCGGGTGTTCCCGCCGAAGAGCTTCTTGAGGGCGTCCATGGGGTGTCCTTCGGTCTCCTGGTTCTTCGTCTCAGGCCGTCTTGCGGGTCTGGGTCATGAGTTTCATGAGGCTCTCCTGCGAAGCCTCTTCCTTGGTCAGGACCCCGGTGATGGCGCCCTCGAAGATGGTGTAGATGCGGTCCGAGAGGCCGAGGAGCTCGGGCAGCTCGGACGAGATGACGATGACGCCCTTGCCCTGGCTCGCGAGCCTCTGGATGATGCCGTAGATCTCGTACTTCGCCCCGACGTCGATGCCGCGGGTCGGCTCGTCGAGGATGAGCAGCTCGGGGTCGGTGAACATCCACTTGGCGAGGACGACCTTCTGCTGGTTGCCGCCCGAGAGCTTGGCCACCCCCTCGTCCACGCTCGGGGTCTTGGTCCGCAGCGACCGCCGGTACTCCTCCGCGACCTTGTACTCGCGGTTGCGGTCGACGACGAGCCCCCGGGTGATCTTCTTCAGCGCTGCCGAGACGGTGGTCGTCTTGATGTCGTCCAGGAGGTTCAGCCCGAGCGACTTGCGGTCCTCGGTGACGTACCCGAGGCCGGCCTCGATCGCCTGGGCGACCGTGCGCATCCTGACCTCCTTGCCGTGCATGAAGGTCTGGCCCGAGAGGAACTTGCCGTACGAGTGGCCGAAGATGCTGCGGGCGAGCTCCGTGCGCCCGGCGCCCATGAGTCCGGCGAAGCCCACGATCTCGCCCTTGCGCACGAAGAAGCTCGAGTTCTTGCACACGAGCCGGTCGGCGACCTGCGGGTGCTGGACGTTCCAGTTCCGGACCTCGAACAGGACCTCGCCGATGGTGGGCGTGTGGTCAGGGAACCGGGACTCGAGCGTGCGGCCGACCATGCCCTTGATGATGCGGTCCTCGTCCACGCCGTCCGCCCTGACGTTGAGGGTCTCGATGGACTTCCCGTCGCGGATGATCGTGATCTCGTCCGCGATCTGCTCGATCTCGTTGAGCTTGTGGGAGATCATGATGCTCGTGACGCCGCGGCCCTTGAGGCCGACGATGAGGTCGAGCAGGTGCTGGGAATCCGACTCGTTCAGCGCGGCCGTCGGCTCGTCGAGGATGAGCAGCCGCACCGACTTGTTGAGGGCCTTGGCGATCTCCACCAGCTGCTGCTTGCCGACGCCGATCTCCTTGATCGGGGTGTCCGGGTCGTCGCCCAGGCCCACGCGGGCCAGCAGCTCGAGGGAGCGCTTGCGGGCTTCCTTCCAGTCGATGACGCCGCGCTTGGTCGGCTCGTTGCCGAGGAAGATGTTCTCCATGATCGAGAGCTCGGGGATGAGCGCGAGCTCCTGGTGGATGATCACGATGCCCGCCTGCTCGCTGGCACGGATGTCCTTGAACTCCTGGACCTCGCCCTGGTAGACGATCTCGCCCGAGTAGGAGCCGTGCGGGTAGACACCCGAGAGCACCTTCATCAGCGTGGACTTGCCGGCGCCGTTCTCCCCGCAGATGGCGTGGATCTCGCCGGCCTTCACCTTCAGGTTCACGTTCGAGAGTGCCTTGACTCCCGGGAACTCCTTCGTGATGGACCTCATCTCGAGGATCACCGCTTCGTTCGGCGCCATGTGCCGCTGCCTCCTGGTCGAACGTCGTTGTCCGGCGGCCTGATCGGCGGCGCCGTCTGAGTAGAAAGTAAACAAGCATGCACAGGTTGCCGTCAAGCCTTTAACGCAAACGTGGTGAGGTCACCGCGCGTGGTGCGTGGCCGGCGTCGGGCGCGAGCGGTCAGTGGTGGGCGATGTCCGCGTTCTGGAAGACCAGCGCGGCGGCGCCGAGCACCTCGGCGCGGGCGCCGAGCGCGGACATGGTGACGGTGGTGGTCTCGCCGATGAGCGGGACCGCGTGGCGGAGCAGCCCCCGCCGGGTCGGCTCGAGCAGGATCTCCCCGAGGTCCGCCAGGGGCCCGCCGATGACGATCACCTCGGGGTTGATGAGGTTGGCGACGTTGCCGAGGGCGCGGCCGACGGCGAGCCCGGCGTCGTCGATGACCCTCAGCACCGCGGGGTGGCCCGCGAGCGCCCGCCGGACGATCTCGTCCGGGGTGAGCGGCTCCGGCTGGCCGCGCGAGAGGAGCTCTGACATGGTGGTCGTCGAGGCGACGGTCTCGAGGCATCCGCGGTTGCCGCAGCGGCACACGGCCCCGTGCTCGACGATGGTGGCGTGGCCGATCTCGCCGGTCACGCCGACCTGCCCGTAGAACAGCAGGCCGTTGAGGATCAGCCCGGCGCCGATGCCCGAGCCGATCTTGACGAAGACGAGGTTCTCGACCCCGCTGTGCGGGCCCCACGTGACCTCGCTCAGCGCGCCCAGATTGGCGTCGTTGTCTACGAAGACGGGCAGTCCCAGCCGTTCCTCGAGGTGCGCGAGGAGGTGGAACCCGACCCACTCCGGAAGGATGGCGCCCTGGGCCACCGTGCCCGTCCGATGGTCGATCGGACCCGGGATGCCGGCGCCTACGCCCACGACGTCCGCGCGGCGCACCCCGGCGTCCTCGAGGAGGGAGTCCAGCAGGTCCACGGCCGCGGAGATGCTCACGTCGGCCTCGTGCCCGAGCGGCAGCGTGATGTTCTGCTCGGCGAGGACCTCGTAGGCGAGGTTGGCCAGGACGACGCGCAGGTGCCGCCGGCCGAAGTCGATCCCGACCGCCACCGCCGAGTTGCTGTTGAGGCGGACGCTCAGGGCCCTCCGGCCGGAGCTCGTGGTCGGCTCGGTGGCGACCACGCCGGCGTCGTGCAGCACCTTGACGATGTTGGACACGGTCGCGGTGGAGAGGCCGGTCTGCCGCGACAGCTCGGCCTGCGTGGCCGGGCCCGCCATGAGGGTTTCCACGATGCGCTGCTCATTGAGCTTTCTCAGGGCCGATTGGGAGCCCGGGTTGTCGGTGGCGCTCGTCGTCGAACGCAGCGTGGAGACCATGCGGTACAGCTTCCCCTTCATCCGGCTTGTCGTCAAGAAATAAACGCAATAGGTGCGCCAACGGTTCCAGTCTTGCGGAGTCGGCGGCCCCGCCGCGCACGGGCTGCGAGGCGCAACTACGCTGAGGGCATGAGCCCAGTCATCGAATTCGGCGGCGCTGCCCCGGATATCCATCCCAGTGCGTTCGTCGCGCCGACGGCGAGCATCATCGGCGACGCGCACCTCGCAGAGCACTCGAGCGCGTTCTACGGCGTCTCCGTCCGCGGCGACACCGCCACCATCTCTGTCGGCGCGGGGAGCAACCTCCAGGACAACGTCGTCCTCCATGCGGACGCCGGCTTCCCCTGCACCGTCGGCGCCGGCGTCTCGGTGGGGCACAACGCCGTCGTGCACGGGTGCACCGTGGAGGACAACGTGCTGGTCGGAATGGGCGCGACCATCATGAACGGCGCCGTCATCGGATCTGACTCGCTCGTGGCGGCGGGCGCCGTCGTGCTCGAGGGCACCGTGGTCCCGCCGCGCTCGCTCGTTGCCGGCGTCCCTGCGAAGGTCCGTCGCGAACTGTCCGACGAGGAGGTCGAGTCGGTGCGCCGAAACGCCACGCACTACGTTGACCTGGCCCGCGCACACCGGCAGGCCAACGGCCACCACTCCTGACCGGCCCGCCGAGGTCACCCCGTGTGGCGCCGAGGTCACCCCGTGTGGCGCCGAGGTCACCTCGTGTGGTGCCGAGGTCGCCTCGTGTGGCGCGGTAAAGGGTGACCTCGAGCCGACAGGGGGTGACTTCGGCCGCAGAGGGGGTGACGTCGCGCCCAGAGGGGGTGACTTCGCGCCGACAGGGGGTGACCTCGGGCGCAGAGGGGGTGACCTCGGCGGCGGGGGCAGGGGGCAGGGTCAGGCGAAGACGACCGTCCGGTGCCCGTCGAGGAGCACGCGGTGCTCGGCGTGCCACTGCACGGCCCTGGACAGGGTGCGGCCCTCGACATCGCGGCCCAGCTGGACCAGCTGCTCGGCGGTCTTCGAGTGGTCCACCCGGATGACCTCCTGCTCGATGATCGGCCCCTCGTCGAGGTCGGCGGTCACATAGTGCGCCGTGGCGCCGATGATCTTCACGCCCCGCGCGTGCGCCTGGTGGTACGGCCGGGCGCCCTTGAACGAGGGCAGGAACGAGTGGTGGATGTTGATCGCCCGGCCCTCGAGGGCGCGGCACAGGTCATCGGAGAGGATCTGCATGTACCGGGCCAGCACGACCAGCTCGACCCGGTGCTCCTCGACGAGGGCGAGGAGCTTTGCCTCGGCGTCCGCCTTGGTCGCGGAGGTCACGGGCAGGTGCACGAAGGGGACCCCGTAGAACTCGGCCATCGGCGCCAGGTCGGTGTGGTTCGAGACGACGGCGGGCACCTCGATCGGCAGCGTCCCGGTGCGCTGCTGGAACAGCAGGTCGTTGAGGGTGCGCCCGTCCTTGGAGCACATGATGAGCGTGCGGACCGGCTCGCCGCCGTTGAAGATCCCGAGCTTCATCGCGAAGGCGTCCGCCACCGGCGCGAGCGAGGCCTCGAGCGCCGCCCGCTCCGAGGGGGTCTCGACAGTGACCCTCATGAAGAACGTCCCCGTGTCCGGGCTCTCGTACTGGCGGGACTCGGTGATGTTGCACCCGGCGTCGAGAAGCGCGCCCGACACGGCGTGCACGATGCCGGGCCGGTCCGGGCACGAGAGGGTCACGATGAAGGTGTTGCGTTCCACGCGTCCTAGGGTACCGACGCGAGCGCGTCCTTCCGCGGCGCCTGGGCGGACGACGCCGCCCCGCTCGCGTCTGAGAGGAACCTCACGGCGGCCAGGGCCGCGGCGCGCCCCGCCCGGGTGGCCCCCACGGTCGAGGCGCTCGCCCCGTACCCCACGAGGAACAGCCGGGGCTCGCGCACGACCCGCACGCCGTCGTCGGCCATGAGGACCCCGCCGCCCGGCTCGCGCACGTGGAGGGTCGCGAGGTGTCCGAGGGAGGCCCTGAAGCCCGTCGCCCAGAGGATGGCGTCGAGCTCGAGCTCGGTCCCGTCGGCGAGGACGGCACCCGAGCGGGTGATCCGCGCCAGCGGCCCCCGCGAGACCAGCACGCCCGCGTCGATCCCGGCGCGGTACTGCTCCGTGAGGGGAAGCCCTGTCGCGGCCACGACTGACAGCGGCGGCAGTCCGGCACGCGTGCGCTCGCCCACCCGGCGTTCGACGGCGACGCCCCAGTCGGCGTCGAAGGGCACCTCGGTCCACTGCGGCGGCCGCCGGGTCGACCAGACGGTCCGGGCGCCGGCGGCGTCGAGCTGGAGCAGGAACTGCGCCGCGCTCGTCCCGCCGCCCACCACGAGGACCCGCTGCCCGCGGAACTCCTCCGCCGAGACGAAGTCGTGGGTGTGCAGCTGCCGGCCCTGGAACGCTTCGCGTCCGGGGTAGTGCGGCCAGTAGGGGCTGTCCCAGGTCCCGGTGGCGTTGATGACCGTCTCCGTCCGCCATTCGCGCCCGTCGGCGGCGCGCACGAGGAGGGCGCCGCCGTCGTGCGCCCGCTCCACCCAGGCGACCCGCACGGGCCGGATCACCGGCAGCGCGAGGGCGCGCTCGTAGTCGGCGTAGTAGCGGCTCACGACGGCGGAGGCCGGCTCGTGCGGGTCCGGTGCCTCGAGCGGGAGGCCGGGGAGCGGGTGGAGGCCGTGCGCGGCGTCGAACGTGAGGGAGTCCCACCGGTGGCGCCATGCTCCGCCGGGCCCCTCGTTGGCGTCGAGGACCACGAAGTCCTCCCAGGCCCGGAGCCCGCGGCGACCGAGCCAGTACGCGGCGCTCAGGCCCGCCTGGCCCGCTCCGATGACAACTGCCTTCATCCTGTCCTCCCTGAGAAGCTCACTGACATGTCAACTATCTGTTCCAACATGCGAGCGCCTCTTCCTGTTCCCGGGCGTGCGGATATGCTGGAGCGGTCGCGACTGGCGTTGGGGTGGGTCACCACCGGGGAGCGGCATGCTTTTGGGACACCGCGGATCGTACGCCTGGGCCGGGGGTCGAGAAGCCGCGCCTTCATGCTCCGCCATCCAGTACCGGGCGGCGGGCAGGGCCGGTAGCCTGACCAGTAGCCTCCCGCAACCTTCGACCAGGAGATCCCGTGAGCCCCACCACTCCTACCGTGTCCACCGTCAGCAATCTCCCGCTGAGCGAAGTCGACCCCGAGATCGCGGCCGTCCTCGACCAGGAGCTCGGCCGCCAGCGCAACACCCTCGAGATGATCGCGTCGGAGAACTTCGCGCCGCGCGCCGTCATGGAGGCCCAGGGCTCGGTCCTGACCAACAAGTACGCCGAGGGCTATCCCGGCAAGCGCTACTACGGCGGCTGCGAGTACGTGGACGTGGCCGAGAGCCTCGCGATCGAGCGCGTCAAGGCGCTCTTCGGCGCGGAGTACGCGAACGTCCAGCCGCATTCCGGTGCCCAGGCCAACGCCGCGGCGCTGTCCGCCATGATCAACCCGGGTGACAAGATCCTGGGGCTCTCCCTCGCCCACGGCGGCCACCTCACGCACGGCATGAAGCTGAACTTCTCTGGCAAGCTCTACCAGGTCGCCGCGTACCAGGTCGAAGAGGACACCTTCCGGGTCGACATGGACAGGCTGCGCGAGCAGGCGCTCGCCGAGCGCCCCAACGTCATCATCGCCGGCTGGTCCGCCTACCCGCGCCACCTCGACTTCGCGGCGTTCCGCTCGATTGCCGACGAGGTCGGCGCGCTCCTCTGGACCGACATGGCCCACTTCGCCGGCCTCGTCGCCGCAGGCCTGCACCCGAGCCCCGTCCCGCACTCCCACGTGGTGACCTCGACCGTGCACAAGACCCTCGCAGGCCCGCGCTCGGGCGTGATCCTCGCGAAGGAGGAGTTCGGCAAGAAGCTCAACTCCAACGTGTTCCCGGGCCAGCAGGGCGGCCCGCTCATGCACGTCATCGCGGCCAAGGCCGTCGCCTTCAAGATCGCTGGCTCCGATGAGTTCAAGGAGCGCCAGGAGCGCGTCCTCGAGGGCGCGAAGATCATCGCGGACCGCCTCAACCAGAAGGACGTGGCCGACGCCGGCGTGTCCGTCCTCACCGGCGGCACCGACGTGCACCTCGTCCTGGTCGACCTGCGCAACTCGGAGCTCGACGGCCAGCAGGCCGAGGACCTCCTCCACGAGGTCGGCATCACCGTGAACCGCAACGCCGTCCCGTTCGACCCGCGGCCGCCGATGGTCACCTCGGGCCTGCGCATCGGCACCCCTGCGCTCGCCACCCGCGGGTTCGGCGCGACCGAGTTCACCGAGGTCGCGGACATCATCGCGACCGCGCTCAAGGGCGGCGCAGGCTCTGCCGGTTCCGGCCTGGAGGCCCTGCGGGCGCGCGTCGACAAGCTCGCGAACGACTTCCCGCTCTACCCGGGGCACGAGGAGTGGTGAGCGAGACAATGTCGCCGCAGACAGAGAACAGGGCCGTCGTCCTCGACGGCCGCGCAGCCGCCGCGGAGATCAAGGCAGAGCTCGCGGAGCGTGTCGCTGCGCTCAAGGCCAAGGGCATCACCCCTGGCATCGCCACCGTGCTCGTGGGTGCGGACCCTGCCTCCCAGCTGTACGTGGGCATGAAGCACAAGCAGTCCAAGGCGATCGGGATGAACTCGATCCAGAAGGAGCTGCCGGCGGACGCCACGCAGGCCGAGGTCGAGGCCCTCATCGACGAGCTCAACGCCGATCCCGGCTGCCACGGGTACATCGTCCAGCTCCCGCTGCCCAAGCATCTGGACACGGACGCGGTCCTCGAACGGATCGACCCGGCGAAGGACGCGGACGGGCTCCACCCGACCAACCTCGGGCGCCTTGTGCTCAACGTCAACGGGAAGATCGACACGCCGCTGCCCTGCACGCCGCGCGGCGTCATCGAGCTCTTGGTCCGCAACGGCTACGACCTCAAGGGCAAGCACGTGGTCGTCGTTGGGCGCGGAGTCACGATCGGTCGCCCGATCCCGCTGCTGCTCACGCGCCGCGAGATCAACGCCACGGTCACGATCACCCACACCGGCACCGAGGACTTGGGCAGGCATCTGCGCGAGGCGGACGTCATCGTCGCCGGCGCGGGCGTGAAGCACATCGTCAAGGCCGAGGACGTGAAGCCGGGAGCGGCGGTGCTCGACGTCGGCGTGACCCGCGAGGACGACCCCGAGGGCGGCAAGCCGAAGGTGTTCGGCGACGTGCACCCCGATGTCGCCCAGGTCGCGGGATACCTGTCGCCCAACCCGGGCGGCGTGGGACCGATGACCGTGGCCCTGCTCATGACCAACGTCGTCGAGGCCGCCGAGCGCGCCGCAGGCCTCGCCTGACTCCTCCCGTCTGGGGGTCACCTTCTGGGGGTCACTTCCTGGGAGTCACATCGCGTGACCCCCAGAAGGTGACCCCCAGAGTGCTGTCGGGACGCCCAGAGTGCTGTCGGGCGCCTACTCCGCCGGGAGTACGCGCCCGCCGCCCGCGTTCCGCCGCGCGGACGACGACGCCGCCCCCGCACGCGCGTAGGCTCGGCCTATGCGTGGGTGGACTGAGGCGGGGCCGCGGCCCGCGTGGGCAGGCCGCCGCCCGCCGTGGCCGTTCCGCGTGGCGGGCGTCGCCGTGCTCGCCCTCGTCCAGGTGCTCGGCACGCACGGTGCCGCGGTGCGCCAGCCGGACGCCCGCGCCGTCGACCTCCTCGCTGTCCTGCTCCTCGTCGCGGGGCCGGCGCTCCTGCTGGCCCTCCCGCGCTGGCCGGGGCCGGCGGCCGCCGCAGCCGTGGCGGTGGCCATCGCCTACTTCGCCCTCGGCTACCCGTGGGGCCCGGTCCTCGCGGCGCCCGCCATCGCCCTCGTCCTGGCGACTGCCGCCGGTGCCCGCCTCTGGACATGGTCCGCCGGCGCGGCGTTCGTGGCGGCGGCCGCCGCATGGGCAGCCCCCAGCGGCGAGTGGCTCAGGGTCGCGGCGGTCGGCGCGTGGGCCGCCGTCGTGCTCCTGCTCGGGGAGGGCCTGCGCATCCGGCGGGAACGGTTCGCCGCCCGGCGCCGCGAGTGGGAGGCCCATCGGCGCCAGGCGCGCGACCAGGAGCGCCTCGAGCTCGCGCGGGACATCCACGACGTGGTGGCGCACTCGCTCTCCCTCATCAACGTCCGTGCGAGCGTCGCGCTGCATCTGGCCGACCGACGGCCCGAGGAGCTCCTCCCGGCCCTCGAGGCGATCAAGAACGCGAGCCACGAGGCGCTCGGCGAGGTCCGCGAGCTCCTCGGGGTCCTCCGGCAGGACGCCCCCGTCGGCCGCGACGAGCCTCTGGACCGGGTGCCCGCGCTCGTCGAGGATGCCCGGGGGACGGGCCTCGAGGTGACCCTGACGGCCCAGCTGGACCCGCCGCCGTCGCCCGCGATCCAGCGGATCGTGCACCGGGTGGTGCAGGAGGCGCTCACCAACACCGTGCGGCACGCGGGCGCGCGCACCGCCGGGGTGAGGATCGCGCGCGAGGGCGGCGCCGTCGTCGTGGAGGTGCACGACGACGGCTCGGGCCTGCGCGGCGCCGCGCCCGGGTCGGGGCTGACCGGGATGCGCGAGCGGGTCGAGGCGGTGGGCGGGTCCCTCACCCTGAGGGACGACGCCGGGCTGCACCTCCGCGCGGAGCTCCCGGAGGCGTGGGCCGGGGGAGGGGAGCGCCGGTGATCCGGATCCTCGTCGTGGACGACCAGGCCCTCATCCGCGCCGGATTCCGCGCGCTGCTGGACGCCGAGCCGGACATGGAGGTGGTCGGGGAGGCGGGGAGCGGATCGGCAGCCGTGGCCGAGGCGGCGCGGCTCGCACCCGACGTCGTCCTCATGGACATCCGCATGCCCGGCGGCGATGGCCTCGAGGCCACCCGGACCATCCTCGGCGCCCACCGGGAGGGCCTCAAGGTCATCATCCTGACCACATTCGAGCTGGACGACTATGTCACCGGCGCGATCCGCGCCGGGGCGAGCGGCTTCCTGGTCAAGGACACCGAGCCCGAGGACCTTGTCCGCGCGGTGCGCGCCGTGCACGACGGCGACGCGATGCTCTCGCCGTCGGTGACCCGCAGGCTCCTCACCCGGCTCGCAGCGGAGGGGCCGGCCGAGCGGGCCGAGCCGATCGACGTCGGCCTGCTCACCGAGCGCGAGCGGGAGGTGGTGGCACTGGTGGGCCAGGGGCTCAACAATGCCGAGATCGCCGAGCGGCTCTTCATCACGCCCCTGACCGCGAAGACGCATGTCTCCCGGGCGATGACGAAGCTGGACCTGCGGGACCGGGCGCAGCTCGTGGTCCTCGCCTACGAGTCGGGGCTGGTACGGCCGGGGTGGCTGGGGTGAGGGCTGGGACGTGTGTGCTCCCGGCGGTGCTTCCGGCGGTGCTCCCGCGGGAGTAGGGGTCCGGCCGAAGTGTCTCCCGGCGGCCGACGCGCCCTGCGGCCGCGGCGCGAAGACTGGAGTCAGCGGCTGAAGGACAGCCGATGTCGAGTCAAGGAGACGTGCGCCATGAACGCAGCACTCATCGCCACCCAGAACGCGGCGGACCATTGGGGAGGGCCCTGGTTCCCCTGGTTCCTGCTCTTCCCGCTGTTCTGGTTCCTCGTCCTGATCCTCTTCTTCGTGTTCGCGCGCCGCTTCTGGTGGCGGCGGCACTGGCAGGAGGCGTCCGGGGCGGGGGCCGAGTCGGTGCTCCGCGAGCGGTACGCCCGCGGCGAGATCGACGAGACGGAGTACCGGCAGCGGCTCGAGGTCCTGAGGGCGGACCGCGGAAAGTCCCGGTGACCCAGCCCTCTGGGGGTCACATCCTGGGGGTCAGACTCTGGGGGTCACACTCTGGGGGTCAGACTCTGAAGGTCAGGTTCTGGAGGTCACGTGAAGTGACTTCCAGAACCTGACCTTCAGGACGTGACCCTCAGACGGGGGGTACCGGGTGTCAGGCCTTCGCGGCCTCGGTGGCCGCGGGCGCGGAGCGTGTACCGAAGACCGTGGCGCCCGTGGCCTGCTCCGCCTCGTGGTCCGGGCCGAGCGGAATGCCCCGCCGGTCACGGAGCATCAGGACCGCGGCGATGGAGATGACCGTCATCACGAGGAGGTAGGCCGAGACGGCTGCGGTGGTGCCGGTCTCCTGGAGGAGTGCCTGGGCGATGGTGGGCGCGAAGGCGCCGCCGAGGATGGCACCGATCGCGTACGAGATCGAGACGCCGGAGAACCGGACCGAGGCGGGGAAGATCTCGGAGTACCAGGCCGCCTGCGGCCCGTAGGTGAGCCCGAGCCCGATGGAGAACAGGACCAGGCCGGCGTAGAGGCCGCCGAGGTTGCCGATGTTGACGAACCAGAACAGCGGGAAGACCATGAGCGCCTGGAACGAACCCGATGAGGTAGGTGGCCTTGCGGCCGATCCTGTCGGCGAGGATCCCGGCGACGAGCGTCGAGACGAACCACATGGCGGACGCGACGGTCGCGGCGAGCAGCACGGCGGTGGAGTCCATCTTGAGTCGGCCCGTGGCGTAGCCCTGGATGAAGCCGCCGGTGGTCATGTAGCCTGCGGCGTTGTTGCCGACGAAGACGAGCGAGGCGAGGACCACGAGGTGCCAGTGCTTGCGGAACAGGGCCACGATCGGCACCTTGGTCTGCTGGCCGCGCTCGGCGATCTCAGCGAAGACGGGGCTCTCCTCGACCGCACGCCGCACGAAGTAGCCGACCACGATCAGCACGACGCTGAGCAGGAACGGCACGCGCCAGCCCCACTCGAGGAATGCCTTGCCGGGGGAGACAAGCCCCGTCATGATCGCCATGACGCCGGAGGCAAGGAGCATGCCGAGCGGGACGCCGAGCTGCGGGAACGCGCCGGCGAGGCCGCGGCGGTGGTTGGGGGCGTGTTCGACGGCCATGAGGACTGCCCCGCCCCACTCGCCGCCGGCGGAGACGCCCTGGAGGATGCGCAGGAGCAGCAGCAGGATGGGCGCGGCCATGCCGACCTGGGAGAACGTCGGCAGCACGCCGATGAGGGTGGTCGCAGCGCCCATGAGGATCAGGGTGATGACGAGCATCGCGCGCCGGCCGATCACGTCGCCGAAGTGGCCGGCGAGGAAGGCCCCGAGCGGGCGGAAGAGGAAGCTGATGCCGACGGTGGCGAACGAGAGCAGGAGGGCGATGTCGTTGCCCGCCGGCTTGAAGAAGAGCTCGGCGAACACGAGGGCCGCGCCCGTGGCGTAGATGAAGAAGTCGTACCACTCGATGGTGGTCCCGATGATCGTGGCGAACGCGACGCGTCGCTGGTTCGCTGCGGAGGATGGGGCTGAGGCTGCGCCGGGTGTGGTCATTGCGTGTCTGTCCTTGGGGTGCTGGCATCGTCGGTGATGCCACTCGGATGCGGTCTCGCCGCGGGGTGCGAAGGGTGGTCAGCGGAGCCCTCATGGGGCGGACTGAGGAAAGGACGGTAAGACCCATCGTGGCCTATACCACTTCCTCGTGTAAACTTCAGAGAATCGGCAAAGTACTTCGAGATAGCTTAAGTTGGGACTCGTTCCCCTCCGGAGGTCCTCATGGCAGACGTGACGCTCAGGCAGCTCGAGCTCTTCGCGGCGCTGCCGGACTACGAGACGCTCAGCGCCGCCGCGGTCGACCTGCACATCTCGGAGTCCGCGCTGTCGCAGGCCATCACCGGGCTGGAGAGGACGGTGGGCGAGCAGCTGTGCGTGCGCCGCAAGGCCCGCGGCTTCGCGCTGACTCCCGCCGGGCAGCACTTCGCCACCCAGGCGCGCGGGATCCTCGCGGACACCCGCGAACTCGTCCTGGACACCCAGAGCGGGGGGAAGCTGCGCGGCCCCGTGAAGCTGGGCTGCTTCGCGAGCTTCGCCACGAGCATCGTGCCCGCCGTCGTGGACGGCTTCCCCCGCCGGCATCCCGGGATCGACCTCGAGATCACCGTCGGGACCCACGAAGACCTCCTGCCGGACCTCGAGGCAGGCAAGCTCGACGTCGCGATCGTCTACGACCTCTTCCTCCCTGCCGGCTACCGGCACCGGGAGATCTATGCCACGGAGCTCGAGGCGCACCTGCACCCTGACCACCCGCTCGCGGCGAGGGACGCCGTCGACCTCGCCGACCTCGCCGACGAGCCCCTCGTCATGTACGAGGCGCGTCCCAGCATCGAGAACACGCTTCAGGCGTTCGCGGCGCGCGGGCTGACGCCGCGGGTGGCGGCGCGGGTGCCGCAGATCATCCTCGTCCAGGCGCTCGTGGGCCGTGGGGTGGGCTACGGGCTGCTCATGTCCCGCCCGAACACGACCGCGGCCTCCGTTGAAGGCCGTCCGATCGCGGTGCGCCCCATCGAGCCTTCGGCGACGCGCACGAACGTCGTGGCCATCTGGCCTGAGGACATGGACCTCACGCCGCGCGCCGCGGCCCTCCTGGACTACGCGGTCGAGATCCTGGGCTGCTACGGGCGCCAGGCCGGGCACGACGGCGCGGGGTCGCCCCCCGCGGCGGCCGGCAGCCCGCGTGACACGCGGGGGTGAAACGTTCGTTGTGAGACCTGCCGCGCGGCACTAGAGTGCGAGAGGTGTCACGCTGTGGTGCCATGCAACTCGGGGGGAGTGCAGTGGGAGAGGCGACGAGCAATGCCGTCATCTCGGCACGCCACCTGACGAAGTCCTTCGGCGAGGTCACAGCGGTCGACGGCATCTCCTTCGACGTCGCCGCCGGCGAGTCCTTCGGCCTGCTCGGGCCCAACGGCGCCGGCAAGTCCACGACGATGCGCATGATCGGCGGAGTGAGCCAGCGGACCTCGGGGCAGCTCACCATCATGGGCATGGACCCCGAGCTGCAGGGCCCCGAGGTGCGCGCCCATCTCGGCGTCGTGCCCCAGCAGGACAACCTCGACGAGGAACTCCGCGTCCGCGACAACCTCATCATCTACGGCCGCTACTTCGGCCTCCCCACCGCGTACCTCAAGCGCCGGGCCGACGAACTCCTCGCCTTCGCCCAGCTCGAGGACAAGGCCGCGGCTCGCGTCGATTCGCTGTCCGGGGGCATGAAGCGCCGCCTGACGATCGCCCGTTCGCTCGTGAACGAGCCGACGATCCTCCTCCTCGACGAGCCCACCACGGGCCTCGACCCCCAGGCCCGGCACGTCCTGTGGGACCGGCTGTTCCGCCTCAAGGAGCAGGGGGTCACGCTCGTCCTCACGACCCACTACATGGACGAGGCCGAGCAGCTGTGCGACCGGCTCATCGTCGTGGACAAGGGCCGGATCATGGCGGAGGGGTCGCCGCCCGCGCTCATCCGCGAGCATTCGAGCCGCGAGGTTCTCGAGCTGCGGTTCGGCGCGGAGCGCAACGCCGCGGTCCTCGGGGAACTCGGGGGGGTGGGGGAACGCACCGAGCTGCTCCCGGACCGCGTCCTGGTCTACACGCACGACGGCGAGTGGTCCCTCGAGCAGGCCCGGGCGAGGGGGCTGCGGCCGCTCACCTCGCTCGTGCGCCGCGCATCGCTCGAGGACGTATTCCTCCGGCTGACGGGCCGGTCGCTCGTTGACTGACCAGCGCGCACGGGCCGGAGGCCGTCCAGCCGCGCGGGACACCCGCGCCCGGCACCGCTCCAGCCTCGTGCGCGCGCACGGCCCCGGCGTCTCGGCCGCCAAGGCCAGACGCTGGGGCGCCCTGTACTTCGCCGAGCACATGCTACGCAGGATGCGCGCCTACCTCGTCACCATCGTCGTGACCAGCGTGGGCAACCCGCTCCTGTACCTCTTCTCGATGGGCGTGGGGCTGGCCACGATCGTGGACCGGTCCGGCACCGGCTCCGCGGCGTTCGACGGCGTCGGGTACCTCGCGTACGCCGCCCCCGCACTGCTGGTGTCCAGCGCCGTCCTGACGTGCGCCAACGAGATGATGTACCCGGTGATGGACGGCTTCAAGTGGCGCCGCGTCTACTACGGGCCGCACGTGACCCCGCTCGCCCCGGGCCAGCTTGCGACGGGCCACATCCTCGCGGTGGGCGTCCGGCTGCTGGTCCAGTGCCTCGTGTTCTTCCTCATCATGCTCGCGTTCGGCGCGGCACCAGGCCCGTGGGCGTTCCTGCTCGTGCCGCTCGGCGTCCTCACCGGGATGGCGTTCGGCGCCCCGGTCATGGCCTACTCCGCATACATCGAGAAGGAGAACTTCCAGTTCTCCATGATCCAGCGCTTCGTCATCATGCCGCTGTTCCTGTTCTCCGGCACCTTCTATCCGCTCGGGACCATGCCCGCGGGAATGCAGTGGATCGGCTGGATCTCGCCCCTGTGGCATGGGAACCAGCTCGCGCGCATCGCCTCGTACGGCCTCAGCCTCCCCGTCTGGCTCGTCGGCGTGCACCTCGGCTACCTCGCCGCGCTCGGGGTCCTGGGAATCTGGTGGGCGCGCCGGAACTACACGAGGAGGATGAGCACGTGACCCTCATGGCCAACCGCTCCGGCGCCACTGCTGCCGGGCGGGGCCCGCTCGGGGGGCTGTACGCGGGGAACGCGCGCGCCGTCGTCGAACGCGGATTCCGCGTGATCAAGAGCCAGAACTGGATCATCCTCGTCTCCGGGTTCTTCGAGCCGGTGTTCTACCTGCTGTCCATGGGGGTCGGCCTGGGCTCCCTGGTCGGCACGGTCGAGGGGCCGGGAGGGACGCTGATCTCGTACGCCGCGTACATCGCGCCGGCCCTGCTCGCAGTCTCGGCAATGAACGGCGCCATCTACGACTCGACGTGGAATGTGTTCTTCAAGATGCACTTCGGCAAGCTCTACCAGGGCATGCTGTACACGTCGCTGGGGCCGCTCGACATCGCCATGGGGGAGATCCTCATGGCGCTCTTCCGCGGCTTCCTGTATGCGCTGGGCTTCACGGGAGTCATGGCGGCCATGGGACTGATCACGACCCCCTGGGCCCTCCTCCTCGTGCCGGCGTCGGTCATGGTGGCGTTCGGGTTCGCGTCGTTCGGGATGGCGGTGACGAGCTACATGAAGACCTTCCAGCACATGGATCTGATCACCTTCGTCATGCTGCCGATGTTCCTCTTCTCCGCGACCTTCTATCCGCTCTCGGTGTACCCGAAGCCGATCCAGTGGATCGTCGAGGCGTTCCCCCTCTGGCACGGTGTGGAGCTGATGCGGCAGATCAGCGTAGGCGTCTTCACGGGCTCGACCTGGGTCCACCTCCTCTACTACGCAGGCATGATCCTCTGCGGAGTCGCCTTCACGACTCTCCGGCTGCGGGCCCTCTTCCTCCGCTGACGCCGAGGTCACCCCGTGTGGCGCCGAGGTCACCTCCTCTGCACCCGAGGTCACCCCGTGTGGCGCCGAGGTCACCCGGTGCCGCTGTCAGCGGGGGTGACTTCGCGCTCACAGGGGGTGACTTCGCGCTCACAGGGGGTGACTTCGCGCTCACAGGGGGTGACCTCGGCGGGCGGGACGGGGGCGCCTACCGTGTCTGGAAGAATGGGGGCATGCAGAGTCTCGGCCCCCAGAACCCGTCCATCCAGTCCGGCGCCGGTGCCCAAGCCCGCCGTGGGGGAGGCTTCAGGATCGGTGCGCTGGGCCTGTCGGTCCTCGTCCTGGCCTTCCTCGTCGCCGTAATCTTCGCCGCCAACCAGAACGATGTCATCGGCTGGATCGTGGTCATCGTGTCCTTCGGCTGGCTCGCGTTCGCGACGTTCGTTTTCCTGACGGTCCGGAGCGCGGGGCGCCGCGCCCAGGAGCGCTTCGAGCGCGCGGCCGAAAAGCTGACCGGCCGGGCGCCGTCGCTCGCCGGGACTGCAGGGGAGGCGCGCTCGGTCGACGACGTCCGCGACCTCAAGCTCGACCATTCGTTCAAGATCATCCAGGTCCAGGAGCGCGTGATCCGGGAGCACCTCGGGGGCGACCCCGAGATGGTGGCGCGTGCCCTCGAGACCATCCAGATCACGGCGTCGAACGCCCGTGACATGCTCCGTCCCGACGATGACACTCCCGTCTCCGGGACCGTCGTCGACGAGGGGTAGAGTGACTAGGTGAGTTCCACGGAGGCGGCCCCCAAGGACGGGGCTGTGCGCATCGCGACTGTCAACGTCAACGGGCTCCGCGCGGCGTGGCGCAAGGGCATGCCGGAGTGGCTGGAGCCGCGGGACGTCGACATCCTGTGCCTGCAGGAGGTCCGCGCACCCGACCCGACCGTCCACGAGTGCTTCGACGGCTGGCATGTGCTCCACGCGGAAGCGGACGCCAAGGGGCGCGCGGGCGTGGCGATCGCCTCGCGCGAGACGCCCACCGAGACCCGCATCGGGATCGGCGACGACTACTTCGCGACCGCCGGCCGCTGGATCGAGGCGGATTTCGCGCTCGACGGCGGGCGGCAGCTCACGGTGGTGAGCGCCTACGTCCATTCCGGCGAGGTCGGAACCCCCAAGCAGGATGACAAGTTCCGCTTCCTCGACGTCATGCTCAAGCGGCTCCCGGAGCTGGCGGAGTACTCCGACTACGCGCTCGTGGTCGGGGACCTGAACGTGGGCCACACCCCGCTGGACATCCGCAACTGGAAGGCAAACCAGAAGCGGGCCGGCTTCCTGCCTGAGGAGCGGGCCTATTTCGACCGCTTCTTCGGCCAGGAGATCGGGTGGCGGGACGTGCACCGGGACCTGGCCGGGCAGGTCGACGGCCCCTACACCTGGTGGTCCCAGCGCGGCAAGGCGTTCGACAACGACGCCGGGTGGCGCATCGACTACCACATGGCGACGCCGGCCCTCGCGGACGTGGCGCGGAACGCCGTCGTGGACCGCGCGAGCGCGTGGGACACCCGATGGTCCGACCATGCCCCCCTCGTGATCGACTACAAGCTCTAGACCCCGGAAGCGCCTACTCCATGACCTCCAACGCTCCCGCCGCCCGCCAGCGGCTCCTGTCCGGCATGCAGCCCTCGGGCGACTCGCTCCACCTGGGCAACTATCTCGGCGCCCTCGTGAACTGGGTCGCGCAGCAGGATGAGTACGACTGCTTCTACTTCATCCCCGACCTCCACGCGATCACGGTGCCGCAGGACCCCACGGAGCTGCGCCACCGCACCCGCCTCACCGCGGCCCAGTACATCGCCGGCGGGATCGACGTCGAGAAGTCCACGCTGTTCGTGCAGTCGCACGTCCCGGAGCATGCCCAGCTCGCGTGGGTCCTCATGTGCCTCACCGGCTTCGGCGAGGCCTCCCGCATGACGCAGTTCAAGGACAAGTCCGCCCGGCACGGCCACGACGCCGCGAGCGCCGGCCTCTTCACGTACCCGATGCTCATGGCGGCGGACATCCTCCTGTACAAGCCGTACGGCGTGCCGGTCGGCGAGGATCAGCGGCAGCACCTCGAGCTCGCCCGGGATCTGGCCCACCGCTTCAACACGCGCTTCGGCGAGACCTTCACCGTCCCAGAGCCGCTCATCCCTCGCACCTCGGCCAAGATCTACGACCTCCAGAACCCGACGGCGAAGATGTCCAAGTCCGCCGAGTCGCCGAACGGACTGATCAACCTCCTCGACGATCCGAAGGTGACGGCGAAGCGGATCAAGTCCGCGGTGACGGACGCCGAGACGGAGATCCGCTTCGACCGCGAGGCGAAGCCCGGGGTCTCGAACCTCCTGAGCATCTACTCGACCGTCACGGGGCGCAGCATCCCCGAGCTCGAGGCCGCATACGAGGGCAAGATGTACGGCCACCTCAAGGTGGACGTGGCCGAGGCGGTCGTGGACACGCTCGCCCCGATCAAGGCCCGCACCGAGGAACTGCTCGAGGATCCGGCCGAGCTCGACCGGCTGCTCGCCGTCGGTGCCGCCAAGGCCCGTGAGATCGCCGTGCCGGTCCTCGCCGAGGTCTACGAGCGCGTCGGCTTCCTGCCCGCACTGGCTCCGGCGGCTGCGGCCCTCGCCTGAGGCCATGCCGGACTTCGAGGAAGGCACCGAGCCCGACGGCGTCGCCCCCGCCGGCCCGACGAGTCCTCTCGTCGGGGTCATCCTGGGATTCCCTGACCGGGTCGCCGCGGAGCTGCGGGCCTGGCGGGCCTCGTTCGGCGACCCGATGGCCGAACTCATCCCGGCGCACATCACGCTCGTGACCACGACGGCGACCGACGACTGGGACGCGGCTGTCCGCCACGTCCGGTCGGTGGCGCGGCGTGCCCGCCCGTTCACGGTGGGGCTTAAGGGGACCGGCTCGTTCCGCCCCGTCTCTCCCGTGGTGTACCTGAACGTGCTGGATGGGTTCGACCAGTGTGTCCGGCTGCATGAAGAGCTCCAGCAGGGGCCGCTCCAGCGGGAGCTCCCGTTCCCCTACCACCCGCACGTGACGGTCGCCCACGACGTGCCCGCGGAACGCCTCGACGAGGCAGAAACCGCCCTCGGGTCCTACTCCGAATCCTTCACGGTGGCTAGCATGGGCCTGTACGAGCACGACGCCGACGGATTCTGGCAGCTGAGGGAAGAGCTTGACTTTGGCACAGGAGCAGCGAAGACCCAGGGGCCGGACGCCGGCTGACGATCCCCTCCCGACCGAACGGGCCAAGCTCCTTCTGGACGTGCTGCACAAGCGGCAGGACGTCGGACGGGCCCGGCGCGAGGGCGGCCTGCCGAGGCAGGCCCTCGCGATCGTGATGTGGACCGTGGCGAGGATCAAGGCGCTGCTGCCCGTGAGGGCCTTCCAGCAGTACTCGCTCCAGCACGGCCCCCTCATGAGTGCCGGCATCGGCTTCAACATGTTCTTCTCGATCTTCGGCCTCCTCGCCACGGGGTTCTCCTTCGCGGCCCTCGTCCTGGCGGGCAACCCGGGGCTGCTCGACACGGTTGTCCAGAACGTGGCGAAGGCGGCGCCGGGCCTCCTGAAGGTCGACGGCGGCGACGGCCTCGTCGATCCCCAGCAGCTCCTCAACCCCACGGGCCTGAGCGTCACCGCGATCATCGCGACCGTCGTCACCATCTTTTCGTCGCTGGGCTGGATCACCGGACTGCGCGACGGCCTCCGGGGCGTCCTGGGCTTCGGCCCCATCAGGGCGAACCCGATCCTCGTGAAGCTGCGGGACATCGGCACGCTCCTGCTCCTGGGCGTCCTCCTCGTGCTGACCTCGGCCGTGAGCGTCGTGTTCACGGCGGCCTTGGACTACATTGCCGAGCAGCTGAGGATCGACGGCGCGTTCGTGAGGCCGGTCGGGTGGGCGGTGGGACTCGCCGTGCCGCTCGCCCTCAACATCCTGACGGCGTTCATCCTGTTCCGCTTCGCGGGCTGGCTCCGGATCTCCCGCAGGGCACTCATCGAGGGGACCATCCTCGCGGGCGTCGGGACGTCGATCCTCCAGGTCTTCAGCACTCAGCTGCTGGCCCGGGCCGGGTCCAACCCGCTGCTTGCGCCGTTCGCGATCGTGGTAGGCCTCCTCATCTGGTTCAACCTCGTGAGCCAGGTGTACCTGGTCTCGGCGGCGTGGAGCGCGGTCCGGGAGGCCGACTTCACCGCGGCTACCCGCCACGCCGAACGGCATCCGGAGGCGTTCGGTTCCGGCCGCCCGGCGCTCCACGCCTCGGCAGCGTGGATCGCCTCACTCAGGGGAGGCAGGCGGCGGGCCGCGGCGCGCTGAGCCGCGGCGCGGCTGTGCCCGAGATGCGCGAGGGGCGCCGCTTCGTCAGAAGCGGCGCCCCTCGCTCGTGGGAGAGCTGGAACCTCAGAACTGGCGGGCCAGGATGGCCTGCTTGACCTCTGCGATCGCCTGTGTCACCTGGATGCCGCGCGGGCACGCCTCGGTGCAGTTGAAGGTCGTGCGGCAGCGCCACACGCCCTCCTTGTCGTTGAGGATCTCGAGGCGCATGTCGCCGGCGTCGTCACGCGAGTCGAAGATGAAGCGGTGCGCGTTGACGATGGCGGCGGGGCCGAAGTACTGCCCGTCCGTCCAGAACACGGGGCAGGACGACGTGCACGCGGCGCAGAGGATGCACTTGGTGGTGTCGTCGAACCGCTCGCGGTCCTCGATCGACTGGATGCGCTCCTTCGTGGGCTCGTGGCCCTTGGAGATGAGGAACGGCATGATCTCGCGGTAGGACTGGAAGAACGGCTCCATGTCCACAATGAGGTCCTTCTCGACCGGAAGGCCCTTGATGGGCTCGACCGTGATCGGTTTGGACGTGTCGAGGTCCTTCAGGAGCGTCTTGCACGCGAGGCGGTTGCGGCCGTTGATGCGCATGGCATCGGAGCCGCACACGCCGTGCGCGCAGGAGCGGCGGAACGAGACCGAGCCGTCGTGCTCCCACTTCGCCTTGTGGAGGGCGTCGAGCACGCGGTCCGTGCCGTACATGGTCAGCTTGAAGTCGTCCCAGCGGACCTCGTCGGAGACCTCCGGGTCGTACCGCCGCACGCGGAGTGTGACGTCGAAGCTCGGAACCGAGCCGCCGCCGGCCCCTTCGGGGAGTTCGACCTTGGATGCGGGTTCGGCAGGTGCAGCAGTCATCAGTACTTACGCTCCATGGGCTCGTAGCGGGTGAAGATGACGGGCTTGGTCTCGAGCCGGATACCAGCCACGCCGTCGGGTGAGGACTGCGCCGTGACGGACGGGTCCTTGTACGCCATCGAGTGCTTCATGAAGTTCACGTCGTCGCGCTCGGGGAAGTCCTCGCGGTAGTGGCCGCCGCGGGACTCCTTGCGGTGGAGGGCGCCGACCGTCATGACCTTGGCGATCTCGAGCAGGAAGCCGAGCTCCACGGCCTCGAGGAGGTCGAGGTTGAAGCGCTTGCCCTTGTCGCCGACCGAGATGTTCCGGTAGCGCTCCTCGAGCACGGCGATGTCGCTGAGGACCCGCTCGAGGGAGTCCTTGTCGCGGAACACCTGCATGTTCGCGTCCATGGTCTCCTGCAGATCGCGGCGGATGTACGCGACGCGCTCGGTGCCGTTGGAGTTCCGCATGCCCTCGAGGAGGGCCTCGGTGTAGCCCGCCGGGTTCTCGGGCAGCTCGACGTAGTCGGCCGTCTTCGAGTACTCGGCAGCGTTGATGCCGGAGCGCTTCCCGAAGACGTTGATGTCCAGGAGCGAGTTGGTGCCGAGGCGGTTCGACCCGTGGACGGACACGCACGCGACCTCACCCGCGGCGTACAGGCCGGGGATGACGGTGTCGTTGTCCTGGAGCACTTCGCCCTTGATGTTGGTCGGGATGCCGCCCATCGCGTAGTGCGCGGTGGGGTAGACCGGGACCGGGTCGGTGAAGGGCTCGACGCCGAGGTACGTGCGGGCGAACTCCGTGATGTCCGGGAGCTTCGCCTCGATGTGCTCGGGCTCAAGGTGCGTCAGGTCGAGGTAGACGTAGTCCTTGTTCGGGCCGGCACCGCGGCCCTCGCGCACCTCGTTGGCCATGGCGCGGGCGACGATGTCGCGCGGCGCGAGGTCCTTGATGGTCGGCGCGTAGCGCTCCATGAAGCGCTCGCCCTCGGAGTTGCGCAGGATCGCGCCCTCACCGCGTGCGCCCTCGGTGAGGAGGATGCCGAGGCCGGCGAGGCCGGTCGGGTGGAACTGGAAGAACTCCATGTCCTCGAGCGGGATGCCGCGGCGGAACGCGATGCCCATGCCGTCGCCTGTGAGGGTGTGGGCGTTCGAAGTGGTCTTGAAGACCTTCCCGGCGCCACCGGAGGCGAAGACGACCGACTTGGCCTGGAAGATGTGGAGCTCGCCCGAGGCGAGGTCGTAGCTCACGACGCCGGCCACGCGCTTCTGCTTGTACGGCGTGCCGTCCTCGCGGGTCGCGTCCTCCTCGGTCAGGAGGAGGTCGAGCACGTAGTACTCGTTGTAGAACTCCACGTTGTGCTTGACGCAGTTCTGGTAGAGCGTCTGGAGGATCATATGGCCCGTGCGGTCGGCGGCGTAGCAGGCGCGGCGCACCGGCGCCTTGCCGTGGTCGCGGGTGTGGCCGCCGAAGCGGCGCTGGTCGATCCGGCCCTCGGGGGTGCGGTTGAAGGGCAGGCCCATCTTCTCGAGGTCGAGGACCGCGTCGATGGCCTCCTTGGCCATGACCTCGGCAGCATCCTGGTCGACGAGGTAGTCGCCGCCCTTGATGGTGTCGAAGGTGTGCCACTCCCAGTTGTCTTCCTCGACGTTCGCGAGGGCTGCGCACATGCCGCCCTGGGCGGCTCCCGTGTGCGAACGGGTGGGGTACAGCTTGGTCAGCACGGCGGTGCGCGCGCGCTGGCCGGACTCGATGGCTGCCCGCATGCCGGCGCCGCCGGCGCCGACGATCACCACGTCGTATTTGTGGACCTGCATGCTCTGATGCTCTCTTTCCGGGGGACTTACGAGGCGGGGCAGTAGTCGGCGACGTGGCGGACGCCGTCGATCACCGGGCACGGGTCGAACGTGAAGATCACGAGGGTGCCGAGGATGATGATGAGCGCGGACGCCGCGTAGAGGACCACCTTGAGCCAGAAGCGCACCGCGTCGCGCTCGGCGTAGTCGTTGATGATCGTGCGGACGCCGTTGGTGCCGTGGAGCATCGCGAGCCAGAGCATCGCGAGGTCCCAGAACTGCCAGAACGGGTCAGCCCACTTGCCCGCGACGAAGCCGAAGTCGATCGCGTGGATGCCCTCGCCGACGAGGAGGTTGACCGTGAGGTGGCCGAAGATGAGGACCACCAGGACGATGCCCGAGAGGCGCATGAACAGCCACGCGAGCATCTCGAACTGGGTCCTGGGGCTGCGCGAGCGCTTGTACTGCGGCGCGATGCGTCCGCTGACGGACGTGGCGCGGGGCTCGGGGATGACAGGCAGGGCGCTCATATCAGTGGCCTCCCAGCGCGAGCGAGAGATGGCGGATGGCGAAGCCGGCGAAGGCGATCACCCAGATCACGAGGACGGCCCACAGCATCTGACGCTGGTACTTGGGGCCGCTCTTCCAGAAGTCGACGAGGATGACTCGCAGGCCGTTGAAGGCGTGGAAGAGGATGGCGGCGACGAGGCCGGTCTCGCCGAGGGCCATGAGCGGGTTCTTGTAGGCGCCGATGACGGCCGTGTACGTCTCGGGGGACACGCGCACCAATGAGGTGTCCAGGACGTGCACCAACAAGAAGAAGAAGATGACGACGCCGGTGACCCGGTGTCCGACCCAGGACCACATGCCTTCACGGCCGCGGTACAGGGTGCCAGCTGGTTTTGTCGGCACTGAATAAACCTCCCTGCGGGCACCGGTGCCCGCATGGGGCCCATGCGGAGGGGGCTACCGGTGCGCCAGCTGCCCTGCAGGACGCAGGGCGCGCTCTTCTCGAGCTCCAGCCTAAATCTAGACTTCGCCCACAGCTTACTCAATTTGGGTATTTGGTCCTGTGCAGAGGCGTGGTAATGGTCACAGTCGGGCGCGCTGCATGCCGTCGGGGTCGTCGGCGCCGGGAGCGACTGACTTAGAGTTAGGGCGATGAAACTCTCTTCTGCTGCGCCCGGATCGGTCCTCGACCGCTTCGTGGCCGTGATCCCCGCCGGCGGCGTGGGGACGAGGCTCTGGCCGCTGTCCCGTGCCGCCGCCCCGAAGTTCCTCCACGACCTGACGGGCTCCGGCAGCACCCTCATCCGAGCGACGTACGACAGGCTCGCCCCGCTGGCCAACGGCCGGTTCCTCGTCGTGACCGGCCTGGCCCATGAGGCCGCCGTCTGCCGGCAGATCCCCGAGCTCGACCCGTCTGATGTCGTGCTCGAGAGCGAGCCGAAGGACTCCGGGGCGGCCATCGGACTGGCCGCGGCCATCCTGTATCGCCGGAACCCGGACATCATCATGGGCTCCTTCGCGGCGGACCAGGTCATCAGCCCCGACGACGTGTTCCAGGCCGCCGTGCGCGAGGCGGTGTACACCGCCGCCGCGGGCGAGCGCGGGAAGATCGTCACCATCGGCATCGAGCCCACTCACCCCTCGACCGGCTTCGGGTACATCCGGGGCGGCGAGGCGCTGGACGTCGAGGGCGCCCCGAGCGCCCGCGCGGTCGCGGAGTTCGTCGAGAAGCCCAGCCGTGAGGTCGCCGAGAAGTACCTGGCGTCGGGGGAGTACCTCTGGAACGCCGGGATGTTCGTCGCCCCCGTGAAGCTCATGCTCGAGCACCTCGCGGCGAACCAGCCGGTCCTCTTCGAGGGGCTCACCGAGATCGCCGCCGCGTGGGACACCCCTGACCGGGACGAGGTCACCGCACGGGTGTGGCCCACGCTGCCGAAGATCGCGATCGACTACGCGGTGGCCGAGCCCGCAGCGGCAGCCGGGGACGTCGCCGTCGTGCCCGGCGCGTTCCGCTGGGACGACGTGGGTGACTTCGCCGCGATCGGCCGGCTCAACAGCGCCCGCGAGGTGGACGCCGTCACCGTCATCGGCGAGGGTGCCCGCGTCTTCACCGAGGACGCGAGCGGGATCGTGGTCTCCGACACGAAGCGCGTCATCGCGCTCATCGGCATCGAGGATGTCGTCATCGTCGACACGCCGGACGCGCTGCTCGTGACCACCAAGGAGCACGCGCAGAAGGTGAAGAACGCGGTCGCCGGGCTCAAGGCCAGCGGCGACACCGACGTGCTGTAGAAGCGGTCGGCCGGGGCGGCAATCACTGGTGCACAGCACGGTGACGCTAGAGTGAACGGGTGCGAAACTACACGACAGAGGCGGAGCCGACCCCGCTCGTGGGTCCCCGGCTCGAGGGGTTCCTGGACGAGCTGATCGCGTTCCGCCGGGACCTCCACGCCCATCCCGAGCTGTCGTTCCATGAGTACCGCACCACCGACCGCATCGTCGCGCGCCTCGAGGCGGCGGGGCTCAGCCCGAAGCGGCTCGAGGGCACCGGCGTCGTGGTGGACATCGGGAGCGGACCCATCGCCACGGCCATCCGGGGCGACATCGACGCGCTCCCCATCATCGAGGAGTCGGGGCTGCCGTTCGCGTCCCGCAACCACGGCGTGACCCACGCCTGCGGACACGATGTGCACACGACGGCGGCGCTCGGCTCCGCCCTCATGCTCGCCGAGCTGGACCGCGAACGGCCCCTCCGGGCCACGGTCCGCGTCCTGTTTCAGCCGGCGGAGGAGACCATGCCCGGCGGCGCCCTCGCGTGCATCGACCAGGGCGTGCTCTCCGGGGTCCCGCGGATCGTCGCGCTGCACTGCGACCCGCGCATCGACGTCGGCAGGATCGGCACGCGCATCGGGCCGATCACGTCGGCTTCGGACACGATCAGGATCGAGCTGACCGGCCGCGGGGGGCACACCTCGCGCCCGCACCTGACCGAGGACCTCGTCTTCGCCCTGTCCCAGATCGCGATCAACGTCCCTGCCGTCCTCTCCCGCAGGGTGGACGTGCGCAGTGGCGTGTCGATGGTGTGGGGCCAGATCTCCGCAGGCTCCGCGCCCAACGCGATCCCGGCGTCGGGCTCGATGGCCGGCACCATGAGGTGCCTCGACCGGGAGGCGTGGCACAGCGCGGGCGAGCTCCTCGACGAGGTCGTCCAGCAGGTCGCCGCACCCTATGGCGTCGACGTGAGCCTCGAGCACACCCGGGGCGTGCCTCCGGTGGTCAACTCGGAGCACGAGACGGCGCTCATCGAGGCCGCAGCGCGTGCCGAACTGGGGGAGGACGCCGTCGTGCTCACTCCCCAGTCCATGGGCGGGGAGGACTTCGCGTGGTTCCTCGCGGAGGTCCCGGGCTCGATGTTCCGCCTTGGGACCCACACCCCCGGCGGGGAGGAGTACGACCTCCACCGCGGGGACCTCGTGGTCGACGAGCGGGCCATCGGCTACGGCGTGCAGGTCCTCACGGCGACGGCGCTGCGGAGCGTCCGCGACCTCTGAGACGGGCGTAGCCGCCACCGGCGCGGGCCTCGTGCGGCACAGGTAACGAATCGCCAACGATTGCCTGTCCGCTGGCGCCGCCGCCTATGTGAAGGATTCGTTTGGCGAGTAGGTTGTGAGTCGTACCACGCGCCCGCGTCTCTGGAGGACTCCATGAACCCCACACGTTTCCGTCTGCCCAAGGCCGGATTCGCCGGCGTCGCCGCTGCCGGTGCCGCCGCGCTCGTGCTTGCCGGATGTGGTCAAGCGCCCTCGAGCGGGGGCTCCTCGGGCAGCGCCTCGGCCTCGAACTACCTCGGCTGCATGGTCTCCGACTCCGGGGGCTTCGACGACAAGTCCTTCAACCAGTCCGGGTACGAGGGCCTGCAGAAGGCGGCCAAGGACCTCGGCATCCAGGAGAAGCACGTCCAGTCCAAGGCGGACACCGACTACGACCCGAACCTGCGCTCGATGGTCCAGGCTGGCTGCAAGCTCACCGTGACGGTCGGCTTCCTGCTCGGCGACGCGACGAAGAACATCGCCACCGCCAACCCGAACAGCCACTTCGCCATCATCGACTTCGCGGACCCGTCGTTCCCGAAGAACGTCAAGCCGATCGTCTACGACACTGCCCAGGCCGCCTTCCTCGCGGGCTACCTCGCCGCCGGCACCTCCAAGACGGGGAAGGTCGCGACCTTCGGCGGCCTCAACATCCCCACCGTGACGATCTTCATGGACGGGTTCGCGGACGGGGTCAAGTACTACAACCAGAAGAAGAACAAGAACGTCCAGGTCCTCGGCTGGGACAAGGACAAGCAGGACGGCACGTTCGTGGGCGACTTCAAGTCGATCGACAAGGGCAAGGTCCTCACGCAGGGCTTCCTCCAGCAGGGCGCGGACATCATCCTCCCCGTGGCCGGCCCGGTCGGCGCCGGAGCAGGCTCCGCCGTCCTCGACGCGAAGAAGGCCGGGACCGACGCGAAGCTCATCTGGGTCGACTCGGACGGCTATCTCACGGCCCCCGACTACAAGTCGGTGCTCCTCACCTCGGTCCAGAAGACCATGGCCAACGCGGTCGAGTCGGTGATCAAGGACGACAAGGACGGCAAGTTCGACTCCACCCCGTACGTGGGCACCCTCGAGAACGGGGGAGTGGCACTCGCGCCGTACCACGACCTGGACTCGACGGTCCCCTCCGACCTCAAGAGCGAAGTCGACCAGCTCAAGAAGGACATCATCTCGGGCTCTGTCAAGGTGACCTCGAAGTCCAGCCCGGTCTCCAAGTAGCCGCAGGGCTGCGTCCGTCAGCATCCAGCACGAGCGCCGCGCCGTCCGCCCTCACGGGCGGGCGGCGCTGGCATGATGGGCAGTGACGCTGGCCCCACCCACGCGAAGGGGATGGTTCCACCCGTGAAACTCGAACTGCGCGGCATCACCAAGCGCTTCGGCACGTTCGCCGCCAATGACCACATCGACCTGACCGTCGAGGACTCGCAGGTGCACGCACTCCTCGGCGAGAACGGGGCCGGCAAGTCGACCCTCATGAACGTCCTGTACGGGCTGTACGAGCCCACCGAGGGCGAGATCCTCGTGGACGGCCGCGCCGTGTCCTTCCGCGGGCCGGCGGACGCGATGGCCGCCGGGATCGGGATGGTGCACCAGCACTTCATGCTCGTGCCGGTCTTCACCGTCGCCGAGAACGTCGCCCTCGGCGCCGAGTCGACGAAGGCGGCGGGCTTCCTCGACCTCGAGGCGACCAGGAAGAGGATCCGGGAGATCTCCGCCCGCTACGGGTTCGACGTCGACCCCGACGCGCTCGTCGAGGACCTCCCCGTCGGGGTCCAGCAGCGCGTCGAGATCATCAAGGCGCTGGTCAGGGACGCCAAGGTGCTCATCCTCGACGAGCCGACTGCCGTCCTGACGCCCCAGGAGACGGACGAGCTCCTGGCCATCATCGGCGAGCTCAAGGCTTCCGGCACGTCGATCATCTTCATCTCCCACAAGCTGCGCGAGGTCAAGGCCGTCGCCGACGTGATCACCGTGATCCGCCGCGGCCGGGTGGTGGGCGACGCCGCGCCGTCGGCCGCCCCCGCGGAGCTCGCGACGATGATGGTCGGCCGGCCCGTCATCCTCACCCTCGACAAGGCACCCGCCGAGCCGAAGGACACCACGTTCTCCGTCCGGGACCTCACGGTCGCCGCGCCCAACGGGCAGCGGGTGGTCGACGGGGTCACCTTCGACATCGCCCAAGGCGAGATCCTCGCCGTCGCCGGTGTCCAGGGGAACGGCCAGACGGAGCTCACGGAGGCCATCCTGGGGCTCGCGAAGCACGCGACCGGCTCGGTGGTCCTCGACGGCAAGGAGCTGCTCGGCCGGTCCGTCAAGCACATCCTGGAAGCCGGGGTCGGGTTCGTCCCGGAGGACCGCTCCCACGACGGCCTCGTCGGCGCGTTCAGCGTCGCCGAGAACCTCGTCCTCGACCTCTACGACAGGGCGCCGTTCGCCAGAGGGCTCGCGATGAGGCCCTCGCGCATCGCCGCCCAGGCCAAGGAGAAGATCGAGGAGTTCGACATCAGGACGCAGTCGGCAGACGTGCCGGCGTCCTCGCTCTCGGGCGGGAACCAGCAGAAGGTCGTCATGGCCCGCGAGCTGTCCCGGCCCCTGCGCCTCTTCATCGCCTCCCAGCCCACCCGCGGGGTCGACGTCGGCTCCATCGAGTTCCTGCACCGCCGCATCCTCGCCGAGCGGGACCATGGGACTCCCGTGATGATCGTCTCGACGGAGCTCGACGAGATCATGGAACTCGCCGACCGCATCGCGGTCCTGTACCGCGGGCGGCTCATGGGCGTCGTGGACGCCGGCACACCGCGCGACGTCCTCGGCCTCATGATGGCCGGGATGAACGCCGAGGAGGCGCGCGCAGCCGCAGCCCAGGAGACCGAGCAGCCCCCGCCGGCCGGCGACCACACCCGAGGAGAGACGCATGGCTGAGACCCGAAACGCCCCGGAGTCGGCGCAGGGCCCGCGGCCGGTCCCCGCGCCCGAGGCTCCTGGCCGGCACGACGAGGAGTCTGTCTTCCGGCGGATCGTCACGGGGACGCCGATGGTCTCGCTGCTCTCGGTGGTCCTGGCCATCGTGATCGGCGGCGTCCTCATGGCGGTGACGAACCCGAAGGTCGCCACGGCGGCGGGCTACTTCTTCGCCCGGCCGTCCGACACCATCTCCGAGGTCCTCCGGCCCTACGCGGCACTCGTCCAGGGGTCGATCTTCAACTGGGAGGGCACCGACGCTGCGGCGATGTTCTATCCTCTCGCCGAGACCCTCACCGTCTCGGCACCGCTCATCTTCGCGGGCCTCGGCGTCGCCATCGCGTTCCGCGCAGGCCTCTTCAACATCGGCGCCCAGGGCCAGCTGATCTTCGGCGCCCTGTTCGGGGCCTATGTGGGGTTCACGTGGCATCTGCCGGCCGCTGTGCACCTGCCGCTTGTGGTGCTCGCGGGGATTGTCGGCGGTGGCCTCTGGGGCGGCCTCGTCGGCTTCCTCAAGGCGCGCACCGGCGCCCACGAGGTCATCGTCACGATCATGTTCAACTACATCGCGAGCTTCCTCCTGCTGTTCCTCCTGACGCAGCCAGGCTTCCAGCGCTCCGGCTCGACGAACCCGATCTCCCCGTTCCTGGATGAGACAGCCCTCTTCCCCGCGCTCCTCGGACCGCAGTTCCGGCTGCACGCGGGGTTCATCCTCGCCATCCTCGTCACGTGGGTGGTGCGGTGGATCCTGTCCCGCTCCACGACCGGCTTCGAGTTCCGTGCCGTGGGCGCCAATCCGAACGCCGCGCGGACCGCCGGGATCAACGTGAACCGGGCCACGGTGCTCGTCATGGCCCTCGCCGGCGCACTGGCGGGGCTCGCCGGGATCGCCCAAGTCTCAGGCACCGAGAAGTACCTCTCCGCAGGCGTCGCGGCGTCGATCGGCTTCGACGCCATCACGGTGGCGCTCCTTGGACGTTCGACGCCGTGGGGCACCTTCTTCGCGGGCCTCCTGTTCGGCGCCTTCCGGGCCGGCGGCGTCTCGATGCAGGCCGTCACGCAGACGCCGATCGACATCGTCCTCGTCATCCAGTCGCTCATCGTCCTGTTCATCGCGGCCCCGCCGCTCGTGCGCGCCATCTTCGGCCTCAACCCACGCCGGAAGAAGCGGGACGGCACCGCGTCCCCCACCCCCACCCCGGCCGCCTCGGGCCAGAGCGGAGCCGCGTCATGACCGCCACCACGTCAGCGCCTCGGTCTGCCAGTGAGAGCGCCCTGGCGGGGGGCGGGGCGCTCGTGAGCCGGAAGACCGCTGTCGGCCTGTCCATCCTCGCGGTGGCCGGGACGCTGATGTTCGGCGTCCTCTCGGGCAGCAAGAACGCTGCCTTCGGCCTCGTCGACACCGGGGGCGAGGCATCGATGGTCGCGGCGTGGCTTGCGTTCGCCGTCGCCCTCG
The DNA here is from genome assembly GCF_050474465.1 of Sinomonas sp. B1-1. Lineage (NCBI taxonomy): Bacteria > Bacillati > Actinomycetota > Actinomycetes > Micrococcales > Micrococcaceae > Sinomonas > Sinomonas sp. B1-1. The sequence goes on along the minus strand of NZ_JBCHVF010000002.1, from coordinate 394,113 downwards.
CCGCCGCCGGCTGGTTCGGCTACCTGTGGTACCGCCAGCGCCGCACCCCGGCGCGCTGGGTTCCCGGCGCCTTCGCGGCGGCCGTCGTCGTCTTCGTCCTGTCCATCCTCGGCGTCGCGAACGTCACGCTGATCACGCTCAGCGCGCCCGTTGTCGGGTGGCTCACCGCGGTGATCATGCTCGCGGTGGCCGGGTACTCCGTGTGGCTCACCGTCCGGTCGCGTACGACGCCGCGCTGGGCCACCGCCGTCTTCGCCGTCGCCTTCCTGGTGGGCTTCCTGACCTGGATCGTGGCCGGCGGCGCGGCCGAGACCCCCTACATCTCGCTCGCCGGCCTGCTCGCCGGCGCGGTCACCCTCGCCGTCCCGCTCGTGTTCGGGTCGCTTTCGGGCGTCCTGTGCGAGCGCTCCGGGATCGTGAACATCGCGATCGAGGGACAGCTCCTCATGGGCGCATTCAGCGCCGCCGTCGGGGCGACGATCGCCCAGAACGTCTACGTGGGCCTCGTCTCCGCGGCGGTTGCGGGAGCTCTCGTCTCCCTCGTCCTGGCCCTCGTGAGCATCAAGTACCTCGTGAACCAGATCATCGTCGGCGTCGTGCTGAACGTCCTGGTGGTGGGGCTGACCAACTTCCTCTTCTCGACGCTCCTGACGGAGAACCCCGAGGGGCTCAACAAGCCCCCGCACCTGGGCAGCATCGCGATCCCGGTCCTCGCCGACGTCCCCCTCATCGGGCCCATCCTGTTCCGCCAGTCGCTCGTGGGCTATCTCATGTACATCGCGGTGATCGTGGTCTACCTGGGACTGTTCCACACCCGGTGGGGCCTGCGGGTCAGGGCGGTCGGGGAGCACCCGCAGGCTGCGGACACGCTGGGCGTCAACGTCAACCGGACCAGATTCTGGAACACCATCCTCGGCGGAGCGGTTGCGGGGATTGGCGGATCCTTCTTCACGCTCGTGGCGGTGGATGCCTTCAGCAAAGAGATGTCTGCCGGCCGCGGCTACATCGCCCTGGCTGCGCTCATCTTCGGACGCTGGAACCCGATCGGCGCGTTCCTGGCCTCGCTGCTGTTCGGCTTCGCGGACAACCTGCAGAGCATCATCACGATCATCGGCTCGCCGGTGCCGAGCCAGTTCATGGCGATGCTCCCGTACGTCGTCACGGTCTTCGCCGTGGCCGGGCTGGTGGGCCGCTCGCGCCCGCCGGCCATGGAAGGCATCCCCTATGTCAAGCAGTGAGCCCCGCGTGGCCGGCCACCGGATCGACTGGGACGCCCTCACGGCCGCGGCCAGCGAGGCGATGGCCGCGGCCTACGCGCCGTACTCGAGGTTCCCGGTGGGCGCCGCGGCGCTCGTGGACGACGGGCGCACCATCACGGGCTGCAACGTCGAGAACGCCTCCTATGGCCTCACGCTCTGCGCCGAGTGCACGCTCGTGGGCCAGCTCCAGCTCGGTGGAGGCGGACGCCTCGTGGCCTTCGTGTGCGTCGACGCAGAGGGCACAGTCATCATGCCCTGCGGGCGCTGCCGCCAGCTCCTCTACGAGTTCCGTGCGCCCGGCATGCGCCTGCTGACGGTGAGCGGGGAACGCTCCATGGACGAGGTCCTCCCGGACGCCTTCGGGCCGCAGGACCTCCCCGACGACCGGAAGGACACCACGTGACCCTGCCAGAAGCCGCAGCCGAGGCACACGAGCCGCACGACGCCGTCGACGTCATCCGCGCCAAGCGCGACCGGGGCGAGCTCACCGACTCACAGATCGACTGGGTCATCGACGCCTACACACGCGGTGCAGTCGCCGACGAGCAGATGTCCGCCCTCGCCATGGCGATCCTCCTGAACGGGATGACCCACCGCGAGACGGCCCGATGGACGACGGCGATGATCGCCTCAGGCGAGCGCCTCGACTTCTCCTCGCTGCGGACACCCTCCGGCGGACAGCGCCCCACGGCGGACAAGCATTCGACCGGAGGAGTGGGCGACAAGATCACGCTCCCGCTCGCCCCGCTCGTCGCCGCGTTCGGTGTGGCCGTGCCCCAGCTGTCCGGAAGAGGCCTCGGCCACACGGGCGGGACGCTGGACAAGCTCGAGTCGGTCCCGGGCTGGCGCGCCTCTCTCACGAACGCCGAGATGATGGCCCAGCTCGACGGGGTCGGCGCCGTCATCTGCGGCGCGGGCGCGGGGCTCGCGCCGGCCGACAGGAAGCTCTACGCCCTCCGGGACGTCACCGGGACGGTCGAGGCCATCCCGCTCATCGCCTCCTCGATCATGAGCAAGAAGATCGCCGAGGGAACCGGCGCGCTCGTCCTCGACGTCAAGGTGGGCTCCGGCGCGTTCATGAAGGACGAACAGTCCGCCCGCGAGCTGGCCCAGACCATGGTCGCGCTGGGCCAGGATGCGGGGGTGAACACGGTGGCGCTCCTGACCGACATGGGCACCCCTCTCGGCCTCACGGCCGGCAACGCCATCGAGGTCGAGGAGTCCGTGGAGGTGCTCGCCGGCGGCGGCCCCGAGGACGTCGTCGAGCTCACCGTCCGGCTCGCCGAGGAGATGCTCGCCGCGGCGGGGGTGCGCGGCGCCGATCCCGCCGCGGCGCTCAAGGACGGCCGCGCGATGGACGTCTGGCGCCGCATGATCTCCGCCCAGGGCGGCGACCCCGACGCGCCCCTGCCACGGGCCAAGGAGTCCGAGACCGTCTACGCGCCCGCCGACGGGACGCTGGTGGGGCTCGATGCCCTCGCGGTGGGCGTCGCCGCGTGGCGGCTCGGAGCCGGCCGGGCGCGGAAGGAGGACGCCGTCCAGGCGGGAGCGGGCGTGCGGCTGCATGCCAAGCCCGGCGCGTCGGTCCGCGCCGGCGAGCCGCTGATGACCCTCCTGACCGACACCCCCGAGCGCTTCGATCGCGCCAAGGAGGCCCTCGAAGGTGCCGTGACTATCGCCCCGGAGGGGGCGCGCCCGGGACGGAGGCTCATCATCGACCGCATCGCCGGCTGAGCCGCGCCCCTCGCCTACGCCTCAGGACGGGTGACGGCGCGCCGGGCCGCGTGCGACACTGGACTGACCGATATTCGCGAGGAGTCCCCGGCATGCTGGAAAGCATCAATGAAGTGATTCTCCATGCCGCCGGGCAATGGTGGATCTACCCCATCCTGCTCGTCTTCTTCTTCATAGACGGCTTCGCGATGGTGGCTCCGAGCGAGACGCTCATCGTGGCGCTCGCGGCCTACTGGCGCCACAGCGGTGAGCCCAACCTCTGGATCCTCGGGCTCACGGCGCTCGTCGGCGCGATCGCCGGCGACAACATGGCGTACATGCTCGGCCGGAAGATCGGCACCGAGCGGTGGAAGTGGATGCGCCGGCCCAAGGTGCAGAAGGTCTTCGGCTGGGCACGCCACGAGCTCGACAAGCGCGGCGCGGTGCTGATCTTCACCGCGCGCTACATCCCGTGGGGCAGGGTCGCAGTCAACTACGTCTCGGGCAGCACGGGGTTCAGGCACCGCACGTTCTTCCTGCTCGACGCGTTCGCCTGCCTGACCTGGGTCGGCTACTCGCTCGGCGTCGGCCTGCTGGCGAGCTCCTTTCCCTGGCTGCACCACAACCCGCTGCTCAGCGTCGTCGTGGCGGTCGTCTTCGCGCTCGTCCTCGGCGTGGCCCTCGACCACTCGATCACGCTGTTCCACCGCTGGCGCGACACCGTCGATGCTCGGAAGGCGGCGGCCCGCGCCGCCGCGGACCACGAGCGGGAGCTGCGCGAGCACCCGCACGCCCACGCCGACGACTACGCTCCGCGGGAGCACGAGAGTTCCACCACGCCGCGCGAGTAGCGCGCCGTCTGGCCCGCGGGTCGGGGCTTCTCTAGAGTTGAGCCCGTGACTGAGCCGAACATCGACGCCGCCCCGGACCTGACCTTCGACCTGCGGAACCTCCCGAAGGTCTCCCTGCACGACCACCTCGACGGCGGCCTCCGCCCCGCCACGATCATCGAACTGGCCGCCGAGGTCGGCCACGAGCTGCCGTCCACGGACGCGGTCGCCCTGGGCGCATGGTTCCGCGAGGCCGCCGACTCCGGCTCGCTCCCGCGGTACCTCGAGACCTTCGACCACACCGTTGCCGTCATGCAGACCGCGTCCGCGCTCCGCCGGGTGGCACGCGAGTTCGTGGAGGACCTCGCGGACGACGGCGTGGTGTACGGCGAGGTGCGCTGGGCGCCCGAGCAGCACCTCGCCAGGGGACTCACGCTCGACGAGGCTGTCGAAGCCGTCCAGGCTGGCCTCGAGGAGGGCGTCGCCGCGGTCGAGGAGACCGGGCGCGTCATCGCCGTCGGCCAGCTCATCACCGCCATGCGCCACGCCGACCGTGGGATGGAGATCGCCGAGCTCGCCGTGCGCCACCGGGACCGCGGCGCGGTGGGCTTCGACATCGCCGGCGCCGAGGACGGGTTCCCGCCGTCGCGCTTCGCGGAGGCCTTCAGGTACCTCGCGCAGAACAACTTCCCAGCCACGGTCCACGCCGGCGAGGCTGCCGGGCCCGAGAGCATCCAGTCCGCGCTCGTGGACGGGCGCGCGGTGCGGCTGGGCCACGGCGTCCGGATCGCCGAGGACATCGCCGTCGAGGCGACCGACGAGGTCGACGAGGACGGCGTGCCGATCCTCGACGTGACGCTCGGGCAGCTCGCCGCCTGGGTCCGCGACCGTGGCATCCCGCTCGAGCTGTGCCCGTCCTCGAACCTCCAGACCGGGGCCATCTCCCAGTGGGGAGAGGACATCCTCGACCACCCCTTCGACATGCTGTATGAGCTGGGCTTCAACGTGACCGTCAGCCCCGACAACCGGCTCATGAGCGGGGTGAGCCTCACGGACGAGTTCCAGCTCCTCGTCGAGGCCTACGACTACGACCTCGACGACCTCCTCGAGCTCACGCTCAACGCGGCCGAGGCGGCCTTCCTGCCCCTCGAGGACCGCGAGGACCTCGTGGAGTACATCAACGAGGCCTACTCGAACCTCTCCAGCTAGCGCGCCCTGGCGAGGAAATGAGCCAACCGTGAGCGCCGCCGTCGACCGTCTCGTCGAGGTGATCCGCCTCCTCCGCGAGCACTGCCTCTGGACGGCCGCGCTCACGCATGCCTCCCTTGTGACGTACCTCGTGGAGGAGTCGTACGAGCTCGTGGAGGCCATCGAGGATGGGCATCCCGAGGAAGACCTCAAGGGAGAGCTCGCCGACGTCCTGCTCCAGGTCGTTCTGCACGCCGAGATCGCGCGGGAGCGCGGAGCCTTCGACCTCGACGCGGTGGCGGAGGCGCTCACGGAGAAGATGGTGCGCCGCAACCGGCACGTCTTCACGCCCGACGGCGGCCTGCAGCCGAGCTTCCCGGCCACGGTCGAGGAGATCATCGCCTCGTGGGACGAGGCGAAGCGCGCGGAGAAGGCGGCACTCGCCGAGGGAACCGCGGACGACGGCGACGCCTCGCCGCACCTTGTCGGCCCCACCGCGCTCGAGGGGCTTCCGCGGCACCTTCCGGCGCTCGCCCTCGCGGACAAGGCGCTCGGGCGGGCGGAGCGGCGTCGTGCGCTCGACGGGGTGACTTCGGCGTCAGAGGGGGTGACCTCGGCGTCAGAGGGGGTGACTTCGGCGTCAGAGGGGGTGACTTCGGCGTTCGGGACGGAGGAGGAACTCGGGGACTTCCTGCTCGGCGTCGTGCAGGCGGCCCGGGCGCGAGGGCTCGACTCCGAGCGGGCGCTGCGCACCGCCGTCGGGCGTCTCTGAGCGCCGGCAGCGGGCCCGAGCCGCCCGCGGAGGGCAGGCGTCACATGGTCGCGGGCCAGCTGGGGGCCGACTAGGCTGGGGACGACACCGTGGTCACCCCTGGTATCACCACCTTCGAAGTCAGCACGTTTCCACCAAGGAGCACATCCATGGCGCTTATCGATGCCATCCACGCCCGCGAAATCCTGGACTCCCGCGGCAACCCGACGGTCGAGGTCGAGGTCCTGCTCAGCGACGGCTCCCTCGGGCGCGCGGCCGTCCCCTCGGGCGCATCGACCGGCGAATTCGAGGCTGTGGAGCGCCGTGACGGCGACAAGGGCCGCTACCTGGGCAAGGGCGTCCAGCAGGCGGTCGAGGCGGTCCTCGACCAGATCGCCCCGGCGCTGAACGGCTTCGACGCGACTGACCAGCGTGCCATCGACCAGGCGATGATCGACCTGGACGGCACCGCCAACAAGTCCAACCTCGGCGCGAACGCCATCCTCGGGGTCTCCCTCGCCGTCGCCAACGCCGCTGCGGACTCGGCCAACCTCCCGCTCTACAAGTACCTGGGCGGCCCGAACGCGCACGTGCTGCCCGTGCCGCTCATGAACATCCTCAACGGCGGCTCCCACGCCGACTCCGACGTGGACATCCAGGAGTTCATGATCGCCCCGCTCGGCGCCGAGACCTTCTCCGAGGGCCTCCGCTGGGGCGTCGAGGTCTACCACAGCCTCAAGGGCGTCCTGAAGGAGAAGGGCCTCTCGACGGGCCTGGGCGACGAGGGCGGCTTCGCCCCGAACCTGCCCTCCAACCGCGCGGCCCTCGAGCTCATCACGGAGGCCATCCAGAAGGCCGGCTACACCCCCGGCAAGGACATCGCCCTCGCCCTCGACGTCGCCTCCTCGGAGTTCTTCGAGAACGGTGCCTACCAGTTCGAGGGCAAGTCCCTCTCCGCCTCCGAGATGAGCGCGTACTACGCCGAGCTCGTCAACGACTTCCCGCTCGTCTCCATCGAGGACCCGCTCGACGAGAACGACTGGGAGGGCTGGAAGATCCTCACCGAGAGCATCGGCGACAAGGTCCAGCTTGTGGGCGACGACCTGTTCGTGACCAACCCGGAGCGCCTCCAGCAGGGCATCGACGCGCGCACGGCCAACTCGCTGCTCGTGAAGGTGAACCAGATCGGTTCGCTTACGGAGACGCTCGACGCCGTCTCCCTCGCCCAGCGCTCGGGCTACACGACCATCACCTCGCACCGCTCCGGCGAGACCGAGGACACGACCATTGCCGACATCTGCGTGGCCACCAACGCCGGCCAGATCAAGACCGGTGCCCCGGCCCGCTCCGAGCGCGTGGCCAAGTACAACCAGCTCCTGCGCATCGAGGAGGAGCTCGACGACGCCGCCCGCTACGCGGGCCGCAGCGCCTTCCCGCGCTTCAAGGGCTGAGTCACCCTCGCCGGCCGAGGACTCGGCCAGCTGAACGGAACCTAGGAGTCCGGCACCCGCCCGGGGCCCTGCACGGATTCGCCGGCCGCGGCGGCTATGGTGGAAGACACCATGGCCGCCGCGGCCGGTTGTGCATCCGGCGGCCCCGTCCCACGTCAGGAGCGCCCATGGCCACGCGTCGACCGGCGGTGCCCCGCACCCCCGGCACGAAGCGCAGGCCGCCCGCGCCCGCGACCGGCGGCCCCACCGGCGGCCCCGTCCCCAAGGACACTGCCCGCCCGAGCGCAGCCGCGCCGAAGGCCGCCTCCGGGTCGTTGGCGTCGTCGTCGCGCGCCACTGCGGCGCCGTCAGGACGCGCCGCGACCTCGGCAGCGGAGGCGCCCGTCCCGGCCCGGGCGTTCTCGGGCCGGATCCTCGCACTCGCCGTCGTGCTCGTCGCGATCACGGTCATGCTCGCGCCGACGGTGCGGGTGTTCCTGAGCCAGCGTGCCGAGATCAGCTCGCTCGAGCAGGACATCGCGGCAAGGAAGACCGAGCAGGACGGGCTCCGCCAGTCGATCTCGCGGTGGGAAGACCCCAACTACGTCAAGCAGCAGGCCCGCGACCGCATTAACATGGTCATGCCCGGCGAGACGTCCTACTGGGTGTTCGGCGACGTCGGCTCCACCTCGCCGGCAGCCGGGAGCCCGGCGTCCCAGAGCGGTGGAGACCGTCCGTGGGCCGAGGGCTTCTGGGACTCTTTCGTCCGTGCCGCCACGGAGTGAGCAGCTCCCGCGGCTGAGCCGCCCCTGACCGACCAAGCAAGGACCACCGTGACCGAGAACTCCACCGCGCCCAGCGACGCGCCCACGCCCGCCGACCTCGAGGTGCTGAGCCGGCAGCTCGGCCGGCCGGTGCGCGACGTCGTCGCCATCCCGGCCCGCTGCGTCTGCGGCAATCCCCTCGTCGCGGCGACGGCGCCGCGGCTGGGCAACGGCACGCCCTTCCCGACCACCTTCTACCTCACACACCCCGTGATCACGTCCGCCGTCTCGCGGCTCGAAGCCGCCGGCGTCATGGCCGAGATGAACGCGCGCCTCGAGGCAGACCCGGAGCTTGCCGCGTCCTACCGGGCGGCGCACGAGGCCTACCTGGCCGCCCGCGAGGAGATCGGGCGGCAGGCCGGGACCGGTCCCGTCCCCGAGATCGATGGCGTCTCCGCCGGCGGCATGCCCTCCCGGGTCAAGTGCCTGCACGTCCTCGTCGGGCAGTCGCTCGCGATGGGGCCCGGCGTCAACCCGCTCGGGGACGAGGCGATCGAGCGCATCGCCGAATGGTGGACGCGGGACCGGTGCTGGTGCGAGGGCGCGTGGGACACGGAGGGCGCGGCCCCCAGCCGGGACCTATCGCGCCATGGGCCGCAGGGCCTGCCGTCGATGACCGGCCGGCCGGCGCCCGCCAGGCGCTCGGACGCCGGAGACTCCGCCACCGAGGCTGCCCGCACTGAGGGCGGCGGAAAGGCATGAGGGTCGCGGGGATCGACTGCGGGACCAACTCGATCCGCCTCCTGGTCGCCGATGCCGGTGCAGACGGGCCCGCGGCGCACGACGGCGGCGCGGCGGCAGAGCGGCCACCCCGCCTGTCCGACGTGCACCGCGAGATGCGGATCGTGAGGCTCGGGCAGGGCGTCGACGCGACCGGCGAGCTCGCCCCGGAGGCCCTCGAGCGGACGTTCGCGGCCGCGGACGACTACGCCGCGACGATCCGTTCCCTCGGGGCGGAGCGCATCCGCTTCGTCGCGACTTCCGCGACGCGCGATGCCCGCAACCGCAGCGTCTTCGTCGACGGCATCAGGGCCCGGCTCGGCGTCGAGCCCGAGGTCGTGAGCGGAGACGAGGAGGCGGCCCTGAGCTTCGCGGGAGCGGCCAGCGTCCTCGCCCTCGAGCCGGGCGTCCCCGTTGTCGTCGTCGACCTCGGCGGCGGGAGCACCGAATTCGTCCTCGGAGACGCTGAAGGCGTGCGCGCAGCGCGCTCGGTCGACATCGGCTGCGTGCGCCTCACCGAGCGGCACCTCCGGTCCGACCCTCCGACGCCCGAGCAGATTGCAGCGGCCGAGGCGGACGTCGACGCGGGCATCGAACAGGCCCTCGCCGCCGTGCCCCTGGCCGAGGCCAGGGCGGTGATCGGGGTCGCCGGCTCCGTCACCACCCTTACGGCGCACGCCCTTCAGCTGCCGTCCTACCTGCCCGAGCGCATCCACGGCACGGAGCTCCCGACAGCGCAGATCGCGGCGGCGTGCACGTCGCTGCTGGACATGAGCCACGCCGAGCGGGCCGCCCTGCCGTACATGCATCCCGGGCGCGTGGACGTGATCGGGGCCGGTGCCCTCGTGTGGCGCCGCATCCTCGCACGGATGGGGGAGCTCACCGACGGCCGGATCGCCACTGCCGTGACGAGCGAGCATGACATCCTCGACGGCATTGCCCTGAGCGCCCTGGCCCCCGAGTCGCTGTGACGCGGAACCGAGCAGTGGCCCGAGCGGCCGCGGCCCTCTTCGCAGTGCTGGTCGCGGTGGCGGCAGTCCTGCCCGCCGCGGTCGCCGCCCTCCTGATCCCGGCGGCACCGGCCAGAGCGGACAGCATCCGTGACCGCGAGTACTGGATCGCCGAGTACGGAATCGACAAGGCCTGGCAGGTCTCGAAGGGCGCCGGGGTCAAGGTCGCCGTGATCGACAGCGGAATCGACGGCCGGCACCCGGACCTCCGCGGCGTCGTCGTCGGCGGCCACGACGCCTCGGGTGCAGGCGCGGCGGACGGCCAGAAGCCCCTCGGTGCCAAGCCCGAGCACGGCACGCTCGTCGCCACGATGCTCGCCGGCCGCGGACACGCGACCCAGGCCAAGGACACCGACCCGGCGGGCGGCCCCGACGGCGTCGTCGGCGTCGCGCCGGAGTCCTCCCTCCTGACCGTCTCGACCTGGCTCGGCTCGGTGAATCCGTCGGGCCGGTCCGACCAGGACCAGATTCCCGAGGCGGTGCGCTGGGCCGTGGACCAGGGCGCGAAGGTCATCAACATCTCCCTCGGCAGCTCCTCGCCGGCATGGCCCCAGAGCTGGGACGAGGCGTTCCTGTACGCCGAGCAGAAGGACGTCGTGATCGTGGCCGCCGCCGGGAACCGGGGCGGAGGCAACGTCCAGGTGGGCGCACCCGCGACCATCCCGGGCGTCCTCACGGTCGCCGGCCTGGACAGGGCCCGCACGGCGAGCGTCGACTTCTCGGCGCAGGGCATCAGCATCGGCGTGGCCGCGCCCGCCGAAGGCCTCGTGGGCGGCATGCCCGGGGGCCAGTACGCCGAATGGGCCGGCACCTCCGGTGCGGCTCCGATCGTCTCGGGGGTCGCGGCGCTGATCCGCGCGAAATGGCCCGCGATGAGCGCGTCGCAGGTCATCAACCGGATCCTCTCGACCGCCAAGGACGCCGGACCGGCCGGCCAGGACCCGATCTACGGATTCGGGATCCTCGACGCGGAGGCCGCCCTGAAGGCCGACGTCCCGGAAGCGGCGGCCAACCCGCTCGGGTCGATCGCGGACTGGATCCGCGTGCACCGGAAGGGCACGCCCGCGACCGCCGCCCCGGGCGCGGCCGCTGCCTCCTCGGCCCCGGCGGCAGCGCTTCCGGAGCCGGCCGCGCCCGTGCCCCATGAGCCGTCGGCCGCGGACAACCCGTGGCCGCCGATCGTCGTCGTCGGGTGCTCGGCGCTCATCGCCGGGATCGCCATCACGGGAGGGCTCCACATGCGCCGCGTGGCATCGAGGACGCGCCTCACCGAGCGCTAGTGAATATTTTCACAAGCTGCTACGCTGGTTGCATGCCTTCCTCCTCCCTGCAGCTTGTCGAGCGCCCGCGCGTCCTCGTCGTCGGCGGCGGCTACGTCGGCCTCTACGTCGCCCTCAACCTCCAGAAGAAGATCGCCGAGGCCGGTGGCATCGTCACCGTCGTCGATCCGCTTCCCTACATGACCTACCAGCCGTTCCTGCCCGAGGTGGCCGGCGGCAACATCGAGGCGCGCCACGCCGTCGTCTCCCTCCGCGAGCACCTGAAGAAAACCGAAGTCATCCAGGGCTCCGTGACGGCCATCGACCACGAGAACCGCAAGGCCGTCGTTGCCCTTCCGGGCGATCAGGGCACCGTCGAGGTCCCGTACGTCGACGTCGTCCTCGCCGCGGGCGCGATCACCCGCACGTTCCCGATCCCCGGCCTCGCCGACAAGGGCATCGGCAACAAGACCATCGAGGAGGCCGTGGCCCTGCGCAACCAGGTCCTGGAGCGCATCGAGTTCGCCTCCACCGCGACCGACCCGGCGGAGCGCAAGCGCGCCCTGACCTTCGTCGTCGTCGGCGGCGGGTTCGCCGGCATCGAGACGATCGCCGAGCTCGAGGACCTCGCCCGCGAGGCCGTGCGCAACAACGGCCGCCTGCACCAGGACGAGGTCCGGTTCGTGCTCGTCGAGGCCATGGGCCGCATCATGCCCGAGGTCACGGCCGAGCAGGCCGACTGGGTCGTGGAGCACCTCCAGAGCCGTGGCGTCGAGGTCCTCCTCAACACGTCCCTCGCCAGCGCCGAGGGGCCGCTCAAGCTCATCAGCATGCCGGACAAGGCTCCCGCAGACGAGTTCGAGGCGGACACCCTGATCTGGACCGCCGGCGTCCAGGCCAACCCCATGGTCCGCTCGACCGACTTCCCGCTCGAGCCGCGCGGCCGCGTGCGCGTCCTGCCCGACCTGCGCATCGCGGGCGACGAGGGCATCATCGAGAACGCCTGGGCCGCCGGCGACATCGCCGCGGTGCCGGACCTCACCGGCAAGGGCCTCCCGGACGGAACGTGTGTCCCGAACGCCCAGCACGCCCTGCGCCAGGCCAAGGTCCTCGCGAAGAACCTGTGGGCCAGCCGCTGGGACAAGCCGCTGACCGACTACAAGCACAAGAACCTCGGTGCCGTTGCCGGCTTCGGTGCCTGGAAGGGCGTCGCGAACATCAACCTGTTCGGCCGGATCGGCCTCAAGGGCCCGCTCGCCTGGCTCGCCCACCGCGGCTACCACGGCATGGCGATCCCCACTGCCGAGCGCAAGTTCCGGGTCATCCTCGACTGGTTCTCCTCGCTGTTCGCCGGCCGCGACACGACCCCGATCCAGGGGCTCGACAACCCGCGCGCCGCCTTCGAGGCCGCTGCCCGTCCCGCCCCGAAGCCCGCTGCCGCGGCCCCCGCCGCGCCCGCTGCAGAGAAGGTTCCCGCCGGAACCAAGTAGTCCGGCGTCCCGGCCGCTACGGCAGTCACTCCTGCGTCGGACCGGATTCGCTAGGCTGGTGTGCACGCCCCAGTAGCCCAATCGGCAGAGGCAGCGGACTTAAAATCCGCTCAGTCAGGGTTCGAGTCCCTGCTGGGGCACGTCTTCCATGTAGTCCCCATCCGTTACCAGCATGTGACCTGAAACACTGTATTCAGGGTTAAGCGTTGAATTAGCCTGTCTTCTAATCAGGAACACCTGGTTGTTCGCATCAGGGTGCCCGGCACCTTCGATGGAGGAGATTACGCATGATTCAGCGCCTTCAGGCTACGCCCCGGGCGGCGAAACTCGCCGCGCTCGGTGTCGGCGTCGCCCTTCTCGCCACCGCATGCGGTGGAGGCTCCAGTACGTCCTCAGGCAGCAGCTCCGCCAGCGCGGCGCCGCAGGGCGTTGCCTGTCCCGCGCCCCAGAGCGGAAGCGGTGGTGCAAGCGCCGCCCCCACCCGCGCATCCGGATCGGTCCCGCCTGCCACGACGACGACAGACACTCCGCTCAAGCTCGGTTCACTGCTTCCGACGACCGGTTCCCTCGCGTTCCTCGGGCCGCCGGAGATCGCCGGCGTCAACCTCGCCGTCAAGCAGGTCAATGACGCCGGCGGTGTGCTCGGGAAGCCCATCGAGGTCATCCACCGGGACTCCGGTGACACGAAGACGGACATCGCGACCCAGTCCGTCACGAACCTGCTCGGCCAGAACGTGAGCGCCATCATCGGCGCGGCGTCCTCCGGCGTGTCGAAGACGGTCATCAACCAGATCACGGGCGCAGGCGTGGTGCAGTTCTCTCCCGCCAACACGTCGCCCGACTTCACGACCTGGGACGACAAGGGCCTCTACTGGCGCACGGCGCCCTCGGACGTCCTCCAGGGCCGCGTGCTCGGCAACTACATCGCCAGCTGTGGGGCCCAGACCCTCGGCATGATCGTCCTCAATGACGCCTATGGCACGGGCCTCCAGAAGAACGTCAAGGACGCGTTCCAGTCTGCTGGCGGCAAGGTCGTGGCCGAGGAGCTCTTCAACGAGGGCGACTCGCAGTTCAGCACCCAGGTTGACAAGGTCCTCGCGGCCAAGCCGGATGCCATTGCGCTCATCACCTTCGACCAGGCCAAGCAGATCGTTCCGCTGCTGACCGGCAAGGGCGTCAAGCCGACGTCCATGTTCATGGTGGACGGCAACACTTCCGACTACAGCAAGGACTTCCAGGCCGGCACCCTGAAGGGTGCGCAGGGCACGATCCCGGGCACGTTCGCGAAGGACGACTTCAAGAAGCAGCTCCTCGCGATTGACCCCTCCCTCAAGGACTACTCCTACGCCGGCGAGTCCTGGGATGCGGTGAACCTCATTGCCCTCGCGGCTGAGGAGGCCAAGAGCACCAAGGGCGTCGACATCGCCAAGCACCTCAAGGACGTCTCCGAGGGCGGCGAGAAGTGCGGTGACTTCGCGTCCTGCGTCACCCTCCTGCGCCAGGGCAAGGACATCGACTACGACGGCAAGTCGGGGCCGGTGACCTTCTCCGATGCCGGCGACCCGACTGAGGCCTACATCGGCATCTACCAGTTCGACGACAAGAACGTTCCCCAGCCGATCAAGGAGGAGTACGGCAAGCTCAGCTGAGCCCAGCGTCCTGACGCACACGGATGGGAGGGCCCCGGTTCCCGAAGGAACCGGGGCCCTCCCGTTTGGCGCGGGATCGCGGACGCTCTACTTGTCCTCACCCTCCACAGTGTCGGCAAGGGTGCCCAGGTAGAGCTGGATGACCTTCGGGTCGTGCAGGAGCTCGCGCCCTGTGCCCGTGTAGGCATCGCGGCCCTGGTCCAGGACGTAGCCCCGATCGCAGATCTGGAGGCAGCGGCGGGCGTTCTGCTCCACCATGATGACTGAGACGCCTGCGCGGTTGATTTCGTGGACGCGGAGGAACGTCTCGTCCTGCTTGACGGGGGACAGGCCCGCCGAGGGCTCGTCGAGGAGCAGGACGGCCGGCTCCATCATGAGCGCGCGCCCCATGGCGACCATCTGGCGCTCGCCACCTGAGAGGGAGCCCGCCCGCTGTGCGCGTCGCCGGCCGAGCTCGGGGAACAGCTCGACCACGAAGTCCCACCGCTCCTTGAAGACCTTGGGCCGCTGGAAGAGGCCCATCTGCATGTTCTCCTCGATCGTGAGGGACGTGAAGACGTTGTTGGTCTGCGGGACGAATCCGATGCCGCGGCTCACGAGCCTGTTCGCCTTGAGCCCGGTGAGGTCCTGTCCCCGCACGACCACGGAGCCCGAGTGGACCTTCACGAGGCCGAACATGGCCTTCAGCAGCGTCGACTTTCCGGCGCCGTTGGGTCCGATGATGCCGATGAGCTCTCCCTTGCGGGCCTCGATGCTGCAGCCGTTGAGGATGTTCACGCCCGGGATGTACCCGGCCACGAGGTTCGTGACCGTCACGACGCGCTCGTCCGTCACGGTGCCGGCCCCCTGGCTGCTGGTGCTGCTCTCGCTCACTTCCCCTCCTCCTTCCGGGTGTCGGCGCCGCGTTCGTGCTTCGGGGCATCGACCTTGAGCGTCTCGGCGTCTCCGAGCACGCTCTCGGGTGCGATGATGCCGGCGTCCTCGGTCCCCACGATGGACTCCTCGTCCTGCGCGAGTTCCTGCTCGAGGGCCTTGACGCCGCCGCTCGTGCCCAGGTCCACATCGTGGTGTGCGCCCAGGTACGCGTCAATGACGGCCTGGTCCTTCATGACTTCGGCCGGCGGGCCCTCCGCTACGATCTTGCCCTCGGCCATGACCACGACCCAGTCCGCGATGTGGCGGACCATGTGCATGTCGTGCTCGACGAACAGCACCGTCATGCCCTCCGCCTTGAGGTTCTTGATGTGGTCGAGCAGGCTCTGGGTCAGTGCCGGGTTGACCCCGGCCATGGGCTCGTCGAGCATGACGAGCTTGGGGTTGACCATGAGGGAGCGGGCCATCTCGAGGAGCTTGCGCTGACCGCCCGAGAGCGATGCCGCGTAGTCGTCCCGCTTCGTGTCGAGTTTGAACTTGGTCAGGAGGGCCTCGGCTTGAGAGGTGATCTCCTTCTCGCGCGCGCCCCAGATGCCTTGGAAGAGCGCGTTCCGGAGCCGCTCCCCGGGCTGGGCGGAGGCACCGAGGCGCATGTTCTCCATCACGGTGAGCTTGCCCATGACCTTTGTCAGCTGGAACGTGCGGACCATGCCCATCCGGGCGACCTTGTAGGAGGAGATGCCGGCGAGGTCCCTGCCCTCGAACTGCCACTTGCCCGAGTTGGGTGTGTCGAAGCCGGTGAGCAGGTTGAACAGCGTCGTCTTGCCCGCACCGTTGGGGCCGATGAGCGCTGTGATCTTGTGCCGGGGGATCTCGAGGTGTTCGACATCGACCGCGTTGATCCCGCCGAAGCTCCGGCTCACGTTGTCCGCGATGACGATCGGGTCCCTCTTCCGGCAGCCGGGCCCAGGCTCGCCCTCGGCGATGGGCCTGGAGTCCGTCATGTACTCGTTGCCGGACAGGTCCGGCTCGCGGGCCGGGCCCTGGGGTGAGGATGCAGCGTGGCTCATGTGAATGCCAGTTCCTTCTTGTTGCCGAACACGCCCTGCGGCCGGAAGATCATGAGGAGCATCAGCGCCACACCGACGAGGATGTAGCGGAGCTGCCCGGCCTGGGTGGTGGTGAGCCAGGTGACGGTCCCAGACTCGATGAGGCCGTAGAGGACCCCCTGCGTGAGGGAGAGGACCACCCAGAAGATCATCGCGCCCACTACCGGGCCGAGCACCGTGGACATGCCCCCGAGGAGGAGGCACGTCCACAGGAAGAACGTCAGCTCCGTCCCGTAGTTCGAGGGCTGAACGACGTCACGGGGGAGGGTGAAGACCATGCCCGCGAGCGCTCCGAGGATGCCACCGATGATGAGCGCCTGCATCTTGTAGGCGTAGACATTCTTCCCGAGCGAGCGGACGGCCATCTCGTCCTCACGGATGCCCTTGAGGACGCGGCCCCACGGGCTGCGCATGAGCAGCCAGACGAGTACGCCCGCGATGATCACGATGCCCCAGCCGAAGAACCGGTAGAAGAAGTCCGGGCCGCTGTAGCCGAAGTAGTTCCCTTCGGGGAACGGGTTCAGCCGGAGGAAGTCCTGCCGGAAGGCTGCCAGGCCGTTCGCCGAGCCCGTCACCGAGGTGAGGCTGTTGGTGGTCACAACGTAGCGGACGATCTCGGCCGCAGCGATCGTGACGATGGCGAGGTAGTCGGCCCGCAGCCGCAGAGTCGGTACGCCGAGGAGGAGTGCGAAGACCACCGACGCGACGACCGCGATGAGGAGGCCGACCCAGAAGGGGGTGCCGAGATGGATGGTCGACATGGCGAACCCGTAGGCTCCGACGGCCATGAAGCCGGCCTGGCCGAAGTTGAGCAGGCCGGAATAGCCGAAGTGGACGGCGAGGCCGAGCGCCGCGAGCGCGTAGGCCGCCGTCGTGGGGCTGACGAGCTCGCCGAGCGCGTTGGTGAGGATGAATCCGAAGTCCATAAGGCGTCTCCCTTAGCCCACTCGCTCGCGGCGGCCCAGGATGCCCTGTGGCCGGAACAGGAGGACGGCGATCATGATCGCCAGGGCTCCCACGTACTTGAGGTCGCTCGAGACCCCGAAGACGGTCGTCAGCTCGACGAAGACGCCGACCACGACCGATCCCACGAGGGCGCCGAAGACGGTCCCGAGGCCGCCGAGGGTCACCCCGGCGAAGATCATCAGCAGGATCTGCTGGCCCATGTCGAAGGTGACTCCGGGCCGGTAGTACGCCCAGAGGATGCCGCCGAGGCCGGCGAGGAGGCCGCCAGTGACCCAGACGATGCGGATCACCCGGTCCACGTCGATGCCCGAGGCGGCGGCGAGCGCGGGGTTGTCGGCGACGGCGCGGGTCGCCTTGCCCAGCCGGGTCCTCAGCAGCACGATGCCCACGGCTGCGATCACCACGGCGGAGATGAGCAGGGACCACAGGTTGTTCGGCGAGATCGAGACGGGGCCGAGCTGGATGTCCGGGCT
Organism: Sinomonas sp. B1-1; assembly: GCF_050474465.1. Classification (NCBI taxonomy): domain Bacteria; kingdom Bacillati; phylum Actinomycetota; class Actinomycetes; order Micrococcales; family Micrococcaceae; genus Sinomonas; species Sinomonas sp. B1-1. The sequence goes on along the minus strand of NZ_JBCHVF010000002.1, from coordinate 376,569 downwards.
CTGCGCGTAGGGGAGCTGCTGGGTGGCGCCGCCGAAGAAGAAGAGGATGACGTACCGGACCGCGAGGGCGAGGCCGATGCTCACGATCATCATCGGAACGAGGCCGGTGCCTCTGCGCCGCAGGGGCCTCCAGAGTGCGGCGTCCTGCACCCAGCCGAACGCCGCGCTCGCCACGAGGGCGAGGAGCACCGCGAGCCAGAACGGCAGCCCCGCCGCCGCCAGCCCGAACACCGTCACGGCGCCGAGCGTGACCATCTCGCCGTGGGCGAAGTTGGTGAGGCCCGTGGTTCCGAAGATGAGCGACAGGCCGACCGCCGAGAGTGCGAGCAGCAGGCCGAAGCTCAAGCCCGCGACCAGCCGGTTGATGATCTCCTGGCCCAGGTTGGCCTGGGCGACCTGGATGCCCTTGCCGAAGGCGAAGATCGCGCTGACGTTGGAGGTCTGGTTGAACGTGACGTTGCGCGGGTTCTCCTGCCCTTCCGCGAGCTTGACCCCCTCTGGGAGCGTCGAGGTATTGACCTCGACCTGATACGTGCCCTGACTCGGGACGCCGACCGACCAGGCGCCGTTGGCTCCCGAGCGGGTGCTGCCCTCGAAGCCATTGCCCTTCACCTTGATCTCGACATTCTGCAGCGGCTGCCCCTCATTCCTCAGGAAGCCGCTGATCGTATTCTGGTACACCGTCTGAGAGGGGTTGGGCGACGGGCTCGGCGAGCTGGTCGCCTCGGCCGCGGGCGCCAAGGCCAGCAGCACGGCGAGGACGGCGCCGATCAGGGCACCTGCGACCGCCAGCACCCTGGGCGGGTGGGCGGCCTGGGCTGCGCTTTTCACGTAGGGGGCCTCCATAGGTCCGGGCGCCGGCCAGCCTGTGGGCAGGCCGGGCAGTGGGTCCGGCGGGCGTGCAGCATCACGACGAGTTGTGACGTTGATCACCCGTTGGAACGCCATCGTACCTGTGCGGCATGGCCCCGAAGCCGGGTCGGTAGGCTGCGGAACGTCGCGATCCGGTAACAACTGTGAAGAGACGCCTCAGCGGCCTGAGTGTCCAGCTTCACGATGGCTGCACCATCCTTGCCGGACACGACGAAGGCCCCGGGACGACGAAGGCCCCCGGACCGAGCGGTCCGAGGGCCTTCGGGCGGGGGCAGATCCGCCGTGGCGCGTCAGTCGTTGCTGTTGAAGATCGCCAGCAGGCGGAGGATCTCGGTGTAGAGCCAGACGAGCGTCACCGTGAGGCCGAACGCCGCGGTCCAGGCGAAGCGCCGCGGAGCCCCTGCGCGCACACCCTGCTCGATGCTGTTGAAGTCCAGGATCAGGGAGATCGCGGCGAGGACGACCGCGATCAGTCCGACGATCACGCCGAGGGGGATGCCCATGATCGTGATGCCCCGGAGGCCCCACGGGCTTGAGACGACCCCGAACATCACGAGCCCGAGGTTGATGAGGCTGAAGGCCAGGTAGCCGACGATCGCGATGAGGAAGAACTTCATCAGGCCGGGCGTCGCGCGCACCTTGCCGCTCTTGTAGAGGGCAAGGGTAACGCCAGCGACGGCGACCGTCCCGAGGACGGCCTGGAAGCCCACCCCCGGGGCAATGCTGTCGATCACGCGGGTGATCCCGCCCAGGAACAGACCCTCAAGGGCCGCGTAGGCGAGGATCAGGCCAGCGACGGGCTCGCGCTTGAAGGAGTTGACGAGGGCGAGCACGAAGCCGCCGATGGCGCCCAGGACCATGAGGCCCATCGCCGCGCCGGCGGGGACGAACAGCGTGACGGCTGCGCCGACGACGACGAAGCCGAGGCACGCGAGCGTCTTCATGATGACGTCGTCGTAGGTCATGCGGCCCGTCTCGACCGGACCGGCCGACGGCGCCTTGTACATCTGGTCGAGCTGCTCCGGGCTCATCTGCCCGTACGGGGCCTGCTGGCCGTAGGGCTGGCCGTACGGGTTCTGCTGGCCGTAGGGCTGCTGCCCGTAGGGTGCGTGCGGGACAGGCGGTGCGGTCGTGACGGCGCTTCTGAAGTTCTTCCCCCGGAAGACCGGGTTCCCCCCGAATGCCATGTGTCGGCTCCTTGTCGACGGCCCGCTACGGTGGCGGGCGATGGTGGTCGGCTGGTGTGGCCCCAGCCGATTGTCCCGGTCCGCGGCTTCGATGGTCCGCGTGAGGACGCTGTCCGTTCCACGAACGGCGGCAGGAAAGAGTTCCCCGGGCATCGCTCGCCTAGAATGATGCGGTGCCACACCGAGATCCCGACGCAGCCGAGACCGCCCCCAAACCTCCTGCAGCCCCGCGGCGGCTCCCGCTGCGCATGCTCCACGACAGGGTCCTGGTCGCGCTCGACAAGGACGCGAGCGAGCGTCGCTCGGTCTCCGGCATCGTCATCCCGGCGACCGCCATGCTGGGGAAGCGCCTCGCGTGGGCCGAGGTCGTGGCGGCGGGACCGACGGTGCGCCAGGTCGCCGTCGGGGACCGTGTTCTCTTCGATCCCGAGGACCGGGCCGAAGTCGAGGTCTCGGCCCATGACTACATCCTCCTGCGCGAGCGCGACCTCCACGCGGTCGCCGAGCGCGACGAGCCCGCGAGCGACGTGGGCCTCTACCTCTGAGGCTCCCGCTGCTGGTTCCGAGGCTTCTCCCTCCTGCGCTACAGGAGCCGGCGGGCCCCGTCTGCGGGTGAGACGCTGAAGACCTCGGGCTCGCGGTAGCCGGCCCGGGCGAACGCGGTGGTGATGTCGGCCCGGACGGAGGCCTCCGCCGTCGTCGGCACGAGGGCGACCGCCGAGCCGCCGAACCCGCCCCCGGTCATGCGTGCGCCCACGGCGCCGCTGGAGCTGGCAGTCTCGACGGCGAGGTCGAGCTCGGGGCACGAGATCTCGAAGTCGTCCCGCATCGACGCATGGCTCTCGTCGAGGAGGGGGCCGATCGCGGCCGGCCCCTCGGAGCGGAGCACCTCGACGGTGCGGAGCACGCGCTCGTCCTCGGTGACGACGTGGCGCACGCGTCGGAACGTCACCTCGTCGAGCAGGCCCCGCGCCTCGGCCAGGTCAGCCGAGGTGACGTCGCGGAGCGCGTCCACCCCGAGCACCTCCGCCCCGAGCTCGCACGCCGCCCGCCTGCTCGCGTAGCCGCCGTCGGCGTGGGAGTGCGCGACCTTGGTGTCGACGACGAGCACGGTCAGCCCTGCGGCGGGGGCGTCGAACGGGATGAGCTCGGCGTGCTGGTCCCGGCAGTCGAGGAACACCGCGTGGCCGGCGGTGGCGCGCAGGGACGCCGACTGGTCCATGATGCCCGTGGGTGCGCCCACGAAGTCGTTCTCGGCCCGCTGCGTGAGCAGCACGAGCTCCTCGGTGGAGAGCTGCGCGCCGCTGAGCTCGGCGAGTGCGATGGCGACGGCGCACTCGATCGCGTGCGACGACGACAGCCCCGACCCCAGCGGCACGTTCGACTCGAGGACGAGATCGAAGCCCGGGACCTCGATTCCGCGCTGCCGCAGCGCCCACACGACGCCGGCCGGGTAGACCGTCCAGCCGCGCGCAGCCTCGCGGGTGATCCCGTCGGGGCCGAGGTCGACGACGCCCTCCCGCCCGTAGGTCGAGGCCAGCCTGACGCGCCGGTCGGGACGGGCGCGGACGGCGACGCGGGAGGAGCGGTCGATGGCGAAGGGAAGCACGAACCCCTCGTTGTAGTCCGTGTGCTCGCCGATGAGGTTCACGCGCCCGGGCGCCTGCCACACGCCGTCGGGCGTGCCGCCGTAGGCTGCCGCAAAGGCCTCGAGGACGGGGCCGGCCTGGCCAGGGATCGCGGAGCTCACGCGCGTGCCTTCCGTCCTGTGCTGGGTTCGGCCGCCGGGGCAGGGAGCCCGGCGAGTGCCGAGCGGAGGCGTGCGGCGACCTGCTCGGGCCTGGTGTCGGTGATGAAGGCGCCCATCGCGGCCTCCGAGCCGGCGAGGAACTTGAGTTTGTCCGCCGCCCTGCGCGGGGACGTGAGCTGGAGGTGGAACCTGCCCGCGGGCCGCAGGACGGTGTCGAGCGGCGCCTGGTGCCAGGCGGCGATGTAGGGGGTGGGGGCGTCGTACAGCGCGTCCACTGCCTGCAGGAGCCGCAGGTAGACCTCGGTGAGCTCGTCCTTCTCCTCGCCCGTCAGGTCCGCGAAGTCCGCGGCGTGCCGGTGGGGCACGAGGTGGACCTCGAGCGGCCAGCGCGCGGCGAAGGGCACGTAGGCGCTGAAGTGCGCGCCCTCGAGGACCATGCGCTCGCCCGCCGTGCGCTCGCGGTCCAGAAGCACCCCGAGGAGCGTCGCACGGCCGCCGGCCTCGTCGTAGAGGCGCCGCGCGCGGGCACCGAGCTGCGCAGCCCGGGGCGTCACGTAGGGGTAGGCGTAGATCTGGCCGTGGGGGTGGTGCAGCGTGACGCCGATGTCCGCGCCGCGGTTCTCGAAGGGGAAGACCTGGCGGATGCCGGGTAGTGCGTTGAGCGCGGCGGTGCGGTGGGCCCAGGCCTCGACGACGGTCCGTGCCCGCCCGTACGGAAGGCCGCCGAAGGACCCGGTGTGGGAGGAGGTGAAGGAGACCACCTCGCACCGTCCGGCGGCGGGGGCGCTCTGACCCCACGGCAGGGAGTCCGGGAGCTCCGCGAGCGCGGGTCCCAGGGACGGGAAGCGGTTCTCGAACACGACGACGTCGTAGTCCTCCGCGGGGATCTCCGAGAGGTTCCCCGGGGTGCTCGGGCACAGCGGGCACGCCTCCGCCGGCGGGAGGTGGGTCCGGGACTGGCGGTGGGCCGCCACCGCGATCCAGTCGCCCGAGAGCTCGTCGTACCGCACCTCGCCGGGCTCCGCGCGCCCGGGAAGGCCCCGTGCATCGGGCGGGGGTGTGCGCGGCGGCCTGCCGGGGTCGTCGAAGTAGATCAGCTCGCGTCCGTCGGAGAGCCGCGTGCTGGTGGCCGCGGGGGAGTGGGCGCTCATGGTTCCTCCGAGGGTCGGGACACCGGGGTCAGGCGATGGGGGCGACGACGAGGTCCGGCACGCTCTGCCTGAGCTCGTCGAGGGCGGCCTCTGAGAGGCCGTCGTCCGTGATGAGGGTATCGATCGCATCGAGCGGGAGGATCTTCGCGAGGCTCACGAGGCCGTACTTGCTGTGGTCGGCCAGCACGACCAGCCGGGCGGCCGCCTCCGCGGCCGCGCGGTTGACCTCCGCCTCGAGCATGTTGGGCGTCGTCAGGCCGGCTCGGGGATGGAGCCCGTGCACCCCCATGAAGCAGGTCTCCACATGGAGCTCGGCCAGCGTCGCGGTGGCCAGCGGTCCCACGAGCGCTTCCGACGCGGTGCGCTCGCCGCCCGTGAGGATCGTGCGCACGCCTCCCTGGGAGGGCGTGCCCAGCGCCTCCGCGACCTTGATCGAGTTGGTCGCGACGGTCAGGTCCGGCACCGAGGCGAGAAGGCGGGCGAAGGCGAAGGTCGTGGTGCCCGCGGTGACGAAGATCGTCGCGCCGGGCCGCACGAGCTCGAGGGCGCGCTGGGAGATCGCGCTCTTCGCGTCGGGCCTCTGCTCGCTCTTGACGGCGAAGCCCGGGTCGGCGAAGCCGACGTCCGCCGGGCGTGCGGCGCCCCCATGGACACGCCGTGCGAGCCCCTGCGCCTCGAGGTGCTCGATGTCCCGCCTGATGGTCATCTCGGACACTCCCAGGGTGGCGGCGAGTTCGGCGACCCGCACCGCTTCCCTCCGTTCGAGCTCCGCGACGATCCGCGCGTGCCGCTCCGCTGCGAGCATGGCCCGCCCCCCTTCACACAAACAAAATGTTTCTAACAAAAGATAACATCTGGAGCGGCCGGAGGGAAGACCGCTAGCGTGACTCCATGACCTCTCCCAGCATCCCTGCCACCGGGCGCCAGTATGAGCTCCGCTCAGGTGGCGCCGTCGCCGTGGTGACCGAGCTCGCCGCGACGCTGCGCTCCTACTCGCGCGACGGCGTCGTGCTCACCGAGACGTTCGGCGACGACCAGATCCCGCCCGGCGCGACCGGCATCACCCTCGCGCCCTGGGCCAACCGGATCGAGGACGGCAGGTGGACGCTGGAGGGCCGGCCGCAGCAGCTGGACCTCACCGAACCGTCGCGCGGCCACGCGAGCCACGGCCTGCTCCGCAACACCGGGTACGCGCTCATCGGCGGCTCGGAGTCCTCCGCGGTCCTCGAGGCGAGCGTCTTCCCGCAGCACGGCTACCCGTTCCTCGTGCGCCACCGGGTCGAGTACGCGCTCGACGGCGACGGCGCCCTGAGCGTGACGCAGAGCCTCACGAACCACTCGCCCGCCCGGGCGCCATGGGTGCTCGGCGCCCACCCCTACCTGCGCATCGGCGACGTGCCCACCGAGGACCTGGTCCTCACGGTCCCGGCCGCCACCAGACTGGTCGCGGACGAACGCCTCATCCCGCGCTCGCACGAGCCGGCCGCAGGGGAGAACGACCTGCGCCGGGGCCGCCGCGTGTCGGAGCTCGCGCTCGATGCGGCTTTCACGGACCTCGAGTTCCAGGACGGGCGTGCGCGCAGCACGCTCACGGCGCCCGACGGCCACTCGGTCTGGCTGTGGCAGGAGGCTGCATGCCAGTACGTCCACGTCTTCGTCAGCGTGACCTTCCCCGGGCGGACGAAGGCCGTGGCCCTCGAACCCATGACCGGGCCCGCCAACGCCTTCAATTCCGGGGAGGGGCTCGGGTGGCTCGGCCCGGGGGAGACGGCGTCCATGCGATGGGGCATCGGCTCGAGCCTCTGAGCGCTCGGGCCGCTGAGCGCTCGGGCCGCTGAGCGCTCGGGCCGCTGAGCGCTCTGGCAGGATGGGCCCATGGAGCCGACTAGTCCGCGCCGCCTGCCCCCACGCCCCGTCACCGACGCCGACCTCCCGTTCGGGCTGCGCATCGCCGCGGCGTGGTCGTGGCGGCTCGCGATCATCCTCGTCGTCGCGTCCGCCGTCGCCTGGGGGCTCGCCCAGCTGAGCTTCCTCGTCATCCCGGTCCTTGTCGCGGCCCTCCTCGCAGGGCTCCTGGCCCCGGCCGTGGGCTGGCTCATGAGGGCCGGGATGCCGCGCGGGCTGGCCGTGGCCATCACCGAGATCGGATTCGTCGCCGTCGTCGCCGGCCTCCTGACGCTAGTGGGCCGGCAGATCTCGGCCGATTTCGCCCAGCTGTGGGATGAGGCGCTCGCGGGCCTGTCCGAGATCCAGCGGTGGCTCGCCGAGGGCCCTCTGCAGATCACCGCGGCCCAGATGGACACGTACATCGCGGACGCCCGCAACATCGTGCAGAACAACCAGGGCAGCCTCGTGAGCGGTGTGCTCTCCGTTGGCTCCTCGGCGGGGCACATCCTCACGGGCGCGCTCATCGCCCTCTTCGTGCTCGCGTTCTTCCTGCTCGAGGGCGAGCGGATCTGGGGGTTCCTCGTGGGCCTGCTGCCGCGTGCCGCGCGCCGCGCCACCGACGGCGCCGGACGCGTCGGCTGGACCTCGCTCGTGCACTACGTCCGCATCCAGGTCGTCGTCGCGGCGGTGGACGCCATCGGCATCGGCGTGGGCGCGGCGATCCTGGGCGTCCCGCTGGCGATCCCGCTCGGGATCCTCGTGTTCGTGTTCTCGTTCATCCCCGTGGTCGGCGCGCTGGTGAGCGGCGTCGTCGCCGTCCTCCTCGCGCTCGTGGCGAACGGCCTGGTGAACGCGGTGATCATGCTAGTCATCGTCCTGGCGGTGCAGCAGCTCGAGAGCCACATCCTCCAGCCGCTCATCATGGGCCGGGCGGTCTCGCTCCATCCGGTCGCCGTGATCCTCTCCGTGGCGGCCGGTTCGTTCCTGGCCGGCATCCCGGGCGCCCTCTTCGCGGTGCCCACGCTCGCCGTCGCAAATTCAGCTGTGCGCTACATCGCCTCGCGGGCGTGGGAAACTGGAGACGTGCCTGTTGCAGAGCCCGACGCCGGTGCGGCGCCGGAGCCGCCCCGGGCCGCCGACTGACTGCCACTGCTGAGGAGCACACGCGCATGGAAACTCTCTCGACTCTCGCTGTGACGCTGGACGACGTCCTGAGCGCGCAGGAGCTGCTCGAGGGGATCATTGCGAAGACTCCCATCGAGACCTCCCGGGCGCTGGGAGCGCAGGTCGGCACCGAGGTCTACTTCAAGTGCGAGAACCTCCAGCGGGCCGGCTCCTTCAAGGTCCGTGGGGCCTACGTGCGCATGGCGCGCCTGAGCGACGAGGAGCGGGCGCGCGGCGTCGTCGCGGCCTCGGCCGGCAACCACGCCCAGGGCGTCGCCGTCGCCGCGAAGCGCCTCGGGATCCGTGCCCGCATCTACATGCCGCTCGGGGTCGCCCTCCCGAAGCTCCAGGCCACCCGCTCGCACGGCGCCGAGGTCGTCCTGCACGGGCACAACGTGGACGAGGCGCTCGCTGAGGCCAAACGCTACGCGGACGAGACCGGCGCGGTCTTCGTCCACCCCTTCGACAACCCGGACGTGGTCGCCGGGCAGGGCACGCTGGGCCTCGAGATCCTCGAGCAGGTGCCCGACGTCGACACGATCATCATGGGCGTCGGCGGCGGGGGCCTCCTCGCCGGGGTCGCCGTCGCCGTGAAGGCCAAGGCCAAGGAGCTCGGGCGGGACATCAAGGTGATCGGAGTCCAGGCTGAGAACGCGGCCGCTTATCCGCCGTCCCTCGCCGCCGACGCGCTCGTCCCCCTCCAGAGCACCGCGACCATGGCGGACGGCATCGCGGTGGGCCTCCCCGGCCAGCTGCCGTTCAGCATCATCCGCGAACTCGTCGACGACTTCGTGACCGTGAGCGAGGAGTCGCTCGCCCGGGCCCTCGTCTTCCTCCTGGAGCGGGCCAAGCTCGTGGTCGAGCCCGCAGGCGCCGTCGGGGTCGCGGCCCTCATGGACGGGAAGCTCGCCGAGCTGGGGATCAACGCGAAGAAGACTGCCGTGATCCTCTCCGGCGGCAACATCGACCCGATGCTCATGCTCAAGGTCATCCAGCGAGGCCTCGCCGCCGCGGGGCGCTTCTTCACCGTCCGGATGATGCTCGACGACCGGCCCGGATCGCTCGCGACGATCTCCCGCATCATCGCGGAGAACGACGCCAACGTCACCGGCGTGGACCACACGCGCGTGGGCGGCTCGATCAGCATGGGCGACGTCGCGATCACCATCGACATGGAGACCCGCGGCCACGAGCACTGCGAGCAGGTGCTCCGCGCCCTGCGGGCAGAGGGCTTCCAGCCGATCGTCATCCACGTCTGAGCGGGAAGCGCATGGTCCGGAGGCCGTCAGCGCGGCAGGCGGAGCTCGCCAGCCGGGCCCGGGCCGGCATTGCCACCATGGCCGGGATCATCGCGGTCCTCTATGCGATCCAAGTGGCCAACATGCTCACGTTCGGCTGGCTCTCGCTGACGTTCGGCATCCGGCCGCGGGACGTGACGAGCCTTCCGGACATCCTCACCTCTCCGCTCGTCCACGACGCGTCGAGCTGGAACCACCTCGCGGCCAACACGCTGCCCCTCGTGGTCTTCGGCTTCCTCGCGTTCCTCGCAGGGCTGCGGCAGTTCCTCACCGCCGTCGCGCTCTCGTGGCTCGCCTCCGGCGTGGGGGTGTGGCTGTTCGGCGGCAGCCTCTTCGGCCACTCGGTCACCGTCGGGGCGTCGGGGGTGATCTTCGGGCTGTTCGGCTTCCTGCTCGTGCGCGGATTCTTCAACCGCTCGTGGTGGCAGATCCTGCTGGCCGTCCTTCTCCTCCTCGCCTACGGCAGCGTTCTGCTCGGGGTGCTTCCGACGGTCGGGCGGGGGATCTCCTGGCAGGCCCACCTGTTCGGCCTCGCGGGCGGGGTCATCGCGGCCCTGGTCATGCGCCCGCAGCGGCCCCGCCGGGCCATCTCCTAGCTGATCGGGCCCTCTACTAGGACGCGTGCGGACCAGCGGAGACGGCGACGGCGCCGCTCCCCGAGCGGGGGCGGCGCCGTCGTGTGTGCTGTGCTTGCTGGGCTGTGGCGAGTCTCAGCCGTTGTACGGCGTGGCCGAGATGATCTCGACCGCGATCTCCTTGCCGTTCGGCGCGGTGTAGGAGAGCTTGTCGCCCTGCTTGTGGCCGACGATCGCGGCGCCGAGCGGGGACTTCTCGCTGAAGACGTCGACGTCGCTGCCGCCGTCGGCGATCTCGCGCGAGCCCAGGAGGAAGCGCTCCTCCTCGCCCGCGATCTTCGCGACCACGAGCATGCCGGGCTCGACCACGCCGTCGTCGGCCGGCTTCTCCCCGACGTGCGCGTTGCGCAGCAGCTCGGTCAGCTGGCGGATGCGGGCCTCGATCTTGCCCTGCTCCTCCTTGGCCGCGTGGTAGCCGCCGTTCTCCTTGAGGTCGCCCTCCTGGCGGGCGGCCTCGATCCTCTCGACGATCTCGTGTCGGCCAGGCCCCGAAAGGTGGTCCAGCTCGGCCTTGAGTCGGTCGTACGCCTCCTGCGTGAGCCAGGCGCCGCCCTGATGGGTCGTGGTGGACATCTTGTCTCCTCGTCGCGTCTTTCCATGCAAATACCCCGCCTGCGGCTGTGCGCAAACCCCCTGAGGCAGGATGCCTCGGGAGCGCTTCTGGCCACCGGCGGGGCAATGGGTATTAGTACATTCTAATGATCGCGGGAGCCCAAGCCAAAGACAGCCCTTGGCGTGTCCCGCGTCACACCGACTACCTGGACGTGAGCCAGCACGAGTCGACCACTGCTGAGACGGCCGCGCTCTCGGTGCGGATCGCCGCGGTGGTGAGGGACGTCGTCGTGCCCGTGGCGGTGCGGTCCGGGCCGACCGCCACCTCGCGGTACCCCACCACGGCGTACGTCTCGGACAGGGCCTTGACGGCGCAGACGGCGCTCGCCGAGGCGTCCTTCGTCACGGCGAAGTCGAGCTCGGCATGCCAGGCGTCCGGCGTCCGGAAGCCGATGTCCTTGGAGGTGACGGCGTTGCGGGTCGTGCTCAGGACGGTGAGCCATCCAGCCACGGCAATCCCGACGACGAGGGCGACGACGACGAGGATCCGCGCAGTGCGCTTCGGCAGCCTGCGCCGCGGCGTGCCGTAGCGGGAGGCGAGGGTGGGGGTCTGGCTCACCCGACTATTCTAGGAGGCGTGTCCCAGAACCCCCGATCGTTCCGGCTCCTGACCGTCCACGCCCACCCCGACGACGAGTCCAGCAAGGGTGCTCCCATGATGGCGAAGTATCTGGCGGAGGGCCACGAGGTCATGGTGGTCTCCTGCACGGACGGCGCCCGTGGGGACATCCAGAATCCCCACCTGCTCGACGCGCCGCACCCGAGGCGGGACATGGCCGGCGCGCGCAGGATCGAGATGGCCGCCGCACGGGAGATCCTCGGCGTCCAGCACCGGTGGCTAGGCTTCATGGACTCGGGCCTCCCGGAGGGGGACCCCCTCCCGCCCCTTCCCTGGGGGTCCTTCGCGACGCTCCCGCTCGAGCAGGCCTCGGCGCCGCTCGTGAAGCTCATCCGCGAGTACCGTCCCCACGTCGTCGTCGCCTACGACGAGAACGGCGGCTACCCCCACCCGGACCACATCATGGCCCACCGCGTGGCCGTCGAGGCCTTCCGCGCCGCGGGCGACCCTGACGCCTACCCCGGCACTGGCGAGCCGTGGGCGCCGGCGAAGCTGTACTACGACGTCCCCTTCAATCCGGACCGTGTCCGCCGCATCCACGACGCCCTGGTCTCCGCCGGGCTCGAGTCGCCGTACGCCGACTGGGTGGCGCGCGCGGCGGAGAACGACGCCGAGGGGCACCGCCCGTGGACCTCGCGCCACCCTGTGACGACCCAGGTGGAGTGCGCGGAGTACTTCGGGGTCCGGGACCGGGCGCTCCTCGCCCACGGCACCCAGATCGACCCCGACGGGTGGTTCTTCGCGGTCTCGCTCGAGCTGCGCCAGCGCGAATGGCCCTGGGAGGACTACTCGCTCATCGAGTCAACGGTCGGCTTCCCCCAGGAGGGCGAGACAGAGGGGGACCTGTTCGCCCGGCTAGGATAGACCGGTGCAGAACCTCCTCATCGCCCTGTCCCAGACCCCGCCGTCCCCCGAGGGGACGCTGCGTCCGGGACTGAGCGAGGACCAGATCACGCCGGGAACGTGGGGGTTCCTGCTGACGGCCTTCGTGGTGGTCCTGACCATCCTGCTCATCGTGGACATGGTCCGCCGCCTGCGCCGCGTCCGCTACCGCGCCCAGGTCGAGGAGGCCCGCGAGGCCGAGCGCGAGCCCGACGAGGCCGAGCGCGAGCCCGAGAAGGGCGAGCCCGGAGCCTGAGCCCCGCTGCCCTCCATGCGGCAGACTGGGGCCATGGCCAACCGACTCGCAGGATCCCCGTCCGCGTACCTCCGCCAGCACGCTGACAATCCGGTCCACTGGCAGCCGTTCGGCGAGGAGGCCTTCGCCGAGGCTGCGCGCCGCGACGTCCCCGTGTTCGTCTCGATCGGCTACGCCGCCTGCCACTGGTGCCACGTCATGGCGCACGAGTCCTTCGAGGACGAGGCGACCGCCGCAGAGCTCAACCAACGCTTCGTCCCCGTCAAGGTCGACCGGGAGGAGCGGCCCGACGTGGACTCCGCCTACATGGCCGCGTGCCAGGCGATGACAGGCCAGGGAGGCTGGCCCCTGAGCATCTTCGCCCTCCCGGACGGCCGCGCGTTCTACGCAGGCACCTACTACCCGCCGACTCCGCACCCGGGACAGCCCAGCTTCCGCCAGATCCTCGAGGCCGTCTCCGACGCGTGGCGGAACCGCCGGGAAGCCGTCGAACGCCAGGCGGCGGCGCTTGCCGAGGCGCTCGGCGGCCTCTTCTCGGACCAGCTCCTGCGCCTCGACGCACCCGAGGCAGGGATCGACGACGGCGAGCTGGCCGCCCTCGCGCGCGACGCCGTCGTCCGCCTCGGCCGGGAGGAGGACGGCACCCACGGCGGGTTCGGGCGCGCGCCGAAGTTCCCGCCGTCGCCCGTGGCGGAGTTCCTCGTCCGCCACGCCGCAGGGGGCACGGCGACCGCGGCCGCGGCGAAGGCGCTCGCCGGGCGCACCCTCGCGGCCATGTGCCGCTCGGCGCTGTTCGACACCCTGGCGGGTGGGTTCGCGCGCTACTCCGTCACCGCGGACTGGTCCCTGCCGCACTACGAGAAGATGCTCTACGACAACGCCCAGCTGCTCCGCGCGCTCGCCCACTGGGTGCGCCTCGGCGCCTCGCCGGAGTTCCCGGCAGACGAGGCCCGGGAGGCCGCGGCGCTGACCGCGGACTGGATGGTCCGCGAGCTCGGCCTCCCCGGCGGCGGCTTCGCGTCCTCGCTCGACGCGGACTCGGAGCGCGGTGGCCAGCACGTCGAGGGTGCCTACTACGTCTGGACCCCCGGGGAGCTCGCGGAGGCGGCGGGAGCGCACGACGGCGCGCGGCTGGCGTCGGTGTTCGGCGTGCGGCCGGGCTCGCCGCCCGGCTCCCACGGCGGTCCCGGGTGGCCACTCCACGCGGGCCGCGAGCTGGGCGCCGACGAGAGGGAGCTCCTCGCGCGGACGAGGGCCGCGCTGCTCGAGGCGCGTTCCCGCCGGACGCCGCCGGGGCGGGACGACAAGGCGGTGGCTGGCTGGAACGGGCTGGCCGTGGCGGCCCTCGCCGACGCTTCGGTGGTCCTGGACCGCCCGGACCTCCTCGCGGCGGCAGAGACCTCGGCAGCCCTTCTCGCCGAGGTCCATTGGAACGGGCAGACGCTGACGCGGGTCTCCCACGGCGGCGCCGCCGGGGGAGTCGAGGGCATGCTCGCCGACTATGCGGGCTGCGCCGAGGGCGCCCTCGCCCTCTTCGCGTGCACGGGCGAGGCCCGCTGGTACAGGTGGGCAGGGCAGCTCCTCGACGCCGCCCGGAGCCGCTTCGTCGAGGACGGCCTGCTCTCCGACGCTTCCCTCGACCTCTCGGGGGCCCGCACCGGCGCCACCGCCGCCCTCGGCGGGTCCCGCGCCCTCGACGCGATGGACAACGAGGCGCCCTCGGGGGCGTCGCTGCTCGCCGGCGCCCTCACGTCGTTCGCCGCCTACAGCGGCTCGGGCGAGCATCGCGCCGTCGCACGGGCCATCCTCGCTGGGCTCCCGCGCCTCGTGGGCCAGTCACCCCGGGTCGCCGGGTGGCTCCTCGCCGTCGCCGAGGCCACCCTGGCCGGCCCGCTCGAGGTTGCGGTGGTCGGCCCCCTGCAGGACGGAGGAGCCTCGGAGACGCGCCTGCTCCACCGTGCTGCCCTCCTCGACCCGAGCCCGGGGCTCGCCGTGGCACTCGGGTCTACGGACCACGCCACCGCGGCAGGGGCGGGGGACAGCGCGGGGCGGGCAGACGGCGGCGGGCGCGCCGGCGCCGTCGTGCCCCTGCTGGAAGATCGGCCGGGTGCGGCCGACGGCGGCCCGCTCGCCTACGTGTGCCGGGACTTCGCCTGCAGGCTCCCCGTCCGCACCGCCGACCAGCTGCGCGAGCAGCTCGCGCCCGGCGGCTGAGCCGGAGCCCCGCCGGCGCTCCGCTTAGCCGGCGACCGGCAGGCCCACGACGGCGATCAGGATCGCGACGAAGTGGGCCGCGAAGCCGAGCACCGTGAAGGCGTGGAAGAACTCGTGGAAGCCGAAGTGGTCCCAGCTGAAGTTGGGGCGCTGGAGGCCGTAGAACACCGCGCCCGCGATGTAGAAGGCGCCGCCCACGCAGATGAGGATGGCCGCCGGAACGCTCGCCGCGAAGAAGTCCGGCAGGAACAGGAGGGCGGCGCAGCCCAGCACCACGTAGACCGGCACGTAGAGCCACCGAGGCGCCCGCATCCAGATCACCCGGAAGGCCACCCCGACGAGCGCGCCCGTCCAGATGAGCGTCAGCAGGAGCAGCGCGGTGGGGCGGGGGAGCAGGACCCAGGACAGCGGCGTGTAGGTGCCGGCGATGACGAGCATGATGTTCGTGTGGTCCAGGCGCTTGAGGACCGCCTTGGCCCTCGGCTTCCAGTTCCCGCGGTGGTACACCGCGCTGACCGAGAACAGCAGGAGGCCCGTGAAGGCGTAGATGCCGCTCGTGACCTTCCGGTCGGTGCCGGGGGCCAGAACCACGAGCACGATCCCGGCCGCGAGGGCGAGCGGGGTCGCGACCGCATGGATCCACCCACGCCACGAGGGCTTGAGGGCAAGGAGCTCTGCGCGGGCGGCCTGAAGCTGCATAGAGAGCATTTTATCGTACGGGCCGGTAGGTTACCGATGAGTAGAATCCGCTGCCGCTCGTGCCCGGGTTGTCTGGGGGTCCGGCGCGGGGAAGGCCATGGAGCCTGCGGTAGCCTAGGAGGCGGCATCTACAGGCCTGTGATGGCATGGGAATCAATCGGGCGGGAGGGGCATGGAACTGCCCGGTTTCCTCTACGGCTACTACGAGCGCCGTCTCGTCCGGTCGCTCAGCCCGGAGAGCATTCCCGGCCACATCGGTGTCATGGTCGACGGGAACCGGCGGTGGGCCCGCCAGTTCAACGCCCCGACGAGCCAGGGCCACCGCGCCGGCGCGGACAAGATCCACGAGTTCCTCGGCTGGTGCCGGGAGCTCGGCGTGCGGGTGGTCACGCTCTACATGCTCTCGACGGACAACCTGAGCCGCTCGACCGAGGAGCTCCGTGAGCTGACTGAGATCATCGCCGAGACGCTCGACCGCCTCGACGACGACCCGAACGTCTCCGTCCACGCCATGGGCGCACCCGAGATCCTCCCGGACCACCTGGCCGAGCGGCTTGCCCGGCTCACCGCGAAGCCCAGCCCGTCCGAGCCCCTCCACGTCAACGTGGCGGTCGGCTACGGGGGCCGCCGGGAGATCGTCGACGCGGTCCGGGAGCTCCTCCGTGATGCCCTCGCGCGCGGAGAGGACATCGCCGAGCTGGCCGAACGGCTGGATGTCGAGGACATCTCGCGGTTCCTGTACACGGCGGGGCAGCCGGACCCTGACCTCGTGATCCGCACCTCGGGAGAGCAGCGTCTCTCCGGATTCCTCATGTGGCAGAGCGCCTACAGCGAGTTCTACTTCTGCGAGGCCCTCTGGCCGGCCTTCCGCAGGATCGACTTCCTCCGCGCGCTCCGCGACTACGCGGGGCGCCAGCGCCGCTTCGGCGCGTAGGCCGCGCCGCCGGAATTACACAGCTGTCATTTACCGGACACTCCCTCCGATGTAACCCGGAGGTCATGTGACGAGGCGTACATTGGCGCCATCGGGCGGCAACCGCCACCCGATGCGGGGAGGCCGAGTATGGACGTTGCGTCGCAGCAGCTCCAGGAGGCCGGTCCCGGCCTCGCGGCCGAGCCGGACGCACTGGAGAACACCGGGGAAACCTGGGGGCTGGAGTCGACGTGACAAGCATCGGGGCACACCACACCGCACTGCCCACCGAGTCCGCCGCAGCAGGCGCCACCGCCGAAGCCGCGCGCAGGACCTACGTACTGGACACGTCCGTGCTGCTCTCCGACCCGAGGGCGCTCCTGCGGTTCGCGGAACATGAAGTGGTGATCCCCGTCGTGGTGATCACCGAGCTCGAGGGCAAGCGCCACGACCCCGAGCTGGGGTACTTCGCCCGCAAGGCCCTCCGGCTCCTCGACGACCTCCGGGTCGAGCACGGGAGCCTCAGCCGGCCCGTCCCGCTCGAGAGTGACGGCGGCGCCCTGGGCGGCACGCTCACGGTGGAGCTGAACCACATCTCGGCCGAGGTCCTCCCCGCCGGCTTCCGCTCGGGGGACAACGACGCGCGCATCCTCGCCGTCGCCAAGAACATGGCCAACGAAGGCCGGGCGGTCACGCTCGTGTCCAAGGACCTGCCCATGCGGGTCAAGGCGTCCGCGATGGGGCTCGACGCAGACGAGTACCGCAACGAGCAGATTGTCGACTCGGGCTGGACGGGCGTCGCCGAGGTCGACGCCGACGAGGAGCAGGTCGCGACGCTGTACGGCCACGAGCCCGTCTTCCTCCCGGAGGCCGCGGAGATGCCCGTCAACACGGGGCTCGTGATCCTCTCGCCCCGCGGCTCCGCCCTCGGCCGCGTCGGTGCCGACAAGCAGGTGCGGCTGGTGCGCGGAGACCGGGAGCTCTTCGGCCTGCACGGGCGCTCCGCCGAGCAGCGGCTCGCCATCGACCTCCTCATGGACCCCTCCGTGGGCATCGTCTCGCTCGGCGGCCGGGCGGGCACGGGCAAGTCCGCGCTCGCCCTGTGCGCCGGCCTCGAGGCCGTCATGGAGCGGCGCGAGCACAAGAAGGTCGTCGTCTTCCGGCCGCTCTTCGCGGTGGGCGGCCAGGAGCTCGGCTACCTTCCGGGGTCCGAGTCCGAGAAGATGAACCCGTGGGGCCAGGCGGTCTTCGACACCCTCGGCGCCCTCGTGAGCCAGGACGTTGTCGACGAGGTCATGGACCGCGGCATGCTCGAGGTCCTGCCGCTCACCCACATCCGCGGCCGCTCGCTGCACGACTCCTTCGTGATCGTGGACGAGGCCCAGTCCCTCGAGAAGAACGTCCTCCTGACGGTCATGAGCCGCATGGGCCAGAACTCCAAGATCGTCCTGACCCATGACGTCGCCCAGCGCGACAACCTCCGCGTGGGCCGCCACGACGGCATCGCGGCCGTGGTCGAGACCCTCAAGGGCCACCCGCTGTTCGGCCACGTCACGCTCACCCGGTCCGAGCGTTCGCCGATCGCGGCGCTCGTCACGGAGCTCCTCGAAGGGGCCGAGATCTAGGGGCCGACCCCGCTAGGCGCCGACGCCGAGGAAGGCGGCCGCCGCCCCGTGGCCCTCCACCGAGAGGGTCCACTCGGGGCGGCGGAACGCCTTTCTGGGCAGCCGCAGCAGCAGCTCGCGTTCGACGACGCCCGGCCGGCTCACGCGGCGCCTCTCGCCGTTCGGCTCGTACCCCAGCTTCCTGCTGACCCCGAGCGAGGGCTCGTTCCAGTCGTAGGCCGCGGTGAGGGCGACCTCCGCGCCCAGCCAGTCGAATGCCCATGCCAGGGCAGCGGCGCGCATCTCCGACCCGAGGCCCTGCCTCTGGACGTCTCGGCGCAGCCACGAGCCCGTCTCCACGGTCGCGAGGTGTGCGAAGTCCTCGGCTCCGACGTCCTGCAGGCCCAGCAGCGCGCCGTCGTGCGCGAACACGCCGAACTGGACGAGCCAGGATTCCGGCCGGGTCCGCGACCGGCACTCCCAGATCCAGCGGGCCGAGTTCGCGGGGATCTCAGCGGCGGGCGCGTCTGTCCAGGGCAGGGCGAAGGGTGTCCGCTCGGGGGCGTGGATTCCGGACCGCGCGGCGTCGGCGAGGCCCGGGAGATCGTCGTCGCGAAGGGGTCTCAGCGTCAGGCGCGGGGTGCCGAGCGTGAGCCCGAACAGTGGCCAGACGTCGGCAAGGCTGGTCATGCCGCCACGCTACCGCAGGCAGGGCGGCGGGCCGCCGCCCATCCGATAGGGTCCAAGGGTGACCCACCGCCTCCCCGAGCTCTGGCAGGACGCACCGTTCTCGTTCTGGCTCGTCGTCGCGTGCCTCGCCTACTTCGCCTGGATGTCGGCGCGGCTCGCCGTGATCGACATCCGCAGCCACCTGCTGCCGAACCGGATCGTGCTGCCCAGCTACTGGGCCGCGCTCCCGCTGGCCGGCGCGGCGGCGCTCGGCGGCGGCGCGCTCGACGTCGGCGCCGCGCTCCGCGTCCTGGGCGGCGGCGCGGTGCTGTGGCTCGTGTACTTCGTCCTGCGGGTCGTGTACCCGGCGGGGATGGGATTCGGCGACGTCAAGCTCGCCGGCGTCCTGGGGCTCTACCTGGGCTTCCTGAGCTGGTCGCACCTGTTCTGGGGCACGGCCGCGGCGTTCCTGCTCGGCGGACTCTTCGGGCTCGCGCTGATCGTCACGCGCCGCGGGACGGCGAAGTCGGCGATTCCCTTCGGCCCCTTCATGCTCGCCGGCACGGTCCTCGCGCTGCTGCTGCCGGCCTGACGAGCCAGTCCCCGCCGGCGTCAGGCCTCCGCGACGCTCGGCGACCCGACGAAGTGCGCTCGGCGCTCCGGATCCAGCGCCCACTCGACCGCACGCCGGTGCAGGGGCGGAAGGTCCGGCAGGGCATCGGCAGGGAACCACCCCACCTCGAGGTTCTCGTCGTCGTTGACGCGCTCCTGGCCGGCCACGAACGCGCAGGCCATGACGACGTCGAGGTACTGCGCCTGGTCCCCGTTCGGGTAGATGACAGGCGCGGTGATCCCGACGCCCGCCAGATGCGTCACCGAGACGTGGACTCCGGTCTCCTCGAAGACCTCCCGGACGGCCGTGGCGGCAGGCTCCTCTCCCGGCTCGACGATCCCGGCAGGGACGGTCCACCGGCCGTTGTCCGCGCGGCGCACCAGGAGAAGCCGTCCGGCGTCGTCCGCCACGACCGCCTTGACTCCCGGGAGCCAGAGCGGGTGGACGCCGATCATGTCGCGCAGGGTGAGGATGAAGTCAGGCGTGGGCATGGAACCAGCCTAGGGGAGCACGACGCCGGCCGCCGCCTCGCGCTCGAGGCGACGGCCGCCGTCGTGCTCCCGTGGGAGGCTACTTGTTGGGGCCCGTCATGGTGGTGACGTCGAGGGCCTTCTCGAGGTCGGCCTCGGAGACCTTGCCCTCGCCCTCGCCCACGAAGCCGAGTGCGACGGTGGCCTCACGGACCGTCAGGCCCTCCTTGACGGCCTTCTTGGCGATCTTGGCCGCGTTCTCGTACCCGATGAACTTGTTCAGCGGGGTCACGATCGACGGCGACGCCTCGGCCAGGAAGCGGGCGCGCTCGACGTTGGCCTCGATGCCGTCGATCATCTTGTCCGCCATGACGCGCGAGGTGTTCGCGAGGAGGCGGATCGACTCGAGGAGGTTCGCGGCCATGACCGGGATGCCGACGTTGAGCTCGAAGGCGCCGTTGGTCGAGGACAGCGCAATCGTCGTGTCGTTGCCGACCACCTGCGCGGCGACCATGATCGCGGCCTCGCAGATGACCGGGTTGACCTTGCCCGGCATGATCGAGGAGCCGGGCTGGAGGTCGGGGATCGCCAGCTCGCCCAGACCGGTGTTCGGGCCCGAGCCCATCCAGCGGAGGTCGTTGTTGATCTTCATGAACGAGTAGGCGATGTTGCGCAGCTGGCCGGACGCCTCGATGAGGCCGTCGCGGTTCGCCTGGGCCTCGAAGTGGTTGCGTGCCTCGGTGATCGGCAGCTTGGTGTCGGCCGCGAGCAGCTCGATGACGCGCTGCGGGAAGCCGGCCGGGGTGTTGATGCCGGTGCCCACGGCAGTGCCGCCCAGCGGGACCTCGGCGACCCGGGGGAGCGAGGCCTGGATGCGCTCGACGCCGTAGCGCACCTGCGCCGCGTAGCCGCCGAACTCCTGGCCCAGGGTCACGGGGGTTGCGTCCATGAGGTGGGTGCGGCCCGACTTGACGATGTCCCTGAACTCCTCGGCCTTGCGCTCGAGCGAGGCGGCGAGGTACTCGAGGGCGGGCACGAGGTCGTTCACGAGCGCGTCCGTCGCGGCGACGTGCACCGAGGTCGGGAACACGTCGTTCGAGGACTGGGAGGCGTTGACGTGGTCGTTCGGGTGGACGCTCGTCTCGGAACCCGCCTCGGCGAGCGCGCGGCTCGCGAGCTCGGCGATGACCTCGTTGGTGTTCATGTTGCTCGAGGTGCCGGAGCCGGTCTGGAACACGTCGATCGGGAAGTGCTCGTCGAATGCGCCGGCAGCGACGCGGTCCGCCGCGGCCGCGATGGCCTGGGCGCGCTCGTCGTCGAGCACCCCCAGCTCCGCGTTGGCGAGGGCGGCGGCCTTCTTCACGCGCGCGAGCGCCTCGATGTGCTTGCGCTCAAGGGTCTTGCCCGAGATCGGGAAGTTCTCTACGGCGCGCTGCGTCTGCGCGCGGTAGAGGGCGGCCGCGGGAACGCGGACCTCGCCCATCGTGTCGTGCTCGATCCGGTAGTCGTCGGTTGCAGGGGCCTGCACTGCAGAGTCAGTCATGGCTCCCAGAATAGGCCCCCGCACCGACGCGTTCCGAACGGTGTCGCCTAGATCTCGCCGATCTGGGAGACGAGCTCCGCCTTGCCCTCGCGGAGGTGGTAGCAGACGCTGAGCACCGCGGTGCGGCCCTCCTCGACGGCGGTGGCGATGGTCTGCGACGTCTCGATGAGCCGGGCGCCGGCCTGCTTGGCATGCTCGACCACTGTGCCGTCGACGTCGGTGACGCCGTTGCGCTGGGCTGTGAGCACGCTCGGCATGATGCGCTCGACGAGGTCGCGGACGAATCCGCTCGGCATGGTCCCGGTCTCGTACGCCTCGACCGAGGCCGTGACCGCGCCGCACGAGTCGTGGCCGAGGACCACGATCAGCGGGACGTTGAGCGGATCGATCGCGTACTCGAGGGAGCCGAGGACGGCTTCGTCGATGACGTGGCCGGCGGAGCGGACGACGAACGCGTCCCCGAGGCCGAGATCGAAGATGATCTCAGCGGCGAGGCGGGAGTCCGAGCAGCCGAAGATGACGCAGACGGGGTTCTGCGACGCGACGAGTTCGTGGCGGCGCGCCGAGTCCTGATTGGGGTGGACGCTCGCGCCCTCCACGAATCGCTGGTTTCCGTCGCGCAGGATGCGCCACGCCTGGGCAGGGGTGAGAGTCTGGGGCACGCGCCTACTCTAGCGCCCGGCTAGCGGTGTGTGGCCGACGTGACGACGGCGCCCGCCACCTCGTCCAGCTCGGAGAACCCGGCAGAGCCGCTCAGCACCACCGTGGTACCGCCGACGGTCGCAACGAGGCTCTTCTCGATGCCGGGCTTGTCATACAGCGTCCAGTCGACCCCGGCCACGCTCCTCGTGCCGGTCACGGGCGCCCTCTTGACCTGCTCGTTCAGCCAGGTCGGGTTGGCGGTGCCGGTCTGGACGACCGAGACGAACTGCTGGGCGGGTGTGAGGTATCCGATGTCCCAATGTGACACGCCGTCGGTCCCGGCGCCGTTCCACCGGGCGTAGTTCGGCGAGTAGCCGTCGGGCAGCGACGGCACGACAGGGGCGAAGCCCGCGACGCCGGCGGCGTTGGCCGCGCTCGAGGAGACGTCGACGACCGGCCTGCGGGGCTCCGACTTCGGCGCGGCGTTGAGCAGCACCACGGGCAGGATCGCCAGGAGGCTCACGGCGAGGGCCATGATCATGCCGATGACGGAGGCGTTCGCGCGCTTCGCCGCGGCGGCAGGGATGACCGGCTTGACCGGCGTGGCCTCCGGGGAAGCCTGGGGGGACTGTTCGGTGCTGCTCACCCCTCCATGGTCCCGCACGGAGCCTCCCTCCCGCCAACCGGCTGCGGGGCCGTGAGCCGCGTCATCGTCGCGGCGGGGACATCCCGGACGACTATGATGCGTACAAAGCCCGCTCGAAGAAGAGGTCTCCGTGTCCCCTGCGCCCGACGACAGCCAGTACTCGACCCTTTCCAGCTCGCTCCATGTAGGAGCCGATGAGCCAGACCGCAACCTCGCCCTCGAGCTCGTCCGTGTGACCGAGGCCGCCGCGATCGCCGGCGGCCACTGGGTCGGTTTCGGCGACAAGAACAAGGCCGACGGCGCCGCCGTCGACGCCATGCGCTCGTTCCTGCAGACCGTGCACTTCAACGGCGTCGTCGTGATCGGCGAGGGCGAGAAGGACGAGGCCCCGATGCTCTACAACGGGGAGCGCGTCGGCGACGGCACGGGCCCCGAGGTCGATGTCGCGGTCGACCCGATCGACGGCACGCGCCTGACGGCCCTGGGCATCAACAACGCCCTCGCCGTCCTCGCGGTGGCCGAGCGCGGGACCATGTTCGACCCCTCCGCGGTCTTCTACATGGAGAAGCTCGTCACCGGCCCCGAGGCTGCCGACCTCGTGGACCTGCGTCTGCCGGTCAAGCAGAACCTGCACCTCATCGCCAAGGCCAAGGGCGTCAAGATCAACCAGGTCACCGTCTGCGTGCTCGACCGCGACCGCCACAAGCCGCTGGTCGAGGAGATCCGCGCCGCGGGCGCACGGACGAAGTTCATCATGGACGGCGACGTCGCCGGAGCCATCGCCGCGGCCCGTTCGGGCACCGGCGTCGACGCCCTCATGGGCGTCGGCGGGACCCCTGAGGGCATCGTTGCCGCCTGCGCGATCAAGGCGCTCGGCGGGGTGATCCAGGGCCGTCTCTGGCCGACCAGCGACGAGGAGAAGCAGAAGGCGCTCGACGCCGGGCACGACCTCGACAGGGTCCTCACCACCGACGACCTGGTCACGAGCGACAACTGCTACTTCGCCGCGACCGGCATCACCGACGGCGACCTCCTGCGCGGGGTCCGCTACCAGAAGGACCGCGTCAAGACGCAGTCCATCGTCATGCGCTCGAAGTCCGGCACGGTCCGCTTCGTCGACGCCGAGCACCACGCGAGCAAGTGGGAGAGCTGGGCGCGCCGCGCCTGACCCCCGGCCGCCGCGGCGGGCCCGCGGCTAGAATGGGGCGCGGCCTTGGCCGCGCCCCATCGTGCTGCCGAGGACACACTGCCGCGCATCATCCAGGAGGAACATGAGCCCCGAGAGCCAGCTGGCCGCCCGCGATCTGACCGTCCGCCCCTGCACCGACCGCGCAACGTGGGACGGCCTGGTCAACGGACTCGGGGGGCATCCGCTGCAGCTGTGGGGGTGGGGCGAGCTCAAGGCCGCCCATCACTGGCGCACCGAGCGGCTCCTCGTCAGCGAGGGCGAAACGGTCCTCGGCGGCGCACAGGTCCTCTACCGTGGCCTCCCGTGGCCGCTGAAGTCCTTGGCCTACGTCTCACGCGGCCCCGTCTGCGCGCCCGAGGATGCCGAGCGGGTGCTCGCCGCCGTGGGCCGCGCGGTCCGCGAGGCCCACGGCTCCGTGGCACTCGTCGCCGAGCCGGACTGGGAAGCGGGATCCGCAGGGGAACGGGGTCTCGCCGCCGCGGGCTTCCGCCGCACCGAGAGCACGATCCTCATCCCGCGGACCCTCATCCTCGACCTCACCCTGAGCGAGGACGACCTCATGGCGGGCATGTCGCGGACCACCCGGGCCAACGTCCGCAAGAACCTCAGGGGCGGTCTCGAGTTCCGCACGGTCGCGACCGAGGCCGAGCTCGACCAGGTCCTCGCGATCTACCGCGAGACGGCCGCCCGTGCGGGCTTCGGCATCCATGAGGACCGGTACTACCGGGACATCTGGCGGTTCCTCGGGGAGGACTCGCCCGTCGTGGCGGCATTCGACGGCGACCAGGTCGTCGCGTTCGTCTGGATCGCCAAGAGCGCCGGCACGGCGTTCGAACTCTACGGCGGCGTCAACGCCGCGGGACAGAAGGCCCGCGCGAACTACGGCGTCAAGTGGGCCGCGTTCACGGCCATGAAGGCCGCAGGCTGCACGCGCTACGACCTCAACGGGCTGCTCAACGACGGCATCTCCGACTTCAAGAAGCAGTTCGCCCAGCACGAGGATCTGCTCGCCGGAACCTGGGAGCTTCCGCTCTCGCCGTTCTACCCCGTCTACTCGACCGGGATGCCCATCGCGCGGCGGACCCTCCAGCAGGGCCGCCGGGCGGCGAAGGCCGCCGTTCGCCGTGCCAGGGGCGCCGCCGGAAGGGCGCGCCAGCTCGTCCGACGCTGACGCGCCCGACTCCCGGGGCCGGCGTCGTGCGCCTGCGGGAGGCGCCTAGGCCAATCCCGAGGCCGGACGGAGACCGGTGGTCACAGCGAAGGCCAGGACGCCCTCGGGGCCGGGATGCGCGAGGGCGGGAGCCTCGGCATCGGGGACGAAGGCGCTCTGGCCGCGTCCGAGCGCTAGGTCGCCCTTCGGGGTGTCCAGCGTCAGCGATCCGTCCACCACGAGCACGACCGCCGCACCGGCCTGCGCCACGGGCACCGGCGCGGGGCGGCTGCCGTCCGCCGCGACCGCGATGCGCTGGAGCTGGAACTCTGCGAACGGCGGCCTGTACAGCTCCTGCCCGAGGTCGGACTCCTGGGCGGCCAGCATGGGCACCTCGGAGGGGGCGAACACGACCGTCCTGAGAAGCTCGGCGACGTCGACGTGCTTGGGCGTGAGCCCGCCGCGCAGGACGTTGTCCGAGGATGCCATGACCTCGATCCCGACGCCCTTCAGGTAGGCGTGCACGTTCCCGGCGGGGAGGTAGAGAGCCTCGCCCGGGGCGAGGCCGACCCTGTTGAGGATGAGGGAGATGAGCACGCCCGGGTCGGAGGGGTACTGGGCGGCGAGATCGACGACGGTGCGGAGCGCCGCATCGTCGTCCCCGCCGGATCCGTGCGCGCCGCCGGGGGAGAGGTGGATGCCCACGGCCGCCGCCACCGCATCGACGCACGAGCGCACGTCGCGCCCGCCCTCGATCAGCCGGCCGAAGGCGGCCGCAAGCGCCGCCGCCTCGTCCGGGCCGCGCAGGAGCTCGGCCACCTGCTCCGTGACCTCGGCGGCGTCGGTCCCCGCGACGAGCCCGGTGAGCCGCTCGAACAGCGCCGCCGCCTCCGCAGGGGCCCGGAAGCCGCAGAGCGCCTCGAAGGGCGTGAGCGCGAAGAGCATCTCGGGCTTGTGGTTGTCGTCCTTGTAGTTGCGGTGCGGTGCCGAACGGTCGACGCCGGCCGCCTCCTCCGCGGCGAAGCCCGCCCGGGCCTGGTCGAGCGTCGGGTGGACCTGGAGGGACAGCGGCGAGTCGGCGGCGAGGACCTTGAGGAGGAACGGCAGCCGCGGACCGAAGGCCTCGACGCTCTCCGGACCGAGCGCCGCGGCAGGGTCCGCAGCGATGGCCTCGTGCAGCGGGACGGACGTCTCGCCGTCGACCATGCGGGAGGGGCCGTCGGGGTGGGCCCCGATCCACAGCTCGGCCTCGGGCCGGCCGCTCGGCTCACGGCCGAGGAGCGCCGCGATCGCGGTGGGCGAACCCCACGCATAGTCCCGCAGGGTGTTGCTCAGCAGATGCATCGAAGTCCTCTCAGAGCGGCGTGCACTCGCCGTTGCCGGCCATGATCTCGTCCAGCAGCTGGTTCTGCCCGGTCCGGAACAGGTGGTCGAGCCGCTGGGCGGTGACCTTCACGCCGTCGGGCCCGATGTCGTTGTACGGCCCCGCCGGGACGTCCGAGGAGACGCTGGACACCAGGGCGGCGGGCAGCAGGCCCGGTGCGCCGAGCCCGGCCTGGCCGCCGGCGCCCGCCGCCTTCGGGCTGGGGGAGTCGGAGGAGGAGCCGGTCGCGGACTTGATGACGTCGGCGACCTTCGCATGGATCGCATCGAAGTCCGGATACGTCGGGAAGGACGCGTCGAAGTCCGGAGGCCCGATCACGAGGCGGCTCGTGGGCTGGCTCTTGCCCTTGAGCGCGAGGTCCACGAAGCTGCCGAGCTGGTTGGCCGAGATGTTGGACTCGACGACCTTCGTGCCCGCGCCGGCGATGTCCTGGAACTTGCTCAGGAGCGTGGCCGGATTGAGCTGGTTGATCATCGCCTGCTGGATGCACTGCTGGCGCGCGATGCGGTCGTAGTCGCTCGCGAACTCGCGGCTCCGCCCGTACCAGAGGGCGTGGAAGCCGTCGAGCTTCTGCTCCCCGGGGGCGATCCACCCGATCGGCGGCTCGTGCGTGCCGGAGTTGTCCACCGAGGCGCCGCTGATGGGCACCCATCCGCCGGCCTTGATCCGGATGCCGCCCATGGCGTCGATGAGCTGCTGGAAACCTGCCATGTCGACGACCACGTACGCCTGCACCGTGATGCCCAGCGTGCCCGAAGCTGCCTCGAGCGTGGCCTGCGCGCCCGGGTCGTCGACGCCGGGGTAGAGGTCCCGGTACTTCTCGTTCACCTCGGTGTTGATCGCGTTGATGAGGCACTCGTCGCCGCAGTTGTACCCGTCCGGGTAGATCTTGCGCATCGGCGAGCCCTCGGAGAACTGGGCGTTCTGGAGATTGCGGGGGATCGAGATGAGGGCAGTGCGGCCGGTCGCGGCGTCGACGCTGATGATCGAGAGGCTGTCGGGGCGGCGCCCCACGCGGTCTGCACCGGCATCGCCGCCCATGACCATGAAGTTGTAGCGGCCGTCCACCGGGCTGATGGCCGGGCCTCCGCTGAAGATCGTGCCGATCGCGCCGCGGCCCACGCCGATGAGGTACGCGGCGTATGCGAGGCTCCCGCTCGTGGCGACCATCGCCGCCACGAGCGCGACGACCACGAGGGCGCGCATCCGGCGCGCGAGCAGCGGGACGCGGATGAGGCGCAGGGTGTTCAGGAACAGGATGGCCCAGCCGAGCGCGAGGGCCAGCAGGAGCACGATCAGCACGAGCGAGATCACGGGGTGCGTGAAGATCGTCAGCACCGCTCCGCGGTTCGTCAGGCCCACCACGAGCACGACGGCGGCGACTGCCCACACGCTGAGCGTCACCATCAGCGCGCGGCGGCCGAGCCGGCGGCTCCCGGCGACCAGCTGCGCCGAACCGGGGACGAGGACCGTGAGGGCGAGGAGCGTGAAGGCCCGCTTGGTCCGCACCGCTGACGGGGCGTCCTCGGGATGCCGGATCGGATCCGTGTGGTGGCTGGGCAATCCGGCGAGGTCGTGTCGCCGCGGGCTGTGCAGGGCCATCCTGGTCGTCCCTTCCCTAGCGCCCGCCCCGGGCCTGGACGTGCTCCGCTGCGAAGACGGTGGACACCTTCTCCCGCAGCGAAGCGCCCTTCCGGGTGGCCGTGGCGTTGAGGTCGCTGGCGAAGTCCGCGAGCTCGTCCGCGAGGCGCCGGCCGAGCTCGTCGTGGGCCGAGGCGAGCATGCGGACGGCGAGGAGGCCCGCGTTCCGCGCACCTCCGATGGACACCGTCGCGACGGGGACCCCGGCGGGCATCTGCACGATCGAGAGCAGCGAGTCCATCCCGTCGAGCGTCTTGAGGGGAACCGGCACGCCGATCACGGGCAGGGTCGTCACCGAGGCGAGCATCCCCGGAAGGTGGGCTGCCCCGCCGGCGCCGGCGATGATGACCCGCAGGCCCCGCTCGCGTGCGCCCTTGCCGTACGCGATCATCTCCTCCGGCATGCGGTGCGCCGAGACGACGTCCGCCTCGAAGGGGACGCCGAACTCCGCGAGCGCGTCTGCCGCGGCCTCCATCACGGGCCAGTCCGAGTCGGAGCCCATCACGAGCCCGACGAGGGGGGCTCGCTCGGGCCGCGGCGGGGTGCTCGTGCTCATGCCTTCTCCTTCGGGCGGGCAGACAGGTCCTGGGGTGCCTCGGCGCCGCCGGGCGCCGAGGCGCCGTCGCGGATGATCGCCGCGACCCGGGCGGCGCGTGCGCGCAGCTCGTCGGGGTCTGACCCCGCGCCGCCCACGAGGTTGACGTGGCCGATCTTGCGGCCCGGACGGACGGACTTGCCGTAGCCGTGCACCTTGGCGGCGGGGTCGGCGGCCAGCGCGGCGGGATAGGCGCTGAAGAGGTCCTGGTTGGCCCCGCCGAGGTAGTTCTTCATGATCGCCCACTCGCCGAGCACGTCGGTCGCGCCGAGCGGCAGGCCCAGGACGGCGCGCAGGTGCTGCTCGAACTGGCTCGTGACGCAGCCGTCCTGCGTCCAGTGGCCGGTGTTGTGGGGCCGCATCGCGAGCTCGTTGACCAGGAAGCCGACGCCGCGCCCGGGAGTCTCGAACAGCTCTGCGGCCATGACGCCGGTGACGCCGAGCTCGTCGGCGATGCGCAGCGTCGCCTCCTGCGCGGCGGCGGCCACGGCGGGATCGATGCCGGGAGCGGGAGCGATGACCTCGTCGCACACGCCGTGCACCTGGATGGTGTGGACCACCGGCCACGCGCGCGACTGGCCATCGGGGGTACGGGCCACGAGGGCGGAGAGCTCGCGGCTGAACTCGACCATCTCCTCTGCGAGGAGGGGAGTCATCGTGCCGAACCAGTCGATGGACTCCTCGGCGTCGGCGCGCGAGCGCAGCACGCGGACGCCCTTCCCGTCGTAGCCGCCCCGGGGGGTCTTGAGGACGACGGGCCAGCCGATCTCGTCGCCGAACGCCACGAGCTCCTCCACGTGGTGCACCGCACGCCAGCGCGGATTCGGCAGGCCGAGAGCGTCGACGGCCGAACGCATGCGCAGCTTGTCCTGGGCGTGGACGAGCGCGCCGGGCCCCGGCTGGACGTTGACGCCCTCGGCCATCAGGGTCAGCAGGTGCTCGGTCGGCACGTGCTCGTGGTCGAAGGTCAGGACGTCGACGCCGCGGGCGAACTCGCGCAGGTCGTCGAGGCTGCGGTAGTCCCCCACGGGGGCGTTGGGCACAGCAGGGACCGCGGAGACGTCCTCGGCCTCTGCCAGGACGCGCAGTTCGAGGCCGAGGGCGGTTGCGGCAGGGGCCATCATGCGCGCCAGCTGGCCGCCGCCGACGACGCCGATCACAGGGAAAGTCACCCACCCAGCCTACAGAACGTCAGGAAGCCCCAAGCCTGCGGCGGTAGAATCACTGCGCCCCCGGCGGCTCGCGTCAGGTGGCAGGGAACTGTGGAGGACCATGATCAGGACCATCTCCGACCGCCTGCGCGGTCTCGTCTCGCTCTTCTGGCGCGAGGTCGCGAAGTTCGGGACGGTCGGTGGGCTCGCGTTCGTCATCGACTCCGCGGTGTTCATCTGGTTGCTCAACGGACCCCTGCACAGCGGTGAGGTCTGGGCCAAGTCCATCGCCACCGTCGTGGCCAGCATCTTCTCGTGGGTCGCGAACCGCTACTGGACCTTCCGCCACCGCAAGCAGACCAACGCGGTCCGCGAGGCCGTGATGTTCGCGATCATGAACGGCATCGGCCTGCTCATCGCGGCCGGCTGCGTCGGCTTCACGAAGTACATCCTCCATATGACCGACAAGGTCTCGATCTTCGTCGCTGGGTCTGTCGTAGGCCTCATCCTCGGCACGATCTTCCGCTTCTTCGCGTACCGCTTCTGGGTCTTCAACGAGGAGCTGGACGCCGAGCCCGGCTACGAGGGCGACCACGAGCTCATCGAGGTGCACCATGACGGCGAGCTCGCGTCCGGACACGCGGGCGACGGCGCGGGTGGCCCCGAGCGCGGCACCACGGATTCGGGGGTTCCGGACCCGGGCGTGCACGGTCTCGGGAGCACAGGGGAAGGGCCGACCGGCCGCTAGGAGGCCTCCGGCCGGGCAGCCCGGCTGCGCCGCTCAGGCGGTGACGTTCTCCACGCGGCGGAGGTGCTCGACGTCGTCGATTCCCGGGTGCGCGAGGACGGCCGATCCGCCGGCGGACCACGCCCCGATGAGGCGCGCGAGCGCATCCATGAGCCCGGAACTCCCCGCCACGAGGACCCGCGCCCCATCGGCCGCCGGGACAGCGAAGCGCGAGAACAGCTCGGTCTGGGTGAACGTGTGCTGGCCGTCGACCGCGGGGTCGCCCTCCACGGGAGGGTCGAAGGGCTCGTAGGAGTCCGCGAACTGGCGCACGAGCGCCGCGTAGTCCAGTGCCCCGGCGGGCAGTTCGCCCGGATACGCCATCTCGAGCGCCCCGAGCGCGACGGCGACGCGCACGCCGCCGCCTGCCTCGCCGCCGTGCGACTCCGGGCCCGTGAACGTGATGTCCGCCGGCGCCGTGTCCACGAGGACCGCACCCGTCTGGAGCGTCGCGAGCGCGATGACGACCGACTTCCAGTGCGGCGGAAGGTCCAGCCGGACCCGGGTGCCGCGGCCGGCGTCGAGTTCCTCCGAGAGGAAGTTGGATGTCTTGGCGACCCAGTTGTCCAGGACGCGGCCGGAGAGCTCGACCCGCTCGCCGTCGGGCCCGTACCAGGTCAGGCGGGGCGATGCGGAATTGCCGGCGCGGAGGTGGTGCGTGAGGTCGAGAATCGTCGAGGGCATGGCCCTATTGTGCCCGCCCGCCGCCGTCGTCACGAGAGCGTCCCCGCCGTCATCCGTTTGGGCGTGTTGAGCGACTAAACAAATTTCTTCTGCCTAGAATCCGCCGTTCCCGCTTGACTCCCGCAACTTACACGCATGTAATTAGGACTGGACAGTAACTGCGCCGGCGGACGTCGATGAACCGATCATCGCATGCTCCGAGGGGAACCGGCACCGGGAATCTTCCTGGCGCTGGTCGCCGCGGCTCGCCGCGCAGAAAACGACCCGAGGAGGAGCACCGTGGGACAGGCGGAGCGTATCCAGTACGAGTCGGCGGTCGCTGCGCAGGCGTCCGCCGCCTACCGGTCGAGGGGGATTCCCGCGGACTGGTATGTAGACCCTGCGGACCCCGACGCGCACGAAAGGTATCAGGCCCTGTCGGCGAACGCGCTCGAGGAGGCCGCGACGGCGTTCCTCACCGAGCATGCGGTCCACAGCGACGGCCCCGTGGACGACCTCGACGAGCCCGAGGACGAATCCGACGAGCCGGCGGACGAGGCCATCGAGAGGGCGCTGGCGCTCCTCGCGAGCCCGGCAGACCACACCCCCAAAGGGGTGCTGATCGACCTCCTCCACCCTGGCGAGCCGGAGGAGGGGGAGCTCGCGTGGCAGGCAGAGGCGCTGTGCGCCCAGACCGACCCGGAGGCGTTCTTCCCCGAGAAGGGCGGCTCGACCCGCGACGCGAAGAAGGTCTGCGGGTCGTGCACCGTCCGGGCACAGTGCCTCGAGTACGCGCTCGCGAACGACGAGCGGTTCGGCATCTGGGGCGGCCTCTCCGAGCGCGAGCGCCGCCGCCTGCGCAAGCGGGCGGTCTGATCCTGGAGGCTGTGCACGTCACCGCAGTCGTCGTCGCGCACGACGGCGGCGCCTACCTGCCCCTGACCCTGGCCGCGATCTCGTCGCAGACGCGGCCGGTCGACGTCGTCCTCGGTGCCGATACCGGATCCGGGGACGATTCCGCCGAGGTCCTCGGCCGCGCCCTCGGTGCCGACCACGTCGTCGCCGTGCGCGGCTCAGGCGGCTTCGGTGGGGCGGCGCGCCGCGCCCTGGACAAGCTTGCCCCTGCTCGGAGCGGCCCTGAGGGGCCTACCCAGCAGTGGGTCTGGCTCCTGCACGACGACTCGGCCCCTGCACCCGACGCTCTCGCGGAGCTGCTCGGCGCCGTCGAGCGCGCGCCGAGCGTCGCCGTCGCGGGCTGCAAGCAGCTCGACGCCGACGCGCCGCGGCGGCTCCTGGACGTCGGCCTCTCCGTGAGCCGGTGGGGCGAGCGGCTGACCCTCATCGACGTTGATGAGCAGGACCAGGGGCAGCACGACGCGCGCAGCGACGTCTTCGCCGTCAACTCGGCGGGAATGCTCGTCCGCCGCGACGCGTGGGAGCAGCTGGGCGGGTTCGACCCCGGGCTGCCGGCCACGGGTGACGACGTGGACTTCTGCTGGCGTGCCCGCCTCGCAGGCCACCGGGTCGTCGTCGTGCCCTCGGCCCGGATCCTGCACTCCCAGCGGCCGGAGGCCGCGGGCACCCCCTTCGCAGCCCGACGCGCCGAGGTGTACTCCCGGCTCAAGCACTCCCCGGGATGGCAGCTCCCGTTCCAGGCTCTCGGCGCCCTCCTCGGCGGGCTGTGGCAGTTCCTGCTCGGGATCGTCCTCAAGGAGCCGGGCGTCGGCGCCGCCAGGCTCGGGGCGAGCCTCGCGGCCCTCGGCGCTGTCGGCCATCTCGCACGCGGCCGCCGGGCCGCGCGCCGGACTCGGACCGTCTCGCGCAGCACCCCCCGC
Organism: Sinomonas sp. B1-1; assembly: GCF_050474465.1. Classification (NCBI taxonomy): domain Bacteria; kingdom Bacillati; phylum Actinomycetota; class Actinomycetes; order Micrococcales; family Micrococcaceae; genus Sinomonas; species Sinomonas sp. B1-1. The sequence goes on along the minus strand of NZ_JBCHVF010000002.1, from coordinate 343,847 downwards.
GAGCTCCAGACGTCGCGTGCCGAGATCTGGGCGCACCGCCGGGCTCTCCTCGAGTCCGCGGCGGCGGACTCCGAGGCCGTGGTCGGCGACGGATCCGGCAGTGCCGCCGGGCCGGAGGAGCCCACGGGAGACTCCGAGCACGACTTCGCGGCCCTCGCGGTCGCCACGCGCGGCTGGCCAGGCACGGGCGCGATCGTGGTCGCGGCCGCTGCGCTCCTGGCCTCCCTCGTCGCGCTCGCGCCCCTCCTCGGGGCGCAGGCCGCGGTCGGCGGCGCGCTCATCCCTGTCTCCTCCGCGCTGGGCGACATCTACGCCAACGCGACGGCATGGTGGTCCCGTCTGGGAGCGGGAGAGCCCGGCTACGGAGACCCGTTCGACCTCGTGCTGTGGCTCCTGGGCCTCGTGGGCTTCGGCGACGCGAACCGGGCCCTCGCCCTCGCGCTCGTGGCGGCCTCCCCGCTCGCGGCGCTCGGCGCATGGGCGCTGGCGGCGAACCTGACCGCGCACCGAGCGCCGAGAGTGCTCGCCGCCGTCGTGTGGGCGGCGGCGCCGGCGCTCCTCATCGCTGTCGGCGAGGGGCGGATCGGGGCGGTCGTGGCCCACGCGGCCCTGCCGTGGGCGGCGCTCGGGCTCCTCCGCGCGGTCGGCGGCGCGCGCGTGCGGGCCATGACGGCCTCGCAGCAGCATGAGCCGCGTCCCGGTTCGGGGGGCGTGCCCTCATGGACCGCTGCCGCGGCAGGCGGGCTCGCGCTCGGCCTCGTGACGGCGGGCGCCCCCTCGCTGGTGCCGTTCGCGGTGATCCTGGTCGTCGCGGGCGTTGTGGCCCTGCGCGGTCAGGCGCGTGCGCTGTGGTGGGCACTGGTCCCGACGGTCGCCGTCTTCCTTCCGCTGTGGGTCTCCACGGCCGAACGGCCCCGGGCCTGGATCGCGGACCCCGGCCTTCCGACCCCGTTCGCGGTGGCGTTGCCGTGGCAGATGCTCCTGGGCCAGCCGCTCGCCTTCGACCCCGCGGCGCCCCTGAGTGGCCTCGCGTTCCTCCCTGCTGGCGTCCCGTGGTCGCTCGTGGGGGCGCTCGTCCTCGCCGCGCCCCTCCTGCTCGGGGCCGCCGCCTCGGCTGTCCTCCTCAGGGGCCGCCGCGGCACAGCCGCGCGAGCCCTCGTGGCCATCGGGATCCTGGCGCTGGCCTATGCCTGGGCCGTGTCTCGGATCCCGGTCGCCGTGTCCGGGGATACGCTCGTGGCCCCGTTCGCGGGTCCGAGCCTGGGCGCCGCCACCTTGGGCTTCCTCGGTGCGGCCGTCCTCGGAGCGGACAGGCTGATAGAGCACCGCCGTGCCGCCGCGAACCGCGTGGCTGACGGCGACGCACACCAGGAGCGGGCGACCCGCCGCAGGGCCCGGACCGCTGCCGCGGTCACTGCAGTGGCCCTGATCGGTGCAGGCGCGGGACCGGCGGCCGCACTCGCGCACTGGGCGTGGGCGGGTCTGAGCCCCGCGCGCGCCGAGGCGCACGGTCTGGGCCCGGACATCCAAGTGGCGCCCGGCGCTGCGCGGACCCTTCCAGCCACGGCAGCAGACCTCGGCCTCGGTCCGCAGCAGACGCGCACGCTCGTCCTGGGCAGCGCCGACGACGGAAGCGTGACTGCCTCCCTCATGCGCGGCGCCGGCACCACCCTCGACGCCCTGTCCGCCGCCGCCTCGGCGAGCCGCATCACCGGCCCGTGGGGCGCGGAGCGCATCGCTGACGACGACGGCGCCCTCGTTGCCCTTCGCCGTGCCGTTGCCACCGTCGGCGGCGCCGCGAGCGGGGGAGCGGCCGGGGTCGATCCATCGAAGGACCTCACTGCCCTCGGAGTCGGATTCATCGTGCTGAAGGACCGCTCGGCGGCCGACGAGGTCGCGGCCGCCCGCATCGACTCCGTCCCGTCCCTCGTGCCGGTGGGCCGGACTGACGCCGGCTGGCTCTGGAGGGTCACCCCGAACGGGCCACAGGCGGGCGATGCGTTTGCCATCGCGCAGCGCACACGCATCGTCGACTCGAAGGGCCAGACCCTGTCCTGGCTGCCGTCGGGGCCCGAGCAGGTCTCCGTGGACGTTCCTGCCGCCGGTGGGGCCCGGCGCCTCGTCCTCGCCGAACGCGGCGCGCCCGGGTGGACGGCGACCCTGAACGGCGTCGCGCTGGCGCCCACCGCCCAGGACTGGGCCCAGGCGTTCGAGCTCCCGGAAGAAGGCGGACGGCTCGAGGTGCGCTATGCGGTGCCGGCGGCCGCACCGCTGGGGCTGCTCGCCGCCGTCGCGATCGGGCTCACGGTCCTCCTCGCGGTGCCGGCCCGGATCCGGCGCCGCACATCCCGCGGACGCACCGGTGCTGGGCTCCTCCTCCCGGAGACGGCTGCCAGGCGCCACCGCCCGGACGCGCCTCGTCCCGAGGCGCGCAGTCTGGACACACGCCGAGACACGCAGGACGACGGCGGAACCGCCGACGACGCGGCGGATGAGCAGGGTCCCGACAAGCAGGAGGACGCTCCCGGAGGCAGCGGCCGCCGTGGCGCGGAGCGTCGCCGAGGCGGAGAGGAAGCCGACCCGCCGGACGAGACGGACGCCGGGAATGCGAACCAAGGGGAAGATGCCCAGCCGGAGGGAAGGGAACGTGCAAGCGATGAAGCGTCCGTCTGAGGGCCGCGGGGCGGCCTCGGGCCGGAACACGCCGACGGGCAGGGGACGCCGGGCCCGGACAGTGGGCGCCGCAATCGCCGGGGGCCTGCTCGTGGCCGCCGGAGCCGCTCTGACCGTCTACGCGTCGGGGATCCCGGCCCCGGCCTCGCTCGCCGCCGGGACAGCGCGGTCGGCGGAAGTGCCCGCGGGCGACGCCGTGCGAGGCTGTGCCGGGCCCGCACGCCTTCTCGAGGGAACGCCCGTGCAAGGCGATCCCCAGTTCAGCCCGGCGAGCAAGACCGCCCGCACGGATGTCTCAGCGGTCGTCCTCTCGGACACCCAGGGCACGCTGCCGGACGCCTCGGTGACCGGGGCCGACGGCGCCCTCCTCAAGTCCCTGCCGGGACAGGCCGTCGCCGCGGGCACGGCAGCCCAGCCGAGGGCCGCCGTCGTGCCCGCCCAGTCGGTCAGCGCCGCCGCAATCCTCACGGCCCGCGCGGCCGGGGGAGACGTCCCGGACATCGCCGGCCTGACACGCTTCTCCGCGTCCGACGGCGACCTGCGGGGACTGGCCACGGCGTCCTGCACGGTCCCGGCCAATGACCAGTGGCTCCTGGGCGCCTCCACCACGGTGGGCAGGACGTCGGTCCTGACGCTGACGAACTCGAGTGCCACTCCCGCGACCGTCGACCTCGAGTTCGTGGGGGACAAGCCTCTCGCGCAGGCTCCGCCGTCGAGCCGCGGGCTGCAGGTCAAGCCGAACAGCTCGGCGTCGTACGTGCTCAGCGGCTACCTGCCCGGACAGGCCAACCTCTCCGTCCACGTGCGCAGCACCGGCGGTCCCGTCTCGGCCGTCATCCAGCAGTCGACCCTCCGGGGACTCACGCCGGGCGGCGTCGAGCTCATCACCGCGGCCGCAGCCCCCGCCGCGCGCCAGACCGTTGCGGGGATCGACCTGCAGGACCCTGCCCAGGCCAAGCAGCTCGCGGCCCGTCAGGGCTTCGCCGACGCCGCCGCCTCGCTTGCCCTCACGGTCCCCGGTGCCGCCGACGCGGTCGTGCAGCTGCGTGTCTACGGCAGGAACGGGCCGGTCGCGCTGCCGGGCGGCGGAGTGGTGACGGCGAAGGCAGGCACCGTCACGGAGGTCTCTCTCGCGGGCCTTCCCGCGGGCACGTACAGCGTCTCCGCCTCGGCGGACGTCTCCTTCACCGCCTCCGCCCGGGTTCCCCGCGGGCTATCCGCCACGGAGCCGCTCGACTTCGCGTCTCCGGGGGCGTCGATCCGGCTCGGGGACGACCACGTCCTCGCGGTGGGCAAGGGCCTCACGCGGAGGGTCGTCGTCGGCGTGCCGGACGGCCGGGCCCAGATCCGCGCGGTGCCGGTCACCGACGACGGGCGGCTCCACGCAGCCCAGACGGTCGACGTCGCGGGAGGGACGACGGCGGTCGTCGACGTCCCGGCCGAGGCCGAGGGCTCACCGGTGGCGGCCCTGCTCATCTCGGCGACGGGCGATCCCGCCTACGGCACGCTCGTCACGACCGGCGACGGCAATGCGATCGCGGCAGCCTCCATCGTCGCTCCGGCAGCGGGGGCCCAGGCCCTCCCGGTCACGCTCGGCTACTGAGCCGGCGGCGTCAGTAGCCGCGGTAGTACGGATCGAGGGTCTCGGGCGCCACGCCGAGCATGAGCGCGGTGTACTCGACGACGATGTCGTGGACGAGGTCCTGCAGCTCGGTGCGGGCGCCGGCCTCGGTCTCGACGACCCTCCGGTAGATCGTGATGCGCGGCGCACGGCCCGCCCCGCCGGGGGTGTACTTGCCCTGGGGGACACGTCCCCGCTCCACGAGGATCTGCTCGAGACCCGGCGGGATCTCTTCGACGGCGTACTCGACGCCGTCGAGCCTGGAGCCGTTGAGGTCCTGGAGCCGCTCCGCTGCGTCGAAGACCCAGTCCTCGAAGCGCTCGGCCCGCGTGCGCGACGCGGGGAGGACAGCGGGCAGGATCTCGCCCCTGAGCCCCCGGCCGTGCCGATTCCGCCGCCTCTCGCGGAAGCTCCTGCGGCCGCGGCCGCTCGGCTCGTCCGCGGCTGGGACGGCCCGGATGCGAAGGCTGCCGCCCTCGGCCCCGGAGCCGTGGGCCAATGAACGATCCTGCATACATCGACTCTAGTCGCCGCCGCCCCGGCGGGCGAGCCGGACCGGCGGCACACGCCCGGTCGCGGGGTTCAATGCCCGCTTCCGCCGGAGAGCGGGAGTAGGGTTCTGTGCCGTGGGTCCACTACGCCATTGTTCTCGATCGGCTTGCCGCCAGGCCGCGGTGGCCACGCTCACGTACGTCTACGCCGAGTCGACGGCCGTCCTGGGTCCGCTGGCGACCTTCGCCGAGCCCCACAGCTACGACCTGTGCTCTGAGCACGCCGCTCGGCTCACCGTGCCACGCGGCTGGGAGGTCCTGCGGCTGGCCCTTCCCCCGGCGCCCCCGCGCAGCCCCGACGACATCCTCGCCATAGCCGACGCCGTGCGCGAGGAGGACGAGCCCGTCCCCACCGAACAGCCTGACTCCTCGGACCGGCCTCCGCGCGCCCCGCTCGAGGCCCCGGCCGGCGCCGAAGCCGTCGTGCGGCGTCATCTGCGGCTGCTCCGCGAACCCTTCTAGTCCCGGCCCCTGAGGAAGCAGTCGCCGCCGCTCTGCGCGCCGCGCGCATGTCTGTAGGCTAGTGGGCATGCCGAACCTCAGCCCGTCGCTGCTCGCCGTCCTCCGGTGCCCCGTCACGGGGTCCGCCCTCGTCCAGGACGGTGACTCGCTCGTGGCCACGACGCGGGCCAAGGACGGCACGACCCCCCGCTACGCGATCGAGGACGGGATCCCCGTCCTCCTCGCCCCCGAGCACACGCAGGCCATGGCCGCCCCGGGCGGCCAGCACGAATCCAGCACCGCACAGGAGCAGCACGCATGACCCTCGAGTACAAGGTTGCCGACATCTCCCTCCATGAGGCGGGGCGGCACCAGATCCGCCTCGCCGAGCACGAGATGCCCGGCCTCATGGCCCTGCGCGAGGAGTTCGGCCCGTCTCAGCCGCTGGCAGGCGCCCGCATTGCAGGGTCACTCCACATGACGGTCCAGACGGCTGTGCTCATCGAGACGCTCGTCGCGCTCGGCGCGGAGGTCCGCTGGGCGTCGTGCAACATCTTCTCCACCCAGGACGAAGCGGCGGCCGCCGTCGTCGTGGGCGCCGGAACCGCCGAGGATCCCCAGGGAGTGCCCGTCTTCGCTTGGAAGGGGGAGACGCTCGAGGAGTACTGGTGGACCGCGGAGCAGATCCTCACCTGGCCCGGTGCCGACAGCGATCCGGCCCTCGGCCCGAACATGATCCTCGACGACGGCGGCGACGCCACGCTCCTGGTCCACAAGGGCGTCGAGCTCGAGGCCGCCGGGGCGGTCCCCGAGGCGACCGACGAGGACCCCGAGGAGTACCGCATCATCCTCGATGTCCTCCGGGCGGGGCAGGCCCGCGACCCCCAGAAGTGGACCCGCATCGCCGCGGGCATCAAGGGCGTGAGCGAGGAGACGACCACGGGCGTCCACCGCCTCTACCAGCTCGCCGAGCAGGGCAGGCTCCTCTTCCCGGCGATCAACGTCAACGACGCCGTGACCAAGAGCAAGTTCGACAACAAGTACGGGATCCGCCATTCCCTCCCGGACGGCATCAACCGGGCCACGGACGTCCTGATGGGCGGCAAGGTCGCCGTCGTGTGCGGCTACGGCGACGTCGGCAAGGGTGCCGCAGAGGCGCTGCGCGGGCAGGGTGCGCGCGTCATCGTCACGGAGATCGACCCGATCTGCGCCCTCCAGGCCGCCATGGACGGCTACCAGGTGGCCCGGCTCGAATCGGTCCTGGACCAGGGCGACATCTTCATCACGACCACCGGCGGCAAGGACATCATCCTCGCAGAGCACATGGCCGGGATGAAGGACAAGGCCATCGTCGGCAATGTGGGCCACTTCGACAACGAGATCGACATGGCGGGCCTCGCCAAGGTGCCCGGGATCCGCAAGGTCGAGATCAAGCCCCAGGTCCACGAATGGGTCTTCCCCGCCTCGAGCGGCCCCAACGGGGCCTCCCCGGAGCATTCCGTCATCGTCCTCTCGGAGGGACGCCTGCTGAACCTCGGCAACGCGACCGGCCACCCCTCGTTCGTGATGAGCAACTCGTTCGCGAACCAGACGATCGCCCAGATCGAGCTGTGGACGAAGCGCGACCGCTCCGAGGACGGCCAAGACTCGACGCGCGAGTACGAGAACCGGGTCTACGTCCTGCCGAAGATCCTCGACGAGAAGGTCGCCCGCCTCCACCTGGCGGCGCTCGGAGTCGAGCTCACGGAGCTGAGCAAGGACCAAGCGGAGTACCTCGGCCTCGACGTCGCCGGCCCCTACAAGGCGGACCACTACCGCTACTGAGCCGCCTCGCGAGGCGTCGCCGCCGCGCCCCGGCCACCCCCGGCCTCTGCCCCCGGGTTGACCGGGGCGCGCGTCGCTCTGGCGTACCCTTGAACGAAGGCCGGACGAAGGGGGACTCACCTGTGGCGGAACGCAGGAAGCTGGGGCGGGGGTCCAAGGCGGCCCTCGCAGGCATTGTCGTGGTCGGTGTCCTGGGGGGTGCGGCCGGGATAGCCATCGCCCAGCCGTGGACGCAGCAGGCCCCGGCGTCGGAGGCCGGAACGCCCCTGCGCACCCAGCCCGGGCTCGTGACCCCGGTCGTCAAGCCGTTGGAACTGGGAGTCACGCCCACCGACGGCGCCACGGAGGTGAACCCGGCGATGAGCCCGCAGGTCAAGGCGGTCAACGGCCGGGTCGTGTCCGTGCACCTCGCGGACGCCAAGGGCGCCGAGGTCAAGGGGTCAGTGAGCGCCGACGGCGTGACCTGGACTGCGCAGGACCCGCTCGCGTTCAACATGGCGTACACCTACGAGTTCACGCTCGCGGACGGGGCCGGACGCGAGACCACGAAGAAGCAGACCTTCCGCACGGTCACAGCGGCCAACGAGGCCGACGCCGCGGTCTTCCCCCGCAACGGCTCCACGGTGGGCACGGGCCAGCCGATCCAGATCACCTTCAGCGAGCCGGTGACCAACAAGGAGGCCGTCGAGAAGGCCGTCGCCATCACCTCGACCTCCAACCAGGACGTCAGGTGGCACTGGTACAGCGACAAGATGGCGCGCATCCGCCCTGCGACCTTCTGGGCGCCGAACACCAAGGTCACCCTCGCCCTCAAGCTCTTCGGAGTCGACTTCGGCAAGGGCATGATCGGCAACTTCAACGCCGACGTCAGCTTCACCACCGGACCCAGCAGGCTCGCAGTCGTGGACGACACGACGAAGACGATGCAGGTCTTCCTCGACGGCCAGCACGTGAAGACCTTCCCGGTGACCCTCGGCGACGCCGGGTGGCTCTCGCCGACCGGGTACGCCGTGATCATGGAGCAGGAGCGGTACTCGCACTTCAACGCGGGCAGCATCGGCCTCAAGCCGGGGGACAAGGGGTACTACCCGCCCCTGACCGTGGAGCACGCGAACAGGCTCACGAACTCGGGGGTCTATGTCCACCAGGCCCTCCCGTCCGCGATTCCGTATGTGGGCAACACGAACGTCTCCCACGGCTGCGTGGGGCTCCTGCCGGATGACGCCGCCTGGTTCTTCAACACGTTCAAGCCCGGAGACATCGTGCAGACCCTCAACACGGGTGCGCCCCCGATCGAGCCGCTCGAGGGCTGGGGCGACTGGAACATGGACTGGGCCACGTACGCCAAGCACTGAGCCACGCGCTGACCACCCCGCCGGGCGCCCTGCAGACGCCGGGTAACGCTTCGGCCACACGTCGATGACGCTGGCGGGTTGGGGCGGGGCAAGCCGGTACGGTGGGAGGAAGACCTTGCTGACTTGAGGCCCTTGCGGGGCCGCTACTGGATGGTGGCTGTGTTGACCGACAAGAGATCCGGATCCGAACCGGGGGCTGACTTCGACGAGCCGAAGGACAGCGGCGAGCCGGACTTCGCATGGATGAAGACGGACGACGGCGCCACGGCAGTCCCAGCGGAGCCGCACCCCACCGGTGCCCTCAACGTCCGGCCCCCGGAGAACGAGGTCCAGCGGCGCAAGGACCAGCGCGAGGCCGCCGCCCGGTCGAAGCCCGTGGGTCCCCGCATCGTCCAGGTCTTCATGGCGGTCCTCCTGCCGTTCCTGCTGCTCGTCGCCGCCGTCCGTGCGGTCGCGAGCCCCCTGTTCCTGTGGGCGGAGTACTTCCGGCCCGGTTTCCCTGGGGACGGGTACGGCTTCACTCCGGACGACAGGCTCACGTACGGCTCCTACGCGGTGGACTTCCTCGCGAACGTCGCCGGGCCGCGGTACCTGGGGGACCTGGTCTTCCCCAACGGCGACCGGCTGTTCACCAGCGGCGAGGTCAGCCACATGGCGGACGTGAAGCTGGTCGTCCTCTCGTCCTACGGGGCTGGGCTCGCGATCCTGATCTTCTTCGTCGTCGCGTTCATCGGGCTGCGGAGGACACCGCGCGCCTTCGCCCGCGGGATCTTCGCCGGCTCGCTCGTGACCGTCGGCCTCATCGGCGCCCTCGCCGTGGCGGCGGCGCTGGGCTGGCAGCAGTTCTTCACCGAGTTCCACCGGCTGTTCTTCGCCGACGGAACCTGGACCTTCCGTCTCGAGGACACGCTCATCCGGCTGTTCCCGGCGCAGTTCTGGATGGATGCCGCGATCACGATCGGCGTGCTCGTGCTGCTCGTGTCGGTCCTCATGGCGATCTTCTGCTGGCCCACGCCGAAGCGCCGCGAGGGCGCCGCGGGCCATGTGGAGGGTCAGGCCGAGTAGAGGCCCTCGATCTCGTCGCGGAACGCCTCGGTGACCGGCTGGCGCTTGAGCTTGAGGGACGGGGTGAGGTCGCCGTCCTGGAGCGTCAGCTCGCGGGGGAGGATCACGAACCTGCGGATCGACTCTGCGCGGGAGACCGTCTCGTTGGCCGCGTCGACCGCGGACTGCACCTCGGCGAGCACCTCCGGGTCGGTCCTGGCGTCCTCGAGGGTGAGCACGCGCCCGCGCCGGCGGGCCCACACGGGGAGCTCATCGGCGTCGAGCGCCACGAGGGCGGCGACGTAGGGGCGTCCCTCGCCCACCACGATGGTGTGCGCGACGAGCTCGCACTCGCGGACGGCCTCTTCCAGCGGGCCGGGGACCACGTTCTTCCCTCCCGCTGTCACGATGATCTCCTTCGTCCGTCCCGTGAGCGTGAGGAAGCCGTCGTCGTCGAGGGAACCCAGATCCCCCGTGGCGAAGAACCCGTCCTCGTGGAAGGCCGCGGCCTCGGGCGAGCCCGGGGACGCCGAGCGGTACCCGCGGACGACGCCGATGCCCTTCACGAGGACCTCGCCGCTGTCCGAGATGCGGATCTCGGTGCCGGGCACGGGCCGGCCCACGCTGCCGATCCGGGTCGCCTCCGGCGTGTTCACGGTGCACGGCGCGGTCGTCTCGGTCAGGCCGTAGCCCTCGAGCACGGTGAGCCCGGCCCCGCGGAAGAAGTGCGCGAGTCCCGGGCTCAGCGCGCTCGCACCGGAGACGATGGTGGAGACCTGCCCGCCGAAGGCCGCCCGCAGGCGCCCGTAGACGAGCCGCTCGAACACTGCATGCCGGATCCGCAGCCGGCGCCCGGGGCCCTCGCCGCCCGTCGCCTCCGCTTCGAGCGCCTCGGAGTACTCCCGGGCCGTGTGCGCCGCCCGCTCGAACAGGGACCCGCGCAGCCCGTTGGCCGCCTTGGCGTGCGCGGCGGCGTAGACCTTCTCGAAGACCCGCGGCACCGCGAGCAGGAAGGTCGGCCGGAAGGTGGCCAGGTCGCGCAGGAGGTTGGCCTGGCGCGAATGCCCGACCACGACCCCGGCGGCGACGCACGTGACCTGCACGGCGCGGGCCAGGACGTGCGCGAGGGGGAGGAACATGAGGGTGCGGCTGCCGGGACCGACCACCGTCGGGAGGTGCGCGGCGAGGTTGACGGCGAGCAGGCACAGGTTGCCGTGGGTGACCTCGCAGCCCTTCGGCCGCCCGGTCGTGCCGGAGGTGTAGACGAGGGTCGCAAGCGTCTCGAGGTCGGCTGCGGTGCGGTGCCGCTCGAGCTCGGCGTCGCCCACCCCGAGGCCCGGGCCGGCGAGGCTGCGCAGGGTGGCCCCTTCGCCGTCCTCCGTCATGACCGTCACGGGGAGCCAGGACTCGCCCAGGGCAGGGGAGGCATCGATCGCCTCCTGCACGGACTCGGCGAGCTCGCGGCTTCCGGCGAAGACCCGCTTCGCCCCGGCGTCCTCGAGGATCCAGGCGATCTGGGACGGGGAGGACGTCTCGTAGATCGGGACTGGGACGCCACCGGCGTACCAGACGGCGAAATCGACGAGCGCCCACTCGAAGCTCGACGGCGAGATGATGGCCACGCGGTCGCCGATGTCTAGGCCGCTCGCGATGAGCCCCCGGGCGAGCGATCGGACCTGCTCGGCGAACTGCGCCGCAGTGACGTGCTCCCAGCCGGCCGCGGTGCGTCGGGAGAAGAGCTCGGCGTCCGGCGTCGCGGCCGCGCGGTCCTCCAGCAGGTCGGTCACGTTCGTGGCGCCGGGGAGGCTCGCCACAGCCTCTGCGGACACCTCCGTACGGCTCCGGCGCTGTCCCGTTTCCGCGCTGCCTGCCACGTCGTCACCCTTTCGTCCCGCGTGCTCCGCCTCGTCCCCCATGTCCATCCTGCCATCTGGCGCTACGTCCAGCTCGGCATCCACAGCCTGAGCCGCCATTCGATGTACGGGATGGGTTCCGCGTTCCAGATCGGCATGAGGTAGGCCGAGATGACCAGCGCCGCCAGCAGGTACATGCCGACTGCGAGGAAGCCCGCCTGGCGGCGCCAGAGCGGGTCGGCCGGCCTGCCGAGGACGAGCCCCAGCCCGAACGCCAGGGCGAGGATGAGGAACGGCTCGAAGGAGACGGCGTAGAAGGCGAACATGGTCCGGGTGGGGTAGAGGAACCACGGCAGGTAGCCCGCCGCGACTCCCGCGAGGATGGCCCCGGCCCGCCAGTCGCGCCGTCCGGCCCAGAGCAGGGTCACGACGGCGAGCGCGACGACGGCGGTCCACCAGATCAGGGGATTGCCGACTGAGAGCACGGCGGAGGAGCAGTGCTCCACCCCGCACGTGTTGGCCGGCTCGGCGTAGTAGAACGAGGTCGGGCGGCCCTGCACCAGCCAGCTCCACGGGCTGGAGGCGTAGGGGTGCGGCGAGCTGAGCCCGTTGTGGAACGCGTATGCCTCGGAGTGGTAGTGCGCGAGCGAGCGGAGCGAGTCCGGGATCCAGCTCCAGGAGGGGTCCGGATGGTCCCTCGCCCAAGTGCGGTAGAAGCCGTTGTCCGAGAGGAACCAGCCCGTCCACGACGCGAGGTAGACCGCCGCCCCCACGACGACGATGCTCACGGCGGCCAGCGGTGCGTCGCGCACGACGGCGCCGGGCAGCCAGGCGCGGATTCCCGCCCTCCGGCGCGCTCCGGCATCCCACAGGACGGTCATGAGGCCGAAGGCGGCGACGAACGCGAGGGCGGACCACTTCACCCCGACGGCGAGCCCGAGGCATACGCCGGCGGCAATCCGCCACCACCGGATCCCGAGCCAGGGGCCGGTGACGAGCGCTGTGGGCCTGAGGCGGCCGTCGGGCCCGGCGAGGCGGCCGAGCCGGTCCGCGAGGCGCCGTCGGCCATCGTCGCGGTCGATCAGGAGGGCGCAGAACGCGGCGAGGAGCCAGAACGAGAGGAAGATGTCCAGGATCCCGGTGCGGGACAGGACGATGTGGTGGCCGTCGATCGCCAGCAGCAGGCCGGCCGCCGCCGCGAGCGCGTGGGAGCGGAAGAGCCGGCGGGCGGCCCACGCCGTCATCACCACGGAGAGCACGCCCACCAGCGCCGCGCTGAAGCGCCAGCCGAACGAGCTCCCCGGTCCGAAGAGCGCCATCCCGAACGCGATCATCCACTTGCCCACGGGCGGGTGGACCACGTATTCAGGGCCGTCCTGGAGGCCGCTCATGTCGCCACGGAGGAAGAGCGCGTTCGCGTTCTGGCTCCATGAGCGCTCAACCCCGGAGACCAGGTAGGAGTAGGCGTCCTTGACGTAGTAGGTCTCGTCGAACACGAGGGCGTGCGGGCGGTCGAGCTGCCAGAAGCGCAGGAGCGCGGCGATGAGGCCCACCGCGAGGGGGATCGTCCAGCTCAGCAGCCTGTCCCGTGCCGACCGTTCGCGCCACGCGAGCTGGGCTCCCAGGAGCCGCTGCCTGAGGGCCTCCGCAGTGCCGAGGGCCGCGTCCTGCACGGGGTCGACGATCCGCCGCCGGGGCGTGTTCCAGCCGCGGACCGGCGGGCGGGTCTGGGTCGGGGAGGTCATCCTGCCCCATGCTACCGGCGTAGGCTGGGCCCCGTGCACGAGCCCGACAGCGATCCCACGCCCCCCGCAGACACCGAGCCGCACGACGCCGCCGGCACCCTCCCGGGCAGCGCGGGAAGCGGCGCGGTGGTCCTCGCGGCGACGCCGATCGGGAACCTCGGCGACGCGAGCCGCCGGCTCGTCGAACTCCTGGGGGAGGCGGACCTCATCGCCGCCGAGGACACGCGCAGGCTCCAGCGGCTCGTCGCCGGGCTGGGCGTGAGGCCCCGCGGTCGGGTGGTGAGCTACCACGAGCACAACGAGGCCGCCAAGACGCCCGAGCTCGTCGACGCCGTCCGGGCCGGCGGCACCGTCCTGCTCGTGACGGACGCCGGCATGCCGGTCGTCTCCGACCCCGGCTACCGGCTGGTCGAGGCGGCAGTGGCCGAGGGCCTGACGGTCACGGCGCTCCCGGGCCCCTCGGCCGTCCTGACGGCGCTGGCCCTGTCGGGGCTGCCGACGGACCGCTTCTGCTTCGAGGGATTCCTCCCCCGCAAGGCGGGCGAGAGGGGCCAGCGGCTCTCCGAGCTGCGCGGCGAGCGCCGCACCATGGTCTTCTTCGAGGCGCCGCACCGTCTGGCAGCGATGCTCCGGGCGCTCGCCGACGCGTTCGGCGCGGACCGCAGGGCCGCCGTCTGCCGCGAGCTCACCAAGACGTACGAGGAGGTCCTGAGGGCCAGCGCCGGCGAGCTGGCCGCCTGGGCCGAGTCGAGCGAGGTCCGGGGCGAGATCGCCGTGGTGGTCGAGGGCGCGGGGGAGGCGCCGCCGTCGAGCATGGAGGACCTCGTCGCGGAGGTGCGCTCCCTCGTCGCGGCCGGGACCCGGCTCAAGGAGGCCGTGGCCGTCGTCGCCGAGGGCTCCGGGACGAGCAAGCGGGAGCTCTATGCCGCATCGGTGGCCGCCCGCTGAAAAGCCCGGAATTCCGCGGAAGTAGATTGTGCAGTTGCACAGGTGAAGTGCGTCACGGTCGTCCCGTCATGCATGGACACCCATGCGGCAGGGGCCTAGCGTGGAATCAGTCCACCCACGCTCGCCGGTGAGCGTGCTGCGAAAAGGAGCCTGACGTGTCCGAGAACACCGCTGTCACCCCTGAGCGCGAGCAGGAGCTGCTCGCGAAAGTTCCGACCGGCCTGCTGATCAACGGCGAGTGGCGCGACGCCACGGGCGGGGCGACCTTCGCTGTCGAGGACCCCGCGACGGGCAAGGCCCTCCTGGAGATCGCCGACGGCACGAGCGAGGACGCGCTCGCCGCGCTCGACGCCGCCGCCGCCGCCCAGGCCTCGTGGGCCCGCACCGCCCCGCGCGAGCGCGCCGAGATCCTCCGCCGCGCGTTCGACCTCGTGACCGCGCGCGCCGAGGAGTTCGCGCTCCTCATGACGCTCGAGATGGGCAAGCCGCTCCCGGAGTCCCGCGGCGAGGTCACGTACGGCGCCGAGTTCCTCCGCTGGTTCTCCGAGGAGGCCGTGCGTGACTACGGCCGCTACGTCACCACTCCCGAGGGCAAGAACAAGATCCTCGTGCAGCGCAAGCCCGTGGGCCCGTGCCTGCTCATCACGCCGTGGAACTTCCCGCTCGCCATGGCCACCCGCAAGGTCGGCCCGGCCCTCGCCGCCGGTTGCACGGTGATCATCAAGCCGGCCAAGTTCACCCCGCTCACCACCCAGCTCTTCGCCGCCGTCCTCGTCGAGGCGGGCGTGCCGGCCGGCGTCGTGAACGTGGTCTCCTCGTCCTCCGCGTCGAGCATCTCCGCGCCGCTCATGAAGGACCACCGCCTGCGCAAGGTCTCCTTCACCGGCTCGACCCCGGTGGGCCGGCGTCTGCTGGCCGACGCGTCGCAGAACGTGCTGCGCACCTCCATGGAGCTCGGCGGCAACGCGCCGTTCATCGTGTTCGACGACGCGGACCTGGACAAGGCCGTCGAGGGTGCCATGGCGGCCAAGATGCGCAACATGGGCGAGGCCTGCACGGCCGCCAACCGCTTCCTCGTGCACGAGTCGGTGGCCGAGGAGTTCACCTCCAAGTTCGCTGCCGCGATGTCAGCGCTCAAGCCGGGCCGCGGCACGGAGTCCGACACGACCGTGGGACCCCTCATCGACGGCGGTGCCCGCAAGGACGTCCACGCTCTGGTGACCGAGGCGGTGTCCGCGGGCGCCCGCGTCGCGACCGGCGGCTCCCCGCTCGAGGGCGACGGGTACTTCTACGCCCCGACGGTCCTTGCCGACGTCCCGAACGACGCCGAGATCCTCAGGAACGAGATCTTCGGCCCCGTCGCCCCGGTGACGACCTTCGCGACGGAGGAGGAGGCCATCCGCCTCGCCAACGCGTCCGAGTACGGGCTGGCCTCGTACCTCTACACCCGCGACTACGCCCGCATGTTCCGCGTCGCGGAGCAGATCGAGTTCGGCATGGTCGGCTTCAACGCCGGCGTCATCTCGAACGCGGCCGCCCCGTTCGGCGGCGTCAAGCAGTCCGGCCTGGGCCGCGAAGGCGGCGCCGAGGGCATCGCGGAGTACACGACGACGCAGTACATCGGCATCGCCGATCCGTAC
This sequence comes from Sinomonas sp. B1-1, assembly GCF_050474465.1. Classification (NCBI taxonomy): domain Bacteria; kingdom Bacillati; phylum Actinomycetota; class Actinomycetes; order Micrococcales; family Micrococcaceae; genus Sinomonas; species Sinomonas sp. B1-1. The sequence continues at coordinate 328,152 of NZ_JBCHVF010000002.1, read as the reverse complement.
GCGGGCTGACCGCCCTTGGCGGGCACAGCGGACGGAGGAACGACCAGCATCGCCGATCCGTACGCGGGCTGACCGCCCTTGGCGGGCACAGCGGACGGAGGAACGACCAGCATCGCCGATCCGTACGCGGGCTGACCGCCCTTGGCGGGCACAGCGGACGGAGAAACGACCGGCATCGCCGATCCGTACGCGGGCTGACCGCCCTTGGCGGGCACAGCGGACGGAGGAACGACCAGCATCGCCGATCCGTACGCGGGCTACCGCCTCCGCCTGACCCACCGTGCGGCGGCCTTCGCCGCGGCACGGACTGTGGCCCCTGCAGCCTTGGCTGCGGGGGCCACTGCCGTCAGTGCCCTCGCGAGCCACGCGAAGGCAGACGGCGGCAGCGCGGCGATGCGGGCCCGCCGGACCGGGCGCTGTGCGTGCCGGGCCGTCTCGTGCACGACGGCGACGGCGCGGCGGGCGGCCTCCTCGTCGGCGTCGTACCCGGGGCGTCCGAAGGCGTGGCGCTCGTATTCGGCGGTGAGGGTGTCGAGCGCGCGTCTCAGCCCGCCGTCGTCCGTCTCCCAGGCCGTGAGGCGCTTCGCGTAGGCGCGGGGGGAGTCCGCGGGGTCGGGCGGGAGGCCGTGGTCGACGCCCACGGCCTCGAGTTCCTCCCAGATGCCGTCGAGGCCGCGGTCGAGGCGGCGCCGGCGCTGCGCTGCGCGGAGCGCGGCGGGCAGGGTGAGGACGAGTGCGGCCGCGAGCACGCCCAGGGCCACGAGCGCGGCGGCAACCCAGGGGGAGGCCTCGGTGGAGGCACCCGACGCCGCCGGGGCCGAGGCCTGGGACTCGGCGGGAGGCGCGCCCGGAACGCCCGAGGGGAAGAGCCCCTCGTTGAGCTGGTCCAGGTTGGTGCTGCCGGACTGGGCAGCGGAGTCGGTGAGGGAGTAGGCCGGGGTGACGCCGCGTGACGGCGTGGGCTCGAACGGTACCCATCCGAGCCCTTCGAAATACAGCTCGGGCCACGCGTGGGCGTCCCGGCCGTCGACCTGGTACTCAGTCAGGGCCTGCGCCGACGGGATCGCGACCGTCTGCCCGGTGGGCCGGCCCGGGGCGAAGCCGACGGCGATCCGGCTCGGGATGCCGACGATGCGGGCCATGACCGCCATCGCCGCGGCGAAGTGGATGCAGTAGCCGGAGCGCTTCTGCAGGAAGGTCTCGAGCACGTCCATGCCGGTGCCGTCGTAGCCGTCCTCGACGGGGGCCCGCTCTGAGTACTGGAACGTGCGCAGCCACGCCTGGATCGCGACAGCCCGCTCGAAGGCGGTGGCCTTGCCGCGGGTCACGTCCTCGGCGGCGGAGCGCACCGAGGCCGGGACGCCCCGCGGCACGTCCCGCACCTCGGAGCTGAGGCCCCGGGGGGTACCGTTCGCCGTCGCCAGGGCATCGCGCGTGATGTCGGGCCTCGTGGAGCGCACCGTGTAGAACTGGTCGCGGCTCGCGCCCGGGTCGCCCTTGATGCTCAGGTCCGCAGGGTCCCAGCCGAACCGGCCGCGCTGGCCGTCCACGGTGGTCGGGGCGTAGGGGGCCGGGAGGTACGGGCTCGTGAAGCCGCCGGTGGTGATGACGGTGGTCGTGGTGACGCTGGGCGCCGCCGTGATGGGAGTGCGCGGCGTGATCCCTGTGAGCGGGTACTGCAGCTGGTCGTCCCGGTTGTCCGGTGCCCACGAGCCGCCGTCGAACGTGGACACGGTCACGGTCCGGAGGTAGAGCGGGATGGTGGAGTTCGTCGCGTAGCGGAGGATGCCCACGCCTTCGGCGCTGCGCAGGTCGCTCCCGAGGCTGATCAGAGGGTTGAGGCCGACATTCTGTCCGAAGCTGCGCAGCCGGGCACCTTCGGGGAAGAGCCCGCGGTCGAACCCGGGTACCACCTGCGGCAGCGCGAGCGCCCCGGCGACGATCGCCGCGATGAGGATGATGAGCCGGCCCGGAGAGAGCGCGGCCGCCGCGAGCTCCCCGGGTGACCGCTCGGGCGCTCTCGCTCCGCGCGTCGGCTCTTGGCGGGACCGCCGGCCCTCGGGCCCTCCGCCGTCCGGCCTTCCCCCATCTGCCTGCGCCGTGGCGAGGATGCCGAGGTATCCCGCTGCGGCGGCGGCGAACCCGACGGCCCCCACGCTGTTCGGCTTGAGCGTCGCGGGCACCACGAGGACCGCGAGGAGGGCGATCCCGGCGAGCGCAGGCAGGCGGCACGAGATGGCGATCGTCTCCGCGACGAGCGCGATGAGCCCGAGGGCTCCTGCCAGGAGCGCGACGATTCCGACGTTGGGTGCCGCGGGCACGGCGTCGAAGACCACGGTGTGCCACGCCTGGTCGAGGGCCTCGTGCGCGGAGGCGATGGTCCGCGGGCCGGGAATGAACCCGGCGAAGCTCGTGGCGCGGAAGAACATGGCGCACATCGCCGCTACCCAGGCCGCGAGGCCCGCGACGGCGACCACCACCGGGTGCCACGGGGCGCCCCGACGCCCGGCGAGGGCCGCGCGGGCCAAGGCGGTCCCGGCGAGGGCTGCGCAGGTGACGACGATGACTGGGTAGAGCCAGCCGAATCCCCGCAGCACGCCGCCGTAGGAGGCGGCGCCGCCCGCGACGGAGAGGGCCAGGAAGGCCTCCACGCCGAGGTGCGCGAAGCGGCGGGCCCTCATCGCCGTCCGCCCGGTTCCGGACTGTCGTCGACGAGCGCGGCCCAGGCGGAGGCCACCGGGGTGCGCGGTGTGCACTCGGCAGCCATCCAGCCGCTTAGGCGGAGTGCCTCGACCGCCTCGCGGCCGCCGCCTGCAGCGGGGACGACCACGACGGCGAGCGCGCGCTCGGCGAGGAGGGCCGCGGGGGCGAGCTCACGCGCGGTGTCCCGGGAGGTCCTGCCGAGGATCGCGACGATCGGGCCTCGCCCGCGGTGGCCTTCGAGCCGGTCGAGCAGGAGGTCGGAGAACCCGTCCCCTGCGGACGCGGCAGCCTCCCTGGGGGTGATCGCGGCGAGGGACTCCCCGATGGCGGCCAGTCCGGCGGCTCCTGCGTACTCAGGGCTGTCCGGCTCCGGCGCCGACGCGGAGCGGGCGAGCGCGAGGGTGCCGTCGGGTGCGAGGAGCCTGATCGAGTAGTCGAGCGAGACCAGATGGGCGCACACCGACATCGCGGTGGTCACGGCCCATTCGAAGGCGGGGGAATCCGGGGCGTCTGAGGCCGCATGCCCGGGAAAGGGGAACGCGGAGCGCCGCAGGTCCAGGATCAGGGTCGCCTCGGGCGACGTCGCGGACTCCTCCTGCCGCACCATGAGCTCCCCCTGGCGTGCGGTTGCTGCCCAGTGCACGCGGCGCATGGGGTCCCCGGGACGGTACTCGCGGGTCATCACGTCATCATCGCTGGGCATGGACTGGATCCGTGCCGCGACCGTCCCCTCGGTCCCGCGCCGCCCCGCGAGGACGCCTGCGGCGAGGGGCAGCACGGCTGGGGTGACCGTCAGACGGGTGGGGGCGCCGATGCGGCTGTGGCGTTCCGCGAGCCCGAAGGGATCCGTGTGCTTCGCCTCCACGGGACCCAGGAGGTACAGGCCGCGCCGGGGACTTGCGAGCTCGTAGCGGTAATGGCTCCTCCCGTCCCTTCCGACCGACCTTCCCGGGTACAGGAAGCCCGGCCCTGCGCCGAGGCTGGGCGGGAGCTGCTCGGTCATCGACATGCGTCCCGAGAGCAGGCCGCTGTGGGCGAGGCTGAGTGCGACCTCGGTGGTGTGCCCGGCCTCGACGACGTCGGGCGACGGCGTGCGGCGCACATCGAGGGAGGGCCGGAACAGCAGGTTCGAGGCCAGGGCCGCGGCCGGTATGAGGCCGAGGAAGACGGCGAGGTGGAGGAGGTCGCGCCGGCCCAGGAGCTCGGCGCCCAGGAGCACGGCGATGGCGGCGCCCACGAAGCCCCAGCCGCGAAGCGTGAGGGCGCCCCTCCAGTCCGTGCGCACGACGCCCTGGTAGTGGTGGGCGCCGCCGGCCCGCTGCGACGCGCGCCGACTCTCCGACCGGCCCACTGCGTGCCCGCCTCAGGCCCGGCGGCGCTGCTGGCCGGTGGCCGGGATGGGGACCGACTCGATGATCGAGCCGAGGACCGCTGCTGCGCTGAACCCGCTGCCGGCTGCCCTCCGGTCGAGCACGAGCCGATGGGCGAGGACCGCGGGAGCCATCGCGGCGACGTCGTCCGGGAGCACGAAGTCGCGGCCCGAGAGGGCGGCCCGCGCCTTCGCTGCGCGCAGGAGCTGGAGGACCGCGCGGGGGCTCGCGCCCAGCCTCAGCTGCGGGCTCTCCCGGGTCGCCCGGCCCAGGGCGACCGTGTACTCCTTCACGGGGCCGGAGACGTAGACCGCCTTGACGGTTGCGGTCATCGAGCGCACCTCGGCCGCGTCGACCACGGGGTGGACCTTGAGCAGGGGCGAGTCCGACTGGTGGGTCTCCAGCATCTCGGCCTCGGCTGCCGCGTCCGGGTAGCCCATCGAGATGCGGGCCATGAAGCGGTCGCGCTGGGCCTCCGGCAGTGGGTAGGTGCCCTCCATCTCGATCGGGTTCTGGGTCGCGACGACCATGAACGGGGACCCGAGGGCGTAGGAGGTGCCGTCGACGGTGACCTGGTGCTCCTCCATGCACTCGAGGAGCGCCGACTGGGTCTTCGCCGAGGCCCGGTTGATCTCGTCCCCGATCACGATGTTCGCGAACACCGCTCCCGGGCGGAACTCGAATTGCCGGGTGGCCTGGTTGTAGATCGACACTCCCGTGACGTCGCTCGGGAGGAGGTCCGGGGTGAACTGGATGCGGCTGACCGAGCAGTCGATGGTGCGGGCGAGGGTCTTGGCGAGCATGGTCTTGCCGACTCCGGGGACGTCCTCGACGAGCAGGTGCCCTTGGGCGAGCAGGACGGTGAGGGCGAGCCGCGCGGCGTCGGACTGCCCGTCGATGACCTGGCCGATGGAGGCCAGGATCCTCTCGCACGTCGCCTTGAACGCCTCGGCTCCCATCGGGACCGCTGCCGCGCCGTCGAGTGGGGCTGCACCCCGGCTTCCGTTCTGGCTGCCGGCCTGCTGGCCGGCCGCATCCAGGCCGGCGGCACGTTCGAGGCCCTCTCCGAGGTTCTGTCCGACGTGATGGCCGTCCATGCATCCCCCTTCCGGGCGGGCCGGCGACCGCCGGGCCCGTGTGCCGTTCGCCACACTCTAGGACCACGTTACCCGCCCGGACGCCTTACGGCACCGGGGTCCCTGGGAGGGCCGCCACCGCCCGCCAGCTCAGCCCGCCAGCATGCCCGCCACTACAGTTGGTGCCATGTGTGCATCCCACCCGCCCGCCGCCTACCGCTGGACCGAGGACGACGCAGACGAGCAGGCCGTCGGGGGAGCGGACGCTCGGCGGGACGCGCGGGAGCGGCGCGCCGCGCACGACGAGTCCGGCCGGAAGCGGCGCCTCGAGTACCCGCCTGCTCCCGAGCCGCTCCCGGTTCCGGTGGTGGACAACCACACCCACCTCAACTTCCGCGACGGGCTGGTCGAGGTGGGGGTGAGGGACGCGCTCGACGCCGCTGCCGCCGTCGGCGTCGACCGCGCCGTCCAGGTCGGATGCGACCTGCCCTCGTCCCGCTTCACCGTCGAGGCCCTCGAGCACGAGCCGCGGCTGCTCGGCGCCGTCGCCCTCCACCCCAACGACGCGCCGCGGTACGCGGCCCGGGGCGAGCTCGAGGCCGCGTACGAGGAGATCGAGCGCCTCGCAGCCCACCCCCGGGTGAGGGCGATCGGCGAGACCGGGCTCGACTACTTCCGCTCCAAGGGGGACGCGCTCGCAGTCCAGCACGATTCCTTCCGGTGGCACATCGACCTGGCGAAGCGGCTCGGCAAGACCCTGCAGATCCACGACCGGGACGCCCACGACGACGTCGTGCGCATCCTCGCCGAGGAGGGCGCTCCCGAGACGGTGGTCTTCCACTGCTTCTCGGGCGACGAGGACCTCGCCCGGACCTGCAACGAGCACGGCTGGTACATGTCGTTCGCCGGGACGTTCACGTTCAAGAACGCGGAGAACCTGCGCCGCGCCCTGGCCATCGCCGAGCCGTCCCGGGTCCTCGTCGAGACCGACTCCCCGTTCCTGACCCCGCATCCCTATCGCGGCCGCCCCAACGCGAGCTATATGGTCCCCTACACCGTCCGTTCGATGGCGGAGGTCCTCGACGCGGACCTGGCAGCCCTGTGTGCCGCCCTCTCGGCGAACACCGAGGCGGCGTACGGCGGATGGGAGTGACAGAGGTCTCTCATTCGTAGCCGCAGCGTTACGGAAATTGGCCTCTGATAACGTTTCGATTACAGTGGTGTCCGACAGCCGGGGTCGGGGAAGGCCGCCGGACGCTCGGCGCCCCCCTGCCGTTCCAGTCCGACGTCTGCCGTGCCCGGGTGGAACCACGATCGGTGACCCCTTGAGCAGATACTCCGCGCGCAGCGCCTCGACGACCACCCCTCCCGGCACCCGACGCTCCCCGGTCCGCATCGCGGGCCAGGCCGCCGTCGTGGCGGCGCTGGCCCTCGGGACCACCGCCTTCGTCGCCAACAGCAAGACCGTGACGCTGAACGTCGACGGCCAGGCGAGCACCGTGACGACCTTCGCCGGGACCGTCGGGCAGGTCGTCAACGGTGCCGACGTGGAGGTCCGCGGGGCCGACCAGGTCTCGCCCTCGCTCGACGCTTCCGTCGCGAACGGCGCTGTCATCACCGTCAGCCGCGCGAAGCAGGTGACTGTGCAGCTCGACGGCGCGGAGAAGACCGTGAGCACCACCGCGCCCGACGTCCAGAACCTCGTCACCGAACTCGGCGTGGCCTCCACCGCAGTCGTATCCCTCGGAGGGGACACGCGCCTCGCGCCCGAGGGCACCGTCGTCGAGATCACGACGCCGAAGGACGTCGCCGTCGTCGTCGACGGCCAGCCCGTGACGCGCACGACGACGGCCGCGACCGTCGGCGACCTCCTCGCCGAGCTCGGGGTCACCGTGGGCCCGACGGACAGGCTCTCGGCCCCGACCTACGCGCCGATCGTGGCCGGCATGTCCGTCAAGGTCACCCGCCTCGACGCCAGCCAGGGGGCAACCGTGAGCGAGGCCCTCCCGTTCACGACCGAGAAGACCGAGAGCGCCGACCTCACCCAGGGGGAGACCAAGGTCGTGCAGGCCGGCGTCGCGGGCACCGTGGAGAAGAAGTACAGCCTGCTCCTCGTCGACGGCCGCGAGGCCGCCCGCTCCCTCGTCTCGGAGACCGTGACCCGGCAGCCTGTTGCCGAGAAGGTGCTCGTCGGCACCAAGCCCAAGACGCAGCCCGCAGCGCAGAGCGCGCCGACGTCCATGGCGGCGCCTCCGGTGGCGAACCTCGCCATGTGGGAGGCCATCGCGAAGTGCGAGTCGAGCGGCAACTGGTCCGCGAACACCGGCAACGGCTACTACGGCGGCCTCCAGTTCGACATCCCGTCCTGGATCGCCAACGGCGGCGGGCAGTACGCCCCCAACGCCTCCCTTGCCACCAAGGAGCAGCAGATCGCGGTCGCGAACACGTACTACGCCAAGGCCGGGCTCGCGCCCTGGGGCTGCCGCACCGCGGTGGGCGGCTGACGCCCGCCCTGCCGCGGACCGGGCGTCCCGTAGGATTCTCGGGTGACTGAAGCCCCCGGATCCCAGCCCTCGCCCGGATCCCAGCCCTCTCCCGGGCCGCAGCCGCTCCTCGGCGCCGCGGACATCCGCGCCCTCGCGGGCGAACTCGGAATCCGGCCGACCAAGACCCTCGGCCAGAACTTCGTGATTGACGGCAACACCATCCGCCGGATCGTCGCAGCCGCCGGCATCCATCCCGCGGAGACGGTGCTCGAGGTCGGCCCCGGGCTGGGGTCCCTCACCCTCGGCCTTCTCGACGCCGCGGCGCGGGTCGTCGCGATCGAGATCGACCCGGTCCTCGCCCAGCGCCTGCCGGAGACCATCGCACGGTGGCGCCCGGACGCCGTCGGGCGCTTCGACCTCGTGCTCTCGGACGCGCTCAAGGTGACGGACCTGCCGGGGACGCCCGAGGGCCCGGGCGCCCTCGTGGCGAACCTGCCGTACAACGTCGCCGTCCCCGTGGTGCTCCACCTGCTCGAGCACTTCCCGAGCCTGCGGCACGGCCTGGTCATGGTCCAGGAGGAGGTCGCCGACCGGCTCGCGGCCGGACCCGGATCGAAGACCTACGGCGTTCCGAGCGTCAAGGCCGCGTGGTACGGGACCATGCGGAAGGCCGGCGTCATCGGCATGAATGTCTTCTGGCCCGCCCCCAAGATCCACTCGGGCCTGGTCGCCTTCACGCGCACCGCGCCGCCGCCCACGACGGCGCCCCGCGAGGAGGTCTTCGCCGTGATCGACGCCGCGTTCGCCCAGCGGCGCAAGACGCTCCGTGCGGCCCTCTCCGGCTGGGCCGGGTCCGGTGCCGCGGCCGAGGCCATCCTCCGCGCCGCCGGCGTCGACCCGAGCGCGCGCGGCGAAGTCCTCGGTGTGGCGGAGTTCGCGCGCATCGCCGAGGAGAAGCGCGCCGCAGGCTCCGCGTCCGCCGCCTCGGAGGCCCTCGGCTAGCGTGGGGACCATGAGCACCCCCCGTCCCCGCTCCGTGAAGGTCAAGGCCCCCGGAAAGGTCAACGTCTCCCTGCGGGTCGGCCCGGCCCGCCCCGACGGCTACCACTCCGTGGCCAGCGTGTACCTCGCCGTGTCCCTGTTCGAGGAGGTCACGGCCACGAGCACGCCGGAGCCGGGGGTCACCGTCAGCCTCAGCCCGGACAGCACGCTCGACCTCGACGAGCTCGACATCCCCCTCGACGAACGCAACCTCGCGGTCAGGGCGGCCCGCCTCATGGCCGAGGTCACCGAACGGCCCACGGGAGTCCACCTCGAGATCACCAAGCGGGTCCCGGTCGCCGGCGGCATGGGCGGGGGGTCGGCGGACGCCGCTGCCACCCTCCTCGCCTGCGACGCCCTGTGGGGCTCCGGCCTGTCGAAGGAGGAGCTCGCCCACCTCGCGGCCGAGCTCGGCGCCGATGTCCCCTTCGCGCTCCTGGGCGGCGCCGCCGTCGGGCTCGGGGTGGGCGACCAGCTCTCGCCGGCTCTCGCCACGACACGGCTCGACTGGGTCCTCGTCCCGGCCGAGTACGGCCTCAGCACCCCTCGGGTCTTCGCCGAGCTCGACCGGCTGCGCGCGGCCGAGGGGTTCGACGCTCCCGAGCCCACCGACGTCGAGCCCGGGATCCTCACCGCGCTGCGCAGCGGCGACGCCGGCGGGCTGCGCCACCTGCTCGTGAACGACCTGCAGCGGGCCGCCGTCGCGCTCGCGCCGCAGCTGCGCGACACCCTCGGCTGGGCCGACTCCCACGGCGCGCTGGCCTCGATCGTCTCCGGCTCGGGCCCGACGGTCGCGCTGCTCGCCGTGGACGCCGCCGCTGCCCGGGACCTCGTCGACTCGTTCGCGCGCCAGGGAGTCGAGGCGCTCGCCGTGCACGGGCCGGTCGCCGGCGCCAGGATTGTGAGCGACACCGTGCTGTGACGGCTAGGCTTCTGTCGTCGCTTTCCCCAGCACAGTGAGGACCCCATCCCGTGGCACACCTTCTCGGCGGCGAGAACCTGAGCATCTCCTTCGGCACCCGGACGGTGCTCGACGGGGTGACGGTCGGCCTCGAGGAGGGCGACCGCATCGGGGTCGTGGGCCGCAACGGCGACGGGAAGTCCACGCTCATGCGCCTGCTCGCCCAGAAGGCGACGCCCGACGCCGGCCGGGTCACCAAGCGCCGCGACGTCAACGTCGGCTACCTCGACCAGAGCGACGTCCTCGACGGCGACCTGACGGTCGGCGCGGCGATCGTGGGGGACCGCGCAGACCACGAGTGGGCCGCCAACCCGAAGATCCGCGACATCATGGGCGGCCTCGTGGCCGACGTCGACTGGCACGCCCAGGTGCGCTCGCTCTCCGGCGGCCAGAAGCGGCGCGTCGCCCTCGCGAAGCTCCTCATCGAGCCGCACGACGTCATCATGCTCGACGAGCCCACCAACCACCTCGACGTCGAGGGCGTCGCGTGGCTCGCGCGGCACCTCAAGACCCGCTGGCGGCCCACGGAGGGCGCCTTCCTCGTGGTCACACACGACCGCTGGTTCCTCGACGAGGTCTGCACCGACACGTGGGAGGTCCACGACGGGATCGTCGACCCGTTCGACGGCGGCTACGCCGCCTACGTGCTTGCACGCGCCGAGCGCGACCGCATGGAGGCCGTGGTCGAGGGCAAGCGGCAGAACCTCATGAAGAAGGAGCTCGCCTGGCTCCGCCGGGGCGCGCCCGCGCGGACGTCCAAGCCCAAGTTCCGGATCGAAGCCGCGAACGCGCTCATCGCCGACGTCCCCGAGCCGCGCGACGCGGTGGCGCTGTCGAAGATGGCCACGGCCCGCCTGGGGAAGGACGTCATCGACCTCGAGGACGTCAGCCTCGCCTACGACGACCCGTCCGCCGGGGCGGCGGCGCTCTTCGACCGGATCACGCTTCGGCTCGCGCCCGGGGAGAGGGTCGGCGTCGTGGGGGTCAACGGCGCGGGCAAGTCCACCCTGCTCCGCCTGCTCGCCGGCGAGATCGAGCCGACCTCTGGCCGGGTCCGGCGAGGCAAGACCGTGGTGCCCGCCGTGCTCAGCCAGGAGGTCCGCGAGCTCGACGAGGTGTCGGACCTGCGCGTCGTGGAGGTCATCCAGCGCGAGAAGCAGACGTTCGCCGTGGGCGGCAAGGAGCTCACGGCGGGGCAGCTCGTCGAGCAGCTCGGCTTCACGAACCAGAAGCAGTGGACACGCGTGTCCGAGCTTTCGGGCGGCGAGCGGCGCCGGCTCCAGCTCCTGCGCCTCCTCGTCGGCGAGCCCAACGTCCTCATGCTCGACGAGCCGACCAACGACCTCGACACGGACACCCTCGCCGCGGTCGAGGACGTGCTCGACGGCTGGCCCGGCACGCTCGTCGTCGTGAGCCACGACCGCTACCTCCTCGAGCGGGTCACCGACCACCAGCTCGCGCTGCTCGGGGACGGGAAGGTCCGCGACCTGCCCGGCGGCGTCGAGCAGTACCTCCGGCTGCGCGAGGAGGCGCTCGCCGCGTCGGACGCCGCCTCCTCTGCCGGAGCCGCGTCCGGCGAGGCGAGCACGACGGCGGGCACCGCCTCGGGCGGGGGCGCGTCAGCGGCGTCGGCCCACAGCGAGGCCGAGAAGCGCGACGCGCGGAAGGAGCTGGCGCGGATCGAGCGCCAGCTGGGCAAGATCGCGGCCCAGGAGGAGAAGCTCCACGCCCAGATGGCCGAGTCCGCAGACGACTACGGTCGCCTCGGGGAGCTCAACGCCGAGCTCCAGGGGCTGCTCGGGCAGAAGGAGGAGCTCGAGCTCGCATGGCTCGAGGCCTCCGAGGTCCTCGAGTAGCCGGTGGTCGAGTAGCCCGTTGTCCCTCCGGACGACCGCCCCCGGATGTTCACCTCGGCGTCATCCTCCCGGCACGCCCGCTGCGTAGGCTCGGGACCGGCTGCCGAACGGCAGCGGCAAGGGGGATGGCCATGGGCGCGCGCGGCGACGACTTCGCACTGGTGCTGCCGGGTGACCCGGTCACCGTCACGGCACGCGGGCGTCTCGCGGTGTCCGGAACGGTCGACGCCGTGGCTCCGGACGGATCGGTCCTGTGGGTCATCGAGGACGGCGGCCAGGGACGCCACATGGTCCACCGTACGGACGCCGCCACGGTCGTCCGCCACGAGCCCTGAGCCGCCACGCATCTGCTCCCGCGGCTGGCACGCCGGGCGGGCGCGCCCTAGGATCGACCGGTGGGTGACATCGTTGCCGCGGTCCTCTCCATCCCGCCGCTCGCGGCCTACCTGCTCGTGTTCGCCCTCGTCTTCGCCGAGGACGCGGCCTTCGTCGGCTTCGTGGTCCCCGGGGAGACGGCCGCCGTGGTCGGGGGCGTCATCGCGAACCAGGGCAAGGCCGACATCTGGGTGATGGTCCCCCTCGTCGTGGTCGCGGCGGTCGCCGGGGACACCGCCGGATACGAGGTCGGCAAGCACCTGGGCCCGAAGCTCCTGGGATCCCGCGCCCTGCGCCGCCACCGCGAACGCCTCGGGGACGCCCAGGAGTTCCTGGCGAGGCGCGGGGGATGGGCGGTGTTCCTCGGACGCTTCGTCGCCTTCTTCCGGGCCGTGACCCCCGCGCTCGCCGGCGCCTCCCACATGCGCTACCGGACATTCCTCGCCTACAACGCCCTCGGCGGCCTCGTGTGGGGGACCGGCTTCACCCTGCTGGGGTACCTCGCCGGCGCCTCGTACGAGGCGGTGGCGAAGACCGTCGGGCGGGACGTCGCCGCCATCGTGGTCGCCGTCGCGCTCGTCGTGGTGATCGTGTGGCGCGTCCGCAGGTCCCGCCGGAAACGCCGCGTCCAGCGGCGCAGCGGGGGAGGCCAGTAGGCCGGGCGGGGCACCGGGCCATCCGTGGCAGAATTGGTCTCTGTGCCGCGCGCCGCGGGCCGTCCCCGTCGTTCCGGGGCCGGGCTGCTGCACAGCACTCCGCCCTGGTGTAATGGCAGCACGCCGGCCTTTGGAGCCGTGCAGTCTAGGTTCGAATCCTAGGGGCGGAACGTGGCCGCCCCGCCCCCGCGGACGGCGCGGATAGAATGGCGGAGCCACACGCGCCTCAGCCGATCGATCAGGAGAGCCAGCGACAGTGAATGCGGACATGCCCGGCAACAGCGTCAACGCACCCGGTGCGGAGTCCGCACAGACCCCCGAGCGATCGGAACCCGGCCAGGCGTCGGCAGCCCGGGTCGCAGCCGTCGTCGTGCTCGCGGCCGGGGCCGGGACGCGCATGAAGTCGCGCACGCCCAAGATCCTCCACGAGCTCGGCGGGAAGTCCATGGTCGCCCACGCGCTCGCCGCAGCCCGGGGCCTCGCTCCCGAGCGCCTCGCCGCCGTCGTGCGGCACGAGAGGGACCGCGTCGCCGAGCACATCGCCGCCGTGGACCCGGACGCGGTCATCGTGGACCAGGACGAGGTGCCGGGCACGGGCCGGGCGGTCGAGGCCGCGATCGAGGCGCTCGACGCCGCCGTGGCCGCCGAGGGCGGCTCCCTCGCCGGCACGGTCGTGGTCACCTACGGCGACGTGCCCCTGCTCACCACCGAGCTCCTCGCCGAGCTCGTCCGCGAGCACGAGGCCGGCGGCAACGCCGTCACGGTCCTCACGGCCGTCCTCGACGACGCGACCGGCTACGGCAGGATCCTGCGGGGCGGCGACGGCACGGTGACCGGCATCCGCGAGCACAAGGACGCCACCGAGGACGAGCGCGCGATCCGCGAGGTGAACTCCGGGATCTATGCCTTCGACGCGGCAGTCCTCCGCGACGCGCTCAAGCAGGTCACCACCGAGAACGCCCAGGGCGAGAAGTACCTCACCGACGTGCTCGCGATCGCTCGCGAAGCCGGCGGCCGGGTCGCGGCGCTGGCCACGACGGACCGCTGGCAGGTCGAGGGCGCCAACGACCGCATCCAGCTCCAGGCGCTCGCCGCCGAGCACAACCGCCGCACCGTCGAGGCGTGGATGCGCGCCGGCGTCACGGTGGTCGATCCCGCGACGACGTGGATCGACGCGACCGTCCGCCTGGCCGAGGACGTCACCGTCAAGCCCAACACCCAGCTCCACGGCGCCACGGTGGTCGAGCGCGACGCGGTGATCGGCCCGGACACCACGCTCACCGACGTGCTGGTGGGGGAGGGCGCCACCGTGAAGCGGACCGACGGCACGAGGGCCGAGATCGGCGCCGGTGCGACGGTGGGCCCGTTCACCTACCTCCGCCCCGGCACCAGGCTGGGCGCGGAGGGCAAGATCGGCGCGTTCTACGAGACGAAGAACGCCGTGATCGGGCGCGGCGCGAAGCTCTCGCACCTCGGCTACGTCGGCGACGCCGAGGTGGGCGAGGGGACCAACATCGGCTGCGGCAACATCACGGCCAACTACGACGGGGTCAACAAGCACCGCACCGTGATCGGGGCGCACGTCCGCACCGCGTCGAACACCGTCTTCGTGGCCCCCGTGACCGTGGGCGACGGCGCCTACACGGGCGCGGGCGCCATCGTGCGCAAGGACGTGCCCGCCGGAGCTCTGGCCCTGTCCGTCGCGCCGCAGCGCAACGCGGAGGGGTGGACCGAGGCGAACCGCGCGGGCTCGCCGTCCGCCGCGGCGGCTGCCCAGGCCCGCACCGCTGCCGCGCAGGCCCGCGAGGCCGCTGAGACTTCCCAGTCCGCCGCATCCCCGACGAAAGAAGAAGGCAAGTAGATGACCGACATCACGGCACACGGCGAGAAGCGCCTGGTCCTCGCCTCCGGGCGAGCCCACCCGGAGCTCGCGCAGGAGATCGCCAAGGAGCTCGGCACCGAGCTGCTGCCGACGTCGGCGTATGACTTCGCCAACGGCGAGACGTACGTCCGGTTCGAGGAGAGCGTGCGCGGCACGGACGCCTTCGTGATCCAGGCCCACCCGGCGCCGATCAACAACTGGATCATGGAGCAGCTGATCATGATCGATTCGCTCAAGCGCGCGAGCGCCAAGCGGATCACGGTCGTCTCGCCGTTCTACCCCTATGCCCGGCAAGACAAGAAGCACCGCGGCCGCGAGCCCATCTCGGCCCGCCTCATGTCGGACCTGTACAAGACGGCCGGCGCGGACCGGCTCATGAGCGTGGACCTGCACACGGCGCAGATCCAGGGCTTCTTCGACGGCCCCGTCGACCACCTCATGGCGATCCCGCTGCTGGCCGACTACGTGCGCACCCGCGTGGACCTGAACAAGGTCACGGTCGTCTCCCCGGACACCGGCCGAGTGCGCGTCGCCGAGCAGTGGGCCGAGCGCCTCGGCGGCGCCCCGCTCGCCTTCGTCCACAAGTCGCGCGACGTCAACGTCCCCAACTCGGCGGTGTCCAAGACCGTGGTCGGCCAGATCGAGGGCCGCGACTGCGTGCTCATCGACGACATGATCGACACCGGCGGCACCATCTCGGGCGCCGTGACGGTCCTGAAGAACGCCGGGGCCCGCTCGGTGATCATCGCCGCGACCCATGCCGTGTTCTCCGATCCCGCGGCGCAGCGGCTCGCCGAGTCGGGCGCGCGCGAGGTCGTCGTCACGAACACCCTCCCGATCCCGCCGGAGAAGCGCTTCGAGCAGCTCACCGTGCTCTCGATCGCGCCGCTCATCGCCCGCGCGATCCACGAGGTCTTCGACGACGGCTCCGTCACGAGCCTCTTCGACGGCCGCAGCTGACCAGGCACGCCCCGCAGCGGCGGGCGCACGACGGCGGGTGCCCACCCGGCGTCGTGCGCCCGCCGCGCGCGTTCCACCCTCGGCGGGCTGGTAGGATGGACGGCGAACCTTGGCGAGGGAGTGTCCTTCCTGCAGCAGTGCAGGCACTGCTCCGTGATCGACTGGGTCAGATCTCCTTCGGCGGCGTGCTGGAGGCCGTGAAGACTCGTCCTGTCGGCCTCGCCCCGAACCTCTAAGGAGCCACCATGAGCGAGAAGCTCGCAGCCGAGAAGCGCACCGAATTCGGCAAGGGCTACGCCCGCCGCATCCGCGCCGCCCACAAGATCCCCGCCGTCATCTACGGCCACGGCGCCGAGCCGATCCACGTCGCCCTCCCGGGCCACGAGACCATGATCGCCGTCCGCGTCCCGAATGCCCTCCTCACGCTCGACATCGAGGGCGAGGAGCACCTCGCGATCGTCAAGGACATCCAGCGCAACGCCATCCGCCAGACGATCGAGCACATGGACCTCCTCACGGTCCGCCGTGGCGAGAAGGTCGCCGTCGACGTCCCCGTGCACGTGGCCGGCGAGGTCGCCCCCGGGCTCGTCGCCACCCAGGAGGCCGTGACCGTCTCGGTCGAGGCCGAGGCGACCCACCTGCCCACCGCCCTCGAGGTCAGCGTCGAGGGCCGCGAGGCCGGCCAGCACATCCACGCCTCGGACATCGCGCTCCCCGCGAACGTCACGCTCCTGGCCGACCCCGAGACCCTCGTGGTGAACGTCTCCGAGGCTGTCGCCGCCGAGGAGGAGGAAGCTCCCGCCGAGGGCGCCGAGGGCGCCGAGGCCGCCGAGGCTCCGGCCGAAGAGGCCGCGGCCGAGTAGTCTCGCACCCGGGACTCCAGGCGGCCCGTCCCACCCGGGGCGGGCCGCCTTTCCCTTGTCCACTCTCTGGTCCACGTCCTACCGGACCTGTCCAGGTCCCCTTCCCAGGAGCGCATCCATGACCGACACCTGGCTCATCGTGGGCCTCGGCAACCCGGGCCCCGAGTACAGCGGCAACCGGCACAACGTGGGGCAGATGGTCCTCGACGAGCTCGCGGGCCGGATCGGCGGGAAGTTCACCTCCCACAAGGGCGCGCGCGCCGTCGTGCTCGAGGGGCGGCTGGGCATCGGCGGCCCGCGCGTGGTGCTGGCCAAGCCACTGACGTACATGAACGTCTCGGGCGGCCCGACGTCGTCGCTCGCCAAGTACTACGGGATCGACCCCGACCATGTCATCGCCGTGCACGACGAGATCGACATCCCCTTCAACTCCATCAAGCTCAAGCTGGGCGGTGGGGAAGGAGGCCACAACGGCCTGAGGGACATCTCCAAGGCGCTCGCCACGAAGGACTACCTGCGGGTGCGCGTGGGGGTGGGCCGGCCTCCGGGCCGGATGGACGCGGCCGACTTCGTGCTGCGCGACTTCGGCACAGCGGAGAGGAAGGAGCTCCCGTTCCTCCTCGACGAGGCCGCCGACGCCGTCGAAGCGCTCGTCCGCGACGGCCTGCTCGACGCCCAGCAGCGATTCCATCCGGCCAAGGCGTGACCGGGGCCGCCAATATGTGACGTTAGACCCTGCGGCCCCGCGGAGCGTAGCTGTATCGTTTCCCCTGCGACGTTCTATGGGGGACGTGCCGACGCGCTGGGGCGGAGGTTCTATGGGGATCAAGCTCGACGTGCCCGGGCCAGGGCACCTCGTCCGCGAGGCCAGGGAGAGGTCGGCCGACAGGCTCCGCTGGGCGCGGACAGTCCGCGGCAAGGAGATCGCGGAGGCAATCGCAGTGCTCCGGGACGCGAGGTCCTACGGCGTCGTGCTCACCGGCGACGCGAGCCTCGGCAAGTCTGCCGTCGCCTCCGTCCTCGTCTCGGAACTCGATGCCACCGCGCACACTGTCCGCCTGCGCAGCACGATCGTGGGTCGGGAGACGCCCTACGGTGCGCTCGCCCTCCTGCTCGCCCGCCTCCCCGAAGTCGACCAGGGCGACCCCGGGTCGATCATGCGCGGCATCCTCAAGCTGCTCGCGGCGGATGCGGGCGGCCGCATGTCGGTGGTCGCGCTCGAGACGGCGAACAACCTCGACGAGCTGAGCACGGCGACGCTCGTCAACGTCATGGTGACGGGCACATCGAAGCTCATCATCGTCGCCGACCGGGCCAGCGACCTCCCCGTCGACTTCCACTGGATGATCGCCGAGGAGCGGCTCCGGGAGGTTCCGCTCGCTCCGCTCGCGCCGGAGCAGACCCTCTCTGCGCTCTCCGAGCTGCTCGGCGGGCTGGTGCCGCGCACGGTGGGCCTCCAGCTCCACGCGATGTCCCGCGGCAACCCGCAGGTCGCACTGCTGACCGTCTCCGAACTCCTGCAGAAGGGACTCCTCGTCGAGGCCGACGGCGTATGGAGGCTCTCGCCCGACGCGGACACCGGGTCGATCCGCCAGCTCGACGACCTGGTCCGCGCGAGGATCGAGCGGGAGCCGGCCGACGTCCAGACCGTCATCGAGGCGCTCGCGTGTGCGCGCCGCATCTCCCTCGAGCGGCTCCTCTCGGCGTTCGGCGACGAGGTGATCGCGCGCATGGAGGACGCCGGGCTCATCGCCGTGGACGAGGGCGGGCGCCATTCGACCGCGCTCACCGACCCCCTCGTCGGGGACGTCGTGCGCGGCTGGCTCTCGGTGCCACGGAGGCGCGAGCTGCGCAGGCTCCTCCTCGCAGACGGAGAGCCCCCCCTCGAGGTGATCACGACGGTCGAGCTCCTCGGCCTCGCCGCCTGGACCAGGGAGTGCCACACGCCGCTCCCCGTCGCCCACGCGATCGCCGCCGCCGCTGCGTCGCTGCGCCTCTACGACCCCGGGTTCGCTCTCGAGTGCCTCGACGGCGTCGAACGCGAGCCCTCGACCTGGCCCACCGTCCAGCGGCTCAGGGCGCGCGCCTCCCTGGCCCTCCAGCTGCCGCGCCAGGCCCTGCAGTACCTCGAAGACGTGACCGAGGAGGAGCTCGACGAGCTCACTCCCACTGCCGCGGCCAAGTTTGCCGTCTCCCGCGCGGAGGCGACGCGATGGGTTCCGGGGCGAGGCGTGGAGGTCGCGGGACTGCTCGCGGACGCCCGGGGCGAGGTGCTCCTGCGCATCGGCATGGGAGGCGCGGACGACGCCGAGGCGCGCCATGCCATGGCGCTCCTGGACCTGGCAGAGTTCGAGCATGCGGCGTTCACCGGGGACTACGCCGGCGTCGTCGACCGCCTCGAAGCCATGGCCGCAGGCAGGGGCGCGCCCGACGACGAGCTGCGGCTCATCGCCGCCTGCATCCTCATGGAGGCACGCACCGTGCTCGGCCGCGAGCAGGAGGCGCTCGCGCTCATGCACGAGATCGCGAGCCAGCTCGACCGCCACCCCACGGCCGCCCGACTCCGGCACGAGTACGGCTCGCGAGCGTTCATCGTCCTGCTGTACAACGGCCACTGGCGCCAGTGCCTCGCCCTCCTCAAGGGGATGCCGCAGTGGCCGCTCGCCCGCCTGCGCACTGCCGGGGCGTCGGTGGAGCTCGCGATGGGCCTCGCCTACGTGTACGCGGGGCGGGGCAGGGACGCCCTCTCCTACCTGCTCTCCGCGACAGCCCTCCTCGAACAGCAGCCGGTCCTGAACTCGCTGGGCTCCGCCTACGCCGCAACGGCGTTCGCGTACGCCCAGCTGGGCGACGCCGTCGGCGCCCGCCTGTGGCTTTCCCGACTCGATGGGCTGGCCCTCCCGAGCAGCTCCGCAGCCCAGACCGTCACCGAGTTCTGCGCGGAGATGGCGAGGCGCTGGATCGGCGACCCGGGCGCATCACGCCGGCTCGTGGCCTCGGCGCAGGAGGACATCCTCCGCGGTCGCTGGAACAGGGCGGGGATCAAGCTCGTGGGTGCCACCGTCGAAGGCGGGCCGGAGGAGCTCAGGCTGCTCGAGGCGGTGTGCGCGCGCCGGCAGGGACCCCTCGCGGAGGTCGGGCTGTTCCTCGCCCGCGGCTCCCGCACCGGGGACCTCGCCGAGCTCACCCGCGCGGCCGACCTCGCCTCCGGCCTCGAACTCGACGCGCTCGAGTCCCGCTGCGCCGCCGTCGCCCTCGAGAAGGCCAGCGAGCAGGGCGACACCGTCACGCTGCGCCTCATGCAGGCCCGCCTCGACGCCCTCGCCGGGCGCCTGCCGGTCCTTCCCGTTGCGCCGAGCAGGGCCCTGCCGGTGCTCACCGTGCGTGAGCGGGAGGTCGCTGTGCTCGCGGCGAAGGGGACTTCGAACCGGAAGATCGCCGAAGACCTCGGGCTCTCGGTGCGCACGGTCGAAGGCCACCTGTACCAGGTGTTCGCCAAGCTGTCGGTCTCGACCCGGAGCGAGCTGGCAGGCATCCTGTGAGGCCCGGCCCCGGGAGCCGGAGGTGAAGACCGAGCGGGTGGTGGGGCGGGTCCGCGACGTCGAGCGCACCACCGCGCTGCTGCGGCGCCCCGGGACCGCCGCGGTCCTCGTCATGGGGGAATCCGGCTACGGGAAGTCCATCCTGCTCGACGCGACCGCCCGGGCGTTCGACGGCGAGCTCGAGCCCCTGCGCATCCACGGCAGTCCCGCACTGGCCAAGGTCCCGTTCGGGGTACTCGCGCCCTTCCTCGGGGGCCTGCCCGCCGAGGAGGCCGGTTCCCGGGTCGAGGTCCTCCGGGCGTTCTGGCGCCAGGTCGAGGACCTCACCCGGGTCCGCGAGCGCGGCCTGCTGCTCGTGATCGACGATGCCCACGAGCTCGACGACTCCTCGAGCGAGGTCGTGGCCGAGGTAGTGTCGGCACGGTGGGCCAAGGCCATCGTGGCCGCTCCGAGCGGCGCCGCGCTCCCGAGGCCGCTCCGCGAGCTCTGGCTGGACGGCGGGGTCGAGCGCCTCGACCTCGTCCCGCTGCGCCTCGAGGAGGCGAGGGACTACCTCGAGTCCACGCTCCTGGGCCGGTTCCTTCCGTCGGTCGTCCGGGTGCTGTGGCAGGAGTCCAATGGCAACCCGCTCGTCCTCGGCAGCCTCGTGGACGAGGCGCGCCGCGAGGGCTCCCTGATCCAGCGCGGGGGGACCTGGATCCTGGCCGGCGAGCTCCCACGGCGCGCCGACGGGCTGCTGGGGCTGGCCCGTGCGCAGATCGCGCGGCTCTCCGCCGAGGAACGGGACTGCCTGAGCCTCATCGTCGTCGCGGAACCGGCGCCGCTCGAGCTCGTGGAGCGCGAGTGCAGCCCGGAATCGGTACGGCAGCTGGTCGCCAAGCGCCTCGTGCGCCAGCCGGAGGGCGCCCACGGGGTCCTCCGCCTCAGGCACCCCGTCTACGGCGACGCCCTCGTCCAGCTCATCCCCCGCACCCGGGCGATCCAGCTGCACCAGTCTGCGGCGGCGTACGTGCACGAGCAGACCTCGACCGCCGAAGGGCTCCTCCGAGCCGTCTCCTGGGCCCTCGACAGCGGCTTCGAGACCGACGACGCCACGCTCCTGCGGGCGGCCTCCCTATCCGTGCGGCTCTTCGAGAACGCGCTCGCCGAGCGCGCCGCGAAGGCGGTGCAGGAGCCGCAGGCGCGAGCGCGCGCCAAGGAGATCCTCGGCCAGATCGCGTTCAACCGCGGCGAGTACGCGGAGGCACAGGCCGTCCTCGCCCCGACCGTGGGGCGCGACGGCAGGGTCCGCCCGGGGCTCGGCGGCTGCCTCGTCTGGCTCATGAGCCGCGCCCTCCTTGGTCACGACCCGACGGCGGTGCGGAAGGACGCCGAGGCCCTGGGCGGGGGGGACCCCGGCACCGGGGGCCTCCTTGCCCTGGCTGCGGACTTCCTCCACGGCGACGTCGACAGCGTCAGGACTGGGCTCGTGACGCTGCTGGCCGAGGAGCCGGAGTACGACGACGAGGCCGGCGTCGTGCTCGCTGTCCTCGAGGCCCAGGTGGCCGTCGCGCAGGGCCGCCCCGTGCAGGCCCTGGCCACGGCGCGGAAGGCCGTCGAGCGCCTCGCGGGGGACAGCGCGGCCGATCCCTTCGTCGTGGGCCTCGGCGCCGCGAACATGGTGGCCGCGGCGCAGGCCGCGGGTGACTGGGCGGCGGCAGAGGATGCGCTGACGCGGTACCTGACCGCATCGAATGCCGGCCTCATCTGCGCGGGGGCCGCGGCGGAGTGCGCCCGCGGACTCGCGCTCGTGCGGCGCGGGCGGTTCCGGGAGGCGTGGCCCCTCCTCGCCGTCGCCGTCGACGGCCTGCGCGAGCGCGACCCGCAGCGCGTCCTGCGGCTCGCGGAGGCCCTGGCCGCCTACGCCGGGGCCGGTGCCGGGCGGCAGGCCGAGGCCGAGGACCTCCTGCGCGAGGCGGGGGCGCGGGACGGGCAGTGGGCGGGCTTCGTGGGGCCGCTCGCCGACCTCTTCCTCGCGGCTGCAGCGCACTCCCTGGTCCCGGACGCCCGCAGGCGGCGCGCACTGGCCAAGCTCGTGGCCTCGGCCGAAGCGGGCACGAGGCAGGACGTCGCGCTGCAGGCCGAGCTCCTCTGGTTCGAGGCGGGAGGGCGCGATCGGCTCGGCCGGCTGGGACGGCTCGCCGGAGGCGTCGAGGGCCCCTGGGCCCTGGCGGCCGCCGCCCTGGCCGACGCCCTCGTGGAGGGGGAGGCGGAGGACCTCCTCGCCGCCGGCGAGCAGCTCTTCGCTGCGGGCTACGAGCGCTACGCGCGCGAATGCTTCGCCGAGGCGTCGAAGGCCCTCGACCGGGGGCTGCGCAGAAGCGACGCGAGGGCGGTGTGGGCGCGGAAGACGGCGTGCGACACGCTGCTCGGCGACGAGGGCGGTCCCATCGCTGCCACCGACCCGCGTTCCCTGACCAAGCGCGAGCGCGAGATCGCCTCGTTCGCCGTGGCGGGGCTGAGCGACCGGGAGATCGCCGACAGGCTCACGGTCTCGGTCCGCACGGTCGAGGGCCACCTCTACCGTGCCTACGCGAAGCTCGGCGTGACCAGCCGGGAGCAGCTCGCCTCGTCGCTGGGCCGCACCCGCCAGAAAACCGAGTACACCGCTGGCGGGGCCAAGTAGTCCTCCTGGCGACCGCGTAAGAAAAACAAGTACCAAGTACCCATGTGCTCCCGCGGCCACGGTGTCACAGTGGATGTGTAGCCGGAGCCGAGAGGCTCCGTCTACAGACCCAAAGGACAGGGTCGGCGACGTCGGAACCTCCCCGAGACCAAGGTTCCTCCCCCCAGCCGTCGCCGGCCCTCCTTTGGTGTCTGCAGGGGTTCGTGACCAGTCGTGGGACAATGGATTGCGCCATATCCGTATGCCGTAATTGATAGTGCTGCCGCCGAGCAGCTTTTTCCCGCCCGAAGGAGCCCAGCCCGTGGCCCTGGTCAAGACCCCCATGACCCTCCAGCACGCCCCGTCCGGCGTGGACGACGCCGAGGCCGAGCGCATCCGCAATGACTTCCCCGCGCTGGCCCAGGAGGTGCACGGCCACCCCCTCGTCTACCTCGACTCGGGCGCCACGAGCCAGAAGCCACGCAGCGTGCTCGAGGCCGAGCAGGAGTTCTACGAGCAGCGCAATGCCGCCGTGCACCGCGGCGCGCACGAGCTCGCCGTCCGCGCCACGGATGCCTATGAGGACGCGCGGGCCACCGTGGCGCGGTTCGTGGGGGCCGATCCCGATGAGATCGTGTGGACCTCGAACGCGACCGAGGCCATCAACCTGGTCGCCCAGTCGCTCGCGACCGCCTCGGTATGGGCCGAGCGCGGCCGCGGTGGCGCGGACACGCGCCGCCTTGCGATCGGGCCAGGCGACGAGATCGTCGTCACCGAGCTCGAGCACCACGCGAACCTCATCCCCTGGCAGGAGCTCGCGTTCCGCACGGGAGCCACGCTGAGGTGGATCCCTGTCGACGACTCGGGCCGGCTCCGGATGGACGAGGCCGAACGCGTGATCGGACCCCGCACCCGCGTCCTCGCCTTCGCGCACGCCTCCAACGTCCTCGGCTCGGTCGCCCCGGTCCAGGAGCTTGTCGCGCTGGCCCGGCGGGTCGGCGCCCTCGTGGTCCTCGACGCATGCCAGTCCGCCCCGCACCTTCCGCTCGACCTTGCGGCGCTCGACGTGGACTTCGCCGCCTTCTCGGGCCACAAGATGCTCGCCCCGACCGGCATCGGCGCCCTCTACGGGCGGCGCGAGCTCCTCGACGCCCTCCCGCCCTTCCTCGTGGGCGGGTCCATGATCACGACCGTGACCATGGAGAGGGCCGAGTACATGCCGGCGCCGCAGCGGTTCGAGGCAGGGACCCAGCGCATCTCGCAGGCCGTCGCCTTCGCGGCCGCCGTGGACTACCTCTCGCACACCGGCATGGAGCGCATCCACGCGTGGGAGTCCCAGCTGGGCGCGCGGCTCGCCGAGGGCGTCGCCTCCATCCCGGGGGTCCGGCTCCTGGGCCCGGCGCCGGGCGAGGAGTGGCACGGCAGCGGCCGCATCGGCCTTGCGGCGTTCGACGTCGAGGGCGTCCATGCGCACGACGTCGGGCAGTTCCTCGACAGCGCCGGGATCGCCGTCCGAGTCGGCCACCACTGCGCCCAGCCCCTGCACCGGCGGCTCGGCCTCACCGCCTCCACCCGGGCGAGCGCCTACCTGTACACCACGAACGGGGACGTCGAGGCCTTCCTCGGCGCCCTCGCCGAGGTCCGCGGCTACTTCGGGGCGACGCGATGAGCCTCGACTCGCTGTACCAGCAGCTCATCCTCGAGCACGCGAAGCAGCGGCACGGCAGCGGCCTCGCCGGCGAGCCGGGCCCGCACGAGGGGCAGTCGCACCAGCTCAACCCCGTGTGCGGCGACGAGGTGACGGTCCGCGCCCAGGTCGCGGACGGCGTCGTGCGCTCGCTGCGCTGGGAGGGGGCGGGCTGCTCGATCTCGATGGCCTCCGCCTCGGTCCTCCACGACATGGCGGAAGGGACCAGCACCGACGAGTTCGCCGCGCTCGTGGACGCCTTCCGGGAGATGGTGCGCTCCCGC
The DNA here is from genome assembly GCF_050474465.1 of Sinomonas sp. B1-1. Lineage (NCBI taxonomy): Bacteria > Bacillati > Actinomycetota > Actinomycetes > Micrococcales > Micrococcaceae > Sinomonas > Sinomonas sp. B1-1. Next base: position 303,766 of record NZ_JBCHVF010000002.1, on the reverse strand, counting down.
GGGACGGTGGCCGCGGACCCGGAGGTCCTCGGTGACGCGGCGGCGTTCGAGGGGGTCTCCCGCTACGCGGCACGCGTCAAGTGCGCCATGATTGCGTGGGTTGCAGCCGAGGACGCGGTGCGCAAGGCGCAGAGCTGACCCAATGCCCCGCGGGGATCCGCCACTCGGTGGATTTTTGTGAGGCCTGTTGTACCGTCAAGCGCACGGCTACCCTAAGGGTGCGCCGGACCATTGAGCCATGGTGGACGGTGCAGGAGGCTAAGCATGGGGACAATGGCCTATGAGTCCGTCGCTGACAGTGGCGTGGCCGAGGGGCACGGCACAGAGGCGAAGGGCCGCCAGACGGAGCGCGTCCGCTGGTCCGTTCTGGCACGGCCGGCCGAGACCGAGGCTGCGCGCGCCGCGCTGACCGCGTCCGGCTCGCTCGGGATCGTCATCACGGGGCCGCCGGGAGTGGGGAAGTCCTTCCTCGCCAGCGGTATCGCGGGCACGCTCGGCCGTGGGGCGCACACCGTCCACATCAGGAGCACCGAGGCCGCCTCGCGCGCAGACTACGGGAGCCTGGGCTTCCTCCTGGCCCGGCTGCCGGCCGGGGCAACGGACTCCCGCCCGGGGCTCCTCCTGGCTGCCGCGGACATCCTGCGGCGCGACGCCCAGGGCAGGCCAGTCGTCCTCCTCATCGAACTCGCCGCGCCCCTGGACGAGGCGAGCGCCGGCGTCGTGCTCCACCTCCTGCTCTCCCACACGGCCCGCGCCATCGTGGTCGCCCAGCGCGCGGCCTTCCTCCCGCCGGACCTGCTCAGGCTGCTGCGCCGCGGCCGGCTCACCGAGGTGCCGCTCGCCGGGATCGGCGTCCAGGACCTGAAGAGGCTCGTCGTCGGCCTGCTCCACGGGAGGGTCACGGCCGGCGCGCTCGGCGCGCTGCACGAGGCCTGCCACGGCAACCCCGCCGAGCTCCAGTCGATCATCGGCGAGGAACGCGAGAGCGGGAACCTCCACCTCCACTCCGGCGTCTGGACGCTCAGGGGGCCGATCGTGCCGCGCCACGGGACGGGGTACGACGACCTGCTCAGGGCGCGCTGGGCCCGCGAGGCGCAGGACGTGCGCGAGGTGATTGAGCTGCTGTCCGTGGCCAGGCGCGTGCCCCTCACGGACCTCGCGGACCTCTTCGGCAGCGACGTGCTCGTGGACATGGACGACGGCGGCCTCATCCTCACCGAGGCCGGCGACCGCCGCTGCGTCGTGCTGCGCGAGCCGCGCATGGCCGAGCTCGTGCGCGCCCGGCTCAGCGCCGAGCGCTCGCGAGAGCTGATCGGCCTGCTCACGGGTCGGGACGCCGGCCGCCCGCCCGAGGCCCTCAGCCGCTCGGAGCTCGTCGCCGATGCGGAATGGGCCCTGCGCTCCGGGGACACGATCTCCCCGGAGGTGGCCGTCGCAGCCGCCCACGCCGCCGTCGCACTGTTCGAACCCGAGAAGGCGCTGCGGTTCACCGGCCTCGTCCCGGAGCAGCACGCCCTGCGCGCCGTCGCCGCCCGCCACCGGGCCGCCGCGCTGTCGCTGCTCGAGCGGACCGAGGAGGCGCTCGAGGTGCTCCGCAGCGTCAGCGAGGACGCGCTCGAGAGGGTCAGCGCCGTCGACGCTGTGCGGCACGCGGTCGCGCTCGCCGCACTCCTGCGGGCGATGCCGGGACAGGGGAGGCCCCTCGACGTCCTCGCGGACGCCCAGACGGTCCTTGCCCGGCGAGAGGGGAGCGCGGGCAAGGTGCGGCCGGGCGGCACGGTCCGCGACGGGCCCGACAGCCTGGCCGAGGCCGCAGAGGTCCTCGAGTCCGCCCGCTATGCGGAGCTGTGCTTCGCCGGGGACTTCGCCGCCGCCATGCCGGGACTCGAGGATGCCGTGGCGAGGCCAGGCGTGAGCGAGCGCTTCCGCCGCGCCTGCACGGTCATGCTCGCTGACGCGTGGAGCGCGTGCGGGCGGGAGGACGACGCCGAGCGGCTGCTGGACAGCCTCGGCGACCCCCAGGACTGGGCCACCGGCCAGGACGCCGACGCGTTGGCCGGGAGCGCCTTCACGGTCTGGCTGTGGACCGGCCGGTGGCAGCGGTGCGTCGCGCTGACGGCCCACTACCTCGAGCACAACGCCCAGCGGCTCGCGTTCCGCGGCGGCATGGCCGAGATGGCCCTCGGGCTCGCGTACGTGACGGCAGGACGCGGGGACCTCGCAGCGGATCCGCTCATGGCAGCGTGCGCGCAGCTCGAGCGCACCCAGGCCGGGAACGCCTTGGCCACGGCCCAGGCAGCCGCCGCCTTCGCGTTCGCCCAGACGGGAGAGCGCGCCGAGGCCGAACGGTACCTCGCGCTCGCCGCCCAGAGCCGCCGCCCGACCTCCTGGCGCCTCGAATGGACCGCCGACTTCTGCGTGTCCATGGCGCGCCGCTGGCTCGGCGACCCGGAAGCCTCTGCGGCGCTGCACCGTCTCGCCGAGAAGGACGAGGCCGTGGGGCGGGTCTCCGCGGCTGGCATTGCCCTCTTCGGCGCCAGTGTCCCCGGGACCGAGGAGGAGTTCCGCGCGATCGAACGCCTTGCCGCCCAGCGCCAGGGCCCCCTCGCGATGGTCAGCGGCCTCGTGGCCCAGGGCAGCCGGCTCAAGGATGCGGGCCTCCTGCTCAATGCCGCGGAGCTCGCCCACGGCCTGCTGCTCGACGCAGTGGAGGCCCGCTGCGCTGCGCTCGCCGTCGACTTCGCGCGCATGGCCGGCGACCAGACGCGGGCGGGCGAGGCCCAGGTGCGTCTGGACCGGCTCACACGCACCTTGCCCGCCCTGCCGATCACCCCGCAGGTTCCTGCGCCCATGCTGACCGAGCGCGAGCACGAGGTGGCCCGGCTCGCGGCCAACGGCGCCAGCAACAGGGAGATCGCGGCCGCGGTAGGACTGTCCGTGCGGACGGTCGAAGGACACCTGTACCAGGTGTTCACCAAATTGGGGGTGACGTCTCGTGGCGGTCTTGCCGGCTTGGTATGAGCCGCATCAGGGGGGTCCTGCGTGGTCCTCGCGCGGGTCAGAGGGGACGGAGGGGCCTAGGGCCTTGGGTTCGGCGGCCGTGGTCGACGCCGCCGTGGCGTCGCTGAAGTCCGGGGACCTGGGCGCGGTCCTCGTCGTCGCGGAGGCTGGCGCCGGGAAGGCAGACGTCGCCGACTCGATCGCCGGGGCGCTCGAGGGGGAGTTCGCCGTCGTCCGGCTGCTGGCGAGCCACGCCCTCAAGGGGGTGCGGCACGGTGCGATCCTGTCGATCCTCGACTCGCTGGAGCCCACAGACTTCGCGGCGCCCCACGGAGCAGCCAACGGGAGTACGGCCAACGGGAGTACGGCCAACGGGAGTACAGCCACCGGGCGTGCCCGCGCAGCGGGCCCGGACCGGGGCATGGCGGGGCATGTGGCCGTGCTGCGGTCCTTATGGACCATGGTCGACACGAAGGCGCGCGACGCCGGGCGCCCGGTGCTGATCGTCGCCGAGGACATGCACCACGCGGACGAGGGAACCGCCTCGGTCCTCGCCGAGGCCGTCTCCTCGCGGTGGGTGAAGCTCGTGGCCACCGCCCGCCTCCGGCCGGGCATGCCGCCGGGCCTCCTCGAGCTCTGGCACGACGGCCTGGGCGAGCGGCTGGAACTCGGGCCCATGGACCTGGCTGGAAGCCACACCATGTCCGAGGCCCAGCTGGGTGGCGCCGTCTGCAGAGCGGCCGCGGCCGTCCTGCACCACGTGAGCGGAGGCAGCCCCGAGCGGCTCCCGCTGGTGATCGGCGAGGCGCTGGGCAAGGGCGCCCTCGTCGCCCGGCGGGGAATCTGGGTCCTCGCCTCCGACTTCGTCAGCAGCGGGGCGGCCCTCGAACAGCACGTCCGCGCCGACCTGGACACGCTCAGCCCGGCGCAGCGCTCCGGCCTCGCGCTCATCGCGCATGCCCAGCCGCTCCAGGAACAGTCCGCCCGGGCCCTCATTCCCGAACACGTCCTGATCGAGCTGGGCGAGCGCGGCTGGCTCGCCGACCGGGAGGACGGGTTTGTGCGGATCCGATCGGCGCTCGTCGCCGACGCCATCCGGCTGCTCACCTCGATCCCGCGCAAGCTCCAGATCCACCAGAAGCTCGAATCCCTCGGCGAGCCGTGGGGTCCCGACCGGCCCAACGCGCTCGGGCGCATCGCGCTCGCGCTGGACGTGGGCGCCGAGGTGGGCGACGCCCAGCTGGCCGCGGGTGCCGAGCTCGCCGTGCGCCAGTCCGAGAACGCCCTCGCCCTGCACTGCATCAGGCTCATCGACGACGAGGGCATCCGCTCGCGGCTGCGCGGCGCCCGTGCCCGCGCGCTCTTCAACAGGAGCGACTACTCGGCATGCCTCACCTCCCTCCTTTCCGGGCCGCGCCGCAAGGCGGACGCCGGCGACCTCCTCGTCGGAACCCTCCTCCTCTCGCATGTGCGCTCCGTCCTCGGACAGGCCCACGCCAACCCGGGCGACGCCGACCACCTCGCAGCGATGGCCCGGGAGCTGCCGCCGGACTTCCCGCCGGACCGGCCAGACGGCCCGCGCCACGCCGTCGAGCGGAGGGCCCGCCTGCTGAAGTCCATGGCGCTGGCCTACGGGGGAGACTTCCATCGGGCGCTCGCCGCCGACCCCGCCCAGGGGCGAGCGTTCGACGGCGGCCGGGAGCCCGCCGTCGAACGCGCCATCTGGTCCCTCATGCGGGCGGAGGCGGACATCGTGGGCGGCAGGTTCGAGGGCGCGATGCGCTCCGCGGGCGCGGTCCTGGCCCGGCCCGTGGAGGATGACGAGCACTATCCCCTCGAGGGGCACGCGCTCATGCGCTATCTGGTCGCGGCGATCCACGTGGGCTCCTGGGAGGCCGTCGACTCCGCCGTCGAGGCCTACGGGACCGGGCGCACGTGGCCGGTCGTGGTGTGCGGCCCGGCGCTGTACACCGCCCAGGCCTACGCACTGGTCCGCCAGGAACGCGTCGACGAGGCCCTCCAGGTACTGCCCGAGATCATCGAGTGCCTCCGCGTCGGGGACCCGTACAAGCTCCTCGGCGTCACCCTCGCGCTCGCAGCCTATGCTGCGGCCGCCGCCGGGCGGACCGAGGAGGCCCAGACGTGGCTCGAGGAGGCCGAAGCCGCGGCCAACGTGGGGCGCGCGCTGACCGGCTGGCTCGCCCGGCTGCACCGGATCGCCGCCGAGGTCCGGCTGGGGGTGCCCGATGCCGCGGGCCGCCTCGTCGAGTTCATCGAAACGCTGCGCCAGGACGGGCACGTCGGGATCGAGATGGCCGCGCGCGCGGTGGCCCTCGAACTGGACCTCGAGGCCGGCCACGGCCCCGATCCGCTCGAGGCCGCCGAACTGGCGCCCGCGTGCGAGGGCGGCTGGACGGCCGCGATGGGCGCCTGGGCGCGAGCGATCGTCAGCGGCAAGCCCGAGGACCTCATGCAGGCCGGCGAGCTCCTGCGGGAGCTGGGCATCCTGGGACGCGCGCGGAGGGCCTTCGCCCGCGCAGCGGCCGCCTTCGACGAGGCAGGCGACCGCGCGAACGCGCGCCTCGCCGGCCAGGCAGCGCGCCGCTGCGAGGCCCCCGGCAGCCCGGCCCCCGCCGACGACGCGGGTGAGGCGGTGCTCGCTTCCTTCCAGCTCACACCGCGGGAACAGGACATCGTGGGGCTCGCGCTCGACGGACTCAGCGACCGGCAGATCGCCGAGAAGCTCCACCTGTCCGTGCGTACCGTCGAAGGGCACCTCCACCGCAGCTACGCCAAGCTCGGCGTGGCCAGCCGCGCCGAACTCGCCGCCGCCGTCGAGGACTGAGAGCCCCCCCCACCGCGCCTCTGCGTAGTCACCACGCCCATGAGTGGCTGACGCCCAGTGGTCCGCGTACCCCACGAGGGGGACATCCGAGTACCGTTCCGGGGTACCCACGGGATACGCCCGGGTAATGTCGGGTACCCGCTACGGATGCGCTGTGTACAGCCCGGCGAGTGTACTGGTTGTGGGAATCCGCCGGCCGAGGCGACGACGCCGGCGGTTCCCGCCAAGTTCTCGCGGGGGTGAGCAAGACGTGCACCCGCGTGAAGGAACCACTCGCAGCCAGAGGGGACCGCCATGTCGTCAGCCCCGGCCGGTGCACGCCACTCGACTCTCATGCCCACCGGCCTTCCCTTCACCCGGGACCACGCCACTGGCCTCGGCGCTTCCGGCCCGCTCAGGCGGGCCCTCCCACTCCATCCGGACCACGCGCGGATCGCGCGCTCGGCGGCGGCCTCGGCCTGGCCCCGCCGCTACGGGCTGGCACTGCGCGTGGTCGACACCGCCGTCGTCCTCGCCACGCTCTCCGTCGCCGCCGCCTCCGTGGCCGACAGCCCCAGCGCGCTGGCGCTGCTGGCCGTGCTCGCGGTCATCTGGCCCGTGGCCCTCGGTGCCTACCGCAGCCGCGAGCCCGCGGTCTTCGGGGCGGGGGCCGAGGAGTACCGTCGGGTCGCCACGGCGTCGGTCCACATCGTCGCGCTGCTGGCCCTCGTCGTCGTGCTCTCCGGGGTGGCGACGCCGCCGGCCCTCGTCGCGACGATGCTGCCCCTCGGCGTCGTGGGACTCCTCGCCGGACGGTGGGCGTCCCGCCGCTGGCTGACCCACGAGCGGGCCAACGGGCTGTGCCTCACGCCGGCCGTCGTCGTGGGGGAGCCCGAGGACGTCCGGTACGTGATCCGCCGCATCGCGGCGGCAGCCGGTGCCCCCTACAACGTCCTCGGAGCGGCGCTCCCGGGCGGCCGGCGCGGGCAGACCCTCGCGGTCGACGGCGAGCGCGTGCCCGTCCTGAGCTCGATCGACGACGTCGTGCGCACCGTCGCGCTGAAGAAGGCCGCGGCGGTCATCATCGCCGGACCCGTCCCGGGCGGGAACCAGTACGTGCGGGAGCTCGGGTGGCGGCTCGAGGAGCACGACGCCGAGCTCGTCCTCGCCTCGTCCCTGACCAACGTCGCAGGTCCGCGCATCCACTGGCGCCCCGTGCAGGGGCTGCCGCTCATGGAAGTGGACCTCCCGCAGTACTCCGGCGGCAAGCACCTCATCAAGCGCGGCATGGACATCGTGCTCTCCGCGGCGGCCCTCGCCGTGCTCGCCCCGGTCCTCGGGGTGCTCGCGCTCATCGTCAGGCTCGATTCGCCCGGGCCCGTCATCTTCCGCCAGGAGCGCGTGGGCCGCGGCGGCGCCCCGTTCACGATGCTCAAGTTCCGTTCGATGGTGCACGACGCCGAGGCCCGCCGCACCGCTCTGGCCCAGCAGAACGAGGGCAGCGGCGTCCTGTTCAAGATGCGCACCGACCCGCGGGTGACCAGGTGCGGCCGATGGATGCGCAAGTACTCGCTCGACGAGCTGCCCCAGTTCGTGAACGTCCTCACGGGGGACATGAGCCTCGTGGGGCCGCGGCCGCCCCTGCCGCGCGAGTTCGGAGCCTACGAGTCGTACACGTTCCGCCGGATGCTCATCAAGCCCGGGATCACGGGGCTGTGGCAGATCAACGGCCGCTCGGACCTGGAATGGGACGACGCCGTGCGGCTCGACCTCTACTACGTCGAGAACTGGTCCCTCACCGGGGACCTCATGATCCTGTGGCGGACGCTCAAGGCCGTCATCACCCCGGTCGGAGCGTACTGAGGATGCGGTTCGGCCGGACAGGCAAGCTGCCACCGGAGAAAGTGGCGCACAGCATGGGAGGCAGCATGGAGACTTCGCACCCTGTCCTCCATCTGCAGGAGCTTCAGGAGCGACTGCGGGTGGCCGTCATCGGGGCGGGCTACTGGGGGCCCAACCTCGCCCGGAACTTCCGGGCGAGCCCCGACTGGGAGCTCGCGGCGATCTGCGACCTCGACACCACACGCGCTTCGGCGCTCGCTGCCTCCATCGGCGGCGCCCGCGTGGTCGGGTCCCTGGACGAGCTGCTCGACACGGTCGAAGTCGACGCCGTCGCGATCGCGACACCGGCGCGCACCCACCACGGCGTGGCACTCACGGCCCTGCGTGCGGACAAGCACGTGCTGGTCGAGAAGCCCCTTGCGGACAGCCTCCCGCGTGGGAGGGACATGGTCGCCGAGGCTGCCGCCCGGGGCCTCGTGCTCATGGCCGACCACACGTACTGCTACACACCCGCGGTCCAGAAGATCCGCGACCTGGTCCGGGCGGGCGAGCTCGGCGAGATCCTCTATGTGGACTCGGTCCGCATCAATCTGGGCCTGGTCCAGCCGGACGTCGACGTCTTCTGGGACCTGGCTCCCCATGACCTTGCCATCCTCGACTACGTGCTTCCGGGTGGACTGCACCCCGCGGAGGTGTCCGCGCACGGCGCGGATCCCCTCGGGACGGGCCACGACTGCGTGGGGCACGTCACCTTCGCCCTGCCGGACGAAGCCATGGCGCACATCCACGTCAACTGGCTCAGCCCGACCAAGATCCGCCAGATGGTCCTCGGGGGCACGGAGCGGACCCTCGTGTGGGACGACCTGAACCCCCAGCAGCGCCTGAGCGTGTACGACCGGGGCGTGCAGATGCCCACTCGCCGGGCGAGCCGTCAGGACCGCCGTGCGGCCGCGATCTCCTACCGGCTCGGAGATACGTGGTCGCCGGCCCTGCCGGAGCGCGAGGCGCTCTCGCTCATGGTCTCCGAGTTCGCCGCATCCATCCGCCAGAACCGTCCCGCTGCCACGAGCGGCACCTCGGGGCTGCGCGTCCTCGCCGTGCTCGATGCGGTGAGCCGCAGCGTGGTGGACGGCGGCGGGGTGGTGTCCGTGGACGACGGCGCGTTCGCACCGCCGGGGGCGTCCTCCGCCCAGACGGCGGCAGCGGGCGCTCCGGGTTCCCCGCCGCTCGCCTCGCCGGCCGCGTTCGCCGCGGCGGCGGGGACGCTTCCGGCGCAGGAGGTGCTCCGATGAGCGTGCTTGCCGGAGCGGACGTCCTGGTCACGGGCGGGGCGGGGACCATCGGCTCGACCATCGTGGACCAGCTCCTCGACGCGGGCGCGGGTCGGGTGGACGTCCTCGACAACCTCGTGCGCGGGCGCACCCAGAACCTGTCCCGGGCCCTCGCATCCGGGAGGGTCCGCCTCATCGAGGGGGACATCCGGGACCGCGACCTCGTCCACGACCTCACTGTGGGCAAGGACCTCGTGTTCCACGAGGCCGCGCTGCGCATCACGCAGTGCGCCGAGGAGCCGCGGCTCGCACTCGAGGTCCTCGTGGACGCCACCTACACGGTGTTCGAGGCTGCGGCCCAGCACGACGTCGACAAGGTGGTGACGGCGTCGAGCGCGTCCGTCTACGGGATGGCGGACGAGTTCCCCACCGCCGAGCGGCACCACCACCACTCCAACGACACGCTGTACGGGGCGGCCAAGAGCTTCTCCGAGGGTCTGGCGCGCAGCTTCCACAGCATGTACGGCCTCGATTCCGTCGCCCTGCGCTACTTCAACGTGTACGGGCCGCGGATGGACGTCCACGGCCTGTACACGGAGGTCCTCGTGCGCTGGATGGAGAGGATCGACGACGGCCGGCCGCCCCTCATCTTCGGCGACGGGAGCCAGACGATGGACTTCGTCTTCACTGAGGATGTGGCCCGGGCGAACATCCTCGCCGCCGTCAGCGGCGTCCGCCACGGGGAGTACAACGTGGCCAGCGGCGTGGAGACAAGCCTCCTCGCGCTCTCGGTGGCCCTGCTCGGCGCCATGAAGTCCGATCTCACGGTCGAGTTCGGGCCCGAGCGGGCAGTGAACGGTGTCCAGCGCAGGCTCGCCGACACCGCCGGCGCCCGGCGGGACCTCGGCTTCGTGGCGCAGGTACCGCTCGACGAGGGGCTGCGGAGGCTCGTGGAATGGTGGCGACCGCTGCGCGAGGAGATCGCGGCGGCGAGAGTGCTGGCTGCCCAGTGAACGCCGCGCAGCCCGTGGACGCCGTCGAGCCCGTGGACGTCCCCCAGCCCCGCAGCTCCGGCGGCGAGCGCATCAACGTCATGAAGCCGTGGATGGGCCGCGAGGAGGCGGAGGCCGTCGCGGAGGTCATCGCCTCCGGCTGGGTGGCCCAGGGACCGCGTGTTGCGGAGTTCGAGCGGGCCTTCGCGGACTCGGTCGGCGTCGCGGAGGGCGTCGCGGTGTCGAGCTGCACGGCGGCCCTGCACCTCGCGCTCGCCGTCGCCGGTGTCAGGCCGGGCGACGAGGTCGTGGTGCCGTCCTTCTCGTTCATCGCCACGGCCAACGCCGCCCGGTACCTCGGAGCGCGCCCCGTGTTCGCCGACGTCGACCCTCTCACCGGCAACCTCACCGAGGCGAGCATCTCCGAGGCGATCAGCGGGCGGACGGCGGCGGTCGTCGTCGTCGACCAGGGCGGGATGCCCGCCGACGTCGGCCCCATCGCCGCCCTGTGCCGCCCGCTCGGGATCGCCGTGGTCGAGGACGCCGCGTGTGCGGCGGGCTCGCGCTACCGGGGGGAGGCAGTGGGGCGGGCGGCGGATGCCGCGGCATGGTCCTTCCACCCCCGCAAGCTCCTCACGACGGGGGAGGGCGGCATGCTCACGACGCCGATCCGCGCCTGGGCGGACCGTGCGCGGCGGCTGCGCCAGCACGGGGCCTCGGTGCCCGCGGATGTGCGGCACGCGAGCGTCCTCGCCCCCGAGGAGGAGTACGGCGAGCTCGGGTTCAACTACCGCATGACGGACCTCCAGGCCGCCGTCGGGCTCGTTCAGCTGGGGCGTCTGCCCGAGATGGTGGCGCGGCGCCGCGAGCTCGCAGCGGTGTACCGCGAGGCCCTGTCCGGCCTTCAGGGGCTGCGGCTCTCGGCCGATCCCCAGCACGGGCAGAGCAACTTCCAGTCCCTGTGGCTCGAGGTCCTGCCGGAGTTCCCCCTGGACCGGGACGGCCTCCTGGCCGCGCTCGCCCAGGACGGGATCTCGGCCCGGCGGGGGATCATGGCGGCGCACAGGCAGCCGGCGTTCGCCGGGATCGCTGCCGGGCCCGACGGCGGCCTCACGCTGCCGCTGCCCAATACGGAGCGTCTCACCGATTCGACGCTCATCCTGCCGCTCTACCACGAGCTGCGCCGCGACGAGCTCGAGCGGGTCGTCGACTCGATCCGCAGGGCGGCGCGGGCTCGTACCGGCTCGTCCCTGATCACCGGCCCTTCCCGGAACGGGAGGACCGTGTGAGCGAGCTGCTGATGGTCGGGGCGAGCGGGCTCGCGCGGGAGGTTATGGCGTCGGTGAGGTCCGGGAGCGACTTCGACATCCTCGGACTGCTCGACGACGATCCCGCGAAGGAGGCCGCCGAGATCGACGGCGCCCACGTCCTCGGCCCCGTCACCGCCGTCACGCGGTTCCCCCTCGCGCGGGTGGTGCTGTGCGTCGGGGCCGGGACGGGCCGGGAGCGGCTCGCCCGGCGCCTCGCGGGCCTGGGGCTCGGGCAGGACCGCTACGCGACCATCATCGACTCGTCCGCCCGCGTCCCGGAGGGGTGCCACGTGGGCGCGGGCAGCATCCTCCTTGCCCACGTGACGCTGACCGCCGCTGTCCGCCTGGGCCGGCACGTCGTCGTCATGCCCCACGTGACGCTCACACATGAGGACGACGTGGACGACTTCGTGACCCTCGCCGCCGGCGTCTCGCTCGGCGGCGGCGTCCGCGTGGGCCGATGCGCCTACCTCGGCATGAACTCGTCGGTGCGGCAGCAGGTCGTGGTGGGCGACAACGCCGTGGTCGGGATGGGAGCCGCCGTGCTCGACGACGTTCCGCGCGGCGAGGTCTGGGCCGGTGTGCCGGCGCGGCAGCTCTCCGTGAGCGGCGCCGGGAGCAACGGCTCGCTCGGGAGGGAGGCGTCATGACCATCAGCGCGGCGCGTGCCGCCCATGCCTCTGTGCCGTTCGTGGACTTGGCGGCGCAGCACCGGGAGATCGCCGACGAGGTCCTCGGCGAGGTGCAGCGGGTCCTCGAGGAGGGCGCCTTCATCGGCGGCCCGGCCGTCGCGGGGTTCGAGGCCGAGTACTCAGCCTTTCTTGGGGTGCGGCACTGCGTGGGCGTGGCGAACGGGACGGATGCGCTCGAGCTGGCGCTGCGCGCCGTCGGCGTGCAGGCAGGGGGAGAGGTGATCCTCCCTGCGAACACGTTCGTGGCGACCGCGGAGGCCGTGATGAGGGCCGGTGCCCGGCCGGTGCTCGTCGATGTCGATCCGGTGCACCTGCTCATCGATCCGGAGGCTGTGGAGCGGGCCGTGGGGCCGCGGACGCAGGCCATCGTCCCGGTGCACCTGTTCGGGCAGACCGCCGCGGTGGAGCGGCTGACGCCCGTTGCCCTGGAGCGCGGCGTGGCCATCGTCGAGGATGCAGCCCAGGCGCAGGGGGCGCGCCGGTTCGGCCGCGCCGCCGGGACGCTGGGGGACGCGGCGGCGACGAGCTTCTACCCCGGCAAGAACCTCGGTGCTGCGGGTGATGCTGGCGCGGTTACGACCAACGACGGCATCCTCGCCGACGAGGTGCGGCTTCTGGCCGCGCACGGGAGCCGGACCAAGTATGTGCACGAGCGGGTCGGTGTGAACTCGCGTCTGGATGCGCTCCAGGCTGTGGTGCTCCGCGCCAAGCTGCGGCGCCTCGAGGCATGGAACGCACGACGGCGCGCGGCGGCCGAGCTCTACGGGCAGCTGCTCGCTGGGGTGCCCGGTCTCGTGGTGCCGCGGAGCATGCCCGGCAATGAGGACGTGTGGCATCTGTACGTTGTGCGGGTGCTGGGGGAGGGGCGGCGCGACAGCGTCCAGGCCACGCTTGGTGCTGCGGGGATCTCAACCGGCGTCCACTACCCCACGCCGGTGCACCTCACGCCGGCTTTCAGGTTCCTCGGCTACGGGGCCGGCACATTCCCCGTAGCCGAGGCCGCGGCCTCGCAGATCCTCTCGCTGCCGATGCACCCGCATCTGACGCCGGAGCAGGTGGAGCGGGTGGCCGGGGCGGTCGTGCGGGCGGTGGCGCAGTGCTGAGATTGGAGGCTCGCCAACCATGAGCACAATGCTGCGGAAGAGAGCACGACCACGAGGAGCTCGGACCGCATCACGCGCCTTCGCACTGAGCCTCGTCAACACGGTGGTCTCCAAGTTTGGCACGATAGCGATCGGCGTCATGCTCGCGCGGATGCTCGGGCCCGCGCAGTTCGGCACGTACGCGATCGCTCTTGTGGCTCTCCTCGCGATCCTGAGCTTCAACGAGCTCGGAGTGAGCCTCGCCATCGTGCGCTGGCCGAGCGACCCCGCCGAGATTGCGCCGACGGTCACAACGATTTCGGTACTGAGCAGCACGCTCATTCTCTTAGGGTCATGGGTGGCTGCGCCTCAGTTCGCCACCGCGATGGGGGATGCCGCGGCGACGGATGTTGTGCGTGTCATGGCCCTATGTGTCGTGATAAACGGACTCGCGGCCTCCCCGGCAGCGCTCCTTCAGCGAGAGTTCAGGCAGGGAACGCGGCTTGCTATTGACCAGGCGAACGTCTGGATTGGCGCCATCGTCTCGGTGGTCCTGGTGTCTCTCGGCGTGGGAGCGATGAGCCTCGCTCTGGCCCGCGTTGCCGCCAGCACCGTAGCAGCCGGGCTCTTCGTCGTCATGTCTCCCCTTCCTGTCCGGTTCGGATGGCGGCGTGACCGAGTGCGTCCCCTCCTTGGTTTCGGGCTTCCGCTCGCGGGAGCGAGCATCGTGGCGTTCCTTGTGGGCTATGCCGATCAGTTGGCTGCGGGAATGCTCGTCGGGGGGGCCGGACTCGGGCTCTACGTGCTCGCCGCGAACTTGGCCAATTGGCCGGCCGGTATCTTCTCTCAGCCCCTTCGGGGGGTAGCGCCACCGGTCTTCGCGAACTTCCAACACGAGCCTGAGGCAATGCGGGACGCCTTCCTCACGCTTCTCGGTGCGACGGCCGCCATCGTCGTCCCCATGGTGACGGTCATCAGCCTGACGGCGCTTCCGCTCGTCATGGTTGTCTATGGAACTGCGTGGGCTGCCGCCTCCCAGGCCCTTGTCTGGCTGGCCACAGCGGCAGGCCTGCGAATCTTCTTCGAACTCGTCTACGACTACCTCGTGGTGCTCGGGAAGTCCCGTCCAATCCTTTGGGTGCAGATTGCATGGTTCGCGGGCCTCGTCCCCGCCCTCCTCTTTGGCGGATACATTGCTGGCATCTCGGGCCTTGCGGCCGCTGTGCTGGTGGACGGAATCGCGGTTGTCCTTCCCATCTATCTCGTACTTCTGAGGGGAAACGGTTTCACACTCGCGGTCCTCGCGGCCCGCGTGCTGCCGCCGCTGGCAGCGTCCGTTCCGCTCGCGGGCGCCGTGCTTGTCATCGATGCAACCGTGGCCCAACCGTTGGCGGTCCTTCTCGCCTCCGCCGGGTGCGGTGCCATGGTCATTGCGATCCTCCTGGTGGCGTCGCGCTCCAACCTTGCAAAGATCCGCTCCTGGGGTCGGGAAGCGGGATGACGGCATGAGAATCCTTATCTACCCACACGATTTCGGAATCGGTGGAAGCCAGCTGAACGCGGTTCAGCTCGCGGTCGCAGCCCGAGAGCATGGCTGCGAGGTGCTCGTCTACGGGCAGCCAGGCCCGCTCGTCGAGAAGGTCATCGCGAGCGGCCTCGAATTCGTAGAATCACCGCCCGTGCATACTCGGCCCACGCCCCACATCGTCGCGCACCTCGCTCGCGTTGTGGCGTCCCGTGAGGTTGACATCGTGCATGGCTACGAGTGGCCGCCCTCGGTCGAAGCATTCCTCGCTTGCGGGATCGCGCGAAGGGGACACGCCGTCTCGACCGTGCTCTCGATGTCGGTTGCGTCCTTCATTCCGCGCTACCTGCCGCTCGCAGTCGGTACTGCGCAGATCCTCGATGCTGAGCGTCAGTCGGGACGTACGGCCCTCCGCGTTCTAGAGCCGCCGGTCGACGTCGTCGAGAACGCTCCCGGAGCGGTGTCTACGGCAGCGTTCAGTCAGCAGCATGGACTACACCCCGAGGCTTTCAAGATGGCGATCGTCTCGAGGCTCTCGCGGGAAATGAAGCTTGAGGGAATCCTCGCGGCGATGGATGCCGTCGCACTTCTGTCGCTTGAGGGACCAGCGCAGCTTGTGGTGGCCGGTGATGGTCCAGCAGGGGATGAGGTTCGGGCGCACGCGAAACGAGTCAACCGGGAGGCGGGGACCCGGGTCGTGGTCTGCACAGGCGAACTGCGGGACCCCAGGCCGGCATACGCCATTGCAGACGTCGGACTCGGGATGGGGAGCTCGGCGCTCCGGTCCATGGCTTTCGCGATTCCTTTGGTGGTCCAGGGCGAGCGAGGGTACTGGCGCACCCTTTCGCCTTCGAGTCTGGGGGAATTCCTCTGGCAGGGGTGGTACGGGGCGGGCCCCGGCTCGGCCGGCTCCGCGTCTCGTCTCGCCGCTTGCCTCCGCGAACTGAGGGATGATCGAGAACTCCGGGCACGGCTTGGACGCTTCGCGCGCGAGACCGTGGTCGCGCGGTTCGCGACGGACATCGTGGTCGGCCAACTGCTCGAGTTCTACCGCGGGGCGCTGACGGGTGAAGCTCAACGCGTGCGGGTGGGAGAAACCCTCCGGTCCATGGGGCGCTTCGTCGGTTACACGGCACATCGTTTCTTTGAGGAGAAGTCCGGAGGTGCTCCCACGGACGATTTCAATAGTCGTCCTCTGGCTGCGGTCCCGGCATCAACCCACGGGATGCGCGCGTGAAAGACACGGAGAATCGGACAATCGTGATCGTTCCGGGGAACCGATGGACCGACACTTACGGCACCGACCACCGGCTGGCGGTCGCCTTGGCCGAGTTCGTCCCGGTTCTCTGGGTCGATCCGGTTGTACCGGTCCTTGGACGCCGCACTCCCGGAGGCCGAGTGCCGATTGTCCCGGGCTACGAAGTGGATGAGGTGGCTGCCAACGTCCGTCGGCTCCGGACCGCAGGGCCACCAGGTTTCACCCGCCGAGGAATGCGCCGTTGGGCAGAATCCCTCATTGCACGCGCTGTCAACGCTTTCATTGACGCCGAGCGAATCAGCGCCGCGGCTGTGATCCTCATGTCAGGACGGAGCACCTTCCCCGGCGGAGTGAAGGCGCCAGCGATACTCCACGTCACCGACGACTGGCCCGCCGGTGCTGCCCTCATGGGACTCGATCGCGTGGTTGTCGAAGACACGCTGCGCCGCAATATTGCGGCGGCTGACGTCGTCACGGCAATCACTCCGGGACTCGCGGAGTCGATCAAGGCGTTCGGCGCGGAGGCGGTGCAGGTCATACCGAACGGATGCCCCCGGCCGAGCGACGATGACGGCGGTTCGCACCGACCGGTGGCTGGACTGCTCGGGCAGCTAAACGAGCGCCTCGACGTGGAACTCCTCGACGAGCTCAGCCATTGGGTCGATCTGGAGGTGGTCGGCCCGGTCACTGCACGGGATCCGGAGACGGCAGAACGCCTCGAGCGTTTTCTCGGTTCTGATCGTGTCACCTGGTTCGGCCCGCTCTGTGCCTCGGCTGCCGCGGACCGCATGAACGGCTGGACGGTTGGTGTCACACCGTACCGGGACAATGCGTTCAACCGATCGAGTTTTCCGCTCAAGACTCTGGAGTACCTCGCTGCGGGTCTCGCCGTCATCTCGACCGACCTCCCGGCCTCCCGCTGGCTCGGGTGTGAATGGGTCCGCATAGCCGCGTCGATCGATGCTTTCGTAGATCTTGTGCGCGAGGAGATCGGGCGCCCGGTGCGCGCCGAGGACATCCGGGCGAGGAAGAGTGCAGCTATGGGGCACACCTGGCGTGCTCGGGCCCTCGACCTTCTGGCAACCGTGGAGGTGACCACATGATTAAGGCATGCAGCCGGAATCACTCGGTGAGGCCATTTGTCGGCGCGCTCCTCGCGTGGCTTGCTGTTCTGTGCAGCGGCTGCGATGGTTCGGCGGTCGGAGCGTCCCCGGCACTGGATCTTCCGCGGATCCCCTGGGAAGGTGGGTCGTCCTATTGGGCCTCGTTCGACAAGGCGAAGGCGGGTGGCTGGACTGACCCCTCATTCTTTCCGATTGTCGCTTGGTATGACGGAGTTTCGTCGACCGAGGAGGTATCGTTCGACAAGTCTCTCGGCATCAACACCTATATAGGCATGCCGAACACGCTGGATTCATCCCTCCTTGACAGCTCAGGGCAGTTTTGGATCGGAGGGAAGCTGAACGACTCCTTCAGCGCATCCACGAAGAGCTGGGTGGGCTATTTCCTTGACGACGAGGTGGATGGTCGCTTCCCGCCGGCTGAGGGGCGGGCGCACCTTGATTCATTGCGCAAGGAAATGCCAGAAGGTCTCTTCGCCTACGCGAACTTCACCTCAATGGTCCTGGAGACCGACTTGGCGGCAGGAGATTCGGAGAAGTTTGTCAACGGGTACACCGACGCTGTCTCGGTCGACAAGTATTGGTACACAATTCCGCAATGCTCCCAAATGCCCTACAGGAATCCGTTTTTGGTCCCCATTGCCCAGAAGGAACGCAGATCTGCGTCGAGTTATGGGCGGACAATCGATGCCCTGCGAAAACGCGATGATGCCGATGGAAAGCCTCAGCCCCTGTGGGCATTTATTGAGAACATGGGCGGCGTAGACAATGCCAGCGCGTTCTCTGGATATATCACGCCGGACCAGCTGAAGGGTGCCGTCATGAATTCCATCCTTCATGAGGCGCGCGGGATCCTGTACTTCAACCAGAGTTTCACGGGCCCGTGCCAGAGCAGCAACGTCTTCCGCAGTGCTCAGGTTATCCCCTCGTTCTGCGGGATTCCCCAAGTGAAGGCTGTGCAGGCGGTCGACGAGGTGATCAAGAATCTGGCCCCAGTGATAAATACCCAGTCGTATGTCTGGAATTTCGGGGAGGGCCTCGACACAATGCTCAAGGCAGACGGCGGCTACGCGTACATCTTTTCCATGCCGAGTGCGGCTTCCCGGCCGGGCGCGAGAGATTTCCAGCTTCCTGCTCAAGTCATGGGACGGAGTGTGGAAGTGCTGAACGAATCTCGCACGCTGTCTGCCGATTCCCACGGGCGGTTCACCGACTCTTTTCCCCAAGAGTGGAGCTTCCACATCTACAAGGTGAAGATCTGATGCCGGCCATCGACCACGTGCTCCTGACCCGATTCAACTTGCCGAGTGCCGGCATCGAGAGCCGCATTCGCGCACGGTCGGGATGGCTGAGGGACCGCATGGCGCTATTCGAGGCCTACTGCCTGCCTTCGGTTGCTGCCCAGCGCAACGCAAACCTGAACTGGATCATCTATCTGGACCCCGCGAGTCCATCGTGGCTGAAGGAGCGCATGGATGCGCTCGGCAGTGCTGGAGTGTGTACGCCGGTCTATCGCGAGGAGGTGCCGCGTGAGGCCCTCGTCGGAGATCTGGCCAGAGTCACAGGGTGTGGTGGCGACGTACTAGTGACAAGCAACCTGGACAACGATGACGGTCTGGCGGTGGACTTCGCCGCGAGGCTTCAGGCCGCGGTCATCGACGGTGCTCGAATCGCTCTATATTTCGCCGAGGGTCTCATTCGCCACGACGATGAGCTATTTCGGTGTCGCGACACGCACAACGCATTCTGTTCTGTGTCCGAGCCGTGGGACGAACCCCTCACGTGCTGGGCCGACTGGCACAATCGGCTCGGGGACATGATGCCTGTGCGAGTGCTCGATGGTGAGCCCGGATGGCTGCAGGTGGTCCACGGCGGGAACGTGAGCAACCGGATTCGAGGAAGTCGCGTTGGGCCGGAGCGATATGCCCGGCTCTTCACTACGGGCATTGATGGAGTCAGAGCGCCCAGAGCCCTGGAGCGTGTCGCCGATCAAATGTGGAACCTTCCGCTGCGAACCGTTCGGTCTGGGCTTCGCTCGTCGGCCAGGCGGGCTATCGTCGACCTCTTCGGCAAGGATGCCTTGGACAGGACTAAATCAGCGCTTGCCGGACAGGTCCGCATGCGCCATGACGCCACAACGGGCATTCCAGATGGCGAGGGCCACTGGCTGAATCAAAGGCAGAAGCCTTAGGACTGGGGGTCGAGGAATGCTACTGGGAGATATGCTGAGAAGCTGCCTGCGTCGGTGGTACTTCATGCTGGCCGGTCTCCTGCTGGCGGCGGTGGGCACCTACCTGACCTACACGTCTGTGCACCCGTCCTACGAATCGAGAGCCAGCATCGTTCTTATCCCCCCCAAGGTGGCCGTGACGGTGGGGGACAACCCGTACCTGTATCTGGGCGGCCTCGACCAAGCGCTCGGGGTCCTTCAGGTGAAAGTCTCGTCTCCCGAGATCTCGGGGGAGCTTGTCAAGCGCTATCACGGTGGTCTCCTCACTGTGGCCCGGGATGCCACGACGACCGGCCCGATCCTTTCGATCACCGCGACAGCCGATGATCCGGCGTCAAGTCTGAAGTTGCTGCAGGGAGCGGAGGACCTCGTGCCGTCGACCCTCGCGACCCTCCAGGCCCAACTGAAGGTGCCAGCCGACTCTGTCATCACGTCAATGCAGCTGTCCGCGGATGACAGTCCGAGCAAGGTCAGCAAGAAGCAGGTGCAGGCGACGGCGACGGTCGGAGTGGGCGGTGGCGCAGCCACGCTCGTTCTCGTGGGGCTCATCGACCGCCTGTTGGCGAGGCGCAGTGAATCAAAGCCCAGAACGAAGGAGGAACGTTCGAAGGTCAGGGAGGGTCGCGGAGGCGGCGAGCACGGCAGCAGAGTTGCTGATGCAGAATCCGGGCGCCGCGGCCAGCGGCCGGTGGACTCCCTCCGCGAGCGACCCTCGAACCGTCGCCGGGTCGGAGCCGGCGAACAAGGGCCAAGCGCCTCCCGCCAGCCGGGATCGGCCGCGCACGCTGAACAGCGTCTCGAACTCTCTCCGGCTTCGCTGGACGATGCCCGCTCGTGACCATGCTGCCCTGAGGGCGCCGGCGAACGAGGGCAGCCCTCTGGCGGCCCACCTGCCGCAGCGGGCTGTTCGTGTCGATGCCGTGTCCGTTCTCTCCGTCTACGTCTTCTTGCTCCTCGCCATTCCGTCAGACCGGGGTATCGCCGCGCTCGGCGCCGCGGGCTCTCCAGCAACCATCTATGCACTGGCGATGCTCATTTGGTGGATATGGCATCACATTCGACATCCCGTGGAACACGCTGTATACCGGCTCGGTGCTGTCCGGCTCGCCATGTTCGCATTCGTGGTCGGTGTCCTCATCTCCTACGCCGTCGGGGCGGCGTCCGCACTGCCGGCGGAGGAGGTGAAATCAACCGACATGGCGCTCCTGAGCGTCGCCTCCTACGCCGGGGTCCTGCTCGTCGCGAACGACGGCATCAGGGATCGCGAGCGCTTCCGTGTCCTCGTCCGCCGCATAGCGGTGATGGGGGGGCTCTACGCGTGCGTGGGCCTGGTCCAGTTCTTCAGCGGGGAGAACATCGTCGACTCCTTCCAGATCCCGGGCCTGACTTCCAGTGGAAGCGGCGGAATCGACGTTCGCGGCGGATTCCTCCGTCCCGAAGCGACCGCGCGACACGCACTCGAGTATGCCTCTGTGCTTTCGATGGTCCTCCCGCTCGCGGTGACGCTGACACTCGCGCGTCCGATTAGTCAAGTCTTTCGGCGCTCGTGGCCCGCGGCAGCCGTCGCTCTGGCCGCAGTTGTCTCGGTCACCCGCTCGGCGCTCCTGGGAGTCGTCGTCGGCGTCGGGATCCTCGTGCCCTCATGGGACGCCAGAATCCGGCGCGCGGCGTTGGCCGTCGGCGCCGTGGCTCTTCTTGGGATGTACTTTCTGGTGCCCGGTCTGGCGGGCACGATCCTCGGGATGTTCAGCGGGGACGATCCGAGCCTGAGGTCGCGCACCGCGAGCTACGACGTGTTCTGGAGCTATTTCTCAGTTCGCCCGGTGTTCGGCCGTGGCCTCGGATCGCTTTCTGCGTCTTACCACATCTTCGACAACCAGTTCGTGGGGCTCCTCATAGAAACCGGCGTCGTCGGGACGGCTCTGTTCTGTCTCCTCGTCATGGTGGCGGTCATCACCGCATATCGCAGCAGGTTCGTCGAGGGCATTAGCGGATTCGGACCGGCCACGGCCGGGATGGTCCTCGCAGGGACGCTCTTGTGCGCCTTCTTCGACGCCTTTCACTTCCCCCAAGCGGTCGGCATGCTGTTCCTTGGCCTCGGAATGTGCGGGGCGCTAGGTAACCTCAAGGCATTCGTCTCCCGAGCCGGTCGTTCAAGAGGCCACGCCCAGACCCAACCGGGGCAGACATTGGTGCGCATCCTGGTCCGCCGCTGGTACATCTTCGCATCAGTCGCGCTGCTCACCATTCCGGTGGCACTGTCCGCACGGGCCCCGTCAGGGGTGTACTACACGAAGGTTACGGTCGAATTCCAAGCTCCTCCGGGCGCCACCAAGGACAATCCCTTGCGCACTGAGCCCTGGTCGCTCGTGGGGTATGCCGCGATCATTCAGCGCCTCTACGGGGAGGGCAGTCTGCCTCCGGGCCTCCTGCCGAACTCGGCACCGCTCTATGGCACGGGCCTCACGGACGGGGAAGCCGTGTACCTTCGTAACAACGGCGGACAATGGCAGTCGACATTCGACGTTCCGCTCATTGATGTCGAGGTCGTCGGTCACACGGCTCTTGACGTCACCGCCCGCGCACAGACGGCGGCCGCACAGCTCGTCAGCCTCACCCCGAAACCACAGGAAGACATCGGTGTAGACAGACAGGCGCAGATCACCGCCGTCCAGCGGCCGCTCACGCCAGCTGTGATCTACGTGCCGCCGCGTCCCCGAAACGCTCTCCTTGCGTGGATTGCAGCGATTTTCGGGACCGCAGTCTGTGCGACGCTTCTCGTGGACCGGAGCCTGGATAGCCGTGCTGCGCGTCGCCTCCGCAGCGCCGCACGGGAGTTGCGGCGACACCGCGTTGGGCGTGGACGGGCCCATGCCGCACCCTCACCTGGGTGAAGACGCATGCGATCGTAGAACGCAGTCTTCGGGAGTCCCTCGAAGGACGGTGACTCTGTCTGGCGTTCTTGTTGTGGCCGGCGGTTTCAAGGCGACCGGCGTCCGCGCGAGGGCCCTCAAGTAACAGGTCGCGCCCACCCTCGAAAACACCCCGAGGATGTCGCACGGCCGCTCGCCGTGGCCTCTAAGACCTGCCGGCCAAAGAGGACCGAGGGCCCTTGGTTCTGGCCGAGCGGTGGCCGCCAGACGTTCCGACCCTGCCCGCTGCGGACCTTGGCCTGAGTACCGTGCCCGGTCGGCCTCGTCGAAAAGTGCGGCGGGTTCCGTGGCCCTGAGTGGGCGGGACCTTGGTCTGCGCCGTTCCGATCGGGATCAGCACGGTTCTCCCCAGGCGCTTTGTCGAGCACGAGCGGGCGGCCCGAACGGTCTGGGCCGCCCTCCTCAGAGGGCCGAGCATACTGCCGCGGCTGTATTTCACGGCGTCGTGAACACCAGATCCACCCAGTAATTCGTCGCGTTGAAGCTGTTGGTCGGGAAGCCCGATGTGCCGTACCGGTAAACGCCGTTGAGATGGCTTGCTGTGCTCTGCAGGCCGTGCAACGGTGGGGCATCGGTCGATGAGGTGAAGTAGCTCCCGTTGGCGGAGTAGTTGCCATTCGGCGCGTAATAGGAAACGACATAGGTCGTATTGGCTGAGATGGCCACGGGGGTTTGAAGTGGGGCTGTCTGCCAGCCGTCCGTGGTCTCGCCGCTGAAGGTCACGGTCGCGAGAAGTGTGCCGCCGGCGGTCCACAGGTGGCCGACATGTGTTCCTGTGTTCTGCGAGCCTTTGTAGAACCTGATCGCTGTGACCGAACCCCCGGTGTCGGCGGTGAACTGCATCCCAAGCTCCACCGCGTTCGCATCGTTCGCGTTGACCGTCGCTGGCACCGCAGACGAGCTGAAGAGGCTGCACGGGCAGGAGTATGCCGATGACCCGGTCGTGAAGCTCCATGTAGAGGAGGACGCCGTCGCCTGTCCGTTCGTGCTCTTTACGCCTGAGACGGTAGCCGTGTAGGTGGTGTTGCTTGCGAGCGACGCGTTCGGAGTGAAGGTATAAGAGCCGGTTGCGGACACAGCTGCAGTAGTGCCGGCCACGGATGACGGTCCGGCGAGTGTGAATGTAGCCGAGGAGGCGTCGATTGCCTGGTCGAAGGTCGCAGAGATGGCCGACGTCACTGCGACGCCGGTCGCCTTCGCGGCCGGCGACGTGCTGATGACTACCGGCGCTGCGAGCGCGCCGGCATTGAAGACCGCATCGACCCAGTAGTTGGTTGCGCTATACGTTCCCGTAGGGAAGGACGACCCGGCCCCGTAGGCATAGACACCGTTTCCACCGGTCGACCCCCCGCTGGCGAGGCCGACGATCGGCGCCGACCCCTGACCTGTTGAGAAGCCGCTGATCGTGTACGAGTAGTCGCCGTTCGGGGCGTAGTAGGAGATGACGTAGGTCGTATTGGCCGCCACCGAAACGGGCGACGCGAAGTAGGCCTGCTGCCACCCCGCCGTCGACTCATTGACGAAGGTGACGGTTGCCAGCTTCGTGCCGGTCGAGGTCCAGAGATTGCCCACATGGGTTCCCGTGTTTCCGGAGCCCTTATAGAAGCGGACGCCGGTAATCTGCCCGTCGGTCGTCGTCTGGAACTTCATGCCCAGCTCGACGCCGCTCGCGTCGGTTCCATTGACTGTTGCGGGCGTCGCGTTTGACGGGAACACACTGCACGGACATGAGTACGAGGCGGCAGTCGTGAAACTCCAGCTGTACGGGGACATCGTCTGCCCGGTTGAATTGGTTGCCCCACTCACCGTGGCTGTGTACTGCATGTTGTTTGCGAGTGAGACCGAGGGCGTAAAGGTCGCTGTCGTCGTCGCAGCAGAGTAAGACACGGTCCCGGAGATGGGGGTGCCGGTGGCGTCCTTGAGTGTGAAGGTCACTGAGGAGGCGGTGACGGCCTGGTTGAAGGTCGCGGTGGGCGCGGTGGAGACGGCGACGCCGGTGGCGTTGGAGGTCGGGGTCGTGGAGCTGACGGCCGGGGCTGGCGGTGCGGCGACGGTGGTGAAGGACCACGAGTAGGGGCTGGCCATGGTCTGGCCGGTGGAGTTGGTGGCGCCGCTGACGGTTGCTGTGTAGGTGGTGTTGTAGGCGAGGGCGGAGGAGGGGGTGAAGGTCGTTACGGTGTTCGCCGCAGCGTAGGTCACGGTCCCGGAGACGGTGGTGCCGGTGGCGTCCTTGAGTGTGAAGGTCACTGAGGAGGCGGTGACGGCCTGGTTGAAGGTCGCGGTGGGCGCGGTGGAGACGGCGACGCCGGTGGCGTTGGAGGTCGGGGTCGTGGAGCTGACGGCCGGGGCTGGCGGTGCGGCGACGGTGGTGAAGGACCACGAGTAGGGGCTGGCCATGGTCTGGCCGGTGGAGTTGGTGGCGCCGCTGACGGTTGCTGTGTAGGTGGTGTTGTAGGCGAGGGCGGCGGAGGGGGTGAAGGTCGCTGTCGTCGTCGCAGCAGAGTAGGACACGGTCCCGGAGATGGGGGTGCCGGTGGCGTCCTTGAGTGTGAAGGTCACTGAGGAGGCCGTGACGGCCTGGTTGAAGGTCGCGGTGGGCGCGGTGGAGACGGCGATTCCGGTGGCCCCACTGGCCGGCGTCGTGGACGTGATCGCCGGCGCCGGGTTAGCGCTTGGCGAGAACACTGGGTCCACCCAGTAATTCTCGGAGTTGTAGATCTGGTTGGGGAACGTCGAGGCCGAGGCGTAGGCGTAGAAACCGTTCGGTGTTGCGGGAAGGCTCCGAGTGAAGTGGAGCGGCGGGGAGTCGACTGAGCCAGCACCGGCTGGCGGCGGCGACGGGTTGTTGAAGAAGTAACCAGTGTCCTCGGAGTAGTGTCCTTTGGGTGCAAAGTAGGACACGATGTAGTTCGTCCCAGCCGTTATTGAGACCGGCTTGGAGAAGGTGACGGTTTGCCATCCCGACGAGGATTCGCCCGTGAATGTGGCGCTCGCGAGATTTGTTCCCGACGCCGTCCAGAGATTGCCGATGTGAGTTCCGCCGTTTCCGGTGGCTTTGTAGAACCGTACTCCCGTGACGGTTCCGTTGACATCGGACTTGAACTGGCTTCCGAGCTCGACGCTGTTGGGATCACCCGAATCGGGGTTCGCCGGAGCCGCCCCGGTGCCCAGAATGGAGCACGGGCAGGGAATGCTGAGGGTTATGCCCCCGCTTGGCGATTCGATGTTGCCGCTGTCGTCCACGGCGCGGCTCTTGATTGTGGCCGATGGGTTTCCGTGGGCAACCCAGGTGTAGGTCCATGCCGTCGTTCCGGTCGCCGGGCGCCAGCTGGTGCCGCCGTCGGTGGAGACCTCGACGGCGGCTACTGTCCCTCCGCCGTTGTCTGACGCTGAGCCCTTCACGGTGATGGCGGTGCCGTCGGGTGTCGTGGTTCCGGTCGTCGGCGATGTCACTGTGGATGTCGGCGCGGCGGTGTCCGTTGATGCAGTTGCAGCGACGAGGCCGCTGAGCACCGTCACGGGTTGCACCCCCATGTCCGCGAAGAGGTTGACGGTGGCCTGCTGCATGTTCACGTCAGTGCTCTTGCCGGTTGTGAAGTTGTCGAGACCCCAGGACCACTGAACTGTCCCGGCGCCGAACACGAGGGCGCCGCTCGGCGCACGGTATTCGGTGAGATGGTGGGTGGCGGTCTTGCCGCTCGCGGTAGTGCTCCCGTAGTCCGTGAATACTTCGGCATTGGCATAGGTCGTCGAAGAGAGATCGAAGAGACCGGCCGGTCGGAAGCCGTCATTCGCGTCGATATCCCACTCGTAGCCCAACGTGCCGAGGCCGGAGCCGAGAGTGAGGGATTGGGTTCCGGTCAGCTTCGCGGCGGCAGTGTTGCGCCAGAGGCGCAGGGCGGCGTACTGAGCTGGAACCTTGATGTCTGTTGTCCCCGAATTGACGTTGAAGAGCTGCCCGGTTAACGCGTTCTGTGGATTGCCCCCGCCGTTCGCCGTGCCGAAGCGAGGGTCCGCGTAGGTCCCCGTCCATGTCACCGGATCGGTGGGCTCGTTGAAGTGGGTGTCCTTATAGCAGGTGAGGGTGCGTCCCGATGTCGTCGGGCCCGCCGCACTTGATTCCCACCGAGTGCGCCAGAATACTTCGTTTCCCGTGAACATTGCGAGGTGCACGCCCTTGTCCCGGGCGGCTTCGACGTTGGCACGTTGATCATAGGACCAGTACTCGTCGTGGCCGGCCGTGACGTAGACCTTGTGGTTGGTCAGAAGCGGTCCCCGCGTGGCTGCATCGATGCCGGCCATGTAGCTCATGTCGTAGCCATTGGCTTCCATGAAGCGGATCATCGGCAGCTCGGTGACCGTGAGGTAGTTTGTCCCGTCGCTAAGGAATGGGCGGTTGTATGAGACCTTGAAGGCGCCTTTGTAGGCCTGTGGGCTGCCCGGCGGGCAGGCGACGTTGCACTGGTAGAGGCTATTGCCTCCATACGTGTTGTACGCTTCCCAGGTTTCGTCGGCCGTCTGAAATACCATTGCCGTCGTCGCGGCGTCGTTTCTCACGACGAAGGGAATCCAGCTCGCGCCACCTGTGTCGTTCCTCACCAGAAGGGCGATGTAGATGCCGGAGACCACGTTCGTGGGCACTGCCCACGACGCCGAGAGTGCCCAGTTGCCGCAGTCGACGAGGCCTGTCGCCGAGAAGGTCTGGCACGCCGGCTGATTCTGTGGCAAAGCGGCGCTCGGGAGGATATTGCCCGCGATTTTCCTCGCGCCGTTCCCTTGGTAGTAACCCAGGCGATAAATGTCGATATGATAGGACTTCGCGTTGGTGCTGACCTTGAATTGGACTGTGTCGCCGAGGTTGACGCTCATCTGCGTCGAGAAGCCTTGGATAGTGGAGTCGCCGGAGCCGGAAACGTACCAGTCGGAGGCGGGGTTCCCCGGGAGCGAGTTCTCACAGGCGACCGCGCTGACGACTGGTGAGCAGGGGTTTGCGGCAGCCTGCGCCGTCCCAGCGGTCTGGAGACCGACGAGCGCTGAGGCAATGAGCAATGCGACCATCCAAGCCGACGCCATGCGATGCATGCCGTCTTTCAGAGGGCTTCGCAGGACATGACGCACCGATCGATCTGCTGCTGGCTTGCCCACGGTGACTCCTTGCTAGGGACGGAGCGGAGCTCTCTGACACGTCAGCTCTGCTTCTGGCGAGCTGACCTGGTAATCGGGTCCCAGCACCCGTGATGCAGTCCGCCGCCTCATCGCCGGCTGCTCTCGTCCCGCTCCCAGCGGGACACGCCGCGAGCGGATGCAGACTGCCGCCGGCCCATCAGTGCGAAGGACGCGTAGACGGCCGCGTCGACCAGCGAGAGCGGTCCCCGCACCGAGGCGACGAGGCCGCGCAGGGTGCGTGCCGGCGTCGCCCGCTGGCCCGTTTCGGCCGGTGCGCGGTACACCCGGTGGAGGGTGGAGAGGAGCGAGCCCGCCGTCCTGGGGGGACGTACGACGACGGGCTCGCAGTCGAGGAGGACCTTCTGCTCGGCACTGAACAGGGTGTCCACGTAGAAGTCGTCGGGTGCGCCGGCGGGGAAGGCTCCGAGGAGTTCGTGCCCGGCTTCGGTCATGGCGTAGCAGCCGGCTCCCCACAGGGCCTCGTGGGTCGCGGGGACCCGCACCCGCGCCCGGTAGTAGGCGCCGACGAGCGGCCCGCAGCCGGAGGTGTCGTACCGGAAGTCTGGCCGGCCGGCCAGGTACCGCCCACGGCCCAGCTCGGTGAGCACGCTCCTTAGGGCCGCGGGCGGGATCTCGATGTCGGCGTCCAGGTACACCCGCGGCCAGCGCGTGGCCACGGCGTCAGCCGCGTTGAGGGCATTGGTCTTGCCGGGCACGGGCAGGTCGAGGACGCGCACACCCGGAACGTCGGCTGCGATGGCGGCGGTGCGGTCGGTGCACGCATTGCATGCGACGATCACCTCCACCGTGCCGCTCTCCAGCGCGGGCCGCAGCCCCTCGAGCGTCCGCCCGATGACGGCTTCCTCGTTGTGGGCCGGGATGATCACGCTGCCCTCGGGATGCTCGGCGCCGTCGTCGGTCGCGCCCTCCGCCGTCCGCACGGCATGCGGCAGCGTCCCCCAGGTCCAGGGCGCCAGGAGGGTCGCGAGCGTCTGGCGGTGGCCGGCGTCGCCCGCCCTCAGCACCTCGCGCACGACGACGCCCCCGGCCCCGAGCGCGGCCCGCGCCGGAGTCGCGTGCTTGCGCAGGTACCGGACCTTGTTGACCGCCATGAGGGCCGCGAGCTCCCCGGAGGATCCGGACCCGGCGCCGGCGTGCCGCACGCGCGCGGCAGGTTCGAACCAGACTTCGTACCCCAGCTGTCGCAGCCCCCGGCAGTAGTCCGTCTCCTCGGAGTACATGAAGTACCGCTCGTCCCAGGGCCCGGCCGCGGCTGCGGCGTCGGCGGAGACCATGATCGCCGCGCCGGTGGCCCAGTCGACGGTGTGCGCGTGGGCGTAGCTCTCGTCGTGGAAGTCGGTCTCCGCGCACCACTGCGGTCGTCCAGGGAAGCGGGCGCCGAAGAGCGCGTCGCCCCACGCCCGTGCGGCCGTGGGTTCGCGGCGCAGCGAGGGGTACCGCTCGCCGTCGTCCGTCAGCATGAGGGGCACGACGGCGCCCGCCCCCGCCCGCAGTCGCGCGAGCATCGCGTCGACGGCGCCGGGCAGCACCGTGGTGTCCGGGTTGAGCACGAGGTATCCCTCGGCCTGACCCGCGGCGGCCATCGCCGCGTTGATCCCTCCCGCGTACCCGAGGTTGCCGCCCGTTCCGAACGCGAGGACGTCCGGATGCGCGTCGAGGGCCTCGAGCGTCGAAGGATCCGGCGAGTTGTCCGCGACGACGACCCGAAGGCGAACGCTCCGCGCGGCCCCGCGCAGGGAGTCGATGAGGGGGCCGAGGGCGTCGGCGCTGTTGTAGGCGACGATCAGCGCCGCGACGTCGGCCGGCTCCTCCACCGGAATGAAGCCGCCGTCGGGACGGGGGCGGGGGCTCCCGGGCTCCAGCCCCCGCCCCGCGGGGTGGGCCGCCCGCGACGCATCGCGGGCGGCCGCCGCTCGGGCCGCCGCCGTCAGCGCGACCGTGCCCGGGGCGCTGTTCCGCCGCAGGCGCAGGTAGGCCTCAGGCCCCTGCACCAGGTACCGCTCGGAGAGCCGCGCCGGCTCGAGGGCGAGCCTCCACGCCCACTCGAGTCCGTGGTCTGAGACCCACACGGGGGCCCTCCGCATGCGTTCGGCGAGGAAGTCGACGACGGCTCCGAACGCGAGCAGGACACGCGCGCCCGTCTCGGCGCCGTGTTCCGCGATCCAGAGCTCCTGGCGCGGCTTGCCGAGCCCGACGACGAGGAGGTCCGCGCCGCCGTCCGCGATCCGGCTCGCGACAGCCCGGGACATCCGGGGATCCTCGAGCTCGCCGCGGCTGGGGCCCCAGAACCCGGCGATGCGCAGCGCCGGCCGCTGCTCGGCGAGGCGGCCGCGCAGGAGCTGGTGCGCCTCCGGGAAGCCTCCGAGGAAGCCGACCCTCAGCCCGTCCGCCTCGGCCCGGTCGAGGAGCGGACCGATGAGGTCGCTTCCCGCGAGCCGGGGCCACTGCTGGCCCGTGATGCGCTCGGCCGCGGACGCGAGGGGAGCGCCGTCGAGCAGGGTGAGCCACTCGAGGCCCTCGACCGCATCGAGCGTGCGCTCCCAGCGCCCGCCGGAACCGAAGTGGTAGACGTGGTCGAGGTTCGCCGACACGACGCCGAGCGGCACCTCGCGCTCGAGGCACCCGCCGAGGATGGCCTCGACGGCCTCGCTGCTGTCCAGCAGCGTGACCTTGGTGCCTCCGAGCGTGACGTCGAGGCTCCTCGCGCCTGTCGGGTGGATCCGGGCCATTCGTCCTCCCATGCCGGGTACCACTGCAGGGGTCTGCGCCCCTGGTTCACGGTCGCCGTGGGGGAGGATGCGGGACAAGGACGATGGGCCGAAACGCGTCCTGACAGGCGTGGAAACGAGTGGTCAGGCAGGGGCTCTGCGTGGTGGCCGAGTACGTGCCGCGGAGTCGGCCAAGTAGTGCGGAGGCATAGGCGGGCGGGGAGTGAGTACCCGGGAGGCCCCGGCTACTGCGGGTCCCGCTGGAACACGTCCGGGATGCCGTCGCGGTCCGCGTCGACGAGCTCCGCCTGCTCGACCCGGCGGTAGTGGCGGTTCCGGATGCGGAGCACGACGGCGGCTAGCAGCGCGGCGGTGAGGGAACCGGCGAGGATCGCCGTCTTGGCATGCTCGCCGTGGGGGCTCGACCCGAAGCTGAGCTCTGCGATGAGCAGCGAGACGGTGAAGCCGACACCGGCCAGCAGCGCGATGCCGAACACGTCGACCCACTTCAGGTCCGGGTCCAGGCTCGCATGGCGGGTCTTGGTCACCAGCCAGGTCGACCCGAAGACGCCCACCGACTTGCCGACGACGAGCGCGACGGCGATGCCCACCGCGATCGGGTCCGTCGCAGCTGCAGCCATCCCCTCCCAGCCGCCGAGGGCGACGCCCGCGGAGAAGAAGGCGAACACCGGAACGGCGATCCCCGCGGAGAGCGGGCGGACCCTGTGTTCGAGGATCTCGGCGAGGCCGGGGCCTGCCTCCGGTCCGCCGTTCTTGGCGCTGCGCAGGACGGGGACAGTGAAGCCGAGAAGGACTCCGGCCACCGTCGCGTGGATGCCCGAAGCGTGCACGAGCGCCCATGTGGCGACGGCCAGGGGCAGGAGCAGGTACCACGCGTGGATGCGCTTCTGGACGAGGAACGCGAAGAGCCCGAGCGGGATGAGGGCGAGGCCGAGCAGTCCGGGCTGCACGCCCGTGCCGTAGAAGAAGGCGATGATGGCGATCGCGATGAGGTCGTCCACCACCGCGAGCGTCAGGAGGAAGGTGCGCAGGGCCGCGGGCAGGTGCGTGCTGATCACGGCGAGGACAGCGAGTGCGAAGGCGATGTCGGTCGCGGTGGGGATGGCCCATCCCTTCAGCCCGTCCGAGCCGGTCCCGAGGATGATGCCTGCGTAGATGAGCGCAGGGACCAGCACCCCGCCGCAGGCGGCGACGATCGGGACGGCCGCGGTCGAGGGCCGGCGCAGGTCCCCGGCCACGAACTCGCGCTTGAGCTCGAGCCCCGCGACGAAGAAGAAGATCGCCAGCAGGCCGTCCGAGGCCCAGTGGCCGACGCTGAGCTCCAGGTGCCACGGCTCGTAGCCCACGCGGAAGTCGCGCAGGGCGAAGTAGGCGTCGCCGGCCGGGGAGTTGGCCCAGACGAGGGCAGCCACCGTGGCGAGGAGCAGGAGCGCCCCGCCGACCGTCTCCTTCCTCAGGATCCCGGCGATGCGCTGGTACTCGAGGTAGCTGCCGCGGGCGAGGGTCCAGTGGTGGGCGCCCGGGCCGGGCGGGCCCGCGGGTGTTTGGCTGCGGCGGTCCATGGGAATCCTTAACGTCGAAGAAGAGGTCCTGAAGGGTCCTCGAGGACAACGCCGACCAGACTTCCCGGCACACCGGAAGCCAGTCTACAGGCGGTTCTCAGGGCCTTCGAAGATTACGAAATGGTAAAGTTGACAGCCTATGCAGATGGTGACGACGACCTCACGGGGCCCACGGGAACGCGAGCAGAGCCTGCGGGCGCGGGAAGGAACTCGGGGCGCTCCGCCCTCGTCACGGCTCGCTTCGCTTGACGGGCTGCGCGGCGTCGCCTCTCTCGTCGTCCTGGTCTGCCACACGCTGCTGACCGTCCCGCGGCTGGCCGAGACCGGCTTCCAGTCCGGCAGCGCCGCGCCGGGGTCATGGGAGTGGTGGCTCGTCGCGACGCCCCTGCACGTGCTGTGGGAGGGTACCGGCGCGGTCTACCTCTTCTTCGTGCTCTCCGGCTTCGTTCTCACGCTGCCGTTCACGAGGCCTGCGGACCGGCTGCCGTCCTGGCGCTCGTACTACCCCAAGCGACTCGCCCGCCTCTACCTGCCCGTCTGGGCGGCCGTGGCGTTCGCCGCGGCGGTTTGGGCCGTCGTCCCGCGCCCCAAGACCGGAAGCGGCTGGATCGACGCGATGGGGGCCGGGGTCACGCCCGAGCGGATCCTCGGCGATGCGACGCTCCTGTTCACGGACGGCCTCGTGGTCCCGCCCCTGTGGTCGCTGCGCTGGGAGATGTGGTTCTCGCTGCTGCTGCCTGCCTACGTGCTAGTCGCCGTCGCCCTGCACCGCGCCGCCCGCGCCCCCTGGATGCGCTGGGCCCAGTGGGCTGCCGCCGCTGCGCTGATCGGCGTCGGCACCACCACGGTCAACGGGTTCGTCCGCGATCTGCCCCTGTTCCTCCTCGGCGCGCTGCTGGCCGCGCACCGCGAGGAGCTCGCGGCCACGGTGACACGCCTTCCCCGGTGGATGATGCCCGCCCTCGCCGCCCTCGGCGTCGCTGCCCTGTGGCTGCCCTGGGTCGTGGGATCCGGCTCGCCCGCCGCCCACATCTCGCTGTCGGCCGCCGCGGTGGCGCTCGTCGTCGTCGCCCTCCACTGGCGCCCGGCGGTGCGGGCGCTTTCCGGCCGCGCTGCGGCCTGGCTCGGCACGGTCTCCTTCAGCCTCTACCTCACGCACGAGCCGATCGTGGTGGCCGCGTACCACCTCATCGGTCCGCTCCTGCCCGCGCAGACGCCCATCGGCCCGGCGGCGCTGTGGGTCTCCATGCCGGTCGGCCTCGCCGTATCCCTGGCGGTCGCTGCCGCGTTCCACTGGATGGTCGAACGCCCCAGCCACCGCGTCGCGCAGTGGCTGGGGCGCCGGTTCGCCTGATGGCCGCTCCTAGGAGACGAGCGCCCTGACGCCCACGATCGCGACCGCGACCCCGAGGGTCACCGAGATCGCGACGAGGAACAGGTGGACGGTCAGGAACCGCGTCGGGCGGCCCTGCTCGTCACGTGCCCGCGGATCCTTCATGACCCGGCGGAGGAACTGCGGCCACACCACGAGGTTCCACACGCCGGCCACGATGAGCAGCCAGGACAGGGCGACGGGGAGCTGCATCAGACGGTCTCCCCGGCCAGCCACGCCTCGGCCTGGGTCGCCTGGATGTTGAGGGCCTTGCCGACCATGGGCTCGGCGGCCGAGGCGATCTTGCCACCAAGGAGCGGGACGGAAGAGCTCACGGTGCCGTTGAGCTCGACGCGGGTTGCCCCGCCCTCGGCGGCGAGGCGCTGGACGGCGGCGACGTCCACCGGGGCGCCGGCGACCTTGACGGTGATGTCCGCCTGGCGCGAGCCGTCGGCCTCGGGCGCCGCCCAGGTCTCGGTCTGCGTGACGTTGACGAACTCGCCGACGACCTTGCGGGCGATCTCAGGCAGGCGCTGGGTCGGGAGCTGGCGGACCACGGTGGCGGTGAAGGCGCCGGCCACGTCGCCGTCGAGCGTGAAGGACTCGAGGCGGCCGCCCACGAGCTCGCTCACGTGGCGCTGGAATGCCTCGTCCGCGAACACGGCGGCGACGCGGTCGACGGGGTAGTTCAGGGTGGTGCTGGCTGAGAGTGCCAAGGTGGTCCTTCCTAGAGACTGGGGGCCGACCGGGCGCTCGCGGCGCACCGGTCGCAGGGGCGCGAGGAGCGCCGAAGACCATCCTAGGGCCGTGCGGGAGTGCTGTCGGACCGCCCAGCGGGCCTCGGCGCCGTCGGCCTGCGGCGCACGACGGCGACCGTCGCCACCGTGCCGAGGAGCGCCCCGATCGTGTTCGCGGCGATGTCCGCGACGGACGCGGTCCGCTCGGCCAGGAACAGGAACTGCGCCGCTTCCGCCGCGCAGGACGCCGCGAAGCCGCCCAGGACCGCGATCCACGCCCGGAACCCCAGCAGGACCGCGAACACGCCGAACGGGACGAAGAAGGCCACGTTCGCCAGCCACTCGAACTGCCCGTACCCGAACCAGCCGGGAACGCCGTGGCGGTGGAGCCAGCTGAACATCCGGGCGAGGCTGCCCGCCGCCGGACGGTCCACGGGGGCGGGCCAGAGCACGACGGCGGCGACCCCGGCCAGGTACGCGAGGGCGCCGGCCCAGAGGACGGCCCGACGGCGCGCGGCCCGGGCGCCGGGCTGGACGGGACGGGAAGGAGGCGTCTCCACGCGTCCCATGCTAGGCCGCCGGCCCTGCCATCGCCTGTGGAGTTGGCTAAGCTGGGAACACCCCCGGCCTCAGCGAGTGCCGGGGTTGTTGTGCTGTCCTGCTGTCTTCCGTGAGGAGCCCACCGTGACCGTCGACGTCCTGCGTCCATCAGGCCTCGAGGGCCTGCCCGCCCTCGACGGGCTCCGCCGCGCCGTGGGCGAGGACGCAAGCCTCGCGCGGCTGCGGGAGTACGCCTCCAAGCCCGCCGCGCGGCGCAGCCAGGACCTCCAGGTGGCCGCACCGGCCGGCCTGCGTCCGGTGATCGTCGCGGAGGTGCTGGAGAGCCTTCCGGAGGCGGGCGGCGTCGTGCTTGCCGTGACCGCCACCGAGCGGGAGGCGGAGGACCTCGTCGCGGCGCTCGGCGCGTACCTGCCAGCGGGCTCGGTCGCGCTGTTCCCGAGCTGGGAGACGCTTCCGCACGAGCGGCTCTCGCCGCGTTCGGACACCGTGGGCCGCCGCCTCGCCGTCCTGCGAGCGCTCTCACACCCCGAGACGCGTGCTGGGGAGCCCCTGCGGGTCGTCGTCGCCCCCGTGCGCGCCGTCCTGCAGCCGCTCGTCGGAGGCCTGGGGGACCTCGCGCCCGTCTCCCTCGCGATAGGGCAGGACGCGCCGTTCGACGACGTCGTGCATGCGCTGGCGGACGCGGCCTATGCGCGGGTGGACATGGTCACCCGCCGCGGCGAGTTCGCCGTGCGCGGGGGCATCATCGACGTCTTCCCGCCCACCGAGGACCACCCGGTGCGGATCGAGTTCTTCGGCGACGAGGTCGAGCAGATGCGCTGGTTCGCCGTCGCCGACCAGCGCTCGCTCACCGGGCCTGGCATCCACCACCCCACGTCCCTCTACGCCCCGCCGTGCCGCGAGCTGCTCATCAGCCCAGCCGTCATGAGCCGCGCGGCCAGGCTCAAGGACCGCCTGCCCGCCGCCGCCGAGATGCTCGAGAAGATCGCCGGCGGCATCGCGGTGGAGGGCATGGAGTCCCTCGCTCCGCTGCTCGTGGACCGCATGGTGCCGTTCATGGACGAGCTGCCCGAGGGCTCGCTCGCGCTCGTCATGGAACCGGAGAGGGTCCGCGCCCGCGCGCACGACCTCGCCGCGACCAACGAGGAGTTCCTCGCCGCGGCGTGGGCCACCGCGTCCGACGGCGGCGCCGCGCCCCTCGATGTCAGCCTCGCCGGCGGCGCGGGGTCGGGGGAGGACGCGGAGCACGCCGGGCGGCTCGAGGACGCCTCGTTCCGCACGCTCGCCCAGACCCGCGCCGACGCGCAGGGTCACGGGGTCTCATGGTGGTCGATCACCTCGCTGGGGGTCGACGAGGAGACGGTGCTCGACGTCGACGTCGTCACGATCGCCGCGCGGGAGCCCCGCGGCTACCAGGGGGACGTGGCCGAGATGATGGAGTTCATCGGCTCCCGGGTGCGCGACGAGTGGCGGATCGTCGTCGCGACCGACGGCCCGGGCCCCGCTCAGCGCCTCGCCGAGCTGTTCCACGACGCTGGCATCCCGTGCAGCCGAGTGGAGGGCCTCGACCGCGGGCCCGAGCCGGGAATCATCGAGATCACCAAGGCCCCCACGGGCAAGGGATTCGTCCTCGACGGGCTCAAGCTGGGGCTCCTCACCGAGGCGGACCTCCTCGGCCGGGCGAGCGCCGCCGGTACCCGCGACATGCGGAAGATGCCCTCGCGGCGGCGCAACGCCGTCGACCCCCTCTCGCTCCACGCCGGGGACTTCGTGGTGCACGAGCAGCACGGGATCGGGAAGTTCGTGGAGCTCGTGCAGCGCAAGGTGTCCGGCGGCGCGCCCGGCGCGGCTCCGACGCGCGAGTACATGGTCCTCGAGTATGCGCCGGCCAAGCGCGGCGCCCCGGGGGACCGGCTCTTCGTCCCGACGGACCAGCTCGACCAGGTGACGCGCTACGTGGGCGGGGACGCGCCGTCGCTCTCCAAGATGGGCGGGGCGGACTGGGCTGCCACCAAATCCAAGGCCAAGAAGGCGGTCAAGGAGATCGCGGGGGAGCTCATCCGCCTGTACTCCGCCCGGATGGCCTCGCGGGGCCACGCGTTCGGGCCGGACACGCCGTGGCAGCGCGAGCTCGAGGAGGCCTTCCCGTACATCGAGACGCCGGACCAGCTCACCACCATCAACGAGGTCAAGGCGGACATGGAGCGCGAGGTGCCCATGGACCGCCTCGTCTCGGGCGACGTGGGCTACGGCAAGACCGAGATCGCCGTCCGCGCCGCCTTCAAGGCGGTCCAGGACGGCAAGCAGGTGGGCGTGCTCGTGCCGACCACGCTGCTCGCCCAGCAGCACTTCGAGACGTTCTCGGAGCGGTTCTCCGGCTTCCCGGTTCGGGTGCGGGCGCTGTCCCGGTTCCAGACGGCCGCCGAGGCGAAGGAGACGCTGGAGGGGATCAAGAACGGATCGGTCGATGTCGTGATCGGCACGCACCGGCTCCTGTCGAAGGAGGTCGGGTTCAAGGACCTCGGACTCGTCATCATCGACGAGGAGCAGCGCTTCGGCGTGGAGCACAAGGAGGCGCTCAAGAAGATGCGCACCAACGTCGACGTCCTGGCGATGTCCGCCACGCCGATCCCGCGCACGCTCGAGATGTCGCTCACGGGCATCCGCGAGACGTCCACGCTCGCGACCCCGCCCGAGGAACGGCACCCCGTGCTCACCTACGTGGGCCCGTACACGGACAAGCAGGTCTCCGCCGCGATCCGGCGCGAGCTCATGCGCGAAGGGCAGGTCTTCTTCGTGCACAACCGCGTGTCCTCGATCGAGAAGCAGGCCGCGGCGATCCGGGAGCTCGTCCCCGAGGCCCGGGTCGAGGTGGCGCACGGGCAGATGTCCGAGTCCCGGCTCGAGAAGATCATCGTCGACTTCTGGGAGAAGCGCTTCGACGTGCTCGTGTGCACCACGATCATCGAGACCGGCCTGGACATCTCCAACGCCAACACGCTCATCATCGACCGGGCCGACTCCTACGGACTCTCGCAGCTGCACCAGCTGCGCGGGCGGGTGGGCCGCGGGCGCGAGCGGGCCTACGCCTACTTCCTGTACCCGTCCGAGAAGCCCCTCGGCGAGGTCGCGCTCGAGCGGCTCAAGGCCGTCGCGGCGCACAACGAGCTCGGCGCCGGCATGCAGCTGGCCATGAAGGACCTCGAGATCCGCGGCGCCGGCAACCTCCTCGGCGGCGAGCAGTCGGGCCACATCCAGGGCGTCGGATTCGACCTCTACATCCGCCTCGTGGGGGAGGCCGTGGCCGACTACCGCGGCGAGGGGGAGGAGAAGGTCGCCGAGATGAAGATCGAGCTGCCCGTCAACGCCCACCTCCCGCACGACTACGTGCCGGGAGAGCGGCTGCGGCTCGAGGCGTACCGCAAGCTCGCCGCCGCCAACGACGACGCCGCGATCGCCGAGGTCATGGAGGAGCTCACCGACCGCTACGGCGAACCGCCCGCGCCCGTGGCCAACCTGGCAGCGGTTGCGCGCTTCCGGGTGCGTGCCCGCGCGGCCGGGCTCACCGACGTCGCCCTCCAGGGGAGCATGGTGCGGTTCGCGCCCGCGGACCTGCCCGAGTCCAAGCAGATGCGGCTCACGCGCATGTACAAGGGGGCCCAGTACAAGCCGGCGCTCAACGCGGTGCTCATCCCGAAGCCCAAGACCGCCCCCATCGGCGGGCACGACCTCGCCGACGGCGAGATCCTCGACTGGGCCGATCAGGTGGTGCAGGCCATCTTCACCCCCTGACCGTCTCGGGTACGCCAAACCCGCCCTCACACCGTCTCGGGTACGCGAAATCGTGGTGAGTTGCGTCTCGGGTACGCGAAATCCCAGGGTTCGCCACCGAGGGACCCAAGGGTTCAGCCCCTGTAGCCGTGGGCCCGGAGTGCCTCGCGGACCTTCGCGACGACGTGCGCTTCGCCCTTGGCCATGTCCTCCTTGGTGATCTTCACCTGGAGCCACCCTGCCGCGCGCGTGCGCCGGTCCCGGACCGTATCGAAAGCCTTCTGCTGGTCGGTCAGGTGGTGCTCGCCCTCGTACTCGACCGAGACGCGGAACTTCGGGTTCCCCAGATCGACCCAGAGGGTCGCGCCCCAGGGGTCCGTCACCGGGCAGTTGGGGATGAACAGCGGTAGCCCGGCCCGCTCGAGCATCTGGCGCAGGTAGGACTCCTGAGGCGAGTCGACACCGACGGCCAGGAGCTCGAGCGCGACGCGCGCCCGCCCGAGCCCGACCACGCGATGCCGGCTCTCCACGAACGAACGGAGACCGGCAAGAGGAACGACGGCGGTCCGGGGGTAGTAGGCGCGCTGGTGCTCCGACACGAGGTACTCGCCGGCGGCAATGACGTCGTCCATGGTCAGGCGCCGGACTGAGCAGAGGTCCAGCCACGTCCTGGACGGAGTCGTGATGCGGGTTCCCGCCAGCGCCATGACCTCGTCGTCCTTCAGCCGCAGACGGTGCCCTCGGATTTCGGCACGCCGGGGCTGGCCCAGGCGTTCGTGCTTCGGGTCGTCCGGCGTGGCCGCCCGCGAAAGGTCCAGGAGCGTCGCGTCCTGCGCCCATGCCGGGAGCGGGATCCTGTGCGCCATCGCGGCGCTGAGGTGACTGAGCGCCGTCGTGCGGTGGAGGGCGGTGTACGGCCTCGCCCGCTGGAGGAGGGTCTGCCGGGCCAGCTCTGGGGTGCGGATGCCGCGGCTTGGCATGAACAGGTCATCCCCGCTCAGCCTCCGCCTGTCGACGCCGAGGCGGAGCGCCTCGTCCGCCGTGAACGAGGCGAGGGCCAAGGACGGCGGCAGGGGCTCACGAGGCATGGGCTCATTGAGCCACAGACGCCGCCCCGGCCGCAGAGGTTATCCACAGGACGCGCTTTTCGGGTACGCGAACGACAGGGCAATTGATGGGGAGACGCCAAATGCCCGACCGGACATTGGGCCGGCCGGGCATTTCGTGTACCCGAGACGCTGGTGGGTGGGGGTTTGGTGTACCCGAGACGCCGTGGGTGGGGGTTTGGTGTACCCGAGAGGGTCAGCGGTGGTCTCCGCCGGCGTCCGAGCGGCCGAGGAACGTCATCGGGATGAAGTACGCGAGGGCGAAGAGCAGGATCAGCGCCGCCATGGGCCACACGCTCGTGAAGTCGAGGAACTGGACGAGGTACAGGCCGAGGAGGAACACCACCATGAGGACGGCGAAGATCACGATGCTCCCGCCGAGGTTGTTCTCGTTCTCGAGCGGGCGCTTCTTCGACTCGTTCATCTTCTCTCCCTCTTCGGTGCGACTAGTAGCCCCCGGCGGCAGGCTGGCCGGAGACGATGGCCACGCCGGAGCTGGCTCCGATCCTCGTGGCACCAGCAGCAATCATAGCCCGAGCATCGTCGGCGGTTCGCACACCGCCGGACGCCTTGACACCGAGGTCGGGACCCACCGTGGCGCGCATGAGCCTGACGTCCTCGACCGTCGCGCCGCCGCCGTTGAAGCCTGTGGACGTCTTCACGAAATCCGCCCCCGCCTCCACTGCCGCTTCGCACGCGAGCACCTTCTGCTCGTCCGTGAGCAGCGAGGTCTCGATGATCACCTTGAGGATCGACGAGCTTCCGTGCACGGCCTCCGCGACGGCCTGGATGTCCTCGACGAGGGCGCCGCGGTCATTGGCCCGGGCGGCGGCGATGTTGATCACCATGTCGACCTCGTCCGCGCCGTCCAGCGTCGCGCCGCGGGCCTCGAAGACCTTCACGTCGGTCGGCGTCGCCCCGAGCGGGAAGCCCGCCACGGCGCACGTGAGCACGCCTGAGCCTCTGAGGGCCTTCGTCGCCGTCTTGACCCAGACCGGATTCACGCACACCGACTTGAAGCCGAACTGCACGGCCTCGCTGCACAGCTTCAGGATGTCGGCCTCGCTCGCCTCCGGCTTCAGGAGGGTGTGGTCGATGTAGCCGGCGAGGTCCGCGGGGCTCAGCTCAGGCTCGGAAGACACGTCAGCGTCCTTTCCGTCGGGGTCGTACAGGGCGTACCGGTGCACCCCATACTGGCACACCGCGCCCCGCGCCGACCCCCTAGCCCACCACGCGCAGCCGGTACCCGCGCTTCACGACCGTCTGGATGAGCTCCCCGTCTGGCAGGGAGGCGCGCAGCCGGTTCACCGCCATGTCGAGCGCGTGGTTGGACGCGGTCGTCGAGACGAGCCGCGCGAGGGTCTCGCGGGGCACGACGGCGCCGCCGGCGTCGAAGAGCGCGCGGAACAGGAGCATCGCGGCCGGGGGGAGGATGAGCTCGTCCCCGGCGATCGCCATGGTCCGCCCGCGCAGCTCGACAGGACCGGCCGTGGTCTCGAGGCGCCGCACCTTCCGCCGGGACAGGTTGTCCGTGACGAGCTTGATGAGCGCGCCCATCCGGAACCGGTCCGGCACCCAGGGCCGCAGTCCCGCGGCCTCGAGCGGGGCCGCGGTCACGGGCCCGACGGCGGCGGTCGCCACCCGCTGCCGGAAGGCGGCCAGCAGCTGGGCGTGGACCCCGAGCTCGTGCGCGGTGCTGAACAGCGCGTCGACCGCCGGCGCGCTCGTGAAGGTGACAACGTCGAGCTCCCCGGCGCAGACCGCGGCGATGAGGGCCTCGAGCCGGTCGCCGCCCTCGGGCCGCACCCAGCGGTACGGGGTGACGGTGATGAGCTCCGCGCCGGCCTCTCGCAGCCGGTCGAGCTGGACGCGGTCCGTGTAGCCGTGCAGCTGCATGACGACCGTCTGCCCGTCGAGCCGGCCGCCCGCGTCGCGCAGGACCAGGTCGACGAGGGTCGCCGTGGTCTCGTCGTGGGAGATGCCGACGTCGGCAAGCCCGGCCGCGCGCACGGCCCCCCGGGCCTTGGGCCCCCGCACGTAGAGCCGGGCGGCGCTGAGCGTCTCCTGGAGCTCGTCGCCGAGCCCTGCGGCGTCGGCGACCTCGAGCCAGCGCCGCATCCCGTACGCGGTCGTGACGATGCACAGGTCGGGCCGGGCGGCGATCGTGCGGTGGGTGTCCTCGATGACGCCGAGGTCCTGGTCCACGGGTGCGATCGTCAGCACGGGGGCGTGGAGCACCTCCGCGCCGCGCCGCTCGAGCGCCTGGATCAGGTCCTCGGCGCGGCGGTGCGAGGTCACGCCCACGCGGAAGCCCTTGAGCGCCGTCGTGAGCTCGGTCCCGACCTCGGGTTCAGACGCCACTGCCACTGCTCCGTCCATGTGCCTCACCTGCGCGTGCCTGACGACGATTCCATCATGAACGCGCCCGCGAGCCCCTCGAGGTCCTCGCGTGTGACGCCGCCCGCGAGCCCGGTCGCCGCCGCGGCCCGCACGACCTCGCCGATGACGATCACGGCCGGGTTGCCGCACGCCGCCGTGTCCGGCTCGGCGGTGCCGAGCTCGGTCACCGTGGTGCGCTGGCCGGCCTGGTGCCCGCGCTCGACGACGGCGAGCGGCGTGGCGGGGGAGAGCCCCGCCCGGCGCAGCCCGGCGGCGAGGTGCGGGAGGTTCGCGACGCCCATGAGCACGACGACGGTGCCCCCTTCCGCGGCGAGCCCGGCGAGGTGGAGGTGCTCGGCGTCGGTGAGGGGAGCGTGGCCGGAGATGACGGTGAACGAGTGGCTCACGTTGCGGTGCGTGACCGGGATCCCGGCCGCGGCGGGCACCGCGATCGAGCTCGAGATGCCGGACACCACCCGCACGGGGACGTCGTCCTCGGCGCAGGCCGCAGCCTCCTCGGCGCCGCGGCCGAACACGAACGGGTCCCCGCCCTTGAGCCGGACCACGTTCGCCGGCCGCCCGTCGACGCCGTAGAGCGCGTAGTCGACGAGCAGCCGGTTGATCTTGTCCTGGGGGACCTTGTGGTGGCCCGGGAGCTTGCCGACGTCGACGAGGCGCGCCGTCGTGAGGCCCTCGAGCTCGCGCCAGGGGGCGAGCCTGTCGAACAGGACAACGTCGGCGTCCCGCAGGGCCTCGACGGCGTCCACCGTGAGCAGTCCCCGCGAACCCGGGCCCCCGCCCACGAGCGTGACGTGGCCGCGCGCGCCTGCCGCCGGCTCGCTGACCTGCGGCACCCCGAGCGCGCGGTAGTGGTCCAGCACGGGCGACCAGTCGCCGTCGTGCGTCCCGCCGTGGCCGTCGGCCCCGCCCACGACGGCGACCAGGGCCGGCCGCGCGGGAAGGGCCACCGCGGCCCTGTAGGCCTCGGGCGAGTCGAAGAACGCGATCTTCGCCCCGGCCTTCCGGTAGCGCGCGAGGGCCTGGCGGGAGGCGTCGGCTCCGCCGAGGACGACGACGGGCAAGCCCCGCAGGGACAGGGAGAGGTTCAGGTTCAGCTGCATGTCAGCCCTCCTCGGAGGCGGCGCCGGCGACGGCCGAGGCGCGGAGCGGGATCGTCGCGCCGAGGGAGACCTTCTCCTGCACCGTGGCCGGCCGGATCTGGTCGCGCTCGGCGACGTGGACGATGGACTCGTCGGCGGCATCGGGGGCGTTGACGAAGGAGCGGAACCGGCGCAGGCGCTCGGGGTCCTTCAGGGTCGCGGCCCACTCGTCCTCGTAGTGCTCGACGTGGGTGGCCATGGCGGCCTCGAGCTCCGCCGCGATGCCGAGGGAGTCCTCGACGACCACCTGGCGCACGTGCTCGAGCCCGCCGTCGAGCTCCTCCTGCCAGCGCGCGGTCCTCTGGAGGCGGTCGGCGGTGCGGATGTAGTACATGAAGTAGCGGTCGATGTACTTGATGAGCGTCTCGTCGTCGAGGTCCTTGGCGAGCAGCTCGGCGTGCGCGGGGGTGGCGCCGCCGTTGCCGCCCACGTAGAGGTTCCATCCGTCGGCCGTGGCGATGACGCCGACGTCCTTGCCCCGGGCCTCGGCGCACTCGCGGGCGCAGCCGGAGACGCCGAGCTTGAGCTTGTGCGGGCTGCGCAGGCCCCGGTAGCGCAGCTCGAGCTGGATGGCCATGCCCACCGAGTCCTGCTGGCCGTACCGGCACCAGGTCGAGCCGACGCAGCTCTTCACCGTGCGCAGGCTCTTGCCGTAGGCCTGCCCGGACTCCATGCCCGCGGCGATGAGCTCGGCCCAGATGTCGGGAAGCTGCTCGAGGCGCGCGCCGAACATGTCGATGCGCTGGCCGCCCGTGATCTTCGTGTACAGGTTGTACTTCTGGGCCACGGCGGCGATGACGCCCAGCTTCTCCGGCGTGATCTCGCCGCCCGGGATGCGCGGGACCACCGAGTAGGTGCCGTCCTTCTGCATATTCGCCAGCGCGCGGTCGTTGGTGTCCTGGAGCGTGCCGCGGCCGGCGTCGAGCACGTAGGCCGAGTGCTGGGAGGCGAGGATGGACGCGATGGTGGGCTTGCAGATGTCGCAGCCGGCGCCCGTCCCGAACCGCGACATGATGTCCTCGAACGAGGTCAGCTGGGCCACGCGGATGTGGTCGAACAGCTCTTGGCGGGACAGCGAGATGTGCTCGCACAGCGCCTTCGAGACGGTGACGCCGGACTTGGTGAGCTCGGCCTCGAGGAGCTTCTTGATCATCGGCACGCAGGAGCCGCACTGCGTGCCGGCGCGGGTGCAGGCCTTGAGGCCGGCGACGTCCTGGACCGGGTCCTTCCCCTCGCAGGTCCCGCAGCCGTTCACGGCATCGCGCAGCGTCCCCGCGGCGACGTTGTTGCACGAGCACAGGACGGCGTCGTCGGGAAGCTCGGTCTCCGGCGCATCGCCGCCGCCGGCGGCGCTCAGGAAGGCGCCCGGCTCGGCGGGGAGCTCGCGGCCTAGGAGCGGGCGCAGGCTGAGGTAGGGGGAGGCGTCCCCGACGAAGATGCCGCCGAGGAGCGTGCGCGCGTCGTCGGTCGTGACGATCTTCTGGTAG
This sequence comes from Sinomonas sp. B1-1, assembly GCF_050474465.1. Classification (NCBI taxonomy): domain Bacteria; kingdom Bacillati; phylum Actinomycetota; class Actinomycetes; order Micrococcales; family Micrococcaceae; genus Sinomonas; species Sinomonas sp. B1-1. The sequence goes on along the minus strand of NZ_JBCHVF010000002.1, from coordinate 259,635 downwards.
ACGCCGCGGGCCGGGTCCGCGTAGACGATCTCGAGCGCGCCCGGTGCGGCCGCGAACGCGTCGCCGAAGCTCGCCACGTCCACCCCGGAGAGCTTGAGCTTCGTCGCGGTGTCGAAGCCGGGGAAGGTCGCCCCGCCGCCGTGCAGGCGGTCCGCGACGATCTCGGCCATCGTGTTGGCCGGGGCCACGAGGCCCAGGCACATCCCGCCGAAGCTCGCGACCTCGCCGATCGCCCACACGTTCGGCGCGCCGGTCGCGCAGGTCTCGTCGATCACGACGCCGCCGCGCGGGCCGAGCTCGAACGGCGCCGAGCCCTCTCCCGAGGCGCCGGCCTCCTCGACCGCGGCGCGGACCAGCTCGTCGCGGGGACGCACCCCGATGGCGACGACGACGAGGTCCGCGGGGACCACGCGATCGTCGGCCATGAGCACGCCGGTGACCAGCCCGCCGTCGTCCGTCACGACCTGCGAGGGGAACACCCCGCCGTGGACGGTGAAGCCCTTGGCGGCGATCAGCCGGGTGAGCGCCTGGCCGGCGCCCTCGTCGAGCTGCCTGTTCATGGGCCACGGAGAGCCGTCGATGATGACGGCATCGGCGCCGAGGGACTTGGCGCCCGCCGCCGCCTCGATGCCGAGGAGGCCGCCGCCGATCACCGCGACCCGCGCAGGGCGGCCGAGGGCCTCGGCGAGCCGGCCGATCTCGGCGCGGAGGAACCAGACGTCCTCGAGCGTGCGGTACACGTACGACCTGTCGGCGCCGGGGATCGGGAGCCGGGCGGCGTTCGAGCCGGTGGCGAGCACGAGCTCGTCGTAGGGGTGAGCCTCCTCCTCGTCGCCGGTCCGGGTGAGGACCGTCTTGGCGGCGGTGTCGACGCGGACGGCGCGCGCGCCGGTGCGCAGGGTGATGCCGGGCGTCTCCCACAGCGCGGCGTCGCCGAGGGTGAGGTCGACGTCGGCGGGGTCGCCGGTGAGCGCCTTGGACAGGGCCACGCGGTCGTAGGGGAGGTGCGCCTCCTCGGTCAGCACGGTGACGTCGAAGCGGCCGAGGCCGCGGGAGGCCATCGCCTCCACGAACCGGTGGGCGGCGGGGCCACCGCCCACGACGACGACGCGGCGCTTCGCGGGGATGGAACCGGAGGTGGGGGTCTCGATCGGGCTGGTGCTGCTCACGGTCGGTGCCTTCCGTAGAGAGGGGGCCGGGCGGTCCGGCGGGATCAGGGGAGCTGACATCAGCCTAGGAACTGGCGATTTCACCTCAGTTGCCCCTGTGTAACGGCCGATTAACTTCACTGTCACGGGCATGTTTCGCCGGCGGTGAGCCCGGTTTTACGCGGCCGTGACACGGCTTCAACCCGGGTGAAACGCCCCCGTCCGTAGCGTTGAGGGCATGACGATCACAGCACCTGCCCCCCTTGATCTCCACCACGCCGACTTCGGAGCGGAGCCCGCCGGCGCTGCCTGGCACAGCGTGTGCAGCCTGCACGACCTCGAGCCCAACTGGGGCGAGGCGGCGCTCGTGGCCGGCCGCCAGGTGGCGCTCTTCCGCCTCTCCACGGACCAGGTCTTCGCCGTCGAGCAGCGCGATCCCGCAACCGAGGCCCACGTCATGGCCCGCGGCATCGTCGGCTCCCGCGGTGAACGCCACACCATCGCCTCGCCGCTGCACAAGCAGGTCTACGACCTCGCGACCGGCGAGCGGCTCGACGCCCCCGGCGCCCCGATCGCCGCGTTCCCGGCGCGCGTGGTGGACGGGATCGTCCAGATCGCGGCCTGAGGCGAGTGTCAGTCTGTATTGACAAGTCTACCCGAGTCAACCTAGACTGACACGTGTGGACGACCAGCAGTTCTCACTCTCCCTCGACTCCGACGATCCCGCCGTGGGCCTGCGGGCGGTCGGCGCGCTGCACCGGCTCGCCGAGGTGACCGAGGCCCGGTATGTCGCACTCGCCCGCGAGCGCGGCTGGACCTGGGAGCAGATCGGGGATGCCCTCGGGGTGTCCCGGCAGTCCGTCCACGTCAAGCACGGCAAGGCCCGCTGACGCGCGCCGAGCCCTGAGACGAAGGGACGGATGGGATGTTCGAACGATTCGCCGCTGCTGCGCGCAGCACCGTCACCGAGGGGATCCTCGAGGCCGAACGCCGCGGAGACCGCCGCATCGGCACCCAGCACCTGCTCCTGGGACTCCTGCACGACCCCGAGAGCGCGTCCGCCCTCGGGACCAGCCTCGCCTCGGCCCGTGCCGCGGACGAGGACCTGGACCGCATGGCACTCGCGGCGGTCGGGGTCGACCCCGGGAAGGCTCCCCTGGCGGGACCCGCAGGGAAGGCCGGCCGGCTGCCCTTCACCTCGGCGGCGAAGGACGTGCTCGCCCGTTCGGCACGGCAGGCGGCCGCCGAGAAGTCCCGCACGATCACCGGGCGACACCTGGCGCTGGCCCTGCTCGAGGGCGCCGAACCGGACCCCGCCGCGACGCTCCTCTCCCGCCTCGGGGTGGACGCCCGGGCCGTGCGAGACCGCCTGGGCCAACAGGGACAGCAGGAAGGCTAGGGCGCGGGCCTCAGAGCCCCAGGGCCTCCCGCAGGTCCTCGAGGGCAGCGTCCATCGCCTCGCGGGCGGCGCGCCTCGCCTCGATGAGCTCGGCCGAGCTGTCCACCGGCCGGATGACCTCGAGGTAGCACTTGAGCTTCGGCTCGGTGCCGCTGGGCCTGACGATCACGCGGGTCGAGTCCCGTGTGGTCCACGAGATCCCCTCCGTGGGCGGGAGGGCCTCGGAACCGAGCGAGAGGTCCACCGCGGACTCCACCGGGGACTCGGCGAAGGCCGTCGGAGGGTTGTCCCTCAGCCGCGTCATCATCGCGTCGAGGAGCCCGAGGTCCGCCACGCGCACGCTCAGCTGGTCCGTGAGGTGCACGCCGTGGAGCACGTGCAGGGCGTCGAGCCGGTCGAAGAGCGTCTCGCCTTGGGCCTTCGCGTCCGCGGCGAGCTCGGCGACGAGGAGCGCGGCGGAGAGCCCGTCCTTGTCCTTGACCAGCTCCGGCGCGACGCAGTAGCCGAGGGCCTCCTCGTACCCGTACACGAGCCCCGGGACGCGGGAGATCCACTTGAAGCCCGTGAGGGTCTCGGCGTGGGCCACCCCGGCGGCCTTGGCGATCCTGCCGAGCAGACGTGAGGAGACGATCGAGTTCGCGAACACCCCGGTGGGCTCGGGTGAGTGCTCGTCGTCGAGGCCGAGCCGGCGCACCACGTGCGCCCCGATGAGGGCGCCGACCTCATCCCCGCGCAGCATCCGCCACTCGCCCGTCTCCGGGTCGGGGAGGGCGACGGCGCAGCGGTCGGCGTCCGGGTCGTTCGCGATGACGATGTCGGCCCCCGCCTCGCGCGCGGTCTCGAGCGCGAGGTCCAGGGCGCCCGGCTCCTCCGGGTTCGGGAACGCGACCGTCGGGAATGCCGGATCGGGCTCCGCCTGCGAGCCCACGAGCGAGACGTCGTCGAACCCGGCGGCCTTCAGCACGCCCAGGAGCGTCTCGCCGCCCACCCCGTGCAGCGGGGTCAGGACCGCCTTGAGGCGGCGGGACGGGAAGAGGTCCGGCCGCGCGAGGCGCACGACGGCGTCGCGGTAGTCCGCGGCGACGCTCGCCGGGAGCGTGGCCCATCCGTCCTCAGCGAGAGGGATCTCGCCAACAGGCCCGACGGCGGCGATGAGCTCGGCGATCTCGGCGTCGATGGGGGCGACGATCTGGGCGCCGCGGCCGGCCTCGTCGACGGCCCGCCCACCGAGGTACACCTTGTACCCGTTGTCCTGGGGCGGATTGTGGCTCGCGGTGACCATGACGGCGCCGTCGCAGTCCAGCGCCCGGAGCGCGTACGCGAGGACGGGCGTCGGGAGCGGGGACGGGAGGAGGCTCGTCTCGATCCCGGCCGCGGTGAACACGGCAGCCGTGTCGCGGGCGAACACGTCGGAGTTGGTGCGCGCGTCGTAGCCGACCACGGCGCGCGGCACCGCCCCGGACCCCGGTGAGCCGGCGCCGTCGTGCGCTGCGACCCGGCGGCGCAGGAACTCGGCGAAGCCGGCCGCGGCGCGGCGGACCGTCACGCGGTTCATGCGGTTCGGCCCGGGGCCGAGGGCGGCGCGCAGGCCCGCGGTGCCGAACTGGAGGGTCCCGCAGAAGGCGTCAGAGAGCTCCTGCAGGGCGGCGGGCTGGCCCTCGGCGGCCTGGGCCACCGTGAGGCGGAGCTGGGCTGCGGTGTCGGGGTCGGGGTCTGCGGCGGCCCAGGCCTCGGCGCGCGGCCGGAGCTCATCGAGTGTGGCGGGGGAGATGCTCATCGGGTGGTGTCCTTCTCGAAGACTCTCAGATCGCTGCGATCACGTCGGCCAGCAGGCGGGAGATGCGCGGCCCCGCGGCCCGGCCCGCCGCGAGGACCTCCTCGTGGCTCAGCGGCTCGGGGCTGATGCCGGCAGCGAGGTTCGTCACGAGCGAGATGCCGAAGACCTCCAGGCCGGCGTGCCGGGCGGCGATCGCCTCGAGCGCCGTGGACATGCCGATGAGGTCGCCGCCGATCCGCTTCGCGTACTGCACCTCGGCGGGCGTCTCGTAGTGCGGGCCGGGGAACTGGACGTACACCCCCTCGGTGAGGCTCGGATCCACCGACTTCGCGACCGCTCGGAGGCGGGCGGAGTAGAGGTCGGTCAGGTCCACGAAGGTCGGGCCCTCGAGCGGGGACGTGGCGGTGAGGTTGATGTGGTCGCTGATGAGCACCGGAGTGCCGGGCGCCCACGCCGGGTTGAGGCCGCCGCACCCGTTCGTGAGGACCACGACCCGGCAGCCCGCCGCCGCCGCGGTCCGGACGCCGTGGACCACAGCGCGCACGCCCCGGCCCTCGTAGTAATGGGTCCTGGCCCCCAGGACGAGCGCCCGCTTGCCGTCCGCGGCGCGCACCGAGCGGATCGTGCCCACGTGGCCCTCGACCGCAGGCGCCGAGAAGCCCGGCACTTCGTGGGCGGGGAGCGTGGCCGTGGTCTCGCCGATGAGGTCCGCGGCGCCGCCCCAGCCCGAGCCGAGGACCAGGGCGATGTCGTGCTGGGCGACGCCCGTGGCGCTGGCGATGTGGTCGGCGGCGGCCTGCGCGAGCGCGAAGGGCTCGGCGGACTGAGCGGTTGTCGTCACAGATAGAACCTACCAACCTGCATCCCCTGTGGCACGCGCCGCAGTGTGCCGTACAGCACACCACGCCGCTGAGTGGCGCCCGCGATGGCACGGGTGCACGCAGGGAAGGCAGAATGGTACTCCGTGACGATGAACCCTGATTTCGCGGCCCCCCATATCGCAATCCTGGGCGGCGGCCCCGGCGGCTACGAAGCCGCCTCGGTCGCGGCGTCGCTCGGCGCCCAGGTCACGATCGTGGAGCGCGCCGGGCTCGGCGGCTCGGCTGTGCTGACCGACGTGGTCCCCTCCAAGACCCTCATCGCGACCTCCGACCTCATGACCCGCGTCGAGGAGGCGGCCGCCGCCCTCGGCCTGCGCTTCGACACGGACAACGGCGCGCCCCTCACCCGCTCGGCGCTCCGCGCGGACCTGAAGGTGGTCAACAACCGGCTCCTCGGCCTGGCCCGCCAGCAGTCGGCCGACATCCGGGCCGGGCTCGAGGGCCAGGGCGTGCGGGTCGTCCTGGGCTCGGGCAGGCTCGTGGACCCCCACACCATCGAGGCCCTGACCGCCGAGGGCACCGAGCGCATCGTGGCCGACGCCGTCATCGTCGCCGTCGGCGCCCACCCCCGCGAGCTCCCGACCGCGCGGCCCGACGGCGAGCGGATCCTCAACTGGGCGCAGATCTACAGCCTGGACGAGCTTCCCGAGGAGCTCATCGTCGTGGGGTCCGGCGTGACGGGCGCCGAGTTCGCCTCCGCCTACAACGGCCTCGGCTCGAAGGTTACGCTCATCTCCTCGCGCGACCGCGTGCTCCCCGGCTCCGACACGGATGCCGCCGAGCTGCTCGAGAAGGTCTTCGAGCGCCGCGGCGTGCGGGTCCTGTCCCGCTCGCGCGCCGAGTCGGTCGAGCGCACGGGCGACGGCGTCGCCGTGACCCTCGGCGACGGCACGAAGGTGACCGGCTCGCACTGCCTCCTGTGCGTCGGCTCGATCCCCAACACGGACGGCATCGGCCTGAAGGAGGCCGGCGTGGCGCTCAGCGAGAGCGGGCACATCAAGGTCGACGGCGTCTCCCGCACCTCGGTGCCCAGCGTCTACGCGGCGGGCGACTGCACGGGCGTGCTCGCGCTCGCCTCGGTCGCGGCCATGCAGGGCCGGATCGCCGTGGCCCACATCCTCGGCGACCAGGTCACTCCGCTCAACCTCGACCACGTGGCCTCGAACATCTTCACCTCGCCGGAGATCGCCTCGGTGGGCGCCACCGAGGCGGACGTGGCCGCTGGGAGGATCGCGGGCGACGTCGTGACCCTGCGCCTCAAGAGCAACGCGCGCGCCAAGATGCGCAACACGACCGACGGGTTCGTCAAGATCATCTCCCGCAAGGGCTCCGGGACGGTGATCGGCGCCGTCGTGATGGGCTCCAACGCCTCCGAGCTGATCTTCGGCCTGGCCATGGCGGTGGAGCAGAAGCTGCACGTCGACGACGTTGCCAACACCTACGCCGTCTACCCGTCGCTGTCCGGTTCGCTCGCGGAGGCCGCGCGGCGCCTGCACGTGCACATGTAGGGGCCGCCGGGATCGAGGACCATCAGCCTCGGGCGCTGGCAGGCCCTTCGCCCCTTGAGCCGCCGGTGGCCCGGGTTCGATGATGGGCCCATGGCACACGGGCACGCAGACCACGAACTCCATTCCGACGACGAGGCGCTGGCCGCCATCGAGCACCACCACGCGCACATGCTCGAGCGGGTGACGGCCCTGGCCGAGGCGATCGTCGCCGCCGTGGGGGCCGGCGACATCGGCACCGCGCACGACGAGAAGGCCAACCTGGTCGAATGGTGCGAGAACGACCTGATCCCGCACGCCGTCGCCGAGGAGGGGCCGCTCTACGGCGGCGCCGGCCGGACGGACAAGGGGCACCTGCTCGTCGAGGGGATGCTCCAGGACCATCAGGCGATCATCGGGCTCGTCGAGGAGCTCAGGGCGGCCGAGGGCGCCCGGGCTGCCGCGGTCGGGTTCGCCATCGCCCGCGCGTTCCAGCTCCACCTGCGCAAGGAGAACGGGCTCCTCTTCCCGTACATCGCCGAGCACCCCGACCTCTCGCTCGCCGAGTCGGTCCGGGGGCTCGAGGAGATCGTCGGGTCCTGACGCGCCGCTGCTGAGGAGGTGCCTCCCGACCTGTCGGCTCCCCACGAGCGGGTTCCTGCCCGATTGAGACGCCGGACGAATCAGCTCATATCCGCGCTTTCCGCTACCGTGGCCCCCGTCACAGCGAAGGAGCGGCGATGAGCAGCACGGCACAGCAGAGGGCACAGCGGACCGGTGCGGCAGGGCAGGAGCATTCGGCGGAGGCCAGGAACCGGCCCGCCGAGCGCCTCGGCATCCTGCGGGCCACGTCCTTCTCGGCCATCGCGGCGGGGTTCATCGCCGTCGCCGTCTCCTACGCGGGCCCCATGGTCGTGGTCCTGCAGGCCGCCCAGGCCGCACACCTGAGCGCCGAGCTCACGACGTCTTGGGTCAGCGTGATCGCGATCGCCAGCGGCATCACGTGCGTGGTCCTGAGCCTCATGACGCGCCAGCCGGTCGTCGTGGCTTGGTCGGTCCCGGGGGCCGCCCTGCTGCTGACCGCGCTCGGCCAATACTCGTACAGCGACGCCCTCGGCGCCTACCTCGTCGCGGCCGGGCTCGCCGTCGTGCTCGGGGTGACGGGGATCTTCGGCAGGATCATGGACGCCGTCCCCAAGCCGGTCGTCGCGGCGGTCCTGGCCGGAGTCCTGCTGCCGTTCGTGCTCAAGGCGAGCGCCGCCGTCGTGCAGGCGCCCGTGGTGGGCGGGGGCCTGGTCCTGGCGTTCCTCCTCGGGCGCCGGTTCGCCCCGCGGTACGCGGTCCTCGTGGCGCTCGCGGCCGGGGTGGCGCTCGCCGCCGCGACCGGCGACCTGGCAGCGCCCACCCTCGCGTGGGAGTTCGCGGGCCCCGTCTGGACCACGCCGACCTTCGGCCTGCCCGCGATTATGGGCATCTCGGTGCCCCTGCTGGTCGTGACGATGGCCGGGCAGAACGCCCCCGGGCTCGCCATGATGCGCCAGCTCGGCTACACCGCCGGCGACCGCCTCATGGTGGGCGGGGCGTCCGTCGCCTGGCTCGTCTCGGTGCCCTTCGGCGGGCACGGGATCAACCTGGCCGCCATCACCGCCGGCATCTGCGCCGGCCGCGACGCCCACCACGACCCGGCCCGCCGCTACGTCGCCGGGATCTCGTGCGGCGCCTTCTACATCCTCTTCGGCCTCTTCAGCACACCGGCGGTCGCGCTCGTCGCCGCCGTCCCGGCCACGCTGCTGACCGTGCTGGCCGGCGTCGCGCTGCTCGCGGCGACCCAGGGCGCGATCGTCGACTCGGTGAGGCACGACGCCGCCTCGCCGCACGCCGTCGAGGCCGCCGTCATCACCCTGGCCGTGACCGCGTCCGGGGTGAATGCCTTCGGGGTCGTGTCGGCATTCTGGGGGCTGCTGGCCGGCGCGGCGGCCTATGCGCTTCTCGGCCTGCTCAGGCCGCCACGGCCGCGAAGTGCCGCTCGATGAGGTCCCGCACCCCGTCGCGGCAGCCGCCGCAGCCCGTCCCGGCGCGCGTGGCCTTCGAGACCTCCTCGACGGTCGAGCACCCGCCCGCGATGGCGGTGGCCACTTCGCCCTGCGTCACGCCGGCGCAGCGGCACAGCGTCGCGTCGGGGCCGGCCGCCGCGCCTGCGGGGGACAGCGCGGCCTCGGGCCCGTCCAGGCGCAGGATCACCGAGCGGTCCGCCGGCAGCTCGGCGCCCGACTCGAACAGGAGCGTCAGCTCGGCGGCCGCGCGTGGCATGCCCAGCGCGACGAAGCCGGCCAGGACACCGCCCCGCGTGGCCATCTTGACGTAGCCCCCGTGCTCGGGGTCCGCCCACAGGGAGACCTGCAGGGGAGAACGGCCGTGCGCCGGGCAGTCGCCGCCGTCGAGGGCGAACACGTCCCACGGGTCGGCCATGACGTCCCCGGCGACGGCGAGGTTGATGCCGCGGGCCTTGAGCAGGATCACGCCCGGCTTCTCCGCCGCGAGCGGGGCCGGCTCGGCTTCGCCGAGGAGTTCGTGGCTGAAGCGCGCCGCGAGCCAGTCTGCCTGCCGCCAGCCCGGGGCGATGAGGCCGCTCGGGGCACCGGTGCGCCCGTCCGCTGTGCACTCGGCGCACAGCGGGTCGGCGCAGCGCACCTGGGCGCAGTCGCCGATCGCGAAGACGTGCTCCGTGTGGTGGGCGCGCAGCCCATGGTCCACGAGGATGCCCGCTTCGACGGCGAGGCCCCCTCCCTCGGCAATCTCACGCCGCGGCCGGGCCCCGCACGCGAGCAGGAGCAGGTCGCCGTCGACCGCGGAGCCGTCCTCGAGCAGGAGCGCGCGGAAGGCGCCGTCGTGCCCGGTCTCGATGCCCGTGGAGCGCGCGTTCCCCGCGATCCGCACGCCCTGGCGGCGCAGCGCGGCAGCGAGCGTCGCGCCCCCGGCGCGGTCGATGGACCGCCCCAGCGGCCGGTCGCCGTGGTGGACCACCGTGACGGTCGCGCCCTCCTCGCTCGCCGCGAGCGCGGCCTCCAGACCGAGGACGCCCCCGCCGAGCACGACGACGCGGCGCCGCCCGGCCACTGCCTCGGCCAGCCGGGCGGCGTCGGCCAGGTCGCGCAGGGCGGTGACCCCCGGCGGCAGGACGGGGTGGAGAGGGTCCGGGTTGATGCCGGTCAAGTTGGGCACGACGGCGCGGGCACCCGTCGCGAGGACGACGCGGTCATAGGGCAGCGCCGTGCCGTCGGCGAGGACCACGCGGCGTCGTGCGCGGTCGAGGCGCGCGGCCCGCGTCCCGGTGAGCACGCGCACGCCGTCCGCGGCGAGCTCATCCGGGTCGGCGAGGCTCATCGCGGCCAGGCTCGTCCGGCCGACCCCGAGGTCTGCAACGAGGACCCGGTTGTACGCGGCCTGCTGCTCCTCGCCCACCACGGTGAGCTCGACGGCGCCGGCCGCCGCGGCCGGGCGGAGCTCGTCGACGAAGCGCGCCGCGACCGGGCCGAAGCCCACGACGACGATCCGCGGCCGGGCTTCTCCTGGAGTGGTCCTGCTCTCGGGCTGCTGGGGCTGCTGGGCCGGGGCAGTCATGGTCACTGCTCCTCTCGGTGGGAGGGGACGGCGGAGGCGAGGAGGGGCGGACCCGCGACGGCTGGCTCGACGACCGCGGCTTCGACGACGACACGCGTCGTCTTGAACTCGGGCATCCCGGAGATGGGGTCGGTGCGCTGCTCGGTCACCCGGTTCGCCGCCGCGAGGCCCGGGAAGTGGAACGGGAGGAAGACGGTGTCCGGGCGGATGTCCGCCGTGAGCTCGGCACGCGCCAGCACCGCCGGTTCGGGCCTCGCGCTCGGCGCGGGAAGGCCGTCTCGGGCGGCCACGAGGACGGCGCGCTCGCGGCGGACGCGCACCCACGCGCCGTCGGCAATCCCGAGCCGGGCGGCGGCCGCCGGGTGCAGGGAGAGCCGCACTTCAGGCTGGGCGGCGGTGAGCGCCGCGACGCGGCGGGTCTGTGCCCCGGACTGGTAGTGCTCGAGGAGGCGCCCCGTCGCGAGCGTGAAGGCGCCCGCGGTCGGGTCCGCCGCGAGGGGAGCGGGGGTCCGGACGGCGACCAGGCGGGCGCGCCCGTCCGGGTGGGCGAAGCGCTCGGCGAAGAGCCGCGGCGTCCCGGCGTGCGGCGGGGCACCCGGGGCGGCGTCGGGGCAGGGCCAGTGCAGGGCCTCGCCGGCGTCGAGGCGCGCGTAGGTGATGCCGGAGTAGTCGGCGAGCCCTCCCGCAGAGGCCAGGCGGAGTTCTTCGAAGACCGTCTCGGGGTCGTCGGGAAAGCTCGACGGCGCGTCCAGCAGCGCCGCAAGCCGGTTCATGATCCACAGCTCGCTGCGTGCGCTGGCGGGCGGGTCCACGGCGCGCCGGCGCCGCAGCACGCGGCCCTCGAGGTTGGTCATGGTGCCCTCTTCCTCGGCCCACTGCAGCACGGGGAGGACGAGGTCCGCCTCGCGGGCGGTCTCCGAGAGGAAGAAGTCGCACACCACGAGGAAGTCCAGCGCCCGCAGCCCTTCCCGCACCGCGGTGACATCGGGCGCCGACACCACCACGTTGGCCCCGTGCACGAACAGGCAGCGCACCCCGCCCGGCTTCTCCGGGGACGCGGGCCTGCCCAGGGAGGCCAGAAGCTCGACGGCGGGCACCCCCGGCCCGGGAATGGCCGCTTCGGGCACGCCCCAGACCCGGGCCATGTGGGCGCGGGCGGCCGGGTCGGTGATCTTGCGGTAGCCGGGGAGCTGGTCCGACTTCTGGCCGTGCTCTCGCCCGCCCTGGCCGTTGCCCTGCCCGGTGAGGGTGCCGTAGCCGCCGCGCGCCGAGCCGGGGAGGCCCAGGAGCAGCGCGAGGTTGATCGCGGCGGTCACAGTGTCGGTGCCGTCGGCGTGCTGCTCGATCCCACGGCCGGTGAGGATGTAGCACGAGCCCGTGCGGGCAGACTGGGCGAGCCGTCCCGCCGTCTCCCGCAGGAGCGTGGCCGGCACCCCAGTGGCGGCCTGGACACGCTCGGGCCACCAGGGGGCAACGGAGCGGGCCACCGATTCGAGGCCTTCGGTGCGCTGGGCGAGGTACGAGCGGTCCAGCAGCCCGTCGTTGAGGACGACGTGCGCCAGGCCCAGCAGGAGGATGAGGTCCGTGTGCGGGGCGGGCGCGAGGTGCGTGCCGGCGCCATCGGCCGTGAGCGCGGCCGTCGCGGAGCGGCGGGGGTCGACGACGATGAGGCCGCCCGCGGCGCGGGCGCCGGCGAGGTGCTGCACGAAGGGCGGCATGGTCTCGGCGACGTTCGAGCCGAGGAGCAGGATCGTGTCCGCTGCGCCGAGGTCCTCTACCGGGAACGGGAGGCCCCGGTCGATCCCGAAGGCCCGGTTGCCGGCCGCCGCCGCAGACGACATGCAGAACCGGCCGTTGTAGTCGATGCGCGACGTGCCCAGCGCGAGCCGGGCGAACTTGCCCAGCAGGTACGCCTTCTCGTTCGTCAGCCCCCCGCCGCCGAAGACTCCCACCGCGTCCCGGCCGTGGGCGGCCTGGGTCTTCCGCACCTCTGCTGCCGCGCGCTCGAGGGCGACGTCCCACGAGACCGGGCGGAGCTCGCCGTCGTCCCCGCGCAGGAGCGGCTCCGTGAGGCGCTCCGGGTGGGCGAGGAGGTCGGCGGCGGTCCAGCCCTTGCGGCAGAGCCCGCCGCGGTTGGTGGGAAAGTCGCGGCCGGCGACCTCGAGCGCGGTGCCACTCGTCCCGGAGGCGGTGGGGCTGAGCGACATCGCGCACTGGAGCGCGCAGTAGGGGCAGTGGGTGGCGGTGGGCGCCTCGGTGCGTGGAGTCATGGAGTCAGGCCTTGGAGGTGGCGACCAGGCTGCCCTTGCGGAGGTAGCAGAACGCCGTCACGGCGAGCATGAGGACGTACGCGGCCACGAAGCCGAAGAACGCGGGCACGTAGGAGCCGGTCGCGGAGCTAGACGCCCCCAGCACCTGCGGGATGAAGAAGCCGCCGTAGGCGCCGATCGCGGAGATGAGGCCCAGGGCCGCGGCGGCGAGCTTCGCGGTCTGCGCCGGGGCGGCGCCGGAGCGGGCGGCCCGGCTGGAGGTGCTGAAGATGACGGGGATCATGCGATAGGTCGCGCCGTTGCCGAAGCCGCTGGCCGTGAAGAGGGCCAGGAACAGGACGAGGAAGAGCCAGAAGTTCTTCAGCGGCAGGGTGGCGATGACCAGGAGCGTGACGACCGCCATGGCCGCGAACGCGGCGACGGCCATGCGGGCGCCGCCGAACCGGTCGGCGAGCCGGCCGCCGTAGGGGCGGGCGAGGGAGCCGACGAGCGGGCCGAGGAACGCGAGGGAGAGCGCGGCGGCGCCGACGGCGAAGGACGAGTACGCGGGGAAGAAGTCCTTGATGAGCTTCGGGAAGACCCCGGAGAAGCCGATGAAGGAGCCGAACGTGCCGATGTAGAGGAAGGCCATGATCCACAGGTGCGGCTCCTTGAGCGCTGCGACCGAGCCGGCCAGGTCGCCCTTGGCGCTGGCGAGGTTGTCCATGTTGCGGTACGCGCCGACGGCGGCGACGAGGATCAGCGGGACCCAGAGGAGCCCGGCGACGCCGAGCCCCGCCCCGGAGACCACCGACGCCGTGAGGCTCACCGCGATCGGAACGACGAGCTGGGCGACGGCGGCGCCCAGGTTGCCGCCGGCGGCGTTGAGTCCGAGGGCCCAGCCCTTCTCGCGGGCGGGGTAGAAGAAGGTGATGTTGGCCATCGAGCTGGCGAAGTTGCCGCCGCCGAACCCGGCGAGGGCCGCCACGGCGAGCAGCACCGGGAACGGGGTGGCGGGGTTGGAGACGCACACCGCCAGCCCGATCGAGGGGATCAGCAAAAGCATCGCCGAGACGATCGTCCAGTTGCGGCCGCCGAACTTCGGGACCATGAACGTGTAGGGGATGCGCAGGGTCGCGCCCACGAGGCTCGGCATCGACAGGAGCCAGAACGTCTCGGATGTGCTCAGCTGGAAGCCCGCGCCCGGGAGCTGCACGACGACGATCGACCACAGCTGCCAGACCACGAAGCCGAGGAACTCCGCGAAGATGGACCAGCGGAGGTTCCGGCCGGCGATCGCCTTGCCCTCGGACTCCCACTGCTGGGTGTCCTCCGGGTTCCAGTGCTCGATCCAGCGGCCCTTGCGCGTGTCGAGGCGGAGGCCCTCCCCGGTGGGGCGCGGCGACGTGCGGGTGGTCGACGATGCCGGCGGGGTCTGGGGTTCAGTGCTCACGGTTCCTCCTGGAGGGGGACGGGATCTGGGATTGGTTCCACGCTAGAAATCCCGCGTTTCGCCCGTGGGCGTCAGCTGTAAACACGCTGTGACATCTGGCTCTCGCCAGTGCAGGCGAGGCCGTGAGCGGCGGGGGAGGGGCCGCCGTCGTGCGCCGTTCGTCTCACATAGTGAACTCAATGTCCGATCTTCGGAACGCCCGGGCGTAGGATGCCCTGTACTCAAATCCCGGACCGGCTGTCAATCCTCGGTCCAGCATGTGAAAGCGAAACCATGTCCACCTCTTCAGCGGTGACGGAGCCCTCAGCCGGCAAGGCGGCGAATACGAGGGGCCGAGTCATCTTCTCGAGCCTCATCGGCACGACGATCGAGTTCTTCGACTTCTACGCCTACGCCACGGCCTCGGTCCTCGTGTTCCCGAAGCTCTTCTTCCCGAACTCCTCCGACATCAACGCGATCCTGTCCTCGTTCGCGATCTTCGGGGTCGCCTTCGTGGCGCGCCCGGTCGGCTCGGTCCTGTTCGGCCACTTCGGCGACAAGCTCGGCCGCAAGGGCACCCTCGTGGCATCCCTGCTCACCATGGGCCTCGCGACATTCTTCATCGGCCTCCTCCCGCCGGCCACGACGTCCGGCTGGATCGTGCTCGCGCCGCTGCTCCTCGTGCTGCTCCGGTTCGCCCAGGGCCTCGCGCTCGGCGGGGAATGGTCCGGCGCGGCGCTTCTCGCGACCGAGAACGCGCCGGCGAACAAGCGCGCCGTGTGGGGGACCTTCCCGCAGCTCGGCGCCCCGATCGGCTTCATCCTCGCCAACGTGCTGTTCGTGGTCCTGGACCTGTTCCTCGACGACAGGCAGTTCATGGACTTCGGCTGGCGCATCCCGTTCCTCGCGAGCATCATCATGGTCGCCATCGGCCTGTACGTGCGCCTCAAGCTTGTCGAGAGCGTCTCGTTCCAGAAGGTCGTCAAGGAGGAGAAGGTCGCGAAGGTCCCGATCGCCGCGACGTTCAAGCACCACTGGCGCGCCGTCATCGCGGGCACGTTCATCATGCTCGCGACCTACGTGCTCTTCTACCTGACCACGAGCTTCACCCTCACGTACGGCACCGCGACGGACAAGGTCGAGGTCGCCAGGGCCGCCGCCGAGAAGGCCGGCAAGCCCTTCGACCCCTCCACGTTCGTGCCCGGCCTCGGGATCGACCGCAGCGAGTTCCTGTGGATGCTGATCCTCGGCGTCGTGTTCTTCGGGGTCTTCACGGTGCTCTCCGGCCCGCTCGCGGAGAAGTACGGCCGTCGCAAGTTCCTCATCTGGGTCACCGTCGGCATCCTGCTGTTCGGCCTCACCTGGGGCCTGATGTTCGGCCCGGGCAAGGGCGCGGCCATGGTGGGCCTCATCGTCGGCTTCACGCTCATGGGCCTCACGTTCGGACCGATGGCCGCGATCCTGCCCGAGCTGTTCCCGGCGAACGTGCGCTACACGGGGTCTGCGGTCGCCTACAACCTCTCGTCCGTCCTGGGCGCGGCCCCGGCGTCGTTCGTCGCGATCGCGCTGTGGCAGTTCGGCAAGGGCAACACCGTCTGGGTGGGCGTCTACCTCGCCATCTCGGCTGTCCTGACCCTCGTCGCCCTCTGGCTGACCAAGGAGACCAAGGACAAGGACTTCGAGGAGAACGTCTCGGCCTAGGGACGTGACCCGCAGCCCGCGTCCGCGCGTTTCGGGTACGCGACATCCCGCTCGGCCACGCTGGCGCCTCGCCGCTCGTGGCGGTGCGGGGTGGTCCGAGACGGCTTGTTGCGGGTGAGATCGCCAGAAGGCATCTCACCTGCAGCAGGGCGTCTCCCCGGGGTCCGGACGGCGTCTCATGTGCGTGGAGGCGCCTCGCCTCGCCTCCCTCAACGTCAAAGAGGTGGCTCCTCGACGGGATTCCCGTCGAGGAGCCACCTCTTTCGCATTGCCGGGAAGGCGGATCCGCGGCGACGGCGGATCCGTCCGTCTGGCTGGTCAGTCCTCGATGGTGGCGATGAGCGCGCCGGCGGACACTGTCTGGCCCGCCTGGGCCGTGAGCCCCCGCACCGTGCCCGCCCGGTGCGCGGTGAGCGGCTGCTCCATCTTCATGGCCTCGAGCACGACGACGAGATCGCCCTCGGCGACCACGTCGCCGTCGGCCACGGCGACCTTCACGATCGTGCCCTGCATCGGGGCGGTCAGGGCGTCGCCGCCGGCCGCTGCGGCGGACGAGCCGGCGCCGCGCGCGCCGCGGACCTTCTTCTTGGCCTTGGCAGGCTTGCCCGCGCCGAGCGAGAGGCCCGCCGGGATCGTCACCTCGAGCCGCTTGCCGCCCACCTCGACGACGACGCTCTGCCGCTCGCCGGCGTCGTCCGCCTCGGCGCCCGCGCCCGCAGCCGCCGGGTACGGCGGAATGGTGTTGTCGAACTCGGTCTCGATCCAGCGCGTATGGATGCTGAACGGGCCCTCCGCGGGTGCGAACGCCGGGTCGCGCACGACGGCGGCGTGGAACGGCACCACGGTGGGCATGCCGGTGATGACGAGCTCGTCGAGGGCACGGCGCGCGCGCTGGAGCGCCTGGGTGCGGCTCGAGCCGGACACGATGAGCTTGGCGAGCATCGAGTCGAAGTTGCCGGAGATGACGTCCCCTGCCATGACCCCCGAGTCGACGCGCACGCCGGGACCGGTCGGATAGGTGAGCGTCTCGACAGTGCCGGGCGCGGGCATGAAGCCGCGGCCGGCGTCCTCGCCGTTGATGCGGAACTCGAAGGAGTGGCCGCGGATCTCCGGGTCGTCGTAGCCGAGCTCCTCGCCGCGTGCGAGGCGGAACTGCTCGCGCACGAGGTCGATCCCCGTGACCTCCTCGGACACGCAGTGCTCCACCTGGAGGCGCGTGTTGACCTCGAGGAAGCTGATCGTGCCGTCCTGCCCCACGAGGAACTCGCACGTGCCCGCCCCGAGGTACGCGGCCTCCTTCAGGATGGCCTTGGACGCCTCGTACAGGCGCTTGGTCTGCTCCTCGGAGAGGAACGGCGCCGGCGCCTCCTCGACGAGCTTCTGGTTGCGGCGCTGGAGCGAGCAGTCGCGCGTCGAGACGACGACGACGTTGCCCGCCGCGTCCGCCAGGCACTGGGTCTCGACGTGGCGCGGCGCGTCGAGGAAGCGCTCGATGAAGCACTCCCCGCGGCCGAACGCCGCGGTGGCCTCGCGCACGGCCGACTCGAACAGCTCGGGGATCTCGTCCATGGTCCGGGCGACCTTGATCCCGCGGCCGCCGCCGCCGTACGCGGCCTTGATCGCCACGGGCAGGCCGTACTCCTGGGCGAACGCGAGGACCTCGTCCGCCGAGGCGACGGGGTCCGCGGTGCCGGGCACGAGCGGCGCGCCGACCTTCTCGGCGATGTGCCGCGCCCGGACCTTGTCGCCGAGCGCCGCGATGGCCTCCGGCGAGGGCCCGATCCAGGTCAGTCCCGCGTCGATGACCTTCTGCGCGAACTCAGCGTTCTCGGAGAGGAAGCCGTAGCCGGGATGGATCGCATCGGCGCCGGAGGCGCGGGCGGCATCCAGGATCTTGTCCATGACGAGGTACGACTCGGCGGCGCTTGTGCCGCCCAGGGCGAAGGCCTCGTCCGCGAGCCGGACGTGGAGCGCGTCGCGGTCCGGCTCGGCGTAGACGGCTACCGAGCCGATGCCCTCGTCGCGGGCTGCGCGGATGACTCGGACGGCGATCTCGCCTCGGTTGGCGATGAGCACCTTCGTGAGGGGCCTGCTGGCGGCAATGGGGGACAAGGCTACTCCGTTCTGTACTGCCGGAAGCCTAGCGCTCCTTTGGTGGATTCGCCCATATCAGTGCGTCATTCGGCGGCTCGGCCGAGGATCCTTTGTAGGTCTCCTACAAATAGCCCGTCGCGCGGGAGGGGCAGGCCTCAGCGCACGACGGCGGCGGCCCACCAGTCCGTGAGCCTCACCCCGGCTTCGCCCAGGAGGGCGCGCAGGGCCGAGACGGACAGGCCCACGACGGCGTGGGGGTCGCCGTCGACGCGGGCCAGGAAGGCGCCCCCGAGCCCGTCGATGGTGAACGACCCCGCGCAGTGGAGCGGCTCGCCCGTTGCCACGTAGGCGTCGATCTCGTCCGGGCCCATCTCGGTGAACTCGACCCCCGCGGAGGCGAGCGCTCCGCGCCCGGGCGAGGGGGCGGCGTCGTGCGTGCCGTCGGCGGGGGAGCCGTGCAAGCCTCGGCAGTCCACGAGCCAGTGGCCCGTGTGGAGGATGCCGGCGCGGCCGCTCATCGCGGCGAGGCGCTCGCGGGCCACCTCGGGGGTGTACGGCTTGCCGAGGGCCTGGCCGTCGAGCTCGAAGACGGAGTCGCAGCCCAGCACGAGAGCGCCCGCGGCGGCGGGGAGGGCTGCGACGGCCTCGGCCTTCGCCCGGGCCAGGAGCAGAGCGGTCTCGGCGGGCGTGGCGTCGGGATGGCCGCCCGCGACCGCCTCCTCGTCCACGTCCGAGACGAGGATCCGATGGGGGACGCCCGCCTCCTCGAGCAGCTTGGTCCGGGCGGGGGACTTCGACGCGAGGATGAGGGTGGGCGGGGTGAGCGGCGCGGCGTGGAGGGTCACGGCGCCAGCCTAGTCCCGGTGCGCAGGACCTGTACGACGGTTCCCTGGACGGTGCGGATGTTGCCAAGAGCGGACTGCGAGCCATCTCCCCGCTACCAGCTGCCCCAGGAAAGCGCTCCCCGAGCTCTGTACGCACTGCGCGAGGCCGGTGCACTGTCATGGATGCAGGGCCCAGTGGTCGGCAATGAGTTCGGCGGATCGGTCTGGCGCTTCGAGGGGGACAAGGTAGGCCGCATGACGGACGACGGCGGCCGAACCACGGCGGAGCAACCGCGCGGCGGCGGTCGCCTTGCCGGGCGTCCACTCGGGATGGTCCTCGCCTGTCACGAGCAGCACCGGGGCGCCGATGCGCGGAAGGGCGTCTGTGAGATTGGGGCGGCGGATCGCGACGCAGCGGACGGCCCGGGCGAACGCGCGCGGCTCGTTCCGCTCGAGGCACGCCACGACATAATTTACGGCCTCCGGGTCTGTTTGGCGGGTGTGGGCGGACAGGAGCGCCGCAACGATGGCTTGCCCGAGCCATCCAGACATGCCGAAGACGGCGCGAGAGGGGGCGATGATCGCCTCTTGGAGCCTGAACGCGAGTGACGGCGCCTCGACTGGCGTGCCGAAAGTAATGAGCGAGCGGCAACGGTCGGGATGGGTGGCCGCGAAGATGATACCGACGTGACCGCCGAGGGCGTTGCCGACCCAGTCGGCCGGACCCTTGATGCCTAGGGCGTCGAGGACCTCGAGGGATGCCTCTGCGATGTCGGTGAGGGTGTAGGGGACGCCCGGGTCGCCGCTCTGCCCGTGGCCGGGGGCCGTGATGAGCACGAGCCTCCGTTGCGCAGCGAGGCGCTCCAGAACACGGCTCCACGAGCCGGAGTCGACGAAGAGGCTGTGCATGAGGACGGCCGGCGGCCCATCGCCGAAGGTCTCGACCACGAGCGGGCCGACCGACGTCTGGATTCTGGGCTGGGCCATTGCCACCACTCCCTCAGAGACAGGTTGACACTGTCAACTCAACTTCTGAGTATGATGGTCCTCGCCGAGGTTGACAGTGTCAACCCTTGGGATCGGCTGCCCATGCGGAAGGAGCGCCAAAATGTCAGACGGCGGACCCACGTTGCGCGACAAGCTCGTCGCTGTGGCCCTTGAGGAGCTCTCGCGCATTCCCGCCGAGCGACTGAGCATACGCGATGTGGCACGCAAGGCCGGGGTCAGCCATCAGGCCCCATACGTCCACTTCGGTGGTAAGAGGACGTTCCTTGCAGCCGTGGCGGGCGCCGGGCTCGACGCCGCCGCCACCGAGGCGAGGAGTGCCGTCGAAGCCGCGGGTCAGGACCCGGGAACGCGGCTGCACGCCCTGGCCAGCGCTTACCGGGCCTTCACGCTCGAGCAGCCCCACGTTCACGATCTCGCGTACGGGCCCCTTGTCGCCAAGGCTGACCACCCTGACCTGCAACGAGCCGCGGCCCACTACTGGCACCTCGTGGAACGGGTGGTCGGGAGCTGCCAGCCGCCGGGAGTCGAGCGTGGCGAAGTGCTTAACCGGTGCGCGGAGGTATGGGGGCTCATCTACGGGCTCGGCCGCTTGGGATCGCTGCGCCAGATCCCGGGCCTCGTCCCCGCGCCCCTCGACGTGCTGATGCACGAGGGCATCGAGACCATGCGCCGCGGCTGGGGATGATGTGTGCCCGTGCCGGACGAACCTGACGTACCAGACGAGCATGAACGCCATAGTGACGACGTAGAACCCGTGCAGCGCCCAGATCGGCCCGGCCGGCAGGCTCAGGACATAGAGGGTGTGGATCCCGTTGGCCACGTTGGCCAGGACGAGATTCGCCAGGCTGTACGAGGCGAGGTTCCGCGTCCGGGCGGCCTTGACCAGCATCGGCGCGTTGCTGGCCGCGAAGAGCGCCGTGGAGACTGTTCCGGCGAGGACCGCTGCTTCCATGCCTCGACGGTACGCGGGGCGCCCCGCCCCCGAATCGGCACCGCGGCCCATTGTGGGCGCCAGGGGCACTGGCTATTTCTGCCCAGGTGCCACGAGGCCCGTGCGGAACGCCTGGGCTGCCGCGGCGGTCCGGGATGGCACCCCGAGCTTGGCGAGGATGCTCCCCACGTGGTGGGCGACCGTGCGTTCGCTGAGGAACAGCTGCGACGCGATGGACTGGTTGGACAGGCCCGCGCAGACGAGCTGGAGGACGTCGAGCTCGCGCGCGCTCAGGGGCGCGTCCGACGGCGGCGGGGCGGGCGGCGTCGTCGGGGCGCCCGAGGGACGGGTAGCCCCGCCGTCGGCCGGAAGCCCGTCCAGGGCAGGCCGCGCGCCGAGCTCCGCGAGGATGTCCCTCGCGAGCGCCAGCCCGAGGCGGGCCGGAGCCGAGTCCGAGAGGGCAAGGCAGGCACGGGCCTTGAGGACGAGGCATCGGGCGGCCTCGTACGGCACGCCGAGCTCGGACCACAGCGACCAGGCCCGGTCGGCGGCGTCGAGTGCCTCGACGTAGCGACCCTGGCTGGCGTGGACCCTGGCCGCGGCAGCGGCCTCGAGCGCCCGGGTCCACGGCGTCCCGTGCTGCTCGGCCAGCCGCGAGAGCTCCTCCCAGGCCGCCGTGGCCGCGTCCTCGTCGCCGGCGGCCAGCTCGACCTCGACGGTCGCCGCCAGCAGCTGGCGCCGGTACGCGCCGTCGTCCCTCAGGGTCGAGCGGCGCAGCAGCGACTGGGCCTCGGCGGGGCGCCCCTGGTCCAGCCGGAGCAGGGCCAGGCCGGGCAGGGGGTCCCAGCCGCAGCGGAGGGCTTCGGAGTACGCGCGGTCGGCATCGTCGTACCGTCCGCGCAGCCGGAGGACCTCCGCCTCTTCGTAGAACGAGCTGAACCCTGCGCTGAAGTCGCCCGCGCGGAACTTCTCCTGCGCCTCGTGGGCGGCGCGGACCGCGTCGTCCCACGCCCCGTGGAGGCGGAAGAGCTCGGCCCGGTGGGCGTCGCACTTCCCGCTGAACTCCACGAGGGGTTCCCTCCGCCATCCGCCACGCATCCAGCGCCGCCGTCCATTCGCGGGCGCGGGGCAGGTCGAAGGCCAGATGGCAGCACTCGATCGCGTGGCAGTAGACGAGCCCCGCGGCGATCGGACCGGTGGCCCCTGACCCGATGATCGCGATGGCCTCGTCGAGGAGTCCGAGGGCCTCGTCGAACCCGCCCGAGCGGACGAGCGAGAAGGCGAGGCCCACCTCGGCGATCGAGACGACCTCGGGGTTCCCGAGCGGCCGCGCGATCTTCAGCGCGCGGCGGAAGAGCTCCTCGGCCTGCGCCTGGTCGCCCCTGAACTCGAGGGCGAACGCGCCCGGCGTGAGGGCGAGGGCGTGCTCGGGGGTCGGTCCCGGAAGCTCGTCGAGGAGCCGCTGGGACCGTGCGGCCCAGCCCCTGCACTGCGCGGGCTGGGCGCGGATCAGGAGGTAGAACGCCAGCCAGATCCCCACCCGTGCCGCAGCCCGGGCGTCGCCGGCGCGCTCGTACTCGTCGTGGGTCCTGGCCAGGGCGGCAATCGTCTCGGCAGTGCGGCCCAGCATCCAGTAGCTCGTGGCCAGCCGCTCGACGTCCGGCGCCTCCAGGGGAGCCCGGCTGTCCGTGGCCACGAGCTCCTGCACGGCCACGTCCCAGTGCCGTCCGGCGAAGGCCTCACGGGCGGCGTCCACGGAACCGGCCATCGCGGCACCTCCTCGGTCAACCGCTCCAAGCGCCGAGGGCGGGCATCCCGCACACGGAAGGTGCGCCGGGGTGCCCGCCCTGCTGCCGTCAGGATAGACCTGCGGCAAGGATGTCTCAACGGCCCGCGCTCACCGGCCTACGGGCTCGGGTTCCCCGGCCGCGCTGGGGCGGGCGGCCGACGTCGTGCGCTCCAGCTTGGCGCCCTCGATGTCGAGGTCCGGCAGGAGCCGGTCGAGCCAGCGGGGGAGCCACCACGCGCCCCTGCCCAGCAGGCGCATCACCGCGGGCACGAGGGTCATGCGGACCACGAAGGCGTCCAGCAGCACGCCGAGGGCGAGTCCGAAGCCGAGCGGCCGGACCATCGTCAGGTGGCTGAAGATGAAGCCCGCGAAGACGCTGACCATGATGATCGCGGCCGCCGTGATGACCCGGGCGGCGTGGTGGAAGCCGGTCCGGACCGCCAGATGCGCCTCCTGCCCGTGCGCGTAGGACTCGCGCATGCCGGAGGTGATGAACACCTGGTAGTCCATCGCGAGGCCGAACAGGATGCCGATGAGCAGGATCGGCAGGAAGCTCAGGATCGCCCCCGGATGGGTGACGTCGAAGACGGGCCCGAGCCAGCCCCACTGGTACACGGCGACGATCGACCCGAACGCCGCCCCGAGCGTGAGGAGGAAGCCTCCGGTGGCCAGGAGCGGGACGAGGAGCGAGCGGAACACGAGCAGGAGCAGGATGAAGGAGAGGCCGACGACGATCGTCAGGTAGGGCGGGAGAGCGTCGGCGAGCTTCGCCGAGATGTCCACGTTCGCCGCCGTCTGGCCCGTGAGGCCGATGGTCACGCCGGTCTGGGACTGGATGTCCGCGCCCGTCGCGCGCAGGTCGTGCACCACCTGGACGGTGCTCGTGCTCGCGGGACCGTCGGTCGGGATGACCTGGAAGACGGCGGTGCGCCGGTCCTCGCTCAGGGTCGCCGGCACGGCGGCGACGACGCCGTCCACGGAGCGGAGCTGGTCGGCCACGTCGTACTGCTTGGCCTTCGCCGCGTTCGCGTCCAGACCCGCGGGGAGCTCGCCGACCACGATGATCGGGCCGGTCATGCCCGCGCCGAAGTATTTCCCGGTAGCGTCGTACGCCTTGTACGCGGTCGACTCGACAGGCTCCGACCCGCCGTCGGGCAGCGCCAGGCGCAGGGACGCGGCCGGGACCGCGAGCACGCCGAGCAGTGCCACGGACGCGACGAGGGACAGCCAGGGGTGCCGGGTGACCCAGGCGCCCCATCCGCGGTTGGACGCGGCGAGATCCTCGCGCTCTTCCTCCTGTTCGTGCCCGGCGCGCGCGTTCTCCTCATCGGCCCGGGCCCAGCGGCGCCTGGAGATGATGCGACGCCCCGCGAAGCCGAGCACCGCCGGCAGCAGTGTGATGGCCACGAGGACCGCGACCGCGACGGTGGCAGCGGCAGACAGGCCCATGACAGCCAGGAACGGAAGGCCCGGGACCACGAGAGCGGCCAGGGCGATGACCACCGTGAGTCCCGCGAACACGACGGCGTTGCCCGAGGTGCCGGTCGCGAGGGCCACCGACTGCCGGGGGTCCATGCCGCGCAGGAGCTGGTTCCGGTGGCGGTTGACGATGAACAGTGAGTAGTCGATCCCCACCGCGAGGCCGAGCATGAGGCCCAGCATCGGGGTCACAGAGCTCATCTGGACGACGCCGGTCAGGGCGAACGTGCCGCCCACGCCGACCGCGACGCCGGCCAGCGCCATCAGGAGCGGCAGGCCCGCGGCAATCAGGGTGCCGAGCATGACGACCAGGACGACGGCAGCGACGGCGACGCCGATCGCCTCGGACGCGCCGAAGATCGAGGAGATGTCCTGCGTGAGCTCCTTGCTCGCGTGCGCCTCGACCCCGGGGACCTCGCCCGCGATGCGCTGGATGTCACTGCGCAGGGACGGGGGGAGGCCGTCGGTGGCACCCGTGAACTGGATCGAGGCGATCGCGGCCTTGCCGTCGCTCGAGACGAAGCGGAGGTCCTTGGCCGCGTCGGCCTGGCGGGCCGCGAGGGCGAGATCGGCCTTGCCCTGGGCAATCTTCGCGGCGCCGTCGTCGGCCTGCTTGCGGCCGGCGTCGTACTGGGCCTGCCCGGCATCCAGCTGGGCGCGCCCGCCGTCGAGCTGGGCCTGGGCCGAGGCCGTGGCCTGCGCGATCGCGGCGTCCGGCAGCCCTTGCGCGGCGAGTGCCTTCTTCTGGGCGTCGAGCTGGGCCTGACCGGCGTCGAGCTGGGCGCGGTTCGCGTCGAGCTGGGCCTTCGCGGCGGTCAGCTGCGGCTCGCCGGCGGCGAGCTTGGCCTCGTTCGCCGCGATCTCCTGGTTGCCGGCCGCGATCTGGGCGGCGGCGCCGTCGAGCTGTGCCTGCGTGGCGAAGGGGTCGGTGACGTTGCGGACGCCGTCGAGGCCCTTGATCTCGTTCAGCTTCGCGCTGAGTGCCTGCTTCTGCGCGTCGGTGAACGCGCCGCTGGGCGACTCGAACACGATCGACGCGCTGCCGCCGGACGCTGAGGGCAGGTCTGCCTTGAGCTTGTCCGCCATGCGCTGGGTCTCGGTGCCCGGGATCTGGAAGTTGTTGGTCATCTGGCCGTGGAACGCGGCCGCGGAGCCGCCGACGGCGGCGACAATCACGAGCCAGACGGCGAGGACGAGCCAGCGGCGGTCATAGGCGAACCTGCCGAGGCGGTAGAGGAGGGTAGCCATGGGGAGCCTTCTGCGGGGGGGTGGGCGGGGCGGGACGGGCGTGCTGCCTCAGGGCGCGGCGAAGCCGGCTTGGAGGTGCGTGATGGAGTCGGTGAGGAGCTCGCGGAGCCGGGCGAGGGACGACGGCGTGAGCTCGCCGCCCCGCTCGGCCATCCACACCTCGAGGGAGGTCTTGCCGCAGGCGATGACGCACCCGGCGAGGGCGCGCACGTACAGCTCCGGCAGGCCGGAGCCGCCGGTGCGCTCGCGGATGGCGGCTGCGATCTTCTCGCCGCACTCGTCGAAGGCCTGGAGCTGGAAGCGCGTGACGGGGTCGTGGCCGCTCGCAACGATGAAGGACTGGGCCATCGGCGCGATGAGCTCGTTGTCGGCGAGGCCGGTCAGCACATGGAGGGCTGACTCGAGGAGGGGCTCGCCGGCCGGCCGGTCGCTCAGCTTGCCGAGTGCGGCGTCGAGGAACCCGAATGTGGGGGCCGCGAGGGCCTCCTCGAGGCTGCCGAAGTAGTTGAAGAAGGTCCGGCGGGAGACGCCGGCCGCCTCGGCGAGCTCTTCGATGGTGAACCCCCCGATGCCCCGCGACGAGGCGAGGTCGAGGCCGGCGGCGATGATCGATTCCCGGGTCGCGGCCTTGTTCAGTTCGCGGCGGGAAGAGGCTTCGGCAGTCACATGATTACACTACGTGCAAGTTTGCACTGGGAGCAAGTTTGCACTCCGCGCAGTGCAGAGGTCGACGGGTCATGTCCCCGCACGGAGGGGTCGCATGTCTCGCCCGCATGCAAAGACGCCCTGCCGCAAAGGAGATCGCCTGAGGACGTCTCATTCGCGACAGGGCGTCTCGTGCCGAGTCATGGGCCAGTCAAGGCAGGGACATGACCCCTCAACGCGGGGCCGAGCCCCCACCGCGGAGAGCCGAGCGTTTGGCGGGCGTCAGCGCGAGGCGGCCAGCTCGCCGTCGTGCGCCTCGGCGGAGGAGGCCTCAGGCGCGGCCTCCGTGGACGACTCGTCGTTGAACGGGTCCCCGTGGCGCGGCGCGTTGTAGAGCGCCTCGTCGAGGATGCCCTGGCGCTTGGCCACGATGGTCGGGACGAGGGCCTGTCCCGCGACGTTCACGGCGGTGCGCCCCATGTCCAGGATCGGATCGATGGCGAGGAGCAGCCCGACGCCGGCGAGCGGCAGGCCCAGGGTCGAGAGCGTCAGCGTGAGCATGACGACGGCGCCCGTGGTGCCCGCGGTCGCGGCGGAGCCGAGGACCGAGACCAGCACGATCAGCAGGTACTGGCTGAAGTCCAGGTTGATCCCGAAGAACTGCGCCACGAAGATCGCGGCGACGGCCGGGTAGATGGCGGCGCAGCCGTCCATCTTGGTGGTTGCGCCGAGCGGCACGGCGAAGGACGCGTACCCCGAGGGGACGCCGAGGTTGCGCTCCGTGACGCGCTGCGTGAGCGGAAGCGTGCCGATCGAGGAGCGCGAGACGAACGCGAGCTGCACGGCCGGCCACACGCCGGAGAAGTACTGCTTGACCGAGAGGCCGTGGGACCTCACGAGCACCGGGTACAGGACGAACAGGACGAGGACGAGGCCCACGTAGATGGCGCCGGTGAACTTGCCGAGGGCGCCGATGGTGTCCCAGCCGTAGACGGCCACGGCGTTGCCGATGAGGCCCACGGTGCCGAGCGGCGCGATGCGGATGATCCACCACAGGACCTTCTGGATGACGGCCAGGGCGGACGCGTTGAGGTTCAGGAACGGCTCGGCCTTCGCGCCGACCTTGAGGGCGGCGACGCCGACGGCGATCGCGATCACGAGGATCTGAAGGACGTTGAAGCTCACGCTCGTGGTGACGGCGCCTCCGTCGGCCACCGTGGAGCTGGCGCCGAGGCCGAGGAAGTTCTTCGGGAACAGGCCGGTGAGGAAGGCCCACCAGTCGCCGGTCTTGCCGGTGTACTTGGCCTCCTGGGTGATGCCTGTGCCGGCGCCGGGCTGGAAGACGACTCCGAGCCCGATCCCGATCAGCACGGACACGAACGCCGTGATGGCGAACCACAGGAGCGTGTTCCACGCGAGTCGGGCCGCGTTGGAGACCTGGCGGAGGTTCGCGATCGAGCTCACGACCGCGGTGAAGATGAGGGGGACGACGGCGGTCTGCAGCAGCGAGACGTAGCTGGACCCGATCGTCTTGAGGGTGTCGCCGAGGGCGTTCGGAGTCTTCGCCGTGTGCCCGGTGTACTTGGCCAGGAGGCCGAGGGCGACGCCGACGACGAGCGCCGCGATGATCTGCGGGCCGAAGGCTGTGGCCCACTTCGGGAGCCGGCGCGCGCCGGTCTGGGTGCTGGTGGAGGTGCTCACCGGAACACGGTAGGGGGAGCATTATTAGCAGACGAAGCTTGCGTTGCGAAATGTGACATCGAGTGTGACGCCCACTCTTGCGGATGCGCCGCGGAATCCAGCGGATTTCCGGGCATTTGTTACGCCATTCCCTCACCGGCTGTGGGCATTCTCACGTTCCTCGGGCCGTCATCTGAGCAGCGCCCGGCGGAGCGTGTCCAGGCCGACGGACCCGAGGTTCAGGGCCCGGGTGTGGAACTCCTTCAGGTCGAACCCGTGCCCGGCCGTCTCCGCCCGCTCGGCCAGGTCTGCGCGGATCTGCTCCCACAGCCGCTGGCCCACCTTGTACGAGGGCGCCTGCCCCGGCCAGCCGAGGTAGCGCGTGAACTCGAAGCGCAGCTGGCCCTCGCTGATCGGCAGGTTGGCCCGCAGGAAGGAGTAGCCCTTCTCCGGCGTCCACGGCCCGGAGCCCCATCGCCCGGGCATCTCGAGTTCGAGGTGCACGCCGATGTCGAACACCACGCGGGCCGCCCGCATGCGCTGCATGTCGAGCATCCCCAGGCGGTCGCCCGGATCGGAGAGGTAGCCGAGCTCCTCCATGAGCTTCTCCGCGTACAGGGCCCAGCCCTCGCCGTGGCCCGAGACCCAGCAGATGGTGCGGCGCCAGGCGTTGAGCATGTCCCGCCGGTACGTCGCCGTGCCCACCTGCAGATGGTGGCCGGGGACCCCCTCGTGGTAGACGGTCGTCGTCTCGGACCACGTGGTGAACGAGTCGTCGCCGGTGGGGACGGACCACCACATGCGGCCCGGGCGGGAGAAGTCGTCCGACGGCCCGGTGTAGTAGATGCCGCCCTCGTGCGTCGGGGCGATCCGGCACTCGAGCGTCCGCAGCGGCGCGGGGATGTCGAAGTGGGTGTCCGCGAGGTCGGCGATCGCGCGGTCGGACAGGCCCTGCATCCACGCCCGGAGCGCGTCGGTGCCCTTCAGCTGGCGGGCGGGGTCCGCGTTGAGGACCGCCTTCGCCTCCTCGACGGAGGCGCCGCGCCTGATCTCCTCCGCGACGCGCTCCTGCTCCTGGATGAGCCGGTCGAGCTCCTCGACGCCCCACGCGTAGGTCTCCTCGAGGTCCACCTCCGCGCCGAGGAACTCGCGCGAGGCCAGGGCGTAGCGCTCGCGGCCCACCGCGTCCTTCTCGGGCGCCTGCGGCAGCAGCTCGGCCTTCAGGACGTCCGCGAAGGCCGCGTACGCCCGGGACGCCGCCTCGCAGCCGCGGGAGAGGGCCTCGGCGACGTCGTCCGGGAGGGGCGCGGCGGCGTCGTGCGCCGTGGACGACGCCGCGTGCTCCGGCCCCTGCCCCAGCCGGGCGTCCCCGGCGAGCTGGGCGAAGAACCCCGTGCCCGGTTCGGCGTACGCGCGGGCCTGCCCGACGACGGTGCGCACCTGGCGGGCGGCGGCCACCCGGCCGTCTGCGGCGGCGGCGCGCAGCGAGGCGAGGTAGCCGTCGAGGGCAGCGGGGACATTGGCCGCCCGCCCCGCGATGTGGCGCCACTGCTCGGCGGTGTCCGTGGGCATGAGGTCGAAGATCGCCCGGATGCCCTGCGCCGGGGACTCGATGTTGTTCAGCTGTGCCAGCTTCCAGCCGCTCTCGTGGATCTCGAGGGCGAGCCCGAGGCGTTCCCGCATCGCGTCGAGCGTGACCTCGTCGGTCGGGTCGGCCGCTGTGGCGGTGTCCAGTTCGGCGAGGGTCGCGCGGGCCAGGGCGGCCTTGGCCTCGTGGCCGACGGGGGAGTAGTCCGGGTACTCCGTCTCGCGCCCGGGGAAGCCGAGTTCGGTGGCGAGCGACGGGTCCAGCTCGAGGAGACGCGCGGTATAGCTGTCCGCGATCGAGTCGACGGCGGTCGGCTCGCCGTGGGCGGCGGCGGTGGTGGTCTCGTCGCGGTTGTGCGTCACCCGACGAGCCTATCCCGCGTCCCGCGGCTGTGAAAGGACACCTGCGCATCCGCCGGGCCGGGGCGTCTGGCCGTTTGCGGGGAGGGCTGGCGGGTACGAAGGCGGTGTTCCGGGGAAGCTGAGATTCCCGGCAGATGCCTCCGGTTCGGCGGTCCGCCGGGCCGGTACCGACGTGAGGAGTGGACCGTGCCAGAGAGTTCTGACCCCATCCAGACGCAGGAGTTCCTTGCCGGCGTGGACTATCCGGCCCACCGGAACACGCTCGTCGCCGCCGCCGAGAAGAGCGGTGCGGACGAGGACGTGATGCGCGCCCTGCGGGGGCTCCCGGACCGCACCTACGGCCAGCCGACCGAGGTCAGCCAGGCCATCTCCGGCGGCGGCCCCAGCGCCGACCCCGCGGGAGACGAGCCTGAGCCGGACGACGACGAGCGCACCGGCGAGCGCTTCGACGCCGGCTGAGCCGCTGACGACTAGAGCCGGCCGCGCCGCTGGGCGATCATGTGCCTGGGGCGCAGGGTCGCCTGGCGGATGCGCTCGCGCCGGGTCGGGGCCGCGGGTGCCTCCACAGCCTCGGCGGACGAGGCGGCGGCGATCACCGCGGTGAGCGCGGCGAGCTCTTCCGGCGTCGGGCTGCCCTTCGTGACGGAGAAGAGCGGCGGCAGGCCGACGACGGCGGGCGAGTCCCCGCCGTCGTGCGCCTGGGCGTTCTGGGCCGTGCTCACAGCGGGATGTTCCCATGCTTCTTGGCGGGCATGGACGCGTGCTTGTCGCGCAGGCCGCGCAGGCCGCGCAGCAGCTGGACGCGGGTCTCCGACGGCGCGATGACGGCGTCGACGTAGCCGAGCTCGGCGGCCTGGTACGGATTGAGGAGCTCCTCCTCGTACTGCTGGATGAGCTCGGCGCGCTTGGCGTCCACGCCCGCGGCCGTCGCGTCCTCGTCGGCGGCGGCTGCGGCGAGCTCGCGGCGGTACAGGATGTTGACTGCGCCCTGGGCGCCCATGACGCCGATCTGCGCGGTGGGCCAGGCGAAGTTCAGGTCCGCGCCGAGCTTCTTGGAGCCCATCACGATGTACGCCCCGCCGTACGCCTTGCGGCAGATGACGGTGAGCTTGGGGACGGTGGCCTCGGCGTAGGCGTAGAGGAGCTTCGCTCCCCGGCGGATGATCCCCTGGAATTCCTGGTCCTTGCCGGGCAGGAAGCCCGGGACGTCCACGAGCGTGATGATCGGGATGTTGAACGCGTCGCAGTGCCGAACGAACCGTGCAGCCTTCTCCGAGGCGGCGATGTCCAGGGTCCCGGCGAACTGGATCGGCTGGTTCGCGACGATCCCGACCGTGTGGCCCTCCATGCGTCCGTACCCGATGATCACGTTCGGCGCGTACAGGGACTGCATCTCGAGGAAGTGGCCGTCGTCGACGATCCCCTCGATGACGGTGCGCATGTCGTAGCCCTGCGAGGCGGCATCCGGGACGAGGGTGTCGAGGACGGCGTCCTCGGGGCTCTCCTCGAGCTCCTGGTCGGACTCGAGCACGGGGGCCTCGACGAGGTTGTTCGAGGGGAGGAAGTCGAGCAGTTCGCGCACGAACTCGATCGCATCGGCCTCGTCCGAGGCGAGGTAGGTCGCGGTGCCGGTCGTGGCGTTGTGCTGGCGCGCGCCGCCGAGGGTCTCCATGTCCACCTCCTCGCCGGTGACCGTCTTGATCACGTCGGGGCCGGTGATGAACATGTGGCTCGTCTTGTCCACCATGACCACGTAGTCGGTCAGGGCGGGGGAGTAGGCGGCGCCGCCGGCGCACGGGCCCATGATGAGGGAGATCTGCGGCACGACCCCGGACGCGGCCACGTTGTTGCGGAAGATGTCCGCGAACATCGCCAGCGAGGCCACGCCCTCCTGGATGCGCGCGCCGCCGCCGTCATTGATCCCGACCACGGGGCAGCCGTTGCGGAGCGCGAACTCCTGGACCTTGACGATCTTCTCGCCGTTGACCTGGCTCAGCGAGCCGCCGTAGACGGAGAAGTCCTGGCTGTACACCGCGACGAGGCGGCCGTCCACGGTGCCGTAGCCGGACACGACGCCGTCGCCCAGCGGCTTCTTCTTCTCCATGCCGAACGCGGTGGAGCGGTGGGTGCGGAGGGCGTCGAACTCGACGAAGCTGCCCTCGTCCAGGAGCAGGTCGATGCGCTCCCGGGCGGTGTTCTTCCCGCGCGCGTGCTGCTTCTCGATCGCCTCCTGGCCCGAGGGCGCGAGCGAGGCCGCCCGCCGGTCGCGGAAGTCCGCGATCTTGCCTGCGGTCGTGGTCAGGTCGTGGGTCACGCTCTCTCCAGCTGTCGGTCCATGCGCCCTCGGGGTGCTCTGTAGGTTCCGCACAACCGGCGGACACGTCACCTCAGTCTAGTGAGGCGTCCGCGGCGGGCGGCTGTAGGAACCCTACAATTTCTGGCCTGCGGCGGTCGCGTGGCGCACGACGGCGGCGGGCCGGCTCGGGCGGGTATCGCCCGGACCGCTTGTTACTCGTCGGTAACATCATCGCCTACACTGTTCCCATGACCTCGATCACACCCGGCTCCGCCGCGTCCCTGTCCGGCCGCACCATCCTCATGAGCGGCGGCAGCCGCGGGATCGGCCTGGCGATCGCCAAGCGCGCCGCAGCAGACGGCGCGAATATCGCGCTGCTGGCCAAGACGGCCCAGCCGCACGCGAAGCTCGCCGGCACCGTCTACACCGCGGCCGAGGAGATCGAGGCTGCGGGCGGCCACGCCCTGCCGATCGTCGGCGACGTGCGCAGCGACGAGGACGTGGCTCGCGCGGTCGAGGCGGCGCTGGCGCGCTTCGGAGGCATCGACGCCGTCGTCAACAACGCCTCTGCGATCGACCTCTCCCGCACGGACGCGGTGGACATGAAGCGCTACGACCTGATGCAGGACATCAACGTCCGTGGCACGTTCCTCCTCTCCAAGCTCTCCCTCCCGGCCCTGCGCGCCTCCGCGGCGTCGCGCGGCGGCGCCCACATCCTCACGCTCTCCCCTCCGCTGAACCTTGACCCGGCGTGGGCAGGCCGGCACCTCGCCTACACGATGGCCAAGTACGGCATGAGCCTGACCACGCTCGGGCTTGCCGAGGAGCTGCGCGGGGACGGGATCGGCGTCAACTCCCTGTGGCCCGCGACCCTCATCGACACCGCGGCGATCCGCGCGATGCCCGACGGCGACGCCCTCGCCTCCGTCGGACGCTCGCCGCAGATCGTGGCCGACGCCGCCCACGCCGTCCTCACCGCCGACCCGCGGGCCACGACAGGAAACTTCTTCATCGACGAGGACGTCCTCCGCGCTTCCGGCGTCACCGACTTCTCGCCCTACAGCCTCGGCGCGCCCGAGGACCGCCTGGTTCCCGACATCTTCCTCTGAGTTGCCCCGCAGCTGGCGGGGCCGCAGCCTTCGGCAGAGGCGGCGTCGGTAGGATTCACGCATGGACGAACACGCGCAGACCCCGGCCCGCGGACCCCTCGACAGGACGCTCCTCGGGGCCGGCGCCGCGCGTGAGGCCGGTCTGTCCCGCCTTGAGATCGTCGACGAGGCCGACTCGACGAACGCCCAGCTCACCCGGCTCGCCACCGAGGCCCCCGAGGAGTGGGGCGACCTCGCCGTGCTCGCAGCGAGCCACCAGACCGCCGGGCGGGGAAGGCTCCAGCGGCACTGGGAGTCCCCGGAGGGCACGTCCATCGCCGTCTCGGTCATCCTGCGGCCCCACAACCGGGCCGGTCGGCCCCTGCCGACCCAGAGCTACTCGTGGTTCTCGCCGCTCGCCGCCCTCGCGCTGCGCGAGGCCCTCGCCGAGACCGCCGGCCTCGAGGCCAGCGTCAAGTGGCCCAACGACGTCGTGGTCGACGGCCTCAAGATCTCCGGGATCCTCGCCCAGCTGGCACCCGGCGCGCACGAGGAGCCGCCCGCCGTCGTCCTCGGCACCGGGATCAACGTGGGCCAGGCGAAGGAGGAGCTGCCTGTTCCCACCGCCACGAGCGTCCGTGTGGCCACCGGCCGCGACCTGCCCCGCGAACAGGTCCTCTCCGCCTACCTGGCCGCGTTCGCCCGGCGGTACCGGCAGTTCTGCGCGGTCGACGGCGACCCCGACGCCCCGCTTGCAGGCGGCCGGGGGCTCGCGGGCCAGGTCGAGGACGCGACGGTCACGCTCGGCAAGCGCGTGCGCGTCGAGCTCCCGGGCGGGCGCATGCTGGAAGGCCGGGCCACCGGGCTCGACCGCCACGGCGCCCTGCTGGTGGTCGAGGACGACGGTGCGCGGCACGCCGTGGCGGCGGGCGACGTCGTGCACCTCCGCCCCGCCGCCGGCGGCTATGCGTAGGATCCTCACCCCGGGGGAGCAGCTCATCGTCCGCACGCGCCGCCAGCCGCGCATGCTCGTGCTGCCCGCGGTCGCCTTCGTGGCCGTCTGCGGCGCCGCGGCCTTCGCTGCCGGCTGGCTCTGGAGAGGGCGGCTCGAGGGCCTCCTGCCGTGGGTGCCGCCCGCCACCCGTGCGTGGCTCCCGTTCGTCCCCGTGGCGTTCGCGGCGTGGGTGGCGCTCGGGTACTGCGTGCGCCGGGTCGTCGCGTGGCGGTCCGTGAGCTACGTCCTCACGAGCCGGCGGGTGATGCGCCGCCAGCGGGGGCTCCGCCGCCTGGACCGGGAAATGCCCCTGTCGATGGTCCGAGACGTGGACGTCCGGCAGGGCGTCCTCCAAGGGATGCTCGGGTCAGGGACGCTAACCTTGGCTTCGGGCCATGCGGCGCAGCTCACGCTGACCGATGTGCCCCAGGTGCGCCGCTTCCGGCAGTTCGTCCTCGACGCCATCGAGGAGCTCCCCGCCGCCGAGTGGGTGCCCGTCGACGACGACGAGACGATCACGGACTTCACCGACGAGTCGCTGCCGTGGGAGCTGAGGGATGAATGAGGGGAGGGGAGTGATGGAGGAGCCAGTGCCTGACGAGCCGCGGTATGACGAGCCGGCGTTCGACGAGCAGGAGTCCCGCGCGGTCCAGCCGACGCTGCCCCCGGAGCGGCGTGTCTCCCCGAAGGAGCTCGAGGCGATGCTGCTCGGCGGTGAGCGGACCCTCAAGCGCCGCGAGGTCGCGGCCGGGGTGGGGCTGTCGCTGTACTCCGCCCGCAAGCTCTGGCGGGCCCTGGGCATGCCCAACTTCACCGACGATGACCTCGCCTTCACCCAGGCAGACCTCGAGCACCTCAAGGTGATGCCGCGCCTGGTGCGCGAGGGCGTCCTGACCGAGGACGCCGCCATCTCGGTCACCCGCGCCATCGGCCAGATGACGGACCGCATGGTGGTGTGGCAGGTCGAGGCCCTCATCGAGGACATGGTGTCCACGGAGGGACTCTCCGACGCCGAGGCCCGACGCGCCCTCATCGACCGCATCCCGGAGCTCATCGGCCCGCTCGAGGAGATGCTGGTCTACTCGTGGCGCCGCCAGCTCACCGCTGGCGTGCAGCGCCTGGCGCTGCGGGCCCAGGCCGGGCTCGAGCGCAGCGCCGAGGGCCGCGACGGCTCCGAGGACGACGCGCCGCTGCCGCTCGCGCGCGCCGTCGGCTTCGCGGACCTCGTCTCCTACACGTCGCTGTCCCGGCGCATGAACGAGAAGACCCTCGCCCAGCTCGTGCAGCGCTTCGAGAACCGCTGCGCCGAGATCATCTCGGTGGGCGGCGGCCGGCTCGTCAAGACGATCGGTGACGAAGTCCTCTACATCGCCGAGACCCCGGTGGCTGGGGCCCAGATCGCGCTCGCCCTGGCCAGGGAGTTCGCGGAGGACGAGATCCTGCCCGAGTGCCGCGTCGCGATGGTCTGGGGACGCGTCCTCTCCAGGCTGGGGGACATCTACGGCCCCACCGTCAACCTCGCTGCCCGGCTGACGGCCATCGCCGAGCCGGGCCAGGTGCTCATCGACGACATCACGGCGAAGGCCCTCGGGGAGGACGAGCGGTTCGTGCTCGACCCGCAGGCCCCGCAGCTCGTGCGCGGCTTCGGGGAGATCCACCCCGTCGCGCTGCGCCCCGGGACCGGCCCGGGCATTGTGCTCGACTGACCGGCGCCCGCGGGGCCGGCCGGGACGGGGAGGCCTCCCCATCGCGGGCCCCAGCGGGAACCCACTAGGCTGTTCCGGGACGTCGCGGCCGGGCTCGGGGCCCGCACGGCCGGACGCAGGAACAACCACTTCCAGGGGGAACTCATGACGTTGACGACCGAACAGGCCGCGTGGTTCGCGGAGACCTTCGAACGGCTCGCCGCCAACGTCGGCCAGGCGGTGCTCGGCAAGGAGCATGTCGTGCGCCTCGCGTTCACCGCCATGCTCGCCGAGGGGCACATCCTGCTCGAGGACGCCCCCGGCACGGGGAAGACCTCCCTTGCGCGCGCCCTCGCCGCCACCGTCCAGGGCACCAACTCCCGCATCCAGTTCACTCCCGACCTGCTGCCCTCCGATGTCACCGGCGTGACGATCTACGACCAGCGGAGCCAGCAGTTCGAGTTCCACAAGGGCCCGATCTTCGCCAACATCGTCCTCGCCGACGAGATCAACCGGGCCTCGCCCAAGACCCAGTCCGCGCTTTTGGAGGTCATGGAGGAGTCGCGCGTCACCGTCGACGGCGTGACCTACGACGCCGGCCGGCCCTTCATGGTCATGGCCACCCAGAACCCCATCGAGCAGGCGGGAACATACAGGCTCCCGGAGGCCCAGCTGGACCGCTTCCTCATCAAGACCTCGATCGGCTATCCGGACCACGCCTCGACGGTGCGCCTCCTGGGCGGCTCCTCGGTCAAGGACCGCTCCCGGGACCTCAGCCCGATCATCACGACCCACGCGGTCGCGGAGATGGCCGAGCTGGCGGCCCAGAACCACGTGGACACGGCCGTCCTCGAGTACATCTCGCGGCTGTGCGAGGCCACCCGCAACGCACCCGAGACCCGGCTCGGGGTGAGCGTGCGCGGCGCGATCGCCATGGTCCGCGCCGCGAAGGTCTGGGCCGCGTCCGACGGCCGGAACTTCGTCCTCCCGGACGACGTCAAGGACCTCGCCCCTGTCGTGTGGACCCATCGCTTCGTCATGGACCCCGAGTCCGAGTTCGCGGGCGTCACCGCCGAGCGCGTGCTCGAGCGCGTCCTCGGCGAGATCGCCGCGCCGCAGTCGCGCGCCGCCGTCTGACGCCGTGCGGATCCGGCTCCGCCCCCTGCGCGAGGCAGGGGAGCTCGTCGCGCTCGCCGCGGCGCCCTGGGTTGCCCGCGCCGCTGCGCTGTACCGCAGGCGCGTCGACCCGGTCGCGTCGACCGTGAGCCCGCTCGGCGGGCTCGTCGCCGCCGCCACCGCGGCGCTCGCCGTCGCCGGCGCAGTCTGGGGATGGCAGGAGGCGACCGCAGCCGCGCTGCTGGGCGTCGCGCTGTTCCTCGTCTCGGTGCCGTTCGTCCTCGGCCGCAGCACCTACGCCGTCTCGCTCGACCTCGCCCGCACCCGCGTGGCGGTCGGGGACCACGCCGTCGGCAGCATCGAGGTGGTCAACACCGCCCAGCGGCCCGTCCTGCCCTCGCTCCTCGAGCTCCCCGTCGGCCCCGTCACGGCGCTGTTCCACCTCCCGCGCATGCGTCCGGGCGTCCCGCACGAGGAGCTGTTCACCATCCCCACGCAGCGGCGGGCCGTGATCGTCGTCGGGCCGGTGCGCTCGGTGCGGGCCGATCCGCTGGGCCTCCTGCGCCGGCAGGTCACCTGGACCGACCCGCAGGACCTCTACGTCCACCCCCGCACGGCAGTGCTGGGGACCTCCGCCGCGGGCTTCATCCGGGACCTCGAGGGCATGCCCACGAACGAGCTCGCGAGCTCCGACGTGTCCTTCCACGCCCTGCGCGAGTACGTGCCCGGAGACGACCGCCGTCACATCCACTGGAAGACCACCGCCCGCACCGGCACGCTCATGGTCCGCCAGTTCGAGGAGACCCGCAGGGCCCACCTCGCCGTGTGCCTCTCGGCGAACCTCGGCGAGTACGAGCACGACGACGACTTCGAGCTCGCCGTCTCCGTCGCCGGGTCGATCGGGCGGCAGGCCCTCGCCGAGCAGCGCGAGCTCAGCGCCCTGACGCAGCGCGGCCCCCTCCGCACCGGCAGCCCCCGCCGGTTCCTCGACGACCTGACCCGCCTCCAGGCCGCTGCGATGCGGACCACCGCGGTCGATGCCGCCCGCATGGCCGCGGACGCCGTGCCGAACGCCTCCGTCGTGTTCCTCGTGGTCGGTGCGCACGTGACCCCCACGCAGCTCCGTGCGGCCGCCGCTGCGATCCCGCCGGGGATCCGGACCTTCGCGATCCGCTGCCACACCGGCGCGGCCCCTGCCCGTGCGAGCATCGCCGACCTGGACGTCCTCACCGTCGGGGCCCTGGACGAGCTCGCCCCCGTGCTGCGGAAGGCCGCCGCATGAGAGCCGAGCGGGCGGGCCTCCGCCAGGCGGTCGACGCTGCGGCGATCCTCGTCCTCGTGGGGCTCGCCATCGCGGGGTTCCACCTCGCGTACGGCGGCGACCTCCACTACCTGCTCGCGGGCCTGGCCGGGGCCGTCCTGGGCCTCGGCGTCGCCTTCGCCTCGGCGCGGCTCCGGCTCGGCGTCCTCGTCACCGTGGCCGCGGCCTTCCTCGCCTACCTCCTCGTCGGCAGCCTCGTCGCGACCCCCGACGAGTCCGCGGCCGGCGTCGTGCCCACCCTCGCCTCGCTGCGGACGCTCCTGCTCGGGATCGTCGTGTCGTGGAAGGACAACCTCACCGTCGCTGCCCCTCTCGGGACGGGTGCTGGCATGCTCGTGGTCCCCTACCTGAGCGCCTTCGCATGCGCTCTGGCCGCGGGCCTCACCGCGTGGCGCGTGCGCCGTCCGTACTGGCCCCTGCTCCCGCTCGCGGCCCTGTTCGCCGTCGGCATCGCGTTCGGCACCAACGAGGCGTTCCTCGCCCTCCCGCGCGGCGTCGCGTTCGCCGTCGTCGGCGTCATCTGGGCGTCCTTCCGCCGGCACGCAGAGCGGGGCCGGACCACCCACGTGGTCTCCGGCGAGACGACTGTGCCGGACGCGGGATCGGCGAGGGCAAGCCGGCTCCGCCGGGCAGGACTCGGCGCGGCCATGGTCGCCGCGGCTGCGGCGCTGAGCCTCCTCGCAGCGCCTGCGCTGACGGCCGGCGCCCAGCGCGACGTGCTCCGCGACCGGGTCGTGCCCCCCTTCGACCCGCGCAGCTACATCAGCCCGCTCGCGGGCTTCCGCAGCCTCGTGAAGGACCAGCGCGACACGACGCTCTTCACGGTCGCGGGCCTGCCCGAGGGCGGCCGCGTGCGCCTTGCCGCGCTCGATTCCTACGACGGCACCGTCGCCAACGTCGACCAGAGCGGGTCGGGCAGTTTCGCCAAGGTAGGGGACGCGGCGTCGATCGCCGCCGCCGACGCGTCCGGCACCGCCAGCACCCGCTACGCGCTCGACGTCACCGTGGGCGGCTACCGCGGCTACTTCCTCCCCAGCGGGCGCACGACGACGGGCATCGCCTTCGCGGACCCGGACAGCGCCGCGGGGGAGGGGCTCTACTTCAACCCGCTCACCGACACCGCGATCACCACGGCGGGCCTCGCCGACGGCGACCGCTACACGGTCCAGGTCGAGGAGCCGAAGCGCCCCGACGACGCCCAGCTCGCGCAGGCCGAGTTCGCCAAGACGACCCTGCCCACGGTCGACGGCGTGCCGCAGGTGCTCCAGGCGAAGGCCGGGGACATCCTCGCCGACAGCCAGACGCCGATCGAGCGGGTGCGCACCCTCGAGTCCTACTTCCAGAAGTTCGGCGCCTTCAGCAACGGCCTCATCGCCGAGGGGCAGGTGCCGAGCCTGTCCGGCCACGGCGCCGGCAGGCTCCGGACGATGCTCACCGCCAAGCAGATGGTCGGCGACGACGAGCAGTACGCGGTGACCATGGCGCTCATGGCCCGCGAACTGGGCATTCCCGCCCGGGTCGTCATGGGCTTCTACCCCGAGCAGCCGCAGCCCGCGGGCGCGAGGCTCGAGATCAAGGGCAAGGACGTCCATGCCTGGGTCGAAGTGGCCTTCGCCGGGTACGGGTGGGTTGCTTTCGACCCGACGCCGCCCAAGGACAACGTCCCCATCCCGCCG
The DNA here is from genome assembly GCF_050474465.1 of Sinomonas sp. B1-1. NCBI lineage: Bacteria > Bacillati > Actinomycetota > Actinomycetes > Micrococcales > Micrococcaceae > Sinomonas > Sinomonas sp. B1-1. The sequence continues at coordinate 220,119 of NZ_JBCHVF010000002.1, read as the reverse complement.
GACCCGCAGGCGCAGTCGAAGCCGCGCCCCCAGGTCCTCCAGCCCCCGCCCCCGCCCCAGGCCCCGGTGGAGCTGCCGCCGGACTCGCGCCCGGATGTGCTGGACGACGAGGAGAAGAAGAACGACCTCTGGCTCCTCCTGGGCCCGATCCTCGCCGTGATCGGCATCGGCCTCATCCCGGTCGCCGTGCTGGCGCTCCCGCTGCTGCTCATCGCGTGGCTCAAGCTGCGCCGGCGCCGCAGGCGCCTCGGTGCCGAGCGCGCGGCGGACCGCGTGAGCGGCGGCTGGAGCGAGGTCACCGACGCCGCGACGGACCTCGGCGCGAGCCTCGACACCCGCAGCACGCGGCGGGAGACCGCCGTCGCCCTCGGGGAGGCGTTCCCGGACACCGCACGCACGACGACGGCGCTCGCCCACCGCGCGGACGCCGCCGTGTTCGGGGCAGGAAACCCGAGCGAGGCCGAGATCGAGGCGTACTGGGCCGACGTCGACGGCTCGCTCGAGAGGATGCACGGCTCGGTGGGCTTCTGGCGCCGCCAGCGCGCCAAGTACTCGCCGCGGTCGCTCGTGGCCGAGGCCAGCGTGTTCCTCGCGGCCCGGCGTGCCGTGGCACTGGCGCGGCGACGCGGACCGCGCGGCACGACGAGGGGGACGCCGTGAGCGCTGACGTGTGCGCCGCCTGTGGCAGTATGGTCCGGCGGGGGGCGCTCTACTGCCCCACCTGCGGTACCCCGGCTCCACGCCGGCACGCAGCTGGCCCGGTCCCGGGAGTGCCGACGCACGAGCGGCCGGGACGCGAGGGGCACGGACGTGAGGGGATGGTGGGGACCGTGGTGAATCTTGAGCTGGCCAATGCGTCGACCGGCAAACGGGCGGGCGCGAAGCTCATCGACCTCGGGATCGCGTGGCTCCTGCAGCTCGTCCCGTTCGCGCTCGGGGCCGCGTCGCTCCTGAGCCTGTCCGGCAGCCGCTACCCGACGAGCGCCGACCAGCAGGCCCTGCTCGCCGCCACCGTCTGGTACGTGGTGGGCGGCGTGCTCGGGCTCGCCCTCTGGGTGTTCTGCTGGGCCTGGGAGGCCAAGACGGGGAAGACCCCCGGCCAGGCGATGCTCGGCCTGCGCACGAGCAGCCTCGAGGGGTTCGCCCCGGGCTGGGGTGCGGTGTTCGTCCGGAACCTCGTCTTCGGGCTCATCTGCCTCATCCCGTTCGTCGGGGTCGTGCTCGCCCTCATCTCCAACGCGTTCGACCCGAACAGCAAGCGCCAGGGCTGGCACGACAAGGCCGCGCGCACCTTCGTGTTCGACGTCCGGGCAGGGCGGGACCCCCTCACGACCGGCGGCATCAATGGACCCGCCTCGTTCGCGCCGCGGCCCGAGCTCCCCGCCGTGCAGGAGGTGGCCTCGCCCATGCCGGTGCGCAGCCCGGCCCCCGTGACCAGCGCGGCCCCGGTGACCAGCCCGCCGTCGTCCGTGCCCCGCCCCGACCGCCAGCCCTCCGCCGCCCTGCAACCCGACGCCGCGGTGCACCCCGACGCCGCGGTGGGACAGACGCGGTTCTCCCGGGCTGTTGGGGAGCGGGCCGGCGCCGCGGACGAGGTCGTGCTGAGCTTCAGTGACGGGCGGCGCGTCGCGCTGCGCGGGCCGGTGCTGGTGGGCCGCAACCCGGCAGGGTACGAGGAAGAGACGGTCCAGGAACTCCTCGCGGTGGACGACCCGGGGAAGAGCGTCTCCAAGACGCATCTGGCGGTATGGAGCGACGGGAGCAGGGTCTGGGTGCAGGATCGCAGGTCGACGAACGGGACGCGCATCGTGCGGGGTGACGGCGGCTCGTCGCCGGCCCCGGCCGGTCAGCCAGTGGAGGTCGAGGCCGGGGACGTCGTGCATTTCGGCGACTACTTCTTCTCTGTGGGCAGGAGCCGCGCGTGACCGAGGGACATTCGCCCGAGCTGGAGCCCCGGCTGACACTCACCGTGGGATTCGGCACCGACCGGGGCCTGCGCCGGGAGCTCAACGAGGATTCGTTCCTGGCCCAGGACCCCGTGTTCATGGTCGCGGACGGGATGGGCGGCCACGAGGCGGGCGAGGTCGCGAGCCAGCTCGCTGTCGACACCCTCCGGGAGGCACCCGAGCTCGAGCCGGGGACGCACCGCGCCTCCGCCCAGGACATCCAGCAGATCATCGAGCGCGCCGATTGGCGCATCCGTGAAGCGACGGGGGCCCGGGCGGGCACGACGCTCACCGGGGCGGTGCTGATCGAGATCTCCTCGGTCCCCTACTGGCTCGTGGCGAACGTGGGCGACTCCCGCACGTACCGGCTCTCGGCCCAGGGCCAGCTCGACCAGATCAGCGTGGACCACTCCGAGGTCCGCGAACTCGTCGACGCCGGCGAGATCACCCCGGAGGAGGCGCTGGTCCACCCGCGGCGGCATGTCGTCACGCGGGCGCTCGGCACCGGGGAGGACGCCGAGGCGGACTTCTGGCTGCTGCCCGTCGAGGATGGAGACCGGCTCCTCATCTGCTCGGACGGACTCACCAGTGAGCTCCGCGACGGGGAGATCCACTGCGTCCTCATGACCCGCCAGCACCCTCAGGACGCGGTCGAAGCCCTCATCGACGCCGCGATCAAGGCCGGCGGACGCGACAACGTCACCGTCATCGTGGTGGACGCCCGAGACACCGCCAGCGAGCTCGGCCTGCCGGAGACGGCACCGCGGCTGGCCCCCGGGCAGGACACGCGGGACCGCGACGCGGACGGCACCGGGCAGGCCGCCCACCCGGGGCCCACAGCCGAGCGGGGGCCTGAGGAGGGGGTGACCGATGACGGCGCGTGAGCACGGCGGCCATCGCGAGTACAGGCCTGGGCACGACGCCGTGCTCCTCGTGCGCGGGTCCCTCACCGTCCTAGTCCCCGCCACGCTCCCGGACGCCATCCTCGGGCGGCTCTGGCAGACGGTCGCGTCGGAGGGCGCAGACCTCTACTCCGTCCTCGACTCGCTGACGGCGGAGTTCGGCGTGGGGCGGCTCCCGTCCTTCGGCATCGCCGAGCACGGGGACCGGCTCCGGCTGCTCGTCCGCGGTGACGTCCGGGCCACGGTCACGACGCCGACCGGCGCTGAACGCGTCAGCGGCGCCGAGGTGGGGACGTGGATCGAGCGGGCGTTCGCGTCGTGGTCGGCGGTCGAGCTGCTGGGCGCGGCCTCGCAGGACGGCGCCGAGGGACGGAAGCTCCCTCTCCTGGGCGGTGCCGTGGGAGCGGACGCCGTCGTCGTCTCGGCCGGTGCACAGGAGCCCGTGCCTGCGGCCCCTGACGCGGCGAGCGTCGCCGAAGCCCTGGTACCTGACGCCGTGGCACCCGACGCTCCGGCGCCCGACGCCACACTGGCTCCCGAAGCCACCGTGGCCCCCGATGCGACGGTAGCCGGCGATGCGGCGGAGGCATCCCAGATGCGGGAGGCCTCCGATGCGGCGGAGGCACCCTCCGCGGTCCCCGATGAGGAGCTCCCGACCACCACCTCCGGCTACGACCACCTGTGGGGAAGCACGGTCCTCCGTTCGGTCGAGGACGCGGCCGTCCGTTCCGAGGACGCCGACGGCGTCCCCGACAATGACGTCGGAGACGACGTCGACCTGGGCCCGGACACGGTGGCACCTGCTGTCACGCCTACCGCTGGCACGCCCGAACCCGAGCCTGTTGCTGAGCCTGAACCCATTGCCGACCCCGAGCCCGCGCCCTGGACTCCACCGTCGCTCATCGACTCGGTGCCGTGGGGCCCCACTTCCGACCGGCCCGAGCACCACGCCACCCCCGAGCACCACGCCACCCCCGAGCGCTCCACCACCCCCGAGCGACCCGCCGCTCCAGAGCGCTCCATCACCTCCGAGCTGTTCGGCGACCATGACGGCGAGACGGTCATGCGCAGCGACGTCGACGCGTTGGATCTCACGGTCCCCCCCGAGTCCCAGGGTCGGCCGGCGGGCGAGGCGGCCCCGCCGGCGTCGTCCGAGGGGAGGCGCACGCCGGGACCGCTCGTCGTCGGGCGCCGCTGCCCGCAGGGGCACGCGAACCCGCCGTCGTACGCCCAGTGCGCCGCGTGCGGCGATCCGATCTCGGGGGAGCCCGAGCAGCTGCCGCGCCCGGCCCTGGGCAGGGTCCGCTTCTCGGACGGCGAGGTGGTCGAGCTGAGCCAGCCGCTCGTGGTCGGGCGGCAGCCGTCCGTCTCGCGGGTGGCGAGCGGGGGCATGCCTCGGCTGGTATCGGTCACGAGCCCGTCCGGCGACATCTCGCGCAACCACCTCGAGGTGCGCCTCGAGGGGTGGCACGTCATGGTGCGGGACCTCAAGGCAACCAACGGGACCGTCCTGGAGCGGCCCGGGCAGGCGCCGCGGCGGCTCGCCCAGGGGGAGATGATGATCGTGCTCGATGGCGACATCGCCGATCTCGGCGACGGCGTCACCCTGCGCTTCGAGGCCGTGCCGTGAGCTCGAAACGGCCGCCCGCGCCGCCGCCGCAGCTGCCGGGCTTCCGCTACCTGAGCCTGCTCGGCTCGGGCGGCTTCTCGGACGTGTTCCTGTACGAGCAGGACCGGCCCCGCCGGAAGGTCGCCGTGAAGGTCCTCGTCTCGGACCTGCGCACCGAGAGCGCGCGCAGGCAGTTCGAGTCTGAGGCCAACCTCATGGCCCAGCTCTCCTCGCACCCGTACATCGTGACGATCTACGAGGCCGAGACCACCGCCGACGGACATTCGTACCTCGCCATGGAGTACTGCTCCCGGCCCAGCCTCGACATCCGCTACCGCCGCGAGCCGCTCAGCGTCGACGAGGTGCTCGCCATCGGCATCCAGGTCTCCTCGGCCGTCGAGACCGCGCACCGGGCCGGCATCGCCCACCGGGACATCAAGCCCGCCAACATCCTGGTCACCGACTACAACCGCCCGGCGCTGACCGACTTCGGCATCTCGGGCACCGTCGAGGGCGGCGGTGACTCCGACATGGGCATGTCGATCCCGTGGTCGCCTCCCGAGTCCTTCCGCGGCGGCGCGGTCGACGGCGTCGCCCTGGACGTGTGGGCCCTCGGCGCCACCCTCTACACGCTCCTCGCCGGACGGTCGCCGTTCGTCATCCCGGGCGGGGACAACTCGCAGCGCTCGCTCGTTCAGCGCATCCACTCCTCCCCGGTGCCCCCGATCGGCCGGGCCGACGTGCCGGGGTCCCTCGAGCTCGTCCTGTCCACGGCGATGTCCAAGTCGCCCGAGGGCCGCTACTCATCTGCCCACACCTTCGCGCTCGCGCTCCAGCGGATCCAGAGCGAGCTGAACCTCTCCGTGACGCCGTTCGAGGTGCTCGAGGAACCCACGGACGACGATGACCCGGACTCCGCCTTCGAGCAGACCCGGGTGCGCGGCATCGTGTCCATCAGCCCGCAGGGCACGGGCGAGGCCGGGCGCCCGGTCGGCACGGCCGCCGGCCGCACCGCCCGCGCGCGGGCAGGGGCCCAGCGCGCCCCGGAGACTGCGGCTGCGGCGCCCCCGCCCGCGGAGGATTCCACCGTCCTTCGAACTCGGCCTGGCACAGGCACAGGCACAGGCACAGGCACAGGCACAGGCACCGGGGACGGCCAGACCGCGCCCAGCGCCGGCGCAGGGACCGGCCTCGCAGACCCGACCGTGCCGCGGGGCGATGCGGCGCCCGGGCGGGACGACTCGGCGCGTGCCCTAGACGATTCGGTGCAGCGGGGCGCTGGCGACACGGTGCTCCGCGGGGATGCGACGGTGCTGCGCGGGGACGCGACGGTGCTGCGCGGCGACCAGGACCAAGCGGCCCCGCGGCGACCCGGTCAGCGGTCACAGCGAACGACCGCGGCGCCCGGGGCACCCGGGGCGAGGAGGCGGCGTCGTGCGCTCATCGCGTCCGCCGCCTCGGGAACAGTCCTCGTGGGGGCGGTCGTGGCGGGCGTGCTGCTTGCCCCTGGCCTTGCGGCGCGGCCGGCCCCGAACCAGACGGCGCACAGCGCCCCGCCGGTCGACGCGGTCGACTCGGGAGCCGTGCCGAGCGTGGCAGACCTCAGGGGGACGGCGGCGGCCTCCGGGGTCACCTTCACCTGGAAGAACCCCGATCCGAAGCCCGGCGACGCGTACATGGTCACCGTCCTGCGGGTCACGGGGCAGCAGCCGCCCACCTCGGTCACGCAGCCGAGCGTCACCGTCCCGAAGGAACCGGGGCAGACGTGCGTGCGCGTCGTCGTGCGGCGCAGCGACGGGAGTGCCGGAGCGATGGACGAGAGCGCGCCGAGCGCATGCGTCCCCGGCTGAGACGGGACGCGGGACAACCACACGCCGAGCTGGGGAGCGAAAGGCACATGGACCACACTGCACATACCGACGGCACTGCACACACCGACGGCGCTGCACATGCCGACGGCGGCTCGGGGGCTGCCGCGCACGACCTTGTCGTGGAGTTCTGCGGCGAACTGTTCCGCCCGGACACGGAGGACGTGTTCAGCATCGGCCGGGAGGGCGACCTCGAGGTCGACGACAACCCGTACCTCCACCGCCGTTTCCTCGAGATCTCCCGCGTGGACGGGATCTGGTGGCTCGCCAACGTCGGGTCGCTGCTGTCCGCGACGGTCGCCGACGTGGGCGGCGGGCTGCAGGCATGGGTCGTGCCGGGGGCGCGCATCCCGCTCGTGTTCGGCCACACCAACGTGATCTTCACGGCGGGCTCGACCACGTATGAGTTCTCCGTGCACCTGCGCACCCCGGCGTTCCGGCAGCGCCCTGCCGAGGACGCCGGCGACGACATCGGCGAGACCACGATAGGTCCCATCACGTTCACCGACTCGCAGAAGGCTGTCATCGTGGCGCTCGCCGAGCCGATGCTGCGGCGCGACGGGACGGGCCTGAGCTCCATCCCGACCTCCGCTGCCGCTGCGAAGCGGCTCGGGTGGGCGCTGACGAAGTTCAACCGCAAGCTGGACAACGTGTGCGACAAGCTCGACCGGGTCGGCGTCGTGGGCCTGCGCGCCGGCGGGGGGAAGCTCGCCACCAACCGCAGGGCGCGGCTCGTGGAGCACGCCGTGAGCTCGCACCTTGTCACGCCCGCCGATCTGGCACTGCTGGACAGCCAAGCCGAGGCGGGGCGCGCGCAGCACGGGACGGAGGGGGACTAGGTGCGGATCAGGCTCACGCTGCGGCGGGACCCCGAGGCCGCGGCGGACCTCGCCGTGACCGTGGACGGCCTCGCCACGGTCGGCGACGTGGCACGCGAGCTGTGGCTCGCCGACCCCGCGCGCCGCCAGGAGGGACACATCGGCGCGGGGGCGCTTTCGGGCCTCACGCTGCGTGTGGACGAGTCGGTGCTCGCTGGGGGCATGACCGGAAGGATCCTTGACCCGGCCGCGAACCTGCTCGAGTCGGGGCTGCGGCAGGGATCTACGGTGTCGATCTCGCGCGTCGACCCGGACTCCCCGGCCGGTGGGATCGACCGCGGGCCGGCCGCAGCGACCCTGCGCGTGCTCAGCGGGCCCGACGCGGGCAAGGAGTTCTCGCTCCCGACCGGGGCCAGCCTCATCGGCCGGGGTGACGGCGCCGACGTGCCGCTGACGGACCCGCTGGCCTCCAAGCGCCACGCCCGCATCACGGTCGGGGAGACGATCGAGATCGCGGACCTCAACTCGTCCAACGGCCTCGTCGTGGACGGGCACACCGTCTCGCGGGCCGTGCTCGCGTCGTCGGACGCCGTGACGCTGGGGGACACGACGGTCTCGGTGGTCGGCCTGGGGCACGGCGCGGGCCGGTCCCAGACGTCTCCGCTGGTTCCGTTCAACCGGTCGCCGCGCGTCGTGCCCCGCTTCCCGCAGCAGGAGCGCGAGCTGCCGGAGGGACCGCAGCGGCCCAAGGACCAGCCGTTCCCGGTCGTCATGATCATGCTGCCCATCGTCATGGGCGTCGTCATGTTCGTGGTCCTGCAGAGCGTCCTGTCGATCATCTTCATGGCGATGATGCCGCTCTTCGCCATCGGGATGTGGCTCGAGTTCCGGCGCCAGACGAGGAAGGAGCTGCGCGAGGAGACGCGCATCTTCGAGGAGCGGCTCGTCGAGTTCACGCGGCAGATGACCGAGCTGCAGGACGTCGAACGGGCAGTGCGCCTGCAGGAGGCGCCCTCCGTGGCCGAGACCGTCGACTCGGTCTACCGGCTCGGTCCGCTGCTGTGGACCCACGCCCCCGAGCACCGAGCGTTCCTCTCCGTCCGGCTCGGGCTCGGCGCGGCTCCCAGCCGCGTCCGGGTCTCGGTCCCCAAGGAGGGCCAGACCCTGCCCGAGTTCACCCGGCGGCTGCACGCGGCCGCCGAGCGCTTCGCCGTCGTCGACGCCGTGCCCATCATGGCGAGCCTGCGGCAGGGCGGCGGACTCGGGATCGCGGGGCCGCGCGGCCTCGTCGAGAACGTCGCGCGCGGCGTCGTGCTCCAGGTCGCGGGGCTGCACTCGCCCGCCGAGGTCGCGATCGCGGGGCTTGCCTCGCACGAGTCGAAGGAGCGCTGGGCCTGGCTCCAGTGGCTCCCGCACGTCGGGTCCCCGCACTCGCCCCTCGCCGGCGACCATCTTGCGGCCGGGTCGGCCGCGGGAAGCCTCCTGCTGATGCGGCTCGAGGAGCTCCTGGCCGTGCGCGCCGGGGCCGACCCGTCGTCGTCGCCCGCCCTGCGCGCCGCGGGAGGTCGGCGCGGCGCCGTCAAGGACGAGCACGACGGCACGACCGAGGCGATCGTGCCGACCGTCGTCGTCCTCGTCGAGGACGACGCTCCCGTGGACCGGGGCCGTCTGACGCGGATCGCCGAGCTGGGGCCCGACGTCGGCATCCACGTCGTGTGGGTCGCGGCCGGTGCCGAGCAGCTTCCGCAGTGCTGCCGCGACTTCATCGTGGTCGACGGCGAGCACGGGGCCACGAGCGGCCAGGTCCGCCTCGGCCGGCACACATACCCCGTGAGCTGCGAGAGCGTGGACGCGGCGCTCGCCGTCCAGCTCGGCCGGATGATGACGCCGGTCGTGGATGTCGGCAAGCCGGTGGACGACGACTCCGACCTCCCGCGGTCCGTCTCCTACGTCACCCTCGCCGGGAAGGACATCGCGGACGACGCCGGCACGGTCGCCGAGCGCTGGAGGCAGTCCAACTCGGTGCGCGGGACCGCCGTGCCGAATCCGAAGGCGAAGGGGAGCCTCCGCGCGCTCGTGGGCTCCAAAGGGGTCGAGCCGTTCTTCCTCGACCTCAAGAACGACGGCCCGCACGCGCTGGTGGGCGGCACGACCGGCGCCGGCAAGTCCGAGTTCCTCCAGTCGTGGGTCCTCGGCATGGCGAGCGCCTACAGCCCAGACCGGGTCACGTTCCTGTTCGTCGACTACAAGGGCGGCGCCGCGTTCGCGGACTGCGTCCACCTCCCGCACACCGTGGGCCTCGTCACCGACCTGTCCCCGCACCTGGTCCGCCGGGCGCTGACCTCGCTGCGCGCCGAGCTGCACTACCGGGAGCACCTGCTGAACCGGAAGAAGGCCAAGGACCTCCTCTCCATGGAGCGGGCAGGAGACCCCGACACGCCTCCGTACCTCGTGATCGTCGTCGACGAGTTCGCCGCGCTCGCAACCGAGGTGCCCGAATTCGTGGACGGCGTCGTGGACGTCGCGGCGCGCGGGCGGTCCCTCGGCCTGCACCTCATCCTCGCCACGCAGCGGCCCGCCGGCGTCATCAAGGACAACCTGAGGGCCAACACGAACCTGCGCATCGCACTGCGCATGGCGGACGAGGCCGATTCCGAGGACATCCTCGGCGAGAAGACCGCCGCCTACTTCGACCCGTCCATTCCGGGGCGCGGCGCGGCCAAGACCGGGCCGGGCCGGGTCCAGGGGTTCCAGACCGGCTACGCCTCCGGGTGGACCACAGACCGGCCGGCGAAGCCACGGATCGACATCGCCGAGATGGACTTCGGCACGGGAGCCTCCTGGGAGTCCCCGGTCGACCCCTCGGACGGGGGCCCGGAGACTGAGGGTCCCAACGACATCGCCCGCATGGTCCGCACCGTGTCGACGGCGGCGGACCGCCTCGCGATCGACGTTCCCCGCAAGCCGTGGCTGGCCGAGCTGCCGCAGACCTACGACTTCGCTAAGCTCCCCAACCCCCGCACCGATGAGCGGCTCCTGCTGGGCGTCGTCGACGATCCCGCCCACCAGAGCCAGCCGACGTTCTCCTACGAGCCTGACCGCGACGGCAACATGGCCCTGTACGGCACGGGCGGCGCCGGCAAGTCGGCCGCCCTGCGGACCATCGCGGTCGCCTCCGCCGTCACGATGCGCGGCGGCCCCGTCCACGTGTACGGGATCGACGCCGGGTCGCGTGGCCTGCACATGCTCGCCGACCTGCCGCACGTCGGCGCGGTGATCGACGCGGACGACGCCGAGCGCGTGGGGCGGCTCATGCGGCACCTTGCCGCTCTGGTCGACGAGCGTTCGGATCGCTATGCCGCCGCCCGCGCGGGCACGATCGGCGAGTACAGGCGCCTCGCGGACCGTCCTGACGAGGCACGCATGATCGTCCTGATCGACGGCATGGGCGCGTTCCGCGAGCTCTACGAGTACTCGGCGGACAACGACGTGTTCGACGTGCTGACGCAGCTGGCGTCGGATGGCCGCGCCGTCGGGGTTCACCTCGTCATGACGGGCGACCGCACCAACTCCATCCCGGCCTCGATCGCGGCGAGCGTCCAGAAGCGCATCGTCCTGCGCATGACCGGCGAGGACGACTACATGATGTTCGGCCAGCCGAAGGATGTCGTGACGCCCCAGTCTCCTCCGGGCCGCGGCGTCGTCGACGGCCTCGAAGTCCAGCTCGCCGTCCTGGGAGGGAACGCCAACGTGGCGGTCCAGGCGCGCGAGGTGGTCAGGCTTGCCACGGCGATGCGGCGCCAGGGCGTCGCGGAGGCGCCGGGCATCCGGAACCTGCCCGACGTCGTCGTGGGCGCCGACCTCCCGCTCGACAGCGGCCGCGTTGCGCTCGGACTCGAGGACTCGACCCTCGAACCGCTCTTCGTCGACCCGTCCGGGGCCTTCATGCTCAGCGGGCCGCCGGGGTCCGGACGCACGACCGCATTGGTGGCCCTCGCGGCGGCGCTGCGGCGGGCGCGGCCCGAGGTGCGGCGCGTGTACGTCGGATCCCGGAAGTCTCCGATCGCCGGGCTGCCGCTGTGGGACGCGAGCTATGTCGGCGAGGACGCGGTCGCTGCCGCGGCAGACGGGCTCCAGCTGGACGTGGGCGTGCGCGAGTTCGCCCTGTTCGTCGAAGGGCTGCCAGAGTTCGACTCGACGCTGGCCGAGGCCGGGCTCTCGTCGCTGGTCACCGCTATGGACCGGGAGGGCCTGTGGGTCGTCGGGGAGTCCGAGACCTCGGGCTGGGGCTCCGCGTGGAGCCTGTCCCAGCCGTTCAAGAACGGTCGGCGAGGGCTCCTGCTCAACCCGACCGAGATGGACGGGGACTCGCTGCTCAGCACGTCGCTCGGCAGGATCCGCAATCCCAAGTACGTCCCCGGCCGCGGCTACTACGTGGCCCGGGGGAGGGCGCTCAAGGTCCAGACGGCATACGAGGACCTGGCCGTCTGACATCAGAACGGCGGAGGTTCGTCGTTGTGCGGATAGGTCACGTAGGTCCGGCCCGAGGGGGACGTCCATTCGAGCGTGCCCGGCTGTGGTCTCTGACCCGCAGGGCCGTCCATCGCCGCTCGTCCCCGGGCGACCGCATCGTCCTGCCGGGCGCCGATCTGCGCCACTGTCCAGTGGCCGAGGGACTTGAGCCGGTGGTGCTCCCGGCACAGGAGGGCGAGATTGTCGGTCGAGGTCGCACCGCCGTCGGCCCACTCGTGCGCGTGGTCCGCCTCGGTGGCCGCTGCCGGTCGGTCACACCCGGGAAAGCGGCACGTGCGGTCCCGCGCGCCGAGGAACCGTCGCATCGCCGCGGTCGGCGCGTACCGGGCCCGGCCGATGGCGAGCGGTGCCCCATTCGAGGGGTCCACCCAGAGCTTCGTCCAGGTCGCTGCCTCCAGCGAGGGCCCGGGCCGTCTCGGCGTCGAGGGGGCCATAGCCGACGATCTCAGCCGGCGTGTCCGCACTGCCCGCGAGCGTTGCCGCCGGGATCGTCACCACCACTTCACACCGGATGCCGGACGCCGCGCGACCACGCACGGTCTCCCGGTCCGATGCCGGCGCCCCGCAATCGAGGGCGAGGTCTGCCAAGGCGTCGGCGCGCAGTTGTGCGAGCGTACGGTGCTCATCGGGCGACTGGAGCGAGCGTGCAACCGCTTCCAGGTATGTGTCGATGGCGCTTCCCACCTCGAGAGGCAGATAGGCAGTGAGCCAGCACATGCCGTCAGCGGCCGCCTCCAGGTCCACTCTCCGCTCCGTGATCGCCTTGGCGCGGCGCGCTGACAGGGGCTCGACTGCGTACTCTTCTGCCAGACGATTGAGCTTCCTCCGCAGGGCGCTCGGGTTCGGCACGCGGTCGGGGTCTTCGGGGCAGGCTGCCGCGACGGCGGCCCCGAAGAATCCACTCAGCTTCTCCGCCGGCACCGGAACGGCGGCATCCATGACCGCCATTGCCCGTCGCCGTGAGAGGCGACCATCGGCGAGAGCTTCAAGGACTGCATTGGCAGCAGGCTCGGTAAGCGCCTGTGCCTCCGCCACCATTCCCTTGGCCGTCCTCGCGGAGACCTTCAGGGCTGCCGAGATCTCGGACGCCGCGACCGATGCCGCGTCGGCCCTCCAATCCGGGTCAATCTCAGGCCCGCATGCTCGAATGAGCGCCGTGATCGTTGCCGCCCGTTCGGCGATCCGCGCCGATTCGAGTCTTTCGAGGTGCAGTAGATGATCCACGAGGTCGTCGGCGGCTGCCTCCTGGAGCGAGGACGCGAGGACGCGAGGAGCCAGTTCGGCTCCCGCACCGTGAGCAGGTCCTGCGCCTGCGCCCGAGCCGTAGCCGTACGAAACGTCCCGAAGCGCCCACTCGGCCTCCAGCCACCCTGGCGGTTCCAGAGCTTCCCCGATGGGCTCGGACACCATGGCGGCAGCCTCCCACCCCTGAAGCTTCTGCTCGAACCTTTCTTCTTCCCACATATAGACAGATTAGAAGGTATCTTCGAAGAATGGAAGGCCTGCGACGGCCGCGTCGAAGCGACCGCGCCGCCTCCCGCGTCCCGGGCCGTCAAGGCAAGGGGAGTGCCGCTCATCCGTCCCCGTCGGGGAACAGTGTCGGAGGGTTAGGGCAAGATAGTCACCGTGAGCGCTGAATCCGTGAGCCAAGCCGTCTCCGACGAGGCCGTAGTCCCGCCCGAGTCCCTGAGGGAGGAGTACGAGGCCCTTTCGGACGAGGTGCGCAGGCACCGCGCCGCGTACTACAACGAGGACGCGCCGCTCATCTCCGACGCCGAGTACGACGTCCTGTACCGGCGCCTGGAGGAGTTCGAGGCCCTGCACCCCGAACTCGTCTCGAACGACTCGCCAACCCAGGAGGTGGGAGGCGAAGCGACAGCTGCGTTCGCGCCCGTCGGACACCTCGCACGCATGTACAGCCTCGAGGACGTCTTCTCGATCGACGAGCTCGAAGCGTGGATCCGCCGCGCAGAGGCGAGCGTTGCCGCCGTCGGCCTTCCGCCCGCGAAATGGCTCACCGAGCTGAAGATCGACGGGTTGGCCGTCAACCTCCTCTACCGCAAGGGCGAGCTCGTCCGCGCGGCGACCCGCGGCGACGGGCGCACCGGTGAGGACGTCACCCACAACGTCCTCACTATCAAGGACATCCCCCAGCGTCTGGCCGGGAACAGCCACCCCGACGAGGTGGAGATCCGCGGCGAGGTCTACATTCCCACCAAGGCGTTCAACGAGTTCAACGAGGCGCTCATCGCCGAGGGCAAGGCGCCGCTCGCCAACCCCCGCAACGCCGCCGCCGGTTCGCTGCGTCAGAAGGATCCGGCCGAGACCGCCAAGCGGCCCCTGAGCATGTTCGTCCACGGAATCGGTGCCCGGGAGGGCCTCGCGTCGTCGAGCCAGGCCGAGACGTACGAGCTCCTCAAGGCGTGGGGCCTGCCCACGAGTCCCTACTACGAGGTCCTCGACACCTATGAGGAGGTGCTGGCCTTCATCGAGCGCTACGGCGACAAGCGCCACAGCCTCATCCACGAGATCGACGGGATCGTGGTCAAGGCGGACGACTTCGCGACACAGCGCGCGCTCGGCCACACCTCGCGGGTCCCGCGCTGGGCGGTCGCCTTCAAGTACCCGCCGGAGGAGGTGCACACCAAGCTCCTCGACATCCGCGTCAACGTGGGTCGCACGGGCAGGGTCACCCCCTACGGCGTCATGGTCCCCGTGAAGGTCGCCGGTTCGACCGTCGAGATGGCCACCCTCCACAATCAGGACGTCGTGAAGGCCAAGGGCGTCAAGATCGGCGACGTCGTCGTGCTGCGCAAGGCCGGCGACGTGATCCCGGAGATCGTAGGGCCGGTCCTCGCCCTCCGCGAGCAGCAGGATCCGCCGGTCCGGGATTTCGTGATGCCCTCCGAGTGCCCCTTCTGCGGCACGCCCTTGGCGCCGTCCAAGGAAGGCGAAGTGGACGTCCGGTGCCCCAACGCGCGCTCCTGCCCCGCCCAGCTGCGCGAGCGCGTGTTCCACCTGGCAGGCCGCGGCGCCTTCGACATCGAGGCGCTCGGCTGGGAGGCAGCGATTGCGCTGACGCAGCCCGCTGCTCCCGAGACTCCTCCGCTCGAGAACGAGGCGGGCATCTTCGACCTCGCCCCGGAGGACCTCCGCGACGTCATGATCCGCCGCGAGAAGCGCGCGAAGGGGGCGGGCACGGGGGAATGGGAGCTCGTGCCGTACTTCTACACCAAGCCCACGGCCAAGACACCGTCGAAGCCCACGGCCAACACCGAGAAGCTCTTCCGCGAGCTCGAGAAGGCCAAGTCCCAGCCGCTGTGGCGCGTGCTCGTGGCGCTGTCCATCCGGCACGTGGGGCCGACGGCGTCGCGCGCACTCGCAACCCGCTACGGCTCCATGGATGCCCTGCGTGCGGTGCTCGCGGCCCCGGACGCCCGCGAGCAGCTCTCTGAGGTCGACGGGGTCGGGCCGATCATCGCGGACGCCCTCATCGAATGGTTCGCCGAGGATTGGCACCGGGAGATCGTCGACCGCTGGAAGGCCGCGGGCGTGGCCATGGCCGACGAGCAGCATGCTTCCGCAGCCCGCACGCTCGAGGGGCTCACCGTCGTCGTGACCGGAAGCCTGGAGGGCTTCAGCCGCGACGAGGCCAAGGAGGCCATCATCATCCGCGGCGGCAAGGCCTCCGGCAGCGTGTCCAAGAAGACCGACTATGTGGTGGCCGGCGAGAGCGCGGGATCCAAGCTCGACAAGGCCGAACAGCTCGGGCTGCCGATTCTGGACGAGGCGGGCTTCGTCAAGCTCCTTGCCGAAGGCCCGGGGAAGGCGGAGGCTGCGGCGGCTGAGGGCGAAGCGGCACCAGAGGCGGGGACTCCCTCGGACGACGACGGCGCCTCCACGGGCGAGGAACTCGCCGCCCGGATCGGCGAGGCCGAGGAGGACCCGGAGACGGACGGGGAGGCAGCGCCGTGAGCGCCCAGTACTCACTGGACCTACTGGCGGGCCTGCTCGCGACGGCCCGGCGCGCCGCTGCCGCCGGGGCGGCGGTCCTGTCCGGCCGCGAGGCGGGGACCCTTGCCGTGGGTGACGCCGAGCAGGAGACGAAGAGCTCCGGCAGCGACTGGGTCACCGCTTTCGACTTGGCCGCGGAGAAGGCCGTGAGGGACGTCCTCGCGTCCGAACGGCCCCGCGACGTCATCACGGGCGAGGAGGACGGGACCACAACCGTCGAGGATCCGAGCGGCTTCCGCTGGTCGATCGACCCGCTCGACGGGACCACGAACTTCATCCGGGACATCGTCTACTACGCCACGAGCGTCGCGGTGGCCGATGCCGAGGGCCACTGGCTCGCCGGCGTCGTGAGCGCGCCGGCTCTGGACCGGGAGTACTGGGCCGTGCGGGGCGGGGGAGCGTTCCGCTCCGACGGGCGTGGCGCCCCGCGCCAGCTGGAAGGCCCCACAGCGGGCCGCGCCGGCGCCGGGTCCGCGCTCCTTGCGACCGGGTTCAGCTACGACCCCGGTGTCCGCGCAGAACAGGCGGCCTTTCTGCCCGGCCTCATGGACGGCTTCGGGGACATGCGCCGGCTCGGGTCGGCAGCGCTGGACCTCTGCCTCGTCGCTGACGGCACGCACGACGCGTACGGCGAGCGCGGCCTCAACGAGCACGACTTCGCCGCAGGCGCCCTCATCGCCGAGGAGGCCGGCTGCTGGGTGCGCCGGCCCGCGCTCACCAGCCCTCTCGACGGCGGCCCCTCCGACGCAGAGCGTCTCGCAGCCTGGACCTGCGCGGGCAGCATCGAGTTCTCCGGCCGCTTCCCGATCGAGTGACCGGAGTGGCTGACCCGTCGAAACGCGAGATCGCCGCGTCCCTGGCCATTCGCGAGGCGACTCCGGAGGACTATCCCGAGATCGCCCGCATTGCCGCCGAGGCATATCTTGCAGCAGGGTATTTCGAGGACCCGGAGCACCCGTACATGAGGCAGGTGGCGGACGTCGCATACCGGGCGGCGCGCGGCACCGTTCTCGTGGCCGAAAGCGGCGGGAGGGTCGTCGCCTCCGTCACGGTCATGGCGTTCGGAGACGGCTTCGAGCAGGTCGCCACGGAGGGCGAGTTCGAGTTCCGGCTCCTCGTCGTCGACCCCGCAGTCCAGCGCAGCGGGGCTGGGAGCGCGTTGGTGCGCGAGGTCGAGGCGAGGGCCCGGCGCGCCGGCGCGACCGCCGTCGTGCTTACTACAGGGGCGGGCTGGGAGGGGCCGAACGCCCTCTACCCGCGGCTGGGCTACGAGCGCGCGCCCGAGCGCGACTGGCCTATCCCGGGCACTGACATCTGGCTGCCCGTGTACGTCAAACCGCTCTGATCTAGGTTCCGGGGTGACCTGGGCGGCACACGGGGTGACCTCGGCGGCACACGGGGTGACCTCGGGTCAGCCGGGGAGGCCGTAGCGGTGCTCGGGGCGCCCTGTCGAGCCGTAGCGGAGCTGGATCTCCACCGCGCCGTCCTCGGCGAGCGCCGCGAGGTACCGCTGCGCCGTGGCCCGCGAGACGCCGACGACGGCGGCGACCTCGGCCGCGGACAGGAGCGCCCGGGCGGAGCCTGGAGCCTGCGCGAGAGCCTCGAGCACGGCGGTCTCGGTCGCTGAACGGGACCGGCTCGGACCCGCCGACGACGGCGCGTCCCCGCCCCCGAGCAGCGCGCGCCGGGCCCGGTCGACCCCAGCCTGGTCGAGCGAGCCGGTCCCCGCCAGCACCCGCCGGTAGCGGGCGTAGCCGCGCAGGGCTGCGGCGAGGTCGTCGGCGCTGAACGGCTTGATGAGGTACCCGAGCGCCCCGCGGCGCAGGGCCGTCCGCACGGACTCCGGATCGGCGGCCGCCGTGAGCATGATCGCGTCCGTGTCGATCGTGCGCAGGAGCTCGAGCCCGGTCGTGTCCGGAAGGTAGGTGTCGAGCAGCACGAGGTCGGGCCGCAGCGAGTGGGCGGCCTGGAGCGCGAGCGCCGCCGTCCCGACCGGGGCCAGCGCCGCGAAGCCCGGCACCGCGTCGACCCACGTGGCGTGGAGCCGGGCGACGTGGAAGTCGTCGTCGACGATGAGCACCCTCAGATCAGCCATTCCCCGTCCTCCCCCTGGGATCGGCCCGTCCGAGCCTCGAGTCCCGGTCCGCCTTCTCCTCGTCCGTCAGCCCCACGATGCGGGCACCGAAGACGGCGCCCGGCCCGCCCGGGCGCCCGGGGGAGATGACCCACACGTCCCCGCCGTGCCGGCGCGCCAGCTGACGCGACAGGTGCAGGCCCAGGCCGTGGCCGCCGGGCTGTTCGGCCGCGGGCAGAGCCGTCGTGAACCCCCGCTCGAACAGCTGCTCCGGCTCGATCCCGCGGAGGCCGTCACCCGAGTCGGCGACGACGAAGTGAAGCGTGGGGCCGTCGTCGAGCAGTTCGACCTCCACCCACCGCTCGCCGCCGGGATCCGGAGAGCCGGCGACGGCGGCGCGCACCGCGTTGTCGACGAGGTTGCCGAGCACCGTGGTCACGTCCTGCGCGGCCGCCACCGGATTGCGGACGAGGGTCTCTGCGCCGAGCCGCAGGACGACGCCGCGCTCCGAGGCCTCGATGCCCTTCGCCCCGAGGAAGGCCTGCAGGCTCGGGTCGCCGAGCAGCTCGGCCTGCTCGAGCGGGAAGCTCAGGGGCCCGGTCGCACCCAGCCGCCCCAGCACTGAGCGGGCCTCCGCCACCTCGCCGAGGTCCAGCAGCCCGGCCACCGTGTGCACCTGGTTGGAGAACTCGTGCCGCTGGGCGCGCAGGGCCTCGCTGAGCGCGCCGACCGCGTCGAGCTGGCGGGTGAGACCGCGCAGCTCCGTGCGGTCGCGGAGCATGACGACCCACCCGAGTTCCTCCCGCGCGTGCACGACGCGCCGCGCACTGGCCACCAGCACCCGCTCGCCGACGACGAGCTGCCGCCCTGTCCCTCCGCTGGCCTCCGCGGGAACGCCGCCGGCCGTCAGCTCGCGCAGCTCGGCCGGCACCGAGGCCGAGTCCCACCGCTCCCCGGTGAGGTCGACGCCGAGGAAGCGCCGCGCGGCGTCGTTCGCGACGGTGACCCGGCCGTCGCGCCCGACGCCGACCACGCCCTCGTCGATCCCGCGCAGCACGGCCTCCTGGTCCTGGACGAGGGTGCCGATGTCCTCGGGCTCGAGCCCGAGAGTGAGCCGCGCGAGCCGCCGCCGCAGCGCGAGCGAGGCGACGACGCCGGCCGCGAGGGCCAGCACCGCGGTGGTCCCGACGGCGATGGCATCGGCGCCGAGCCCCTCGGCCACGCCCGAGCGCGCGTAGCCGACGCTCACCTCGCCCACCACCGAGCCCTCGCCCTGGGGAGCGCCGGCCGGGGCGTAGACGGGCACCTTTGCGCCCACCGAGGGGCCGAGGGTCCCGGTGTTCCTGGTGGTCTCCTCGCGCCCGGACAGCGCCACATCCGGGGGCGTGCTCACGCGCTCGCCGAGCCGCGCCGGGTCGGGGTGCGCCAGCCGCAGCCCCTCCTCGTCGGTCACGACGACGAACAGCGCACCCGTGCTGGCCCGTGCCGACTCCGCCGCAGCCATCACCGGCCCCGAGGCGAGCTCCGCGGGCGGGGGAGTGCCGGCACCCGCGGCGATCTGCGCCGTCGTGCGCCGCAGCACCGGGTCGGAGGCGAGGGTGCGGCCGAGGGTGAGGGCGTTCTGCTCCGCCTCGGTCCAGAGGCGCTCGTAGGCGAGCCAGAGGTGGGCCCCCGCGGCAAGTACGACGGCGAGCGCGACCGCCCCGACCTGCAGCAGGAGGGTGCGGGTCGAGAAGCGCATCTGCCCATCGTAGGCCCGGTTCCACCCGGTGAGCAGAATGCGCAGAACCCGTCGAATGAGCAGAACATCAGCCAATGCCGGCAAACCCGCGGCGCGTCCTGCCGCCCAGCTACTTTCGTAGCGCGCATCACACCGCGGTGATGCGGTTCACAAGAGAGGAGCCACCGATGCTGGTAGTGCTCGGCTTCGCGATGATCGCCGTGTTCATGGCGCTCATCATGACGAAGAAGCTCACCCCGGTGCTTGCGCTGATCATCGTCCCGACCATCTTCGGCCTGTTCGCGGGCGCGGGGCTCGGGATCGGCCCGATGGTCATGACGTCCCTGAAGTCCATGGCCCCCACGGCCGCCCTGCTCATGTTCGCGATCGTGTACTTCGGGCTCATGATCGACGTGGGCCTGTTCGACCCGCTCGTGAAGTTCATCCTCCGCAAGCTGGGCAACGACCCGGCGAAGGTGGTGCTCGGCACGGCCATCCTCGCCGCGGCGGTCTCGCTCGACGGCGACGGCTCGACCACGTTCATCCTCACCACCGCGGCGATGCTGCCGGTGTACCTGCGCCTGGGGCTGAGCCCGGTGGTGCTGACCTGCGTCGCGGGCCTCGCGAACGGCACGATGAACATCCTGCCCTGGGGCGGCCCGACCGCCCGCGCCGCGACCGCGCTGAAGATCGACGTCAACGACGTCTTCGTCCCGATGGTCCCCTCGCTCATCGCGGGCCTCGCGATCGTCATGCTGTTCGCATGGCGGCTCGGCCTGCGCGAGCGCAAGCGGCTCGCCGTCGAGCGCCCCGAGCTGTGGGGCCCGGAGGCGGGCACTGCGGGCGCTGCGGGCGCTGCAGGCGGCGCCTCGTCCGGCGTCGCCTCGAACAGCGGCGGCCTCGGCTCGCCGAAGGGCTCGCGCACGACGCCGGGTGGCGGGGTTGCGCTGCTCGACGCGCCGGAGCTGGTCGACCAGATGGACTCGGCCATGGCGGACACCGCGCTTGACCCGCACCGCAGGACGCTGCGCCCCAAGCTGTTCTGGTTCAACCTCGCCCTCACGGTGGCCATCATGGTCCTGCTCGTGGCGGACGTCCTGCCCCTCGCGTACGTGTTCATGGTCGGCGCGGCCGTCGCGCTCGTGGTCAACTTCCCGCGCGTGAAGGACCAGGCCGCGCAGCTCATCGCCCACGCGCCGAGCGTCGTCGCCGTCGTGTCCATGGTGATGGCTGCGTCCGTGCTCACCGGCGTGCTGACCGGCAAGATCGGCGAGACGACGATCGTGACGGAGATGTCCAACTGGCTCGTCTCGGTCATCCCGGCGGACGCAGGCCCGTTCATGGCGGTCATCACGGGCATCCTGTCCATCCCGATGACGTTCTTCATGAGCAACGACGCGTTCTACTTCGGCGTCCTGCCCGTCCTGTCCGAGACGGCAGCGCACTACGGGATCGGTGCGGCGGACATGGCCCGCGCCTCCATCGCCGGCCAGCCGTTCCACCTGCAGAGCCCGCTCGTCCCGGCGATCCTGCTGCTCGTCTCGCTCGCGAAGGTCGAGCTCGGCGACCACCACAAGCTGGTCCTGTGGCGGACGGCGGTCATCTCGCTCGTCATGCTCGCGGTCGGCGTCCTCGTGGGGGCCATCGCGATCGGCTAGCCCGCACTCCTCCGTCTGGGGGTCACGTCCTGAAGGTCACCTCCTGTTGGTTTATGTCCGCACATTGGCCAACAGGAGGTGACCTTCAGGCGTGGGGAGGCTGTGCGTGGGAGGCACCGCCGTCGCCCGCACCGGCCCGCGACTAGACTGGACCGCGAACCTTTGTCACCACCCACCCAGGGAGATCCATGGCTGAGATCACTCGCGACGACGTTGCGCACCTCGCGCAGCTCGCGCGGATCGAGATGAGCGACACGGAGCTCGACAAGATGGCGGGCGAACTCGCCCACATCGTCGACGCCGTCAAGAGCGTGAGCGAGGCCGCCGGGCCTGACGTCCCGGCCACGAGCCACCCGATCCCGCTGAGCAACGTCTTCCGCGAGGACGTCGTCGGCCACGTCCTGACCCCCGCCGAGGCGCTGTCCGGCGCCCCCGACTCCGACGAGGGCCTCTTCAAGGTCCCCGCAATCCTGGGGGAGGAGTAAGCCATGAGCGAGAAGAACCTCAGCGACCTCATCACGTCCAGCGCCTCGGCCCTCGCCGAGAGGCTCACCGCCAAGGAGGTCTCCTCCGAGGAGGTCACGCAGGCGCACCTCGACCGCATCGCCGAGGTTGACGGCGGGGAGCGCGGCGTCCACGCGTTCCTGCACGTCAACACGGAGGAGGCGCTCGCCGTCGCCCGCGAGGTCGACTCGGTCCGCGCCGCCGGCGGGGACGACGCCGCCGCCCTCCACCCGCTCGCGGGTGTCCCGATCGCGATCAAGGACCTCATCGTCACGGTCGGCCAGCCCACGACGGCGGGGTCCCGCATCCTCGAGGGCTGGATGAGCCCCTACGACGCGACCGTGATCAAGAAGATCCGGGCTGCGAAGCTGCCGATCCTCGGCAAGACCAACCTCGACGAGTTCGCCATGGGCTCCTCCACCGAGCACTCGGCGTTCGGGCCGACCCGCAACCCGTGGGACCTGGACCGCATCCCCGGCGGCTCCGGGGGCGGCTCCGCCGCGGCCGTCGCCGCCTTCGAGGCCCCGCTGGCCCTCGGCACCGACACGGGCGGCTCGATCCGCCAGCCCGGGGCTGTCACCGGCACGGTCGGCGTCAAGCCCACCTACGGCGCGGTGTCCCGCTACGGCGCGATCGCCATGGCGTCGAGCCTGGACCAGATCGGCCCCGTCTCGCGCACCGTCCTGGACTCGGCGCTGCTCCAGGAGCTCGTCGGCGGCCACGACCCGTTCGACTCGACGTCCCTCACCGACCCGTTCGACACCCTGGTCGCTGCCGCGAGGGCCGGCGCCGCCGGTGGAGGCCTCGAGGGGCTCCGCATCGGCGTCGTGAAGGAACTCGGCGGCGAGGGCTACCAGGCCGGCGTCGAGAGCCGCTTCCACGAGGCGCTCGGGCTGCTCAAGGGCGCTGGCGCGCAGATCGTCGAGGTGTCCTGCCCGAACTTCAAGTACGCCCTCGGTGCCTACTACCTCATCATGCCGAGCGAGGTCTCCTCCAACCTCGCCAAGTTCGACGGCGTCCGGTACGGCCTGCGGGTCCTGCCCCAGGACGGCCCCATGACGATCGAGCGCGTCATGGGCGCCACCCGCGCCGCCGGGTTCGGCGACGAGGCCAAGCGCCGCATCATCCTCGGCACCTACGCCCTCTCGGCCGGCTACTACGACGCCTACTACGGTTCGGCGCAGAAGGTCCGCACGCTGATCCAGCGCGACTTCGACGCCGCGTTCGCCCAGGCGGACGTGCTCATCTCCCCGACGGCGCCCACCACGGCGTTCCGCCTCGGCGAGAAGCTCGACGACCCGCTGGCCATGTACCTCAACGACGTCGCGACCATCCCGGCCAACATGGCCGGCGTCCCGGGCCTGTCGCTGCCGGGCGGCCTCGCGGAGGAGGACGGCCTGCCCGTGGGCATCCAGCTCCTCGCCCCCGCCCGTGAGGACGCGCGCCTGTACCGCGTCGGCGCGGCGCTCGAATCCCTGCTCGAGGCGCAGTGGGGCGGCCCGCTGCTCGCCCAGGCCCCGGCCCTCTAAGGAGAGAACGAGAGATGTCATCTGACGAGATCCTGTCCTTCGATGAGGCCATGGAGCGCTTCGACCCGGTCCTCGGCTTCGAGGTCCATGTCGAGCTGAACACCAAGACGAAGATGTTCTCCTCGGCGCCGAACGTGTTCGGCAACGAGCCGAACTCCGACGTCAACGAGGTGGACCTCGGCATGCCCGGCGTCCTGCCCGTGGTGAACAGGGCCGCCGTCGAGTCGAGCATCAAGATCGGCCTCGCGCTCAACTGCGAGATCGCCGAGTCCTGCCGGTTCGCGCGGAAGAACTACTTCTACCCGGACACGCCGAAGAACTTCCAGACGTCGCAGTACGACGAGCCGATCGCCCACGACGGCTGGATCGACATCGAGCTCGAGGACGGGACCGTGTTCCGCGTCGAGATCGAGCGCGCGCACATGGAGGAGGACGCCGGCAAGCTCACCCACATGGGCGGCGCGACCGGCCGGATCCAGGGCGCCGAGTACTCCCTCGTGGACTACAACCGCGCGGGCGTGCCGCTCGTCGAGATCGTCACGAAGCCCATCGTCGGCGCGGGTTCCCGCGCGCCGGAGCTGGCCAAGGCGTACGTCTCGGCGATCCGCGAGATCGTGAAGAACCTCGGCGTCTCCGATGCCCGCATGGAGCGCGGGAATGTCCGCTGCGACGCGAACGTCTCGCTCATGCCCAAGGGCGCCACGCAGTTCGGCATCCGGTCGGAGACGAAGAACGTCAACTCGCTGCGGTCGGTGGAGCACGCCGTGCGCTTCGAGATCCAGCGCCACGCCGCCGTCCTGTCCGCGGGGGAGAAGGTCACCCAGGAGACGCGCCACTGGCACGAGGACACGCGCACGACGACGGCCGGCCGCCCCAAGAGCGACGCCGACGACTACCGCTACTTCCCCGAGCCGGACCTCGTGCCCTTGGTCCCGAGCCGCGAGTGGGTCGAGGAGCTCCGCGCGTCCCTGCCCGAGCCCCCGGCCGAGCGCCGCAAGCGGCTCAAGGAGGCCTGGGGCTACGCGGACGCCGAGTTCCGCGACGTGGTCAACGCCGGGGTCGTGGAGTCGATCGAGGAGACGATCGCCGCCGGTGCGACACCCCAGGCCGCGCGCAAGTGGTGGATGGGCGAGATCGTAGGCCGCGCCAAGGCCGCCGACGTCGACCCCGCCGACCTCGGTGTGGCTCCCGCCGCGATCGTGGAGCTCAACGGCCTTGTGGAGGGCGGCAAGCTCAACAACAAGATGGCCGGCCAGGTGCTCGACGGCGTCATCGCCGGCGAGGGCACCCCGACCCAGGTCATGGAGGCCCGTGGGCTCGTGCTCGTCTCCGACGACGGCCCGCTCCTCGAGGCGATCGACGCCGCGCTCGCCGCGCAGCCGGGGGTCGCGGACAGGATCCGCGGCGGCAAGGTCCAGGCCGCCGGCGCGATCGTGGGCGCTGTCATGAAGGCCACCCGCGGCCAGGCCGACGCCGGCCGCGTCAAGGAGCTGATCCTCGAGAGGCTCGGCGTCAACGCGTAGCCGCGCCCACCCGGCACTGTTCCGGGAACAGCGCACGACGGCGCCCCGCACCGGAAGGGACTTCGGAACCTTCCGGCGCGGGGCGCCTCGTGCGTAGGGTGGCCCCATGTCGCCGCTCATCCAGTACCACGCCACCGTCCTCGGCACCCCGGATCCCCAGGCTGCGGCCCGCTTCTACGCCAACCTGCTGGGCTGGGAACTGGGCGACGACGAGAGGGAGTGGGCCACGGTCCTCAACCCTGCCGGCGGGCCCAAGCTCTCGTTCCAGTTCGAGGAGGACTTCGAGCGTCCCGTCTGGCCTGAGCAGCCCGGGAAGCAGCAGATGATGATGCACCTCGACCTGCTCGTCGACGACCTCGAGAAGGCGGCCGCGCACGCGAAGGAGTGCGGCGCGCGGAGGGCCGACCACCAGCCCCAGGACGACGTCCTCGTGTTCTTCGACTCGGACGGCCACCCGTTCTGCCTCTTCGAGAACTGAACCTGTGACGCTCCTAGTGGTTTCCTGTCAGTTGCCACGGGTTCCGCACAGCTTCCGGTCCCATGGGCGCAAGATGGAGTCATGAGTTCTACCACGCCACATCGCGTTCGCCGCGGCATCGTCATCGGAGCCCTCGCCCTCGGGCTGGCAGGCGGGGGCGGCGCCGCAGTCTGGGCCGCCTCGACGCCGTCGCCTTCTCCATCCGCGCCCTCGCAGGGCTCGGCACCCTCACAGGGCAATCAGGGGCAGGGCAGTCAGGGGAAGGGGCACGCCTTCGGGCGCGGCCTGGCCCTGGGCGGCCTCCACGGCGAGATGACGGTCAAGAAGAGCGACGGGACGTTCGCGACGGTCCTCTCCCAGCGCGGCACCGTCACCGAGGCCACGGGCACGAAGCTCACTGTCAAGAGCGAGGACGGGTACGAGCACTCCTACACCCTCAACGGCGACACCAAGATCCACGCTGCGGGCCAGAAGGGCGCCGCGCTGACCGCCGGGGACCTCAAGGTCGGAGACGAGGTGGCGGTGCGCGCCCTGCGCGCGGGGAGTACGGACACCGCCGAGCAGGTCATGAAGGGTCCGTTCCCCGCCCAGGGCAGCCAGAACGGCCAGAACGGCCAGAACGGCAAGGGCCACATGAAGCACCAGAACGGCAGCAGCCCGGCCCAGCCGCAGTCGCCGTCGCCCAGCCCGTCGGCAACTGGCTCGGTCTCCTCCTGACGCCCGCGTAGACCGATTCTTAGAGGCCTCTGAGAACCGCGCTCCTAGTCTGGGACTGCTTCGTCTGAGCCCGTCCCAGGAGGAACCGCGTGTCCGAGCAGCACCCCACCGCCCGAGCCCTTCGGAACCCTCTGGCCGAACGCGCCGCGCGCGCCTTCGACCTGGACTTCCCGAAGGGGCGGCGCCAGCCCTCCCTCGCACGCTTCGTCGTCGCGAGCGTGGTCGCGATTGTCGGGTCCGTCATGGCCTGCGCAGCGCTCGCTGCCGCTGCCGTCGCCGCAATGCCGGACCTGGCCGGCTACGAGCACTTCCAGTTCGGCGAGTACACGAAGCTGACCGTGGCCGGGGTGGTGCTCGCGTGCCTCGCCTGGCCGGCCATGGCCTGGCTCTCCTCCAAGGCGTGGAAGCCCTTCCTGTGGCTCGCCGTCGCCGTGACGCTGGCCGGCCTCGCGCCCGACGCATGGATCCTCCTGAAGGGCCAGCCCGCGGCGGCCGTCGGCGTGCTCGTGCTCATGCACGTGGCCCTCGCACTCATCACCTACCCGGCACTCGTGCTCATCGCGCCGCAGCGCAGCCCGGGAGTCCGCGCCGCAGGGCGCAACCGGCTCCGCTGACCGCGCGTCCCCGTTGTCCTGACCCGCCTTCTGCCCTTGAATGGGCCCATGAAGGCCCTCTACAAGCCCGGCCCGCAGCCCGGCCTCGAGCTCACCGACCGACCCGAGCCGCAGGCTGGGCCCGCGGACGTCAAGATCCGTGTGCTCGCTACCGGGATCTGCGGAACGGACCTCCACATCCAGGCGTGGGACGCGAGCGCCCAGTCGATGCTCGTCACCCCGCTCGTGCCGGGGCACGAGTTCTACGGCGAGGTCGTCGAGGTGGGCGAGGACGTGCGGGAGGTCCGGGTGGGGGACCGCGTCTCGGGCGAGGGCCACATCGTGTGCGGGATGTGCCGCAACTGCCGGGCAGGCCGCCGCCAGATGTGCATCAACGTCGTCAGCGTCGGCGTGCAGCGCGACGGGGCCTTCGCCGAGTACGTGGTGATCCCCGAGGCCAACGCCTGGGTCCACCACGACCCGTCGGTCACGCCGGAACTCGGCGCGATCTTCGACCCGTTCGGCAACGCCGTCCACACGGCGCTCAGCTTCCCGCTCGTCGGCGAGGATGTGCTCATCACCGGGGCGGGGCCGATCGGGCTCATGGCCATCTCGGTCGCCCGGCACGCTGGGGCCCGGAAGATCGCCATCACCGATGTCTCGGCCCAGAGGCTGGACCTGGCGCGGCAGATGGGAGCGGACCTCGCGGTCGACGTCTCGCGCATGACCGTCGCCGAGGCCCAGCGCGAGCTCGGCATGCTCGAGGGCTTCGACGTGGGCTTCGAGATGTCCGGGCGTCCCGCCGCGCTGCAGGGGATGATCGAGAACATGAACCACGGCGGACGGATTGCCCTCCTGGGCCTGCCGGCCGAGGCCGCCGAGATCGACTGGGGCAAGGTCGTCACGCACATGCTCACGCTCAAGGGGATCTACGGCCGGGAGATGTTCGAGACCTGGTACGCCATGAGTGCCATGCTGTCCTCGAATCCTGTCCTGCGGCGCCATGTCGCCTCGGTGGTGACCGACGTCCTCCCGGCCGAGCGCTGGGAGGAGGGGTTCGCCGTCGCCCGCTCTGGCACGGGCGGCAAAGTGGTGCTGGACTGGTCCGGCGTCTGAGCGGGACGAAGGGCCGGCGGGACGAGGACCGGCGGGACGAGGGGACAGGGAGAAGAGATGTTCGCAGGAATCAGGGAGCAGTTGGCCGCGGAGCTCGACGAGATCCGCGCCGCCGGGACCTTCAAGGAGGAGCGGCACATCGACTCGCCGCAGTCGGCCCACATCCAGGCCGGCAACCTCGGACAGCCAGCGGGGGAGGTCCTGAACTTCTGCGCCAACAACTACCTCGGCCTCGCCGACCACCCGGACCTCATCGCGGCCGCCAAGCAGGCCCTCGATGAGCGCGGGTTCGGCATGGCCTCGGTGCGGTTCATCTGCGGCACGCAGGACGCCCACCTCGCCCTCGAGCGCCGGGTCTCCGAGTTCCTCGGCACCGAGGCCACGATCCTGTTCTCGAGCTGCTTCGACGCCAACGGCGGCGTGTTCGAGGC
Source organism: Sinomonas sp. B1-1 (assembly GCF_050474465.1). Lineage (NCBI taxonomy): Bacteria > Bacillati > Actinomycetota > Actinomycetes > Micrococcales > Micrococcaceae > Sinomonas > Sinomonas sp. B1-1. The sequence continues at coordinate 192,086 of NZ_JBCHVF010000002.1, read as the reverse complement.
GCTCCTCGGCCCCGAGGACGCCGTCATCTCGGATGCCCTCAACCACGCCTCGATCATCGACGGCATCCGCCTCTGCAAGGCCGCCCGGCTGCGCTACGCCAACCGGGACATGGGCGAGCTCGAGGCCCGCCTCCAGGAGGCCGCGGCGATGCACGACGGCGCCGGGGCGCGCCGGGTGCTCGTCGTCACCGACGGTGTGTTCTCGATGGACGGCTACCTCGCGCCCCTGGCCGAGATCTGCGACCTCGCCGAGAAGTACGGTGCGATGGTCATGGTCGACGACTCGCACGCCGTGGGCTTCATGGGCGCCACCGGCGCCGGCACGCCCGAGCATGCAGGCGTCTCGGACCGGGTCGACATCTACACGGGCACGTTCGGCAAGGCCCTCGGCGGGGCCTCCGGCGGCTATGTCTCGGGGCGCGCGGAGATCGTCGCCATGCTGCGGCAGCGGGCCCGGCCGTATCTCTTCTCCAACTCGGTGGCCCCCGCGATCGTCGCCGCGACCCTGCGCGCCCTCGATCTCGTGGCCGAGTCCGGCGAACTGCGCGCCCGGCTCTTCGCCAACGCGGCCCTCTTCCGGCGCCGCATGGGCGAGGAGGGCTTCGACCTGCTTCCCGGCGAGCACGCGATCGTGCCCGTCATGTTCGGCGACGCGGCACTCGCCGGACGCATCGCCGCCGAGATGCTCGCCCACGGGGTGTACGTGACGGCATTCTCGTACCCGGTGGTCCCGAAGGGCCTCGCCCGGATCCGTGTCCAGCTCTCCGCCGCCCACACCGCCGACGACGTCGAGACGGCCGTGCACGCGTTCGCCGCGGCCCGCAAGGCGGTCGCCGGGCAGGGGCCAGGGGCTGGCTAGAGTCCATCGGCCCCCTGTGGGCCGCGTCACACGCGGGCTACAGTGAGGCCATGAGCGCTACCACGAACAGCACCCATGACGTCGACGTCCTCATCGTGGGAGGCGGCATCGCCGGCCTCTCCCTCGCCTCCGAGCTCGCCGGCAAGTGCCGCGTCGCGCTGGTCGAGGCGGAACCCTCCCTCGCGTACCACACGTCAGCACGCTCGGCGCAGCAGCTCATCCCGAGCTACGGCCCCGCGCCCGTCCAGGACCTCACCCGCCGCACCCTCGCCAAGCTCGCGGGAGCGGCGGACGCAGGCTCCGCGGCCGGGGGCCGCCCGCTCGTGTGGCCCAGCCGCTTCATGCTCGTGGGAACCTGGGCGGACGTGGGCCAGGCCTCCCATGCCGGTATGCAGCCGCTGAGCCGCGACCAGGCCCGCACCCTCGTACCCCAGCTCCGCGAGGACGCCTTCGAGGCCGCCGCCCTCGACTCGGACTCCGTCCGCGTGGACGCTGCCGCGCTGCTGGCCTACCACGAGGAGAGGGCCCGCGCCGGCGGCGTCGAGATCCAGGTCGGCTCGCCCGTCCACACGGCCCAGAGGGTCGGTGAGGGCTGGCTCGTGGGCGCGGGCGCCGAGGGCTTCCACGCCGCCAACGTGGTCAACGCCGCCGGCGCGTGGGCGGACGACCTCGCCATCCTCTTCGGCGTCGAGCGACTCGGCCTCCAGCCCTACCGGCGCACCGCAGCGCTCGTCTCGCTCGCCGAGCCGCTCGATCCGGACCTGCCCATGGTGGCCGCCGCGGACAACACGTGGTACTTCCGCCCCGACGAGGCCGGAGCCCTGGTCTCCCCGAGCGAGGCCGAGCCGAGCCGGGCCGAGGACGCCGTCCCGCGCCCCGGCGACATCGAGGCCACGCTGGACCTCATCAGGTCTGTCGCCGACCTCAGGGTCACCGGCATCGTGAAGGCGTGGACCGGGCTGCGGACCTCGCCCAAGGACGGGCTGCCGGTGCTCGGCTTCGACCCCGAGGGTCCGGGGTTCTTCTGGCTGGCCGGGCAGGGCGGCTACGGCTTCCAGACCTCCTCGGCCCTCGCGGAGGACGCCGCCGCCGCGCTGCTGGCGGGCCCCGATGCCCTCCGCTCGGGCGCGAGTCCGGTATCGGAGACACAGCGGGCCCTGGATCCGCACCGCCTCTCGGTCCGGACGTGAAGATGGAGGCATGACCCTCCTCATCGACAACATCGGCGAGCTGTCCACCCAGCACCTCACGGGCGAGGCGAGCCCCGGCTCGGGCGAGGCCGCCGGCGTCATCCGCAGCGCCGCCGTCGTGCTCGAGGGCGAGCGGATCGCGTGGGTGGGGCGGTCGTCGGCCGCGCCCGCCGCCGACGAGCGGTACGACGCCGGCGGCCGCGCCGTCCTGCCGGGCTGGGTCGACTCGCACTCGCACCTCGTCTTCGCCGGCGACCGGACCGCCGAGTTCGAGGCGCGCATGGCCGGCCAGGCCTACGCGGCGGGCGGCATCGGGGTCACGACGGCGGCCACCCGCGCCGCGTCCGACGGCGAGCTGCGGGGCCTGCTCGCCGCCCGCCTCGCGGAGGCCGTCGCCGGAGGGACTACGTACCTCGAGACCAAGACCGGGTACGGGCTCGACGTCGAGAACGAGCGGCGCAGCGCCGTCCTCGCGGGCGGGGTCGCCGACGAGGTCACCTACCTCGGGGCGCACCTCGTCCCGGCGGGGGCAGATCCGGACGCGTACACCGAGCTCGTGTGCGGCGAGATGCTCGAGGCGGTGCGGCCGCACGTGCGCTGGGCCGATGTCTTCTGCGAGCGGGGAGCCTTCACCGAGGAGCAGTCGCGGCGGGTCCTGCTCGCGTGCCGCGACGCCGGGCTCGGGCTCCGGGTGCACGGCAACCAGCTCGGCCACGGGGCGGGGGTACGGCTCGCCGTCGAGGTCGGCGCCGCGAGCGTGGACCACGTGAACTTCCTCGAGGAGGCGGATCTCGAGGCGCTCGCCGGGACATGGGAGGGGTGGGCCGCGGCGGGATCACCGGGAGACGCTGGCACGGTCATGACAGCCGGCACCGTCGCGACCGTCCTGCCCGCCTGCGACCTCTCGACCCGCGCCCCCCTCGCCCCGGCCCGGGCCCTCCTCGACGCCGGCGTCCAGATCGCGATCGCCTCGAACTGCAACCCCGGCACGAGCTACACGAGCTCCATGAACTTCTGCGTCACGACCGCGGTCCTCCAGATGGGGCTCTCCGTCCAGGAGGCCGTGCGGGCGGCCACGTTCGGCGGCGCGCTCGCCCTGCGCCGTCATGCGGGCCCGGACGAGGACGGGCAGCGGGCGGTGGGGTCGATCGCCGTCGGGCACCGCGCCGACCTGCACGTGCTCGACGCGCCCTCCGCCACGCACCTCCCCTACCGGCCGGGGATGCCGCTCACCCACGCCGTCTGGCGGGCGGGGCGGCGACTGCGGTAGGCAGCGCTACAGTTCGTCGACGGTGGTCTCGACGACGGTGTCCCGGGTCGTGCGGGGCGCCCACTGGCTGAACGGCGGAGAGAGCCGGTACCGCCCGCTGGGCTGGCGGACGAGGGTGTGGACTCCGGCGTTCTCGGGGTTGTTGAGCGACTCGAAGTACTCGACCGTCCAGCGGAACCAGCGCATGCAGAACAGGCGCATGGTCAGCCCGTGCGTCATCAGGAGCGCGTTCGGCGGGTAGGCCGGCCTGGCCCAGTGGCGGTAGAGGGTCTCCATGAAGCCGGTCACGCGGTCGTACACGTCGCTGCCGGACTCGCCGTCGCGGAACCGGTAGAAGAAGTGGCCGTAGGTGTCCCGGAGCCGCTTCTGCTCCTCGATCTCCTCGGGCACCTGGTAGTTCGCCCAGTCCTGCTCCCGCAGCCGCGGCTCCTCGACGACGCTGTCGGTGAGGTCCTCGATCCCCAGGGCCTCGAGCGTCTGGTAGGCCCGCAGGTACGGCGAGACGTAGACGCGGACCTGCTCGCCGTCGAGCTGGCGCCGGATCTGCCGGCCCGCCCGGCGCGCCTCGTCGACGCCCTGCTCGGTCAGGGGTATGCGGTAGTCGGGGACGCGCTCGTAGATGCTCGTGTCCAGGTTGGCGGCCGAATGGCCGTGCCGGACCATGATGATCTGCCGCGGCGCGCTCATGGAACCCCAGCGTAGGCCAGCCGCCCTGCATGAGGCGTCCAACCTGCAGGAGGCGCCCAGCGACGGCAGGCAAGATAGGGTGCATGCCGGAAGCACCCGCCGTCGTCCGTTCCGCGTCCCGTTCCCGCTGGCGGGCCCAGCTGCTCATCGTCCTCGGGCTCTCGCTCGGGCAGTCGGCCGTCTACTCGGTCGTGCAGCTGATCGACAAGGCGACCCGCGCGCCGCTGTCCGAGGGGACCTCCACCCTCAACCGGTCCCTCAACTCGCGCGAGTACTTCGACCTCACCTACCAGCTGCTCGACATCCTCTTCGCGCTCGTGCCCGTGGCGCTGGTGCTCTACTTCGTGTGGGACGCGGCGGCGCGCCGGGGTGCCGTCGCCGCCAGATGGACGACGCCGTTCGCGCGCCTCGGGCTCGACCTCGCCCGCCCGGGGCGGGACTGGCTGTGGGGCGCGGGGCTGTTCCTCGCGATCGGGATCCCGTCCCTCGGCCTCTACTGGGCGGGGCGAGTGCTGGGAATCACCACGGCCATCATCCCCAGCGGGCTCGACCAGTACTGGTGGACGGTCCCGGTGCTCATCCTCTCGGCCGTGCGGCACGCGCTCGTGGAGGAGGTCATCGTCGTGGCGTTCATGCTCGGGTGGCTGCGGCGGCTGGGATGGGGGGCACCGGCGGCCGTCGCGGCGAGCGCGCTCCTCCGCGGCAGCTACCACCTGTACCAGGGGATCGGGCCGTTCGTGGGGAACGCGGTGATGGGCGTCGTGTTCGCCTTCGTGTACCGCAGGTACGGGCGGGTCATGCCGCTGGTCATCGCGCACGCCCTGCTGGACATCGTCGCGTTCGTGGGCTTCAGCGTCGCTGGCAAGGCCATGGGACTGGGGTAGGGACGGGACCCCGCAACGAGCGGGACCGGACCCCGCAAACGTTGTGGGGTCCCGTCCCGTCCCTTGCGGGGTCCTGTCCCGTCCCTTGCGGGGTCCTGTCCGCCCCCGTCGTCCGGTGCTCCGGTGCTCCGGTCAGATCGTGACGGCGCCCTTCGCCGTCTCGAAGGTGACCGACATGATGCCGGGGGTGCCCTTCGGGGAGACCCACTCGACCTCGACGTCCTCGAGAGGCTTCTCGACCGGCTCGCCGAGCCACTCGGTGACGCGCTCCGCCGAGCCGGCGATGGTCAGCCGGCTCATCCGCACCGTGGCCGGGTAGGCGTTCGAGGGGTGGAGGGACGGGTCGCCCTCCCACTTGAGCATGTACGGGACCTGCGGGTCGGCGATGAGCCCGAGGATGCCGATCTGCTTCCACACGAGCTCGCGCCCGTCGGGGAACTTCCGGTTGCCGGGAACCGCCTGGCGCCCGAGCCGCTCCTCGAACGGCGCGAGATCCCGGACCTCGACGCACCAGCCCATCCAGCCCCCGCCCGCGGCGCTGCGGGCGCGGACCGCTTGGCCGAACGGCGCCTTGTCCGACGCCGGATGGTCCAGGACCTCGACGACCTCGAGATAGTGGTGGTCCGTGAGGGGAATGATCATATTGCGGGTACCGAAACGCGGGTGGACCCCGCCCTTGACGGCCTCGACACCGAGGGCGTTGGCGATCCGCTCCGTCGTGGCCAGCAGACCGTCCGCTTCGCAGGCATAAGAAACATGGTCCATACGCATGGAAGTCATGGTGCCACTTTGTGATCGGCGCCTCAGCTTAGGTTCGCCTAAGTAGCGGCGAGGGGCAGGGAGACCTCCATGGTGGTGCCGCCGGACCCGGTCTGCGCGATGCGCACCGAGCCCCCGTTGCGCACGGCGATGTCCCGTACCAGGGCAAGCCCGAGCCCGAAGCTCCGCCTCCCGCCCGGCGCGGGGGCGGGGCTGCCGGCGTACCGCTCGAACACCCGCTCGGGGGCCGGTCCGGCAATCCCGGGACCGGTGTCCGCGACGGTGAGCACCGCCGTCGCGCCTCCCGGGCCGCGCCCGCCTTCGGCGACCCGCACGGCCACGGTGACCCTGCCGCCGTCGGGCGTGTACTTGAGCGCGTTGTCGGCGAGGGCGACGACGACGCGCCGCAGCGGTGCGGGGGCAACGGCTACGGGCACGGGGTGGCTCGGGGCCAGGGCCGAGAGCGCGATCCCGCGGTCTCCGGCGACCACGGCAAGGTCGCCGACGACGTCGCGGGCGAGGTCAGCGAGGTCGGTGGGCGTATTGGGGGCATCAGGGCCGCCGGAGACGCTGTGGAGGAGGTCCTCGATGACCGCGGCGAGCTTCGCCGAGTCCCCGCGCAGCTCGGCGAGCACCCCAGCGGCCTCGCTGTCGGGACCCAGACGCTTCTGCGCGAGCTGGATGCGCGTGTCGATGACCGTCAGCGGCGTGCGGAGCTCGTGGCTCGCGTCCTGGACGAACCGGCGCTGGAGCGCCAGGGACTCGCCGAGCGGCCTCACAGCCTGCCGCGCGACCAGGACGCCCACCACTCCGGCGAGCACGATCCCCGCGACCCCGCCGACGACGAGGGCGAGCAGGACATCGACGGTGTCGAGGACGACCTGCGGCTGGTCCCGCTCGAGGTGGGCGAGGACCTGGGCGGGCTGGGACTTGACGGCGACGTACACCGCCGCTGCGGCAATCATCGCGACGACGACGACGGCGACGGCCGCGGCGATCTGCGTCCCCACCCTCAGGGCGGCGCGCCGCAGCGCCATCTCGTCCGAGTTCAGGGGCCGCCGCGGCGGTCGAGGGGTCCAGAGGCGGGGGCTCATTCGAGGCCGCCGAGCTGGTAGCCGACCCCGTGCACGGTCCTGATCACGGTCTTGTGCGTCTTCTTCCTGATGTAGTGGACATACGTGTCGACGACGCCGGGGGTGTCGCCGGCGTCGAACACGGCTGCGAGGAGTTCGGCCCGGGAGTGGACGCGCGCTGGCTCCCGGGCGAGGTGCGCGAGGAGGGCGGACTCGGCGGCGGAGAGCTCGACCCGGTCGCCGTAGGGTGAGGTGAGGACGCGTGCCGCAGCGTCGAGGTCCCAGGCGCCGACGGACAGCAGCGCGGGCGGCGGCGCCTCGTAGGTGCGGGTGAGCGCCCGGAGCCGGGCTGCGAGCTCCTCCGAGTCGAAGGGCTTGGGCAGGTAGTCGTCCGCGCCGGCGTCGAGTCCCTCGACCTTGTCCCGCACCCCCCCGAGGGCTGTGAGCATGAGGATCGGGGTCCCGATGCCCTTCGCCCGCAGGGCCTTCACGAGGGAGACGCCGTCCACGAGCGGCAGCCCGCGGTCGACGACGAGGGCATCCCACGCTTCGCCCAGCGCGAGGCGGAGGCCCTCGCGGCCATCCGCGGCCAGGGTGACGGCGAACGCGTCGCCGAGAAGCTCGGCAACGAGGGGGCCGAGCTGGCCGTCGTCCTCGACGAGGAGGACGCGGGGCGGCCCCGTCCGCGGATGTCTGGGCTCCATGGCTGCCATTGTGCCAAGCGGAGGTGACTCGCAGGAGGCGACCCCCAGGAGGTGACCCCCAGGAGGTGACCCCCAGGAGGTGACCCCCAGGAGGTGACCCCCAGAGGGAAGGGGGGTGTCAGTCCTCGTCGGCGCGGACGCGGACGGGCTCCGGCTCGGGCTGGCCGGCCTTGCGCCGCCGTCGGACGATCTCGATGGTGATCGGGATGACGGACGCCGCGACGATCAGCACGGACAGGACGTCGATGTTCTTGGCGACGAACTCGACATGGCCGAGCCAGACGCCCAGCAGGGTGATGGACACGGCCCACGCGACGCCCCCGAGCACGTTCCAGCCGAGGAACTTCCGGTACGGGTAGTGCGCCATGCCGGCCACGAGCGGGACGTACGTGCGCACGATCGGGACGAAGCGGGCCAGGACGAGCGCCCTCCCGCCGTAGCGTCCGAAGAACTCCTCGGCGCTGTCGAGGTAGGAGAGCTTGAGGACCTTCGCGTCCGCGCGGAACCACCTCTTCCCCACGAACTTGCCGAGGAGGTACCCGGCCTGGTCCCCTGCGACGGCCGCCCCCGCCACGACCAGCATGAGGAGGGGCAGGCTCAGTCCGAGCTGTGCGTGGAGCAGCCCCACGGTGAACAGGAGGGAGTCGCCGGGCAGGAACGGGAACAGGAGCCCCGACTCGACGAAGACCAGCAGGGCCACGACGCCGAGGACCCAGGGGCCGGCGTCGAACAGGAGGGATGTGGGATCAAGCATGGGGCATCAGCGGCTCTCGAGACGGGCAATGAAGGGGAGTTTCCCGAGGATCGGCGGGGCCAAACGGTTCCAGATCCCGGAGAAGAGCAGGATCCCCGCGATCGAGGCGGGGAACGAGGCGAGGACGTCCATGGGGTAGTGCACGCCGACGTACACGCGGGTCCACGCCGCGAAGGCCGAGACCGCGAAGCCGGCCGCGAGGATCCACGGGCTCCACCGTCGGTGACGGAGCAGGAAGTACAGCGCGATGGTGAGCGAGACGGCGAAGCACACGTGGCCGCTCGGGAAGCTGTTGGGATCCATGTCGGGGGAGAGCGGGTCGGCGAGCAGGCCCGGATCCGGGCGGTGCCGATGGATCGCGTACTTGAAGATCAGGCTGAAGACCCAGCCGAAGGCCGTCACGCCCACGACGGCGATCGCGTCCACAGGCGTCCGGCGCACCGCCCACAGGCCGACGAGCAGGAGCAGGAGGATCGCGATCGCCCCGCGCGGGCCGAGGATCTGCTCGATCGCGAGCGAGACGGCGTTGAGCCAGGCCACGTGCTCGGTGCTGAGCCGCTGGTCGATCGCGAGCTCGGAGGCCTGGTACGCCGGGGTCATGGCGGCGAGGCCGAGCGCGAACACGATGACGCTCATCCCGAAGGGCACCGCTATCCAGTGCCGGAGCTGCGGAAGCTCCAGGAGCCGGCTGCGGGCAGGACGCTCGCGCACCGGCTCGACGCGGAGCCCTGCGCCGTTCTGTCCTGCGTCATTCTGTGGGGTCATGGGTCCATCGTGCGCCGGGGGGTCTAAGACGGTTCTAAGAACCGGGAGGCGCGCTCCGGGTCGCAGAGAACGGAACGATCGTGCCGATGGGTCCGCTGGCGCGTGACTTGACTCACAGCCTTCCGGTGCTCACGCTAGAAAACGGAATGAACGTGCCGATCCCCTCGTCCACCGGGAGCCTCGCCCTCGCCGCAGAGGTGCGGGGGCGGCGTCGTGCGCTCGGACTGAGCCAGCAGGACCTCGCCGACCTCGCGGGGGTGAGCGAGCGGTTCGTGCGCTTCGTCGAGCAGGGCAAGCCCAGCATCCAGCTCGACGCGCTGCTCGGCGTCCTCGACGCGCTCGGACTCGAGCTCGTGGTCCGCAGGAGGGGCACGTGACGCGCCACCGCATCGCGGACGTCTACAAGGCCGGCGTCCTCGCGGCGCGGCTCGAGCGCTTCGAGGGCGGGTCGCGCTTCTCCTACCTCCCGGCCTACCTCGCCTCCCGCGGCGAGCCGGTCGCGACGACGCTGCCCCTCACCGACCGCCCCGTGGACACCGGATCCGGCGCGGTCCCGCCGTTCTTCACCGGCCTCCTCCCGGAGGGCCGCCGCCTCGCATCCCTGCGGCGCGCCGTCAAGACCAGCGCCGACGACGAGCTCGGCCTCCTCATGGCCGCCGGATCGGACCCGGTGGGCGACGTGCAGATCGTCCCCCACGGCGAGCCCCTGCCCGCCGACACGGGCGCCGGCGTTCCGGCGGAGGGCCCGGAGCACGCCGTCGAGCTGGACCCCCGCCGGCCGCCGGACTTCGCTGCCCTCGTCGACGACCCGTCGCTCGTGGACCCGAAGGCGCTCGCGGGGGTCCAGGACAAGGTCAGCGCGGGGATGATCTCGGTGCCCGCCGCGCAGGCCGGACGCCGGTACATCCTCAAGCTCAACGCCCCCGAGTTCCCGCACGTCGTGGAGAACGAGCACCTCATGTACCGGCACGCGGCCAGGCTGCGCATCCCGGTGAGCACGGCCAGGATCGTCCACGACGTCGCGGGCCGCGCCGGGCTCCTCGTGGAGCGCTTCGACCGGCCGCCGCAGCCTGCCGGCAGCGCGCCCGGGACGGCGACCGTGCGGCTCGCGGTCGAGGACGGCTCCCAACTGTTCGGCCTCTATCCGGCAGACAAGTACAACGTGGGCTACGGCGAGCTCATCGCGGAGATGGCGCGCCGGTGCGCGGCGCCGCTCCCGGCCCTGCGCAACCTCGTGCTCCAGGGGGCCTTCGCGTGGCTCACGGGCAACGGGGACCTCCACGCCAAGAACGTCTCCCTCGTCAGGACCGCGCCCGGGCCCGCGACGGCCGAGACGCCGGGGGAGTGGCGTGTCGCGCCGGTCTATGACATCCCCTCGACCGTCCCCTACGGCGACAGGACCTTCGCCCTCCCCCTGGGCGGCAAGCGCTCCGGGATCTCCCGCCGCCACTTCCTCGCGTGGTCGGGGGAGCTGGGGCTGCCCGCCCGCGCCGCCGAGGGGGTGCTCGCCGTCGCTCTCCGGGCGGCGGGCCCGCTGCTGGCCTCCCTCGAGGCGGACGACGGCGGCCCCTCGCCCTTCGCCCCCGCGCAGACTCGGGCGTGGGTCAGGGAGCTGCGGCACCGGCGCCGGCTCATGGAGGGCTAGCAGCAGTCTCATGCGGGTGAGGGGGTCACAGACCGTCACAGAGTTGCCTGCCCCTTCGCGGCGTTCCCTAGACTCTTGAAGAGGTCATGAGTGCCAGCGCGAAACCCCGGTTTGCTGGCCGGCAACCCTCCTGATGCGGTGGGGTGCCCCGGGTGAAGACCTGGTCCGGCGAGAGCCGCCGGTCAAGCGCAGCGCAAAGGAGCTTGCTATGTCCAGCAACCCCGAGTGGTCCTTCGAGACCCGCCAGATCCACGTCGGCCAGACCCCGGATTCCGAGACGGGGGCCCGGGCCCTCCCGATCTACCAGACGACCTCGTTCGTGTTCCCGAGCGCGGAGAGCGCCGCGAAGCGGTTCGCCCTCGCCGAGCTGGCCCCGATCTACACCCGCATCGGCAACCCGACCCAGGACGCGGTCGAACAGCGCATCGCGAGCCTCGAGGGCGGCCTTGCGGCCCTCCTGCTCTCCTCGGGCCAGGCCGCGACCACCTACTCGCTCCTGAACGTCGCCGAGTCCGGGGACCACGTCGTCGCGAGCGCGAGCCTCTACGGCGGCACCTACAACCTCCTGAAGCACACCTTCGCGAAGTTCGGCATCGAGGTCACGTTCGTCACGGACCCCGACAGCGTCGAGGAGTGGAAGGCCGCCGTGCGGCCGAACACCAAGGCGTTCTTCGCCGAGTCGATCTCCAACCCGCGCCAGAACGTCCTGGACATCGAGACGGTCGCGGACATCGCCCACGCGGCCGGCGTCCCCCTGATCATCGACAACACGGTCGCGACCCCGTACCTCGTCCGCCCGCTCGACCACGGGGCAGACATCGTGGTCCACTCCGCGACGAAGTACCTCGGCGGGCACGGCTCCGCGATCGCCGGGGTGATCGTGGACGGCGGCTCCTTCGACTTCGCCCGTGACCCCGAGCGCTTCCCGGGCTTCAACACGCCGGACGAGAGCTACAACGGGCTCGTTTTCGCGCGCGACCTCGGCGCGGACGGGCTCCTCGGGGCCAACCTCGCGTACATCCTCAAGGCCCGGGTCCAGCTCCTGCGCGACCTCGGCTCCGCGGTCGCGCCGTTCAACGCGTTCCTCATCGCCCAGGGCCTCGAGACCCTTTCGCTCCGCGTCGAGCGGCACGTCGAGAACGCCCAGAAGGTGGCCCGGTGGCTCGAGGAGCGCGCCGACGTCGCGTCGGTGGCCTACGCCGGGCTCGAGTCCAGCCGGTGGTACGGGCTGGGCCAGAAGTACGCCCCCAAGGGCGCCGGCGCGATCGTCTCCTTCGAGCTGGCGCTGGAGGACGCCTCCGGGGTTTCCCCCGCCGCTGCCGGCGCCGCGTTCGTCGACGCCCTCGAGCTGCACTCCCACGTGGCCAACATCGGCGACGTGCGCTCCCTCGTGATCCACCCGGCGTCGACCACCCATGCGCAGCTGTCCGAGGAGCAGCAGCGAGCGGCCGGCGTCACGCCGGGCCTCGTGCGCCTCGCGGTGGGGATCGAGCACATCGACGACATCCTGGCCGACCTCGAGAAGGGCTTCGCCGCCGCGGCCTCCGCCGCCCAGGACAGCGCGGCCTCGGAGGCTGGGGCCGACCCGGTCGCGGAGCCCGTGGCGTGACGATCCTCGACCGGTCGGCCATCGACGGCGCCGCCCCCGGCGGGAGCAGCGAGCGCACGACGGCGGCGCCTGCGAGCGGGACCAGACAGGACGGCGTCGTGCGCACCACCGCTGTGGGTGCCCTCCAGCTCGAGGCGGGCGGCGCCCTCCCCGAGGTCGAGCTGGCCTACGAGACGTGGGGAACGCTCAACGCCGACGGGACCAACGCGGTCCTCATCCAGCACGCGCTCACCGGGGACACGCACGTGGCCCGGGGCGAGGGCGACGAGCCGGGCTGGTGGGAGGCCCTCGTCGGCCCCGGGAAGCCGGTGGACACCGAGAAGTACTTCGTGGTCGCGGCCAACATGCTCGGCGGATGCTACGGCTCGACCGGGCCGAGCAGCCTCGACCCGGAGGGCGTGCCGTGGGGCTCGCGGTTCCCGTTCGTGACCATCCGCGATTCGGTCCGCGCCGAGGCCCGGCTCGCGGACCGGCTGGGCGTCCGCGCCTGGCACGCCGTCCTCGGCGGGTCCATGGGAGGCGCCAGGGCGCTCGAGTGGGCGGCCACGTACCCGGAGCGGGTGCGGCACTGCGTCGTCGTCGCCATCGGCGCCTACTCGACCGCCGAGCAGATCGCCCTCGCGCAGGCGCAGGTCCTCGCCATCCGGCAGGACCCCCACTTCAACGGCGGCGACTACTATGGCGGGCCGACTCCCGTGGCCGGGCTCGGGCTGGCGCGCCGGATCGCCCACATCTCGTATCGCTCCGAGCCTGAGCTGAACTTCCGCTTCGGCCGCCGCGGCCAGGGCGCCGAGAACCCGATCGAGGCCCCCGGCCACGCCGCTGGGCGCGGCCGCTACCAGGTGGAGAGCTACCTCGACCACCAGGCCGCCAAGCTCGTGAACCGCTTCGACGCCAACAGCTACATCGCCATCACGGAGGCGCTCATGAGCCACGACGTGGGCCGCGGCCGCGGCGGCCTCGTGAGGGCACTCGCGAAGACGAAGGCGGAGTTCTTCCTCGCCTCCGTCAACTCGGACCGGCTCTACTTCCCCGAGCAGAGCGACGAGCTCGCGCGCGCCCTGCCCGGCGAGGTCCCCGTGCATTCGATCGATGCCAAGATCGGCCACGACGGGTTCCTCACCGAGATCGGCCAGCTCGGCGGCGAGCTGCGGCGGAAGGTCTTCACGCTCTGACCGGTGCGAAAGCACAGCCTGCACACAGCTTTCTCCCTTTGAAGGCATAACTCGCGCGTCCATGCTGGAACCAGACCAGAGGAGGACGCGATGGGTGAGAGCATCCGTGAGACGGGACGGCGGCGGGCGCGCCTGACGGCCGTGGCGGTCGGCGCGGCAAGTGCCGTCGCCGCGGGCGCCGTCGCGGCAGCCGTGTACATTCCGGCGGCGCAGGCAGCATCGACGACCGTGGGGAGCACGACCGGTTCGGACGACGGGACCGGGTCCGGCGGGTACTCGGAGGAGGGGCCCCAGGAGCATTCGGGCCCGGGAACCCAGAGCCACCGGTCGCCGGGCTCGAGCTCCAGCTCCGGAAGCCAGCAGTCCCAGCAGGGGCTCCGCCCCTCGCGCGGCGGCGGCGCCGTCGGCCATTCCATGGGGTCCTGACGTGGCAGCTGTCGCGGACTTCGAGGCGTTCACCTGTGCGTGCCGTCTGGCCGTCACGGACCCCGCCGCTCTCGGCCCCGCCCTCGCCCACGCCCAGGAGTTCCTGGGCCGGGTCGACCAGGCCGCCAGCAGCTTCCGCCCCGACTCGGAGCTCAGCCGGGTGCAGAGGGCCGGGGGAGGGGCGGTGACCCCGCTGCTGGCGGGCCTGATCCGCACCGCGCTCGACGCCGCTGACCGGTCCGGGGGCGCCGTCGTCCCGACACTGGGCCGCGAGCTGATCGACCTGGGCTTCGGGCCGCTGCCGGAGGACGCGCCCCCGGCGCCCGGCCCGACGGTGTCCAGCCGCCCGCTCCCTGCGGAGAGCTGGCGGCAGGTCACGCTCGACGCCGACGTGCTCGCCATCCCGCCGGGCGTCCGCCTCGACCTCGGCGCCACGGCGAAGGCGGCGGCGGCCGACCGGGCGGCGGCGGAAGTGCACGCCCGCTTCGGCACATCCGTCCTCGTCTCCCTCGGCGGGGACCTCGCCACGGCCGGCGACGCCGCGTGGGAGGTGCTCGTGCAGGACCTCCCCGCCGACCCCGCATGCCAGGTGAGCGTGGCCGGCGGCTGGGCGATCGCGACGTCGAGCACGCAGAAGCGACGGCGGCGCTCGGGAACGCTCGAGGCGCACCACATCCTCGACCCCTGGACGGCCCTCCCGGCCCCGGAGGCCTGGCGCAGCGTCACGGTGGCGGCCCCCGACTGCGTCAGCGCGAACACGGCGAGCACCGCCGCCGTCGTGCGCGGGACTGGTGCTGTGGCATGGCTCCGCGGCCTGGGATACCCCGCGCGCCTCGTGCGGGCCGACGGCCACGTGGTGGAGCTCAACGGCTGGCCCGCCGACTCCACGGACCACCGGCCGGCCCTCGCGGCAGGGGCCCGGCGATGAACGAGATCCTGTGGGCCTTCGGCCGGGCGAGCGGGATCGTCTCCCTCGCGCTGCTCACCGCCGTGCTCGTCCTGGGCATCGTGAGCCGCTCGGGGCGTCAGCTCGCCGGGCTTCCGCGCTTCTCTGTGGCGCTCGTCCACCGCAGCACCGCCCTGACCGCCGTCACGTTCCTGGTGCTGCACGTTGGCACCCTCATGCTCGACCCGCACGCGAAGCTCGGCCTGGGCGACGCCGTCGTGCCCTTCCTGGCGGGCTGGAACCCGTTCTGGGTGGGACTCGGCACGACGGCCTTCGACCTCGTGGTGGCCCTCGTGGTGACGGGACTGCTGCGCCACCGGCTCGGGCAGCGGGCCTTCCGGGCCATCCACTGGGCTGCCTACGCCCTCTGGCCGATCGCGTTCGCCCACGCGCTGGGCTCGGGGACGGACGCGGGGTCGCTGTGGTTCCAGGCCTACGCGTGGGCCTGCGCCGGGGCCGCGGCATCCGCCGTGCTCTGGCGCCTCAGCGCGGGATTCGCGGAGACTGCCGCCGCACCGTTCGGGCGGGTGTGAGCGTCCATGACTGAGACGGCTCTCGGACTGCCGGCCCTGGGCACCGGACGGCTCTTCGCGTCCGCCGGCCCGGATCTGGCAGCCCATGAGGCGGCCTACGGGCCGCGGAGGACCGGCTGGACCCGCGAGGCGCTGCTCGCGGAGCTCGAGGCATCGGGTCTCGCCGGGCGCGGAGGCGCCGGATTCCCCGCCTGGCGCAAGCTGTCCTCCCTCGGAGCGCGCCGCGCCGTCGTCGTGGCCAACGGCGCCGAGGGCGAGCCGCTGAGCCGCAAGGACGCCGCGCTCCTGACCGGGGCGCCCCACCTCGTCCTCGACGGTCTCCTCACAGCGGCCGAGGCGCTGAACGCGTCGCAGCTCTTCGTCTACGCGCCCGCGGCATCGCTCGCGGGCGTGGCCGCCGCCCTGGCCGAACGCCGCGACGGACGGCGCATCTCGCTCGTCGAATCGCCGGGAACGTTCGTCTCCGGCGAGGCCAGCGCGGTCGTCTCGGCGCTCGAGACGGGGGTTGCCCTGCCGCGGGACAGCGCGACGCGCCTGACCACCGCGGGGTACCGGGGACTGCCGACCCTCGTGCACAACGTCGAGACGCTCGCCCAGCTCGCCCTCGTGGCCCGGTACGGCGCCGACTGGTTCCGCACCGCAGGGACCGACGACGATCCGGGCACCCGTCTCGTCAGCGTCTCGGGGGACGTGCCGACGCCTCGCGTCGCGGAGGTTTCCGGCGGCACACCGCTCCGCGACATCCTCTTCGGCACCGGCGCCGACCCGGCTTCCCTGGGCGCCGTCCTCGTCGGAGGCTTCCACGGCGCCTGGGTGCCGGCGAAGGCCCTGGACCGGCGCGCGAGCGCCGCGGGCCTCGCGGACTACGGCGCGCGGCCCGGCGCCGGGGTGCTCCTCGCCCTCGGCGCGGGGCGCTGCGGCCTGGCGGCGGCCGCACCGATCGCCCGCTACCTTGCCGACGGCTCGGCCCGCCAGTGCGGGCCGTGCACGTTTGGGCTGCCCGCCATGGCGGCCGTCCTCGAACGGATCGCCGGCGGGGAGCGGAGCCCCTGGCTCGCGGCCGAGGCCGAGCGACTGGCGGGCCTTGTCACGGGCAGGGGAGCGTGCCACCACCCCGACGCGACGGCCGGGTTCGTCCGCAGCACGCTGAAGGTGTTCCGGCAGGAGGTGCGTGCCCATCTGAACGGGGACTGCACGGGCACCCGGGGGTGGCGGCCGTGAGCCGGGAACGCCTCGCGCTGCACATCGACTTCACGCGGTGCGACGGGCGCGGCCTGTGCACCGAGCTGCTGCCCGAACTCCTCGTCCGCGACGACTGGGGCTACCCGCTCGGACGCGGCGGCCGGGACGTGCCGGTTCCCTCCGGGCTCGCCGGGGCGGCGCAGGACGCCGTCGCACTGTGCCCGGTGCAGGCCCTGAGGCTGCGGTCGGCCGGACGGGACTGACCCGCGCGTGCCTCAGCTGGCGCTGGCCTCCCCGGACCCGAGGGGAGCGCCCGCGCCGAAGACGGGCTGCGCCGTCGGGCGCTTGGCCAGGATGCCGTCGCCGCTCGACTTGTGCCGGAGCCGGCGGACAACCCACGGGACGAAGTACTCGCGCGCCCACACGAGGTCCTCGCTGCGGGCCGCGCGCCAGCTGCGCGCGGGCATCGGGCGGGGCTCCATCGGTTCGAGGCTGTGCCTCACATTGAGGGCCTCGAGGGCCATGATCGCAATCGTGTGGTGGCCCAGCGGGGAGAAGTGGAGCCGGTCGCTGTCCCACATGCGCGGATCGGAGAGCTTGCGCAGCGCCCACATGTCGGCGATGACGGCATCGTGGCGCGCGGCGATGACCCGCAGGTTCTCGTTGTAGATCGCGACCTTGCCGCGGATCGCCGAGAGCACGGGCGTCGAGCCGATGTCCGGTCCGTTGAACAGGAGCACCGTCGCACCGGAGTCCGCCAGGCGGCCCACGGCGCCGTCGAGCCTGAGCGCGAGGGCGTCCGGGTCGCTGCCGGGCCTGAGGAGGTCGTTGCCGCCGGCGGAGAGCGAGACCAGGTCCGGCCGCAGCTCGAGCGCAGGCTCGAGCTGCTCGTCGAGGATGCGTCCCAGGAGCCGCCCGCGGATCGCCAGGTTGGCGTAGGCGAAGTCGGGGGCGCCGTGGGAGAGCTCCTCCGCGAGCCGGTCGGCCCAGCCGCGGTGGCGTCCGGGATTGTTCTGGTCGGGGTCGCCGATTCCCTCCGTGAAGGAGTCGCCGAGGGCAACGTAGCGGTGCCACGGGTGGTGGTAGCCGTCGGGTCCGTCCTCGACGCCCGGGGAGAGCCGGTCAGAGATCGTACTCACGGGTACATTGTGCGCCGGGCGAGCGCGGAGTCCAAGACGGCCGACATTTAGTTGACAGTTCAACTATGTGCAAGAATGGACCCATGACTGATGCCGTTGCCGATGCCCAGCGTCCCGCGGGCTACCCCGCCGACTACCCCGACCACCAGATCCTGTGGAGCCGGCCCGAGGCCGAGCGTGCCGGCACGCCGCTCATCGTGATGTTCCACGGGTACGGCTCGAACGAGGCCGACCTCATGGGGCTCGCGGGCTACCTTCCCGAGGACTTCACGGTCGCCGCGCTGCGAGCTCCCCAGACGCTCGCGCCGGGCGCCTACCAGTGGTTCCCCCTCATGGCCGCCCGGGACTTCACGATGGACTCCGTCGAGGCCGCAGTCGAGTACGCCCTCGCATGGCTCGACGAGGTCCGCTCCCAGCACTCCTCCGTGACCCTCCTCGGATTCTCGATGGGCATGGCCATGGCCACCTCCCTCCTGCGCCGGCGCCCGGCGGACTTCGCCGCCGTCGTGGGCCTCTCCGGCTTCGCCGTGGACCCCGCCGCCGCTGGGGCAGCGGACTACTCCTACTTCCGCGACGCCGAGCTCACCGGCACGGTGCCCCTGTTCTGGGGCCGCGACCAGGCCGATCCCGTCATCACGGCCGACAAGGTCGAGTACACGATGGGCTGGGTGCGCGGCCACGTCGCGCTGACCAAGATCACCTACCCCGGCATCGGCCACAGCGTCAGCGGGCCCGAGATCGCCCACGTCAAGGAGTTCCTCGAGCAGGCCGTCCTCAAGCCCTGACGTCTCGGGTACGCGAAACCGCGCCCCTGACCGTCTCGGGTACGCGAAATCGCGCCCCTGAGCGTCTCGGGTACGCACGACGCCGCGCGGCCGCCCGAGCGGTCAGCGTCGCGACACGAGCCGCACCCGCGCGCCATTGACCTCGACCACGTCCCCGGCGCCGAGCTGGCGCCCTCGGCGCTCCTCAATCTCCCCGTTGACCTTGACGAGCCCGTTGCGGATCAGCTCTGTGGCCTCGACCCCGTCCTCGACCAGAGAGGCGAGCTTGAGGACCTGCCCGAGGCGGATCGTCCCCTCGCGGATCTCGACCGTGTCGAGGCCGTCGTCGGGGGCGGGCATGCTGCGCGGTTCGCTGGGGGACATGGTGCAACTGTAGGCCGTGCAGCCCCTAGGCTGTCTCCAGTGACCGCGCCCCGACCCTTTCCCCTCCCGCTCGGCCTCGCCGCGGCCGTGGCGGCCGGCGTCGCCATTCCCGCGCAGGGCCGCATCAACGGGGCACTCGGCGCGCGACTCGGCGATGGCATCGCCGCGGCGCTGACCAGCTTCGGCACCGGGCTCGTGGTCCTCGCGGTCCTGGCGGCGGTCCTGCCCGCAGGCCGTGCAGGGGTGCGGGGCATCGGGTCGGCCGTGCGGTCGGGCACGATTCCGTGGTGGTACCTCGGGGCGGGCCTGTGCGGGGCACTCTTCGTCGTCGCGCAGGCTGTCACCGTCGGCGTCCTCGGGATCGCGGTCTTCACCATTGCCGCCGTCACGGGGCAGACCATGAGCGGCCTCCTCGTGGACCGCGTGGGCTTCGCGCAGGGGCGGCAGCGTCCGCTCACGGGCATGCGCGTCTTCGCGACCGTCCTCACCCTCGCCTCGGTGGCCTATGCCGTGGCACCGAAGTTCGGAGCAGCGCAGGACCTTGCCGCGCTGACCGCCCTCGTGGTCCTGCCCTTCGCGGCAGGGTTCGCGCAGAGCTTCCAGTCCGCCATGAACGGGGCCAGCGCGGTGGCCTACAGCAGCCTCCTCGCGGCCACGCTCATGAACTTCGTCTCGGGCATCGTCGGGCTCGCGGTCGCGTGGGCCGTCAAGGTCGCCGTGGCGGGTCCCGGCAGGCCCCTTCCCGCCGACTTCCCGGGGGACTGGTGGTACTACACGGGCGGCCCCCTCGGCATCGTGTTCATCGCCGTCGCCACCGTGCTCGTCCGTCGCCTCGGAGTGCTCCTGACGGGCCTCGGGATGATCGCCGGCCAGCTGCTCGGCTCCCTCGCGCTCGACGCGTTCGCGCCCGCGCCGGGCACCGTCGTCGCGCTCCCCACCGTCGTCGGCACCGTGGCGACCCTCGTCGCGATGGTCCTGGCGACCCTGCCGTGGAACCGGCGCATGATCCGCACGAGGTGACCGGCCGGCGTCGTGCGCCGGTAGGCTTGTCACTGCACGCTCGTCTGTGCGCCTGACTCACTGGTGCACACCGCCGGACCGCACCCAGCGGCCTGAGAAGTACGGAGGAACCCCTTTGGCACCGAAGACCCCACTGGACTCGATCGTCTCCCTGGCCAAGCGCCGCGGATTCGTCTTCCAGGCGGGTGAGATCTACGGAGGCTCCCGCTCGGCCTGGGACTACGGCCCGCTCGGCGTCGAGCTCAAGGAGAACATCAAGGAGCAGTGGTGGCAGACGTTCGTCCGCGGCCGCGAGGACATGGTGGGCCTCGACTCCTCCGTGATCCTGCCCAAGCAGGTGTGGGAGGCGTCGGGCCACGTCGCCACGTTCACCGACCCCCTCGTCGAGTGCCTCCAGTGCCACCACCGCTTCCGCCAGGACCACCTCATCGAGGCGTACGAGGCGAAGAAGGGCCGCGCGCCTGAGGGCGGCATGGACTCCATCGTCTGCCCGAACTGCGGGACCACGGGCAAGTGGACCGAGCCGCAGATGTTCTCGGGCCTGCTCAAGACCTTCCTCGGTCCGGTGGACAACGCCGAGGGCCTGCACTACATGCGTCCCGAGACGGCGCAGGGCATCTTCGTGAACTTCAACAACGTGGTCACCACGAGCCGGAAGAAGCCGCCCTTCGGCATCGGCCAGATCGGCAAGGCGTTCCGCAACGAGATCACCCCCGGCAACTTCATCTTCCGCACCCGCGAGTTCGAGCAGATGGAGATCGAGTACTTCACGGCGCCCGGCGAGGCCGACGAGTGGTTCAAGCACTGGGTCGAGGAGTGCTGGAACTGGTTCGTGGACCTGGGCATCAGCCCGGAGAACATGCGCCGCTTCGACGTCCCGGAGGACGAGCGCGCCCACTACTCCGCGGGCACGATCGACATCGAGTACCGCTTCGGCTTCCAGGGCAACGAGTGGGGCGAGCTCATGGGCATCGCCAACCGCACCGACTACGACCTGGGCAGCCACTCGAAGGCCTCGGGCCACGAGCTCGCCTACTTCAACCAGGCGACGAACGAGCGCTACATCCCCTACGTGATCGAGCCCTCGTTCGGCCTCACGCGCTCCATGATGGCGTTCCTCGTGGACGCGTACACCGAGGACGAGGCCCCCAACACCAAGGGCGGCGTCGACAAGCGCACCGTGCTGCGTCTCGACCCGCGCCTCGCGCCGGTCAAGGCCGCGGTGCTGCCGCTGAGCCGCAACGAGGACCTCTCGCCCAAGGCCCGCGACCTCGCCGCCCAGCTGCGCAAGCACTGGAACATCGAGTTCGACGACGCCGGCGCCATCGGCCGCCGCTACCGCCGCCAGGACGAGATCGGCACGCCGTTCTGCATCACGGTGGACTTCGACACCCTCGAGGACCAGGCCGTGACCATCCGCGAGCGCGACACGATGGGCCAGGACCGCGTCTCCCTCGACAAGGTGGCCGGGTACCTCTTCGAGCGCCTCGAGAAGAACTGAGCCCGTGGCCCAGCTGACGTACCGCGCCTGGCGCGACGGAGACGACCACGTCCTCCTGCAGCTCTGGGGCGACGCCGAGGGCGCCGCCGCGGAGCAGTTCCGCGGCGCCTTCGGTCCAGATTCCGACGTCGTCCAGCAGGGTGCCGCCGCCGGTGAGGGGGGCGCGCACGACGGCGCCGGCTCGGCACCGGGGGCGTGGCGGCGCTGCGTCGTGGCAGAGGACCAGGGAATCCCGGTTGCCGCGGGCGTCGTGTACGCCTCCGCGCTGCATCCCCAGCGGCACTGGGCGTACGTCGAGGTGGCGCGGGACCACCGCCGGCAGGGCGTCGGCACAGAGCTGCTGCGCCAGCTGCGCGAGGCGGCGGAAGCCTCGCCGTCGGGCGTCGCGGCCCTGCGCTCACGGGTGACGGTCGGCACGCCGGGGGCGGACTTCGCCGCAGCGCGCGGGTTCAGCACTCTGCAGCGGTCGCGCCACGTGGTGGTGCGGCCTGGCTCGCTCAAGCTGCCGGTCTTCGGTGACGGCGAGGACTCCGGCGATTCCCCGCTCGTCGAGGACCTCGCGACCGGCTCGGTCGAGCTCTCGGACGCCGTGGCGCGCTACTACACCGAGATCAACGGCTGGGACCCGCCTGCGCCGATCAGCGTCGGGCGCGCCCAGCAGCTCTTCCTCTCGGAGGCGGCCGGCGCCCACGGCGCCGTCGTGCTGCGCGCTCCGGCGGAGAGCGCTTTCGGCTCCGCCGTCGCCCCGTCGAAGCGGAAGGGGCGCCTGCGCGCGTTCGCCGTCAGCTATGCCGCGCCGGGAGGCGCCGCGGCGGACGACCCGAGCGAGGTGCTCCTCGGCCATGAGGTCCGGCTCGACGCGGAGGACGCCCGGGACGCCGTCCGCGGTCTTCTGGCGCTCATCGCGTACCAGCACCCCGTGAGCCTCGAGCTGGACGATTCGATGGTGGCGCTCCGCGCGACCGTCGAGCCGCTGCTCGCTGCCGGCGCCGCTGAACAGGTCGGCGCGGACACGCTGACCGTCGGGGACTGAGCGTGGGCGCGGGACACGGGGCCGGGCACGGTTCCGCCGGGCACGGTTCCGCCGGGCACGGTTCCGCCGGACACGGGCACAGCCATGGAGGCCCGCCCGCCGGCCCGGCCGCGGTGGCGGCCCGCCGGCGCGCCACGTGGATCCTGGCGGCGGTCCTCGTCCCCCTCGGCCTCCTCACCCTCGTCGGGATGGTCTCGCTCTGGCCCTCGGGTGACCGTTCGGGGCTCCAGCTCTCCAACCCCTACTCCGTCGCGCAGGGCGTCACGATGGACACGGGCACGGTCAGGACGGTGACGTCCGAGGCCTGCCCGGGCGCGTCGTCGTCCCCTGCCTCCTCCGGGACGTCAGCGAGCACGTGCAGCTTCGCGTCGACCCAGCCTGACGCCGGCGGGGCCGAGGTGCGCGTGGCACTCAACCCGGACATCGTGAAGTCGCACGGGGTCAAGCCCGGGGACCGGATCCGGTACCTCAACCTCTCGCGCATCCAGCCCCAGACCCAGGGCAGCTCGGGCCAGGGTGGCGCGGCCCAGCAGGCGAGCGGCGCTCCGGCCTACGTCTTCACGGACTTCGTCCGGACGGTCCCGATCCTGCTCCTCGCGGCGCTGTACGCCGTCGTGGTCGTGGCCGTCGCCCGCTGGCGGGGCCTGCGCGCCCTGCTCGGTCTCGGGGGCGCGTACGCAGTGCTGGTCGCCTTCGTCCTCCCCGGGCTCGTCGAGGGGAAGCCTCCGCTCCTGCTGGCCCTCGTGGGGTCGACGGTCATCATGATGGGCGTCCTGTACTTCGCGCACGGGCTTTCGGCACGCACCTCGACGGCGCTGCTGGGGACGATCTTCGGCCTCGGCGTGACTGCCCTGCTCGCGGCCTGGTCGACCGACGCCGCCTACCTCACCGGTGTGGGGAGCCACGACGCGGCGAGCCTGGTCAACGTCGGCGGGAACATCTCGATCTCGGGGATCATCCTCTGTGGGCTCATCATCTCGGGACTCGGAGCGCTCAACGACGTCACGATCACCCAGTCCTCGGCGGTGTGGGAGCTCTACGAGCTCGCTCCGCACACCCCAGCCCGCAAGCTGTTCACCTCGGCCCTGAGGATCGGGCGGGACCACATCGCCTCGACCGTGTACACGATCGCGTTCGCCTACGCCGGGGCCGCCCTGCCCCTGCTCATCATCGTCTCGCTCTACGACCGGCCCTTCCTCGAGGCCATCACGAGCTCGGAGCTCGCCGAGGAAGTCGTGCGCACCCTCGTCGGCTCCGTGGGCCTCGTGCTCGCGATCCCGATGACCACCGCCGTCGCGGTCGCCGTCGTCAAGGCCACAGGCGCCTCCCGGTTCGAGGGCCGGCCGTCCGAGGCGGCCCGGCTCGCGGGCGAGGAGACGGATCGCCTCGCCGCCGGCCGCTCACCGCGCACGACGGCGGGCACGCGCCGCGGCGAGGCGGGCTCGGCTTCCAGTCCGGACGACGGCGGCGCTCCCGCAGTCGCCACCGGCATTGCCACAGCCGCCGGCACCTCCGGAGTCGGGGCAGGCGCCCGGGCCGATGCTGATGGGGCCGATGCTGATGGAGTCGCGCAGGACGGCGGCGCAGGGGAGTACCCGACCCGGAGGTCTCGCCGCGGCCGCTGACGCAGGCCCTCACATCTTGTCGCGGTCCGGCCGCAGGCCGTGCGAAGCGTCGAAGGCGTCCCAGATGTCCCTCTCGGCCTCGGTGGGCGCCCCGCCCCCGTCCTTGGCAGCGACCCACCATGCACCTCGGGGGCGCCCGAGCGGGAAGTCCCCGGCCGCGACGTCGACCGCCTCCTGGAGGGCCCGCTGCAGCCGTCGGGCCGACTGTTCGGGCGGCTCGCCCTCGCCGAAGGCGACCGGTGGACCGAAGTGCACGCGGACGGGTGCCATCCAGGCGTCGCGGACCGAGCCGCGGTGCGTCCGGTTCCGCGGGCCGTGGCCGCGCGTCGTGATGCGGTGTCCGCCCCATACCCCGACGGGGATGAGGGGAACGCCCGTGGCGAGGGCCATGCGGACCGCACCGGTGTGGCAGCGGCGCACCGTGAAGCTCCTGCTCACGCCCGCCTCGGGGAAGAGGGCGATGCTCCAGCCGGCGTCGAGGGCGCGCATCGCCGCGGACAGGCTCGCGTGGTCGGCCCCGCCCAGCACGGCCACGCCGCCGCAGGCGGTGATCGCAGCGCCGAGCAGCCGGCTCCGGTACGGCCGTGGCCCGACCAGGAAGCGCAGCCGGTCGTGCCTGTCCGCCCACCAGGCGAGGGCAACCGGCACGAAGTCGCCGTAGCCGAAGTGGGTGACGGCGAGGACCACCTGCCCTTGGGGCACCTCAGAGAGCCCCGTGGGGATGATCCGGAGTCGGAGGGCACGGACAAGCCAGCCGGCCACACGCCGGGCGGTGTCGTAGAGCCAGAGGTTCCCGCGCCGGGCGGCGCGTACTCCAAGACCTGCGCCAACGCCTGCGGAGCTGCTCATGGGGCAAGCGTAGGCCGCCCCCGCTGGTGCGGGCCGCGGGCGCCGTGGTCCTGCACGGGCGCCTGCGAGGGTGGCCTTCACAGGTTGCCGATTGGTCCTCCACAGCCAGACGTTCGGAGGAAGCCTGGGCTGTGTTCCTCGGTGTTCCTTGGCGTTGTCCACATAGGGGCCCGAGGTGCTGCCCGCCGGCGGATCGCTGCATAGCGTCAATGGCGAGGCGCCGGCACGGCGCCCAGCAGAGCGAAGGGGAACCGGCATGGGCAAGGCACAGCGGAACCGGGCAGAGCGGGCAGACGCCATGAGGACGTCGGCCTCGGAGACGGTCCAATCCGTCGCGGGCGAGGACCTCTCGGGGCCGGACCGGTTCATCCCCGGATTCACTGGCCGGCAGGCCGACCTGCTCAGGGGACACTGTGCCGAGGCGGTCCGGGCGCGGGGCCTGCGGGCGCGTGACTTCGGGAGCCATCTGGCCGTCACCGGAGGTCCCTTCCGCGGATCCGGAGCCCAGCTGGGGCTGACCTCCATCGCGCGTGCCGCAGCGCGCGTGCCCGAGGAGGTGTGGGGCGAAGTGGCGAGCAGCATCGTGGGACAGCTCGTCGGGGGCGCCCTCGAGGCGGCGCAGGCCGGAGGCGGCCGGCCCGGAAGTGGACTCGGCTACGCCGGGAAGGCCCTGCGGGAGCGGCTGTTCCCGAGGTTCTCGGCCCCTGGACGGATCCCTGACGAGGTACTGGGGGAGGACTACACGTACGCGCGCAAGATCGCCGGGCTCCCGCTCCTCCTCGCCTTCCGCAGGGAGGAGACGTCCCTCCTGCTCGCCGACGTCCATCTGGCCAAGGCCGGCGGCCTCGAGGCAGCGTGGGAAGCTGCCGAGGCGAATCTCTTCTCCGCGGGCTTCGATGAGGTCCAGGCCTACGCCAAGGACGGCGTCACGGTTCTCCACCTCGAGGGCGACCATCCGCGCATGGCCTCCTGGCTCGCCTATCCCGACCGGCTCATGGTCGAGCTGGGCCTTGAGCCGGGCAGGCTCGGCGTCTTCTTCGGGGTTCCGGCACTGCGGATGATCACCCTCCACCTCGTGGACGAGGAAACGACGGTCGAGGGACTCGAAGGGATGCTCGGCCTCAACGCGATCCTCGGGAAGGAGGAGATCGCGCCCCTGAGCGGCCACCTGTACTGGTGGCGTCCCGGCGAACAGGTCCAGGCGGCGACCTCGAACGAGGACGGTGCCCTGGCACTGACGCTTCCCGCGAGCGTGATGAGGGCTGTCGCTGGACCCGACGGCGACTACTGGGAGGTCGCATGATGGCGGCCTCAGGGCGGCGCGCCGCTGGAATTTGCCCCGCTTTGACACAATAGACGGGTGACTGCAGTGCCAACCGCCCTTCCCTCCGCCCCTGCGGGCCCAGACCAGGCCCGTCGGGGGTCCGGCCAGGACGCCGAGCCGGTGCGC
Source organism: Sinomonas sp. B1-1 (assembly GCF_050474465.1). Classification (NCBI taxonomy): domain Bacteria; kingdom Bacillati; phylum Actinomycetota; class Actinomycetes; order Micrococcales; family Micrococcaceae; genus Sinomonas; species Sinomonas sp. B1-1. The sequence continues at coordinate 165,860 of NZ_JBCHVF010000002.1, read as the reverse complement.
CTCGAGCTGCCGCCCCTGAGTCTCGGCAGGCTGACGATCGACACCCCGGTCGTGCTCGCGCCGATGGCCGGTATCACCAATACCGCCTTCCGGCGGCTGTGCCGCGAGTACGGCGGCGGCCTGTACGTGTCCGAGATGGTCACCTCGCGTGCCCTCGTCGAGAGGCACCCGGAGTCGCTGCGCATCATCAAGCACGACGGCGACGAGCAGGTGCGCTCGGTGCAGCTGTACGGGGTGGATCCGGTCACGGTGGGGCAGGCGGTCCGGATGCTCGTGGACGAGGACCGGGCAGACCACATCGACCTCAACTTCGGCTGTCCGGTGCCCAAGGTCACCAAGCGCGGCGGCGGGTCCGCGCTGCCCTGGAAGACGGACCTCTTCACCCAGATCGTCCAGACCGCCGTGCGCGAGGCGAATCGGGGAGGGGTCCCCCTCACCATCAAGATGCGCAAGGGCATCGACGACGACCACCTGACCTACATCGAGGCCGGGAAGATTGCCCGGGACGCCGGCGTTGCCGCCGTGGCCCTCCACGGCCGGACGGCGGCCCAGTTCTACTCCGGGACAGCGGACTGGAGCGCCATTGCGCGCCTGCGCGAGGCGCTTCCGGACATCCCGGTCCTTGGCAACGGGGACATCTGGAGCGCCGAGGACGCCGTCCGAATGGTCCACGAGACGGGAGTGGACGGCGTCGTCGTCGGGCGCGGGTGCCAGGGCAGGCCGTGGCTCTTCGGTGACCTCCAGGCCGCCTTCGAAGGACGTGCCGAGCGTATCCGGCCGGGGCTGGCAGACGTGGGGGAGGCCTTCTACCGGCACGCGCAGCTCCTCGTCGAGTACTTCGAGGACGAGGGCAAGGCGCTGCGGGACATCCGCAAGCATGTCGCGTGGTACTTCAAGGGCTACGCGGTCGGAGGAGAGCTGCGGGCCCGGCTCGCCCAGGTCAACACTCTGGACGAGCTGCGTGGACTGCTCGACAGCCTTGACCCCGAGACCCCCTACCCGGGCCCTGACGCCGAGGGCCCGCGGGGCCGCGCTGGGTCGCCCAAGCGCCCGGCGCTGCCCCACAGATGGCTCGAGAGCCGCACCATGGACGACACGCAGACCCGTGAGATCGCCGCGGCAGAACTGGACGTGTCCGGTGGCTGAGACAGTAGCTGAGGACACGCGCGGCTATTCGGTCCAGGACTCCACCCGCTGGGTCGTCGAGCCCCCGAAGAAGGGCTACCGGAGCGACTTCGAGCGGGACCGCGCGCGGGTCCTCCACTCCTCTGCGCTCCGCCGGCTCGGTGCCAAGACGCAGGTCGTCGCCCCGGACACCGACGACTTCGTCCGCACCCGGCTCACGCACTCCCTCGAGGTTGCGCAGGTGGGCCGCGAACTGGGACGGGTCCTGGGATGCGACCCGGACGTGGTCGACGCCGCGTGCCTGAGCCACGACCTCGGGCACCCGCCCTTCGGCCACAACGGCGAGAGCGCCCTCAACGACATCGCCCACGCCATCGGCGGCTTCGAGGGCAACGCGCAGACACTCCGGCTCCTGACGCGGCTGGAGCCCAAGGTCCTCGATGCCGAAGGCCGGCCCGCAGGGCTCAATCTCACGCGGGCCAGCCTCGACGCCGCCTGCAAGTACCCGTGGACGGCGGTGGACGCGCCGATCATCCACGGGCATCGGACGAGCAAGTTCGGCGCCTACGAGGACGACCTCAGGATCTTCGCCTGGGTCCGCGAGGGTGCCCCGTCCGGCAGGTCATGCATCGAGGCCCAGGTCATGGACCTCTCCGATGACATCGCCTACTCGGTGCACGATGTCGAGGACGCCATCGTCGCCGGCAAGTTCCAGCTGCGGTGGATGGAGAACCCCGACCACCGGGCGCGTGTCATCGGCTACACCCAGCAGTGGTACCTCCCGCACAGCGACCCCGCCGAGATCGACGCCGCCCTCGCCAGGCTCGAGTCCACACCGGTGTGGGTGCGTGAGGCCGACGGGTCCCGCCGTTCGATGGCGGCGCTCAAGAACATGACGAGCCAGCTCATCGGGCGCTTCTGCGACAGCGCCCTGTCGCTCACGCGCGCAGCCTACGGCGAGGCTCCGCTCACGAGGTACGCGGGCGAGGTCATGGTGCCCCAGGAGACGGTCCAGGAGATCGCGGTGATGAAGGGCCTCGCGACGACGTTCGTGATGACCACGGACCACCGCCAGCCCATCTACGAGCGCCAGCGCGAGGTCCTCCACGCCCTCGTCACCGCGCTGAGCGCCTCGGGCGACCGGCATCTGGAGCCGATGTTCGCGGCCGACTGGAGGGCGGCGGACGACGACGCCGCACGGCTCCGCGTCATCGTGGACCAGGTGGCCTCGCTCACCGATGGGTCGGCCCTCGCCTGGTACGAGCGGCTGGTGGGCAGCCTTCCGAGCCTCTGGTGACTAAGGTGGTCCAGTGGCAGGCCTGATCAAACCCGAGGACATCGCGGAAGTCCGCTCGCGCACGGACATCAGGGAGGTCGCCGAGGGATACGTGACCCTCAGGAGCGCAGGGATCGGGTCGTGGAAGGGCCTGTGCCCGTTCCACGACGAGCGGACGCCGTCCTTCCATGTGCGTCCCCAGGTCGGCACGTACCACTGCTTCGGCTGCGGCGAGAGCGGCGACGTCATCAGCTTCGTCATGAAGATGGACCACACCGCGTTCGCGGAGACCGTCGAGAAGCTCGCCGCAAGGATCGGCTACGAGCTCCACTACGAGGACGGTGCCGGGCCGCGGCGGGAAGAGGTCGGCCGGCGGCAGCGGCTGCTCGACGCGCACAAGGTCGCCGCCGAGTACTTCCAGGCCCAGCTCCTGACCCCGGGTGCGGCCGCGGCGCGGCAGTTCCTCTTCGAGCGCGGCTTCGAGCGGGACGTCGCGGAGCAGTTCGGGGTCGGCTTCGCCCCCCAGGGATGGGACAGCCTGCTCAAGCACCTGCGCACGAAGGGCTTCCGCGACGAGGAGCTCAAGCTCACTGGAATGTTCTCCGAGGGCTCGCGGGGCCTGTACGACCGCTTCCGGGGGCGCCTCATCTGGCCGATCCGGGACATCGCCGGAGACGTGATCGGCTTCGGAGCGCGGAGGCTGTTCGAGGACGACCAGGGCCCGAAGTACCTCAACACCCCGGAGACGGCGCTCTACAAGAAGTCCCAGGTGCTGTACGGGATCGACATGGCCAAGCGGAACATCGCCAGGAAGCGCCAGTTTGTCGTCGTAGAGGGCTACACCGACGTCATGGCGTGCCACCTTGCGGGCGTGGACACCGCCGTCGCGTCCTGCGGAACGGCCTTCGGGACCGAGCACATCAAGATCGCGCGCCGGCTCCTGACCGATGACGGCACCGGAGGGGAGGTCATCTTCACCTTCGACGGTGACGAGGCCGGCCAGAAGGCTGCTCTGAAGGCCTTCGACGAGGACCAGCGCTTCGTCGCCCAGACCTATGTGGCCGTCGAACCGCACGGCATGGACCCGTGCGACCTCCGCCAGCACCGGGGGGACGCCGCCGTCCAGCAGCTCATCGAGAGCCGCCGTCCGCTCTTCGAGTTCGCCATCCAGGCTTCGCTCCGCCGCCACAATCTCGAGACCGTCGAGGGCCGTGTCGCCGCTCTGCGCGAGGCGGCGCCGGTCGTTGCCCGCATCCGCGACCACGCCATCCGGCCCGCCTATGCCCGGGAGCTGGCCAAGTGGATCGGGGTGCCGCTCGACGACGTGACGCGCGCGGTGGCCTCCGCGGCACGCCGGCCATCGTCCGAACCGCACGGGGGCCCCGGTCCCGAGGCGGGCCGCCGCCCGGCACAGGGGGCGCCTCCCGGCGAGGCGACGCCGTCGCCCGCGGCGTGGCGGCCGGATCCCCGCGACCCCGTGGCCGTCATGGAACGCCAGGCGCTCGAGGTTGTCCTCCAGCAGCCGGCCATGCTCGACGCGGCCGCGTGGGACGAGTTCGCGGCGGCCCGGTTCGTGGCACCGGCCCACGCCGCCCTGCATTCCGCCATCGCCGCCGCCGGCAGACAGGGGGAGCAGGAGGCGGTCTCGGCGTGGATAGAACGGGTCCGCCACGAGCTGCCCGAGGGGCTGCGCCCACTCCTGGCCGAGCTCGCCGTGACGCCCCTGCCGGCGACCACCGAGGAGTCGCTCGAGCGCTACTGCCGGGACATCCTCGCCGGGCTCGCCGAGCTGCAGATCACCGCGCAGAAGGCCGAGCTGATGGGACGCCTCCAGAGGCTCGACGCCGCCGCCTCACCTGAGGAGTTCCAGCAGCTCAACAGGAGGCTCATGGAACTCGAGCTGCGCCGCCGCGCGCTCCGTTCCCGGGACTGAGGCGCCGATTTCGCCTCAGCGGCACAGCCCTGCTAGGGTAGATCCCGCTGCAATCCCCCGTAGCTCAATTGGCAGAGCATTCGACTGTTAATCGAAGGGTTACTGGTTCGAGTCCAGTCGGGGGAGCAATTGCAGCCATTCCCCCGTAGCTCAATTGGCAGAGCATTCGACTGTTAATCGAAGGGTTACTGGTTCGAGTCCAGTCGGGGGAGCTTGCCTCCCGGTCGCGCACCGGAAGGCCGGAGGCCCCGCCACGGCGGGGCCTTCGGCATTTATGATGAAGCTATGTCCGCGCCGTCGCGACCCCTTCCGCCCGGATGGACCCGCTACGACGGACCGCTGCTGACCATCTGGCGGTCCAGGTACGAGGCGGTCCACGGGGAGGCGGCGGCCAACTCCTTCGCCGACGGAATGCTCGTGCGGGACCACCGCCGGCCCATCGCCCAGTGGATCAACTACGGCCTCCGTTCCGCGGTGCTCGTGGCACCGGCGTCTCCGGCTGCTTGGCCCGTGCAGCGGTTCGCGATCTACTACGCGCCGCCCCGTGAGGGCTTCCAGACCGTCGAGACCGCCCGCCACGAGTGGATGCCCCGCGGGCCGCGTGGCTCGACGACCGACGCCGACGCCTTCACGGGCGCGGTGGAGGCCGCCGAGCAGTTCCTCCAGGTCGAGGCGACGTTCGGTGCGCTCGGCTGACGAGTCCTCGGACCGCGGCATCCGGCGCCGGGCAGGGTGAAACGCCCGGCCGTGGCGAATGGGCCCTTCGCCCCCGCCTCTGGGGGCCCAGATGATAGTTTGGTCGAGGATTGCGCCTCACGCGTTCCGGACCGACAGGAAGGGGCCCGACGATGAGTGGACGCCACAGTATGCCCGTGGACCGGCGGCCGCGGCTCGCCGCACTGCCGGATCTCGTCGGGCTCGCGGCCCGCCTTGCGCCGCGGCAGCTCAGCGACGAGATCGCGCTCGCCCGGATCGAGCTGAAGAAGAAGGGCGTCAACGCCGGCATCGGCGCCGCGCTGTTCGTCGTGGCCCTCGTCTTCCTCGGCCTGCTGGTCATCGCGCTCGTCGTCGCGGCGATCCTCGGGCTCGCCACCATCATGCCCGGATGGCTTGCAGCTCTGCTCGTCGGCGCTGCGTTCCTTGTCATCCTCGCGATCGCGGCGCTTATCGGCTTCGGGAACGTCAAGAAGGCCATGCCGCTGATGCCCGAGGACGCGATCCGCGGGCTGCGCTACGACGTCGGGATTGTGACGGAGGGGCGCACCTTCGACCCGCGGCTCCTCGACCCGACGACGATCCAGTACAAGAGGGCCCAGGCCACGAAGGAGGCCGAGAAGGCTCGCGCCAAGGCCGAGAAGGACGCCCAGGATCGGGCCCACGGCAAGGTGCACCTCCCGCCGCCCACGGAAACCGAGCTGCGAGACCGCCTCGACAAGCGCCGCGCGCACCTCCTGGATGTCAGGGAGGACCTCGTCAAGGAGTTCGACGTCAAGCGCCAGGCCGGGCACCTCGCCGAGGACGTCAGGGCCCGCTTCGCCTCAGGCCCCTCCGGGCGGACGACGGCGAGCGGCCTCTCCGCGAAGCCGAAGGCCTTCGGGTCGAAGGGGTCCGATGCCGCAGAGCTGATCAGGGAGCGCTGGGCACCGCTCACCGTGTTCGCCGTCTCGACCACCGCCTTCGTCGTGTTCCTGCGCAAGCTGGTGAAGAGCTGACCGGCCCAGGTCCTGTGGCGCACTCGGCATGATGAGGATCTTCGGGGCGGGTGCCAGGCCCGGCCAGGAGCAGATCGACCACGACCGGGTCGTGACCGTCCCCAACGTGCTCACGGTGGTCCGCTTCCTGGGCGTTCCGCTGTTCATGTGGCTTGTCCTGGCCCAGAAGGAGTACGGCTGGGCGGTCGTCGTGCTCGCCGTCATGGGCAGCACCGACTGGGTCGATGGCTATGTCGCCCGACGATTCGACCAGACCTCCAAGCTGGGCCGCGTGCTGGACCCCGCTGCCGACCGCCTCGCGCTGATCGCGGTGGCGGTGACGCTGGTGCTCGCCGGCGTCGTCCTGTGGTGGTACCTGGCCGCGCTGCTCGTCCCGGACCTTGTGCTGGGCATCTCGTCGCTGTTCTACTTCCGCAGCCACCCCGACCTCCCCGTCTCCCGGGTGGGCAAGGTCCGTACCGCCCTGCTGCTCGCGGGTACACCGCTGCTGGTCCTGTCCAAGCTCGCCATTCCCGGCGCAGCGGCGTATGCCGTGATCGCGTGGGTCCTCCTGGCGCTCGGGCTGGTGGGGCACTGGATCGCGGCGGTGAACTACTTCCGCGCCATCGTCCGGAAGGGGCGCCCCGTCCGCACGGGACGTCTTGAGGACCGCGACGGCGAGGCGGGCCACTGATGGTGTGGCTCGCCGTCTTCCTCGCCGTCCTGGGCGCGTTCTTCCTCGCATTCGGTGCCCAACGCCAGGGCAGTGCCGTGAAGGCCGACATGGGCGGCCTCGCACTCAGCTCCCGCAGTGCCCTCAGGCTGGTCCGCAACCCGCGATGGATCTTCGGCCTGCTGCTCCTGGCGACGGGAATGGTGTGCAACATGATCGCCCTCGTCTCCGCGCCGCTCACCGTCGTCCAGCCGATCGGGGCGATCGCCCTCGTGATCACCACGGTCGTGAACTCCAAGGACCAGGGCATCACGCTCAACCGGCCCACCGTCGTCGCGATTTCGTCCTGCGTGACCGGGTCCGCGCTCTTCGTGCTCCTCGCAGTCAACGCCACGGTCGAGAACCACAATGTGGAACCGGATGAGGAACTGGCGATCGTGCTCCTCCTCGCCCTCGCCGTCGGCATCTTCGGCACCCTCGCGGCCATGTTCCGGCACCGCATGAGCGCGTTCGTGTACATCATCGGCGCGGGAGTCCTCTTCGGCTTCGTCGCGGTGCTCACCCGGATCATCGGCCGCGACCTCCTGGACCCGAACGGGCAGTTCCTGCTGAACGTCCAGTGGTACTCCGTCCTCGCCATCGTCGCCGCGGGCGGCCTCGGGTCGTGGTTCGTCCAGAGCGCGTACTCGTCGGGTCCGCCCGATCTCGTGATTGCGGGGCTGACGGTGGTGGACCCCATCGTCGGCATCGCGATCGGCATCACGATCCTCGGTGAGCTGCGACCCGATGTCCCCGCCGTGCTGGCCGTGGCCATGGCTGCCGCCGCCGTCGTTGCTATCGTGGGGGTCATTGCCCTGTCCCGGCACCACCCGGAGGTCGCGAAGCGGAGGAAGGACGCCGCGCGCGAGCTCCGTGGGGGCGGCGGGCCGGAGGCGCGATCCCACACCGGCGGCTGATGTCCAGCGTGCCGCCGGGCACGCGGACCGGAACCGCCGGACCGCCCGACCAGGAGACCATCGTGACGATGCCTGACCCCGAGACGGAACCGACACAGAACCCCCGAAGCAACGGCACCAGGCCCCTGACGATCCTCATCGGCGCAGACACCTATCCGCCGCACGTCAACGGGGCCGCCCAGTTCGGCTACCGGCTCGCGAAGGGCATGACGGCGCGCGGCCACAACGTGCACGTGGTGGCGGTCCGCGCGGAGAAGGGCAGGAGCTTCACCGAGACCCGCCCCGAGGCAGTGGTGCACAGGCTCCGCTCCCACTCAGTGCCCACGCACGAGTATTTCCGGATCGTCTTCCCCTGGGAGGTCAAGAAGGAGATCTCCCTCCTGTTCGACCACGTGCAGCCCGATGTCGTCCACATCCAGAGCCACTACATGATCGGCGAACACGTCCTCTACGAGGCGGTCAAGCGCGGGATCCGTGTCATTGCGACGAACCACTTCATGCCCGAGAACCTGAACCCGTTCCTGCCCTTCCCCCAGTGGTTCCTGAACATCGTGGGGCGCATCTCCTGGAAGGACATGGGCAAGGTCATGGGGCAGGCGGATGTCGTCACGACACCGACTCCGCTGGCCGCTAAGGCCATGCGCGACCATGCATTCCTGCGCGAGGTGATGCCCCTCTCAAACGGGATCGACGTCTCCGCCTACGAGCCCAGACCGGGCGAGACCGTGGAGAAGAACCCCTACCCCACGGTCCTCTTCGCCGGCCGGCTCGCCGAGGAGAAGCACGTCGACGTGCTGATCCAGGCCATCGCGAAGACCCCCGCCGAACTGGACGTCCACCTCGAGATCGTCGGCGGGGGAGAGGTGCGCCCGGCTCTCGAGCAGCTTGTGGATCGACTCGGCGTCCGCTCCCGCGTCAGGTTCCTGGGCCTCGCGCCCGACGACGAGCTTCGGCTCGCCTACCTCAGGGCAGACGTCTTCTGCATGCCCGGGACGGCCGAGCTCCAGTCGCTCGTGACGCTGGAGGCGATGAGCGCGTCGACGCCGGTGGTCCTCGCGGATGCCATGGCGCTCCCGCACCTGGTCGAGGACGGCGTGAATGGCTACCTCTTCCGCCCGAACGACAGTGACGATCTGGCGGAGAAGCTCACCGCCGTGCTTGCCCAGCCTGCCGAGGACCTTCGCCGGATGGGAGCGGAGAGCCACCGGATGGTCCAGAAGCACGGCATCAAGGCCACCATGGACACATTCGAAGCGCTCTACCGCGGGGCCGACACGGCGGAGGACCTCGGCTGAACCGAGTCTCCATCCCGCCCGCGCTGCTCCGCAGAGGTGCCCGCCGGGGCACTAGGATGGAGAAGTCCCTGACGGGACGGGGGGCGTTAGCTCAGCCGGTTAGAGCAGGGGACTCATAATCCCTTGGTCGTGGGTTCAAGTCCCACACGCCCTACCTCGAGGGGCTCGGAACCCAGCGTTCCGAGCCCCTTCTGCGTCTTCCGGGTTGTCAGCGAGGGGGAATCGAGGATAAGTTACTGATCAGTAACTACTCGTGGTAGCCCCCTGGAGGATCTCGTGGCGCACACCGGCCCTGCTTCCCTGCCCTATGCGGACGGCGACTTCTACTCGTTCGAGGCCCTCCTGTCGCAGAAGGAGCGCGACCGGCTGCACGAGGTGCGGGAGTGGCTCGGCCGAGAGATCCGTCCCATCGCCGTCGACTGCTGGAACCGAGCCGAGTTTCCCCACGACATCGTCCCGAAGATCGCCGAGCTCGATGTCGTGAGCCCGATCCGCCGACAGGGCCACTCCCAGCTCCTCGCAGGCCTCACGCATGCGGAGTTCACGCGCGCAGATGCCTCCATCGCCACCTTCATGGGAGTCCACGACGGCCTCTTCACCGGCACGCTCGAGCTCCTCGCGTCCGCCGAGCAGCAGGCGGAATGGCTGCCCGACGCATACTCGCTCGAGAAGATCGGCGCCTTCGGGCTCACCGAGCCGCTCGGCGGCTCGGACGTCGCCCGCGGCATCCGCACCACGGCGCGGCGCGAGGGCGATGTCTGGGTCCTCAACGGCGCGAAGCGGTGGATCGGAAACGCAACCTTCGCCGACTGGGTCGTGCTGTTCGCCCGCGACGAGGCGGACCATGAGGTCAAGGGCTTCCTCGTCGACACGACCCTGCCGGGATTCAGCGCCACCCGGATCGAGAACAAGATCGCCCTCCGCACCGTCCAGAACGCAGATATCGCACTCGAGGACGTCCGCGTCCCCGCCGACTTCCGGCTCGCACATGCCAACAGCTTCAGGGACGTCAACAAGGTCCTCAAGGTCACGCGGCTCGCCGTGGCCTGGCAGGCAGTCGGCCTCCAGATGGCGGCCTTCGACGTGGCCCGCCGCTACACGCTCGCCCGCGAGCAGTTCGGTCGCCCCCTCGCCTCCTTCCAGCTGGTGCAGGACCAGCTGGTCACGATCCTCGGCAACACCGTGGCCTCACTAGGCATGATGGTTCGCCTCGCCCAGCTTGAGGAGGCCGGCCAGGCCCGGGACGAGCAGTCGGCTCTGGCGAAGGCGTTCACGACTTCACGCATGCGCGAGTCGGTGGCCCTGGGGCGCGGGCTCCTCGGCGGGAACGGCATCGTCACCGACTATGAGATGGCCAAGGTCTTCGCCGACGCCGAGGCGATCTACTCCTACGAGGGCACGCACGAGGTGAACACGCTGGTCGCGGGACGGGCCATCACCGGCCACTCCGCCATCGTGTGAGGCCTGGCGGAGCCTTCCGCCAGCAGGGGCCAATCCCGCGATCATGTCGCGCCCGGGACGGCACCAACGCGCTCACGGCGGACCGGCCCACGGCAGGAGGACCGAAGGCCTGCGGTCCTCGACGAACTGAAGCGGGTCGACGTACTCGTCTCCGCGCCTGACGCCCCAGTGGACGCATGCCGCGGGGGCGCAATGGCCCGCTTCTGCCGGCCCCAGAGTGCCGAGGGGCGCCTCCTTCTCCACCTCAGCGCCTACCGCCAAGGGGCTGTCTACCGGCTCGAAGCTGCTCCTGAGGCCGTCGCCGTGGTCTATGGTCACTACCGGCCGGTCCACGACCCAGCCGACGAACACGACGGTCCCCGGGGCCGGAGCACGTACCGCCGCGCCAGCGGTGGCCGCCAGGTCCGCGCCGCGGTGGCCGCTCAGCCAGGGGCGCTCCGGAGGGTCGAAGGGATGCACGACGGCGGGTCGCGGCTCGAGCGGCCACGACCACGACGCTTGTGGAACCGGCGCCTCGACCGGGCGCGGCGCCGCGGGGGCGTCGCCGAGGAGTGCTGCGGCGAGCAGCAGCAGCGGCGTGATGCGGCGGATCGGATTCATGCCCCCAGCCTTTCCTCCCCCAGGCCTCCCCGCCGGCGCGGCGTAGGCCATGTGGACGACGCGCCGGTGCCGCGTCCTGTGGAGGGCGAATGACCCCCTCGGCGCATCGTTCCACGGGGGAGCGGGCCGCGGAGAATGGCGGCGCGGGCCGGGGAGCGGCGCGCGGGAGGGCGCGACCCCTGTAGTACACTGGGAACCGCGGCTTTTCGCGCCTCCTTTGCTGTGCCACGATCCCCATCACGGGGTGAGTATCCCAGCGGTGACGCGAGGGCCGACTCCGCGCATCCAGCGCGCTTCCCCATGTTTCAAGTGCCCTTCGGCCAGAGGATGGGGATGCGCACTGCACGTCTGACGGTCCGTCTCGGCGGCTCGGGCGGGCAGGGGGTGCCAGGGGCGCGCGGCCAATTCAGGCTGAACGTCGTCAACAACCGTCAACTATGGCAGGGGCAAGGGCCGCCGCGAGGCGCCCTCGAAAAGAAGACCTGCCGGAAGGAGCGTCGGCATGCCCGTCGTTACCATGCGCCAGCTGCTCGACAGCGGCGTCCACTTCGGTCACCAGACCCGCCGTTGGAACCCGAAGATGAAGCGCTTCATCTTCACCGAGCGCAACGGCATCTACATCATCGACCTCCAGCAGTCGCTGTCCTACATCGACCGCGCCTACGAGTTCGTCAAGGCCACGGTTGCCCACGGCGGCACCGTGCTCTTCGTCGGCACCAAGAAGCAGGCCCAGGAGGCCATCGCCGAGCAGGCCACGCGCGTCGGCCAGCCGTTCGTCAACCAGCGCTGGCTGGGCGGCATGCTCACCAACTTCTCCACGGTCGCCAAGCGCATCCAGCGCCTCAAGGAGCTCGAGGAGATCGACTTCGAGGACGTGGCCGGATCGGGTCGCACCAAGAAGGAACTCCTCATCCTCGAGCGTGAGAAGGACAAGCTCGAGAAGACCCTTGGCGGCATCCGCAACCTCACCCGCACCCCGTCGGTGCTGTGGATCGTGGACACCAAGAAGGAGCACCTCGCGGTCGACGAGGCCAAGAAGCTCGGCATCCCGGTCGTGGCGATCCTCGACACGAACTGCGATCCCGACGAGGTCGACTTCCCGATCCCGGGCAACGACGACGCCATCCGCTCCGTGAACCTGCTCACCCGTGTCGTCGCCGACGCCGTCGCTGAGGGCCTCATCGCCCGCACGAACCGCGCCGCCGGCAATGAGGGCGCCCAGGCCGAGCCGCTCGCCGAGTGGGAGCGCGAGCTCCTCGAGGGCCAGAAGGCCGAGGCCGCTGCCGCCGAGGCCCCCGCTGCCGCCGAGGCCCCCGCTGAGGCCGCTGCCGCCGAGGCTCCCGCTGAGGCCGAGGCCGCTGCTGAGGCTCCTGCCGAGGCTGCCGGCGAGTCCGCCGAGTAACTCGATCCACGAATTCTCCGTGACCCCCGGGACACGGAGGCCGCCGCGAGGATGGCGCCCCCTGCGTCAGGGGGTGCCATCCTCGCGGCCGGAAGAGAACTGCAGAACAACTGACGTAAGGGGTTCACATGGCGAACTACACTGCTGCTGACATCAAGGCCCTGCGCGAGCGCACCGGTGCCGGCATGATGGACGTCAAGAAGGCTCTCGACGAGGCCAACGGCGATTCCGAGAAGGCCATCGAGATCATCCGCATCAAGGGCCTCAAGGGCGCCACCAAGCGCGAGGGCCGCTCCACCGCCGAGGGCCTCGTTGCCGCCAAGGTCGAGAACGGCGTCGGCGTCATGGTCGAGGTCAACTGCGAGACCGACTTCGTGGCCAAGTCCGCCAAGTTCATCGAACTCGCCGACAAGGTCCTGGCCACGGCCGTCGCCTCGGGTGCCGCCGACCTCGATGCGCTCCTGGCTGCCGACGTCGAGGGCAAGCCGCTGAGCGAGTTCGTCGTCGAGGAGGGCGCCGTCCTCGGTGAGAAGGTCGCCGTCCGCCGCATCGCCCGCATCGAGGGCAAGACGGTCGACGCCTACCTCCACAAGACGTCCAAGGACCTCCCGGCCCAGGTCGGCGTCCTGTTCGCCGTCGACGGCGAGGGCGAGGCCGCCCAGACGGCCGCGCACGACGTCGCCGTGCACGTGGCCGCGATGGCCCCGAACTACCTCCGCCGTGAGGACGTCCCGGCCGACCTCGTCGAGTCGGAGCGCCGCATCGCCGAGGAGACCGCCAAGGCCGAGGGCAAGCCGGAGGCCGCCATGACGAAGATCGTCGAAGGCCGCGTGACCGGCTTCTACAAGGGCGAGGTCCTCCTCGACCAGGCGTTCGCCAAGGACGCCAAGAAGTCCGTCGGCCAGGTGCTCTCCGAGGCGGGTGTCGAGGCGACCGCCGTCGCCCGCTTCCGCGTCGGCGCCTAGCACTCCCGTAGAGGGGCGGCCACTTCGGTGGCCGCCCCTTTGCTGTGCCGACCATGGCGTGTCACGCTCACGCCCAGCCCGTGCCGCTACTCTAGACCAAGGCCTTTCGCCCACGTTCGCCCGAGGGGACTCACTCATGGATACCGTTCAGACCACCGACGCCGACCTCGCCCCCTCCGCCTTCCCCGAGCCGGATGCCCGGGACAGCGATCCCCGCCCGCAGCGGCGCCGACGCGTGCTGCTCAAGCTCTCCGGAGAGGTGTTCGGCGGCGGCAAGCTCGGCGTCGACCCGGCCACCGTCCGGGGGATCGCAGACCAGATCGCCGCGGCGGTCGACGACGTCGAGATCGCCATCGTGGTCGGGGGCGGCAACTTCTTCCGCGGCGCCGAGCTCTCCCTGTCCGGGATGGACCGCTCGCGCGCGGACTACATGGGCATGCTCGGCACGGTGATGAACTGCCTCGCCCTCCAGGACTTCCTCGAGCAGGCGGGCGTCGAGACCCGCGTCCAGAGCGCCATCACGATGGGCCAGGTCGCGGAGGCCTACATCCCGCGCCGCGCCATCCGGCACATGGAGAAGGGGCGGGTCGTGATCTTCGGTGCCGGGGCCGGCCTGCCGTACTTCTCCACCGATACTGTCGCGGCCCAGCGCGCGCTCGAGGTGCACGCCGACGTCGTGCTCATGGCCAAGAGCGGGGTCGACGGCGTCTACACCGCCGATCCGAAGAAGGACCCCACTGCCGAGAAGCTCGACCGGCTCACCTACGACGACGCCCTGCGCCGCGACATCCGTGTCATGGACCAGACCGCCATGACCATGTGCAAGGACAACAAGCTGGACATGGTCGTCTTCGGCATGGAGGGCGAGGGCAACGTCACGAAGGCCATCCGCGGCGACAGCCTCGGCACGCTCGTGACCGTCTAAGCAGGACCCCTTCCTCGCGGCTAGGATGTTCCTAGCCCAGCGGCCGGGCACCGTACCGGCCGCACCCTGAGCTGCAACGATTCCCTTCTAGGAGACAGACGTGATCGAAGAGACCCTGCTCGAAGCCACCGACAAGATGGAGAAGGCCGTCGAGGTGGCCAAGGAGGACTTCGCGTCGATCCGCACCGGCCGTGCCAACCCCGCCCTCTACGCGAAGGTGATGGTGGACTACTACGGCACCCCCACGCCGCTGCAGCAGCTCGCCTCCTTCCAGGTCTCCGATGCCCGCACGATCCTCATCACGCCCTACGACAAGAGCGCCCTGCGCGAGGTCGAGAAGGCGCTGAGCGACTCGGAGGTCGGCGCGAACCCGTCCAACGACGGCAACGTGATCCGCGTGGTGCTTCCGGAGCTCACCCAGGAGCGCCGCAAGGAGTACGTCAAGATCGTCAAGGGCAAGGGCGAGGACGCGAAGGTCTCCATCCGCAGCATCCGCCGCAAGGCCAAGGAGTCGCTCGACAAGCTCGTCAAGGACGGCGAGGTCGGCGAGGACGACGGCGTGCGCGGCGAGAAGGAGCTCGACGTCCTGACCAAGAAGCACGTCGACGCGGTCGACGAGCTCGTCAAGCGCAAGGAATCGGAACTCCTCGAGGTCTGATGAGCACCCCGCATCCCGAGGTGCCGGCGTCCGGGCCTCCCGCACAGGGCGGCCCGGACCTTGGCGACCCCCGGGCGCGGAAGGCTTTGCGGGCCGCGAGGGTCTCGCGCGCCGGACGCAACCTGCCGGCCGCAGTCGCCGTCGGTCTGGTGCTCCTGGCCGCGCTCCTCGCGGGCCTGTTCCTGTGGCCCCTGGGCTTCCTGCTCATCGCCCTGACGGCAGTGCTGCTGGGCTCGTGGGAGGTCTCCCGGGCCCTCGAGGCACACGGCACGCACGTGCCGATCGTGCCTGTCATGGCCGCAACCTTCGCCATTCCCGTGGCGGCGTACTTTGGCGGTCAGGAGGCGCAGCTGTTCACCCTCGTGCTCGGATGCGCGGCGGTGCTCCTGTGGCAGAGCCTCGAACACCTGGAGGGCGCCGCCAAGAGCGTCTTCGCGGGCGTGTTCGTGATCCTGTGGGTCCCCTTCCTCGTGGGGTACGCGGTCCTGCCGCTGCATGACGCGCCGGTCCCGCCGGGCTTCGGACTGTGGCCGGGCGGCATGGTCCCCGCCGGCACGCTCCAGCTCGTGCTCACGCTCCTGCTGGTGGTGGCCAACGACACCTTCGGCTACATCGTGGGTGCCAGCATCGGGAAGCATCCGATGGCGCCGAAAATCAGTCCGAAGAAGTCCTGGGAGGGGTTCGCCGGCTCGGCCGGCGGGGCGATCGTGGTGGGGGTCCTCGGGGCCGTGCTGCTCCTGGGCAGGCCGTGGTGGTTCGGCGTCGTCCTCGCCGTCGTCATGGTCGCCGCCTCGACGGCGGGCGACCTCGCGGAGTCCATGGTCAAGCGGGAGCTGGGGATCAAGGACATGAGCAGCATCCTCCCGGGCCATGGCGGCATGATGGACAGGCTCGATTCGATCCTGTTCGCGACGCCGGCGGCGTACCTCGTGTTCGCGCTGGTGCCGGGTTCCTAGTGGGCGAGCAGGAGGCATGATGGAGCTAGTCAACAGAAGGGGAGGACGCGGCACCGTGGCGCACACCGACGACAGCGCTGCTGCAGGTTTCGACCGGGTAGGGCGCGGCGACCTCGGGTACAGCCCGAAGCAGGTGGAGAAGTTCATGGCCGCCGCGCGCGCCTACCTGGAGGACTCCTCGGCACCCGCCGTGACAAGCCACCAAGTACGCATGGTGTCCTTCGACGCCGTCCGCGGCGGCTTTGATGCGAGCGAGGTCGACGCGGCGCTCGACCGCCTCGAGGACGCGTTCGCGCGGCGTGAGCGCGAGGAGCTCATCGAGCGTTCGGGCGAGGAGGCCTGGCTCAGGGAGATCGGCCAGCTCGCGGGAGTCCTGCGGGGACGGCTGGCGAGGCACGACGGCGAGCGCTTCCGCCGCCCGAGCAGCCAGAAGGCGCCGTCGTACCAGGTCCAGGACGTCGACGCCCTCTGCGTGCGGCTCCTCGACTACCTCGAGAACGGCTCCTCGATGAGCGCCGACGAGGTGCGCACCGCCGTCTTCCGCACGGTGACGGGGCAGGAAGGCTACGAGGAGACCCAGGTCGACGCGTTCCTCGACCGCGTGGTCGAGCTCATGGCCGCCATCGACTGAGGCCGGGACAGCCAGGGCGCGAAGCAGCCCGGCGCGGGCGCAGCCCGGCCAGGCTGCGCGGTCAGTCGGCCGGTTCGGGCGAGTGGATCCGGACGAGGAAGCGGTCCGCCCCGCGGGGGACGCGCCGCCGGCTGGCCCGCGACACGATCGCCATGACGGCGAACGCGAGGGGAACGGTCCACGCCGCGGGCTGGGCACACAGCGCGGCGGCGACCTTCACGGGGGGATCGACGGGACCGCTGGCAGCCGCCGCGGCGCCGAGCACCCCCGAGGCGACGAGTGCGCCCCCGCACGCGAGGGCGCCTGTCACCATCCCGGCGACCGCGCCGACGCTCGTGAGCCGGCGCCACCAGATCCCGAGGACGAGCAGGGGGCAGATCGTCGAGGCGGTGAAGGCGAACACGAGCCCGACGCTGCCGGCGAGGGCCTGCGGGCCCGCACTGAGCGCCGCGACGAGCGGGACGAGCGCGGACAGCGCCGCAGCCGCGCGGAACCCCCGCACGTTGCCGCCGAAGAACTCCTGGCTGATGACGCCGGCGACGGACACGAGCAGGCCCGAGGTGGTCGACAGGAACGCCGCCATGGCCCCGGCCAGCACGAGCGCCGAGAGGGCCGTGCCGAGCGGCCCCGGCACGAGGCGCTGCGGCAGCAGGATCGCGAGGGCGTCCCCCTCGCCGGCCAGCTCGGGCGCCGCGAGGCGGCCCAGGACCCCGAACATGGTCGGGAACACGTAGAACACCGACAGCAGCCCGAGCACGATCACCGTGGTCCTGCGCGCGGTGCGCCCGTCGGGGTTGGTGTAGAAGCGCACGAGGACGTGGGGGAGCCCGAGGGTCCCGAAGAGCAGGGCGACCATGAGCGAGACGGTGCGGTAGCCGCCGTCGGGCGTGCCGAGCTGATTCGGGATGCCGTCGAGCGCGGAGGGGTCCGACGACGGCTCCACGCCCTGGCCCGCGAAGTGCAGCGCGAGGAACACCGCCGGCACGGCGATGGCCGCGAGCTTGAGCCAGAACTGGAACGCCTGGACGAAGGTGATGGAGCGCATCCCGCCCAGCATGACGGCGAGCACGACGACGGCGACCACCGCCGCGGACCCGGTCCAGCCTGGCAGGCCCGTGGTGATGCGCACCGCGAGCGCGGCACCCTGGAGCTGGGGCACGATGTACAGCCATCCGATGAGCACGACGAGGACGCTGGTGGTGCGCCGCGCCGCGAGCGACCCGAGGCGCGCGGCGGCGAAGTCGGGCACGGTGTAGGCGCCTGACCGGCGCAGGGGAGCCGCGACGAAGAGGAGCAGCATGAGGAACCCGGCGGTGTACCCCACCGGGTACCAGAGCCCCGTCGCGCCGGTGACCATGATGAGGCCGGCGACGCCGAGGAAGCTCGCCGCCGAGAGGTACTCGCCCCCGATCGCCGAGGCGTTCCACCACGGCCGGACGGTCCGGGAGGCGACATAGAAGTCCCCCGTGGTGCGGGAGATCCTCAGCCCGTAGAAGCCCACGAGCACCGTCGCCGCGGCGACGAGCCCGATCGCGGAGAGCCCGATCGCGGGGGTCACGGGCGGTCCTCGAGCAGCTCGGCGTAGCGCTGCTCGTTCCGCGTGGCGGCGCGGTAGTAGGCGATGCCGCAGACGACCGCAGCCGGGTACGGCAGGCCGCCGATGAGCAGCCACACGAGCGGCAGCCCGGGGAGCCACGGCAGCTGCGCGGCGAGCTCGGAGACCGCCCAGACGGATCCGATCGCCGCGAGGAACGCGCCCGCGACGACGAGCGCGAGCCGCAGCTGCGAGCGCATCAGGGACCGCAGGACGACGCCGCCCACGTCCGACTGCTCGGCCACCTCGCGGGAGAGGGAGGGGGAGCGCGGGGCCGGCGCGGCGCTCGAGACCGGCGCCGTGACCCGGACCCGCTTGGAGCGGTCGACGGCGCGCATCGCCTCCGGGTCCTCCCCGCCCGGTGCGGTGCTCACGTCAGCGGCCTGATCCTGGTCGCCGCGAGCCGCTCGCGGAGCCCGGGCAGGAGCCGGCGGCTCACGGGCAGCTCCGCGCCGCCGGCGACCACGAACGGCTGCGGGCCCCCGAGCCTCAGCTGCTGCACCGCGTCCATGGCGACGAGGTAGGAGCGGTGGATGCGCACGAACCCGGCCGGGCCCCACTGCCGCTCGAGGTCGGTCAGCGGGACGCGCACGAGGTACGAGCCCTCCGGCGTGTGCAGGCGCGCGTAGTCGCCCTGTGCCTGGACGAACGCGACGTCGTCCCGCCTGATCATCCGGGTCACCCCTCCCTGCTCGACGGTGATGACCTCCGGCGCGGCGTCGGGGTGGGGGCGCGCGCCGTCGTGCTGGTCCACGATCCGCCCCACGCAGCGCTCGAGCCGCTCGGGCCGGACGGGCTTGAGGAGGTAGTCGACGGCGGCGAGGTCGAAGGCCTCGAGGGCATGGTCCTCGTCGGCGGTGACGAAGACGACCGCCGGGGGAGAGGCGAAGCGGGCGATGACGCGGGCGAGCTCGAGGCCTGTGAGGCCGGGCATGTGGATGTCGAGGAAGATCGCGTCCACGTCCTCGCGCTCGAGGACCTTGAGCGCCTCCGTCCCCGAGGTCGCCGTGTGGACCGTCGAGACGCGCTCGTCGCGGCCGAGGAGGTAGGAGAGCTCCTGGACGGCGGGCAGCTCGTCGTCGACGACGAGGGCGGTGATCATGCGCCTCAGTCTAGTGGCGGCCGCACATCGTGCTGGGGCTGCGACTTGGGGATGCGCAGCGTGATGAGCGTGCCCGCCCCGGGGGCCGTCTCGACGACGAGGCCGTGGTCATCGCCGTACACCTGGCGCAGGCGGGCGTCCACATTCCGCAGCCCCACGTGTACCCCGCCGGCGTGCCCGGCGAGGACCTCGCGGAGCCGCTCGGGGTCCATGCCGGCTCCGTCGTCCTCGATCCGCACGATGGCCTCGTTCGGCGAGTCCTCGGCCGTGATCGAGATGTGCCCGACGCCCTCGCGGGCCTCGAGCCCGTGGCGGACTGCGTTCTCGACGAGGGGCTGGAGGCTCAGGAACGGCACGACGGTGCCGAGCACCTCGGGCGCGATGCGCAGGCTCACCTGGAGCCGCTCGCCGAAGCGGGCCCGCTCGAGCAGGAGGTACCGGTCGATGCTCTTCAGCTCCTCGGCGAGGGTGGTGAAGTCCCCGTGGCGGCGGAACGAGTAGCGGGTGAAGTCGGCGAACTCGACGACGAGCTCCCGGGCGCGCCCGGGGTCGGTGAGGATGTAGGAGGCGATGGCGTTGAGCGAGTTGTAGATGAAGTGCGGGCTGATCTGGGCCCGCAGCGCCCGCACCTCGGCCTCCATCAGGAGCGTCCTGGACCGGTCCAGCTCGGCGAGCTCGGCCTGGGTCGCGACCCAGTCCGCGACCTCGCCCGTGGCCCGCACCAGCCCGGCCCCCGCCCCCGGCGACGGCGAGAACGCCACGACGGTGCCGATCACGCGGTTCGCGGCACGCACCGGGGCGACCACCGCTCCGCGCACCGGGCAGTCGCGCTCGGTGCAGCCGGCGGCGGCGCAGTCCAGCTCGGCGTCGTCCACGACGCGCGTGCGGCCGGCGGCGAGGGTCTGCTGCGCGAGGGCCATGACGGTGCTCTGGTGTGCGCTCCCGGCGCCGTCCCAGGCGATGAGCCGGGACTCGTCGGTGAGGGCCAGCGCGGGAGCGCCGAGCATCGAGCGCAGGTGTCCCGCGGCCTTCGCGGCGCCGTCCGGGTCGAGGCCGCCCCGCAGGTACCGGCCGGCCTGGGCGGCCGAGTGGAGGATCGTGTAGCTGGCGCGCTCCGCGTCGCTGCCGAAGTCCCTCCGCGAGCGCCCCACGCGCCAGGCGACGAGGGCCACGACGGCGCCCGCCACCAGCACGAGCGCGATGACCGCGAGCGAGAGCGCATCCTGGGACATGGAGCCAAGGCTATCCGCCGCTCGCCGTCGAGGGTGCGCCGTTCGGCGCACGCCCGCCTCCGCTGGGCGATGCAGGCGCGAAACCTCTGGAACGGCACTCCGGGCGCACGCGAGAGTGATGTGCATCACCCACATGCCGGGGCCGTGATCCCGGCCTCCCGAGGAGGATCCATTGGGCAATGACGCCTCGCGGGACGCGACGGCACAGGCCGCGCATCCCGACTTCCAGCTGGTCCAGTCCAGCGGAGAGTTCCGCGAACTGCGCAGGAGCCACCGCAGCTTCGTCTTCCCCCTCGCCGGAGCGTTCCTGCTCTGGTACTTCCTGTACGTGCTGCTGGCCGACTACGCGCACGACTTCATGTCCATCAAGGTCGCCGGGAACATCACCCTGGGACTCGTGCTGGGCCTGCTCCAGTTCGTGAGCACCTTCGGCATCACCGCGTGGTACGTCCACCACGCCAACAAGAAGCTCGACCCGGCCGCGGAGGCGATCCGCAGCGAGATCGAGCACCACGACTTCGACGCCGCGGCCCGCACCGCCTCGGCCGGAGAGGAGACCCCGCGATGAACCTCGCAGCCAACCTGCAGGAGAGCTCCTGGCTCAACATGGCGATCTTCGCCCTCTTCGTCGCGGTGACGATCGTGATCGTGCTGCGCGCCAGCAAGAACAACAAGACCGCCGCCGACTACTACGCCGGCGGCCGCTCCTTCACAGGAGGCCAGAACGGCACCGCCATCGCCGGCGACTACCTCTCGGCAGCCTCGTTCCTGGGCATCACCGGCGCGATCGCCGTCAACGGCTACGACGGCTTCCTGTACTCGATCGGGTTCCTCGTCGCGTGGCTCGTCGCGCTCCTGCTCGTCGCCGAGCTCCTGCGGAACACCGGCAAGTTCACCATGGCGGACGTGCTCTCCTTCCGGCTCCGCGAGAAGCCGGTCCGCATCGCGGCGGCCATCTCCACGCTCGCCGTGTGCTTCTTCTACCTTCTGGCCCAGATGGCCGGCGCAGGCGGGCTCATCGCCCTCCTCCTGGGCATCTCGGACTGGGCCGGCCAGTCGGTCGTGATCACGGTGGTCGGCGCCCTCATGATCATGTACGTGCTCCTCGGCGGCATGAAGGGCACCACCTGGGTGCAGATCATCAAGGCCGTCCTGCTCATCATCGGTGCCTTCGCCATGACCATCTGGGTCCTCGCGATCAACGGCTTCAACCTCTCCACCCTCCTCGGCAGCGCCGTCGAGGCGGCCGGCGCAGGCGGCGAGAAGATCCTCAACCCGGGCCTGCAGTACGGCAAGTCCGACACCTCCAAGCTCGACTTCATCTCCCTTGGGCTGGCCCTCGTGCTCGGCACCGCCGCCCTCCCGCACGTGCTCATGCGCTTCTACACAGTGCCCACCTCAAAGGAGGCCCGCAAGTCGGTCGTGTGGGCGATCTG
The DNA here is from genome assembly GCF_050474465.1 of Sinomonas sp. B1-1. Taxonomy (NCBI): domain Bacteria; kingdom Bacillati; phylum Actinomycetota; class Actinomycetes; order Micrococcales; family Micrococcaceae; genus Sinomonas; species Sinomonas sp. B1-1. Next base: position 143,949 of record NZ_JBCHVF010000002.1, on the reverse strand, counting down.
GCTCATCGGCGCGTTCTACCTCTTCACGCTCGTCCTCGGCTACGGCGCCGCTGCCCTCATCGGCGCGGACGCGATCAAGGCCGCCCCGGGCGGCGTGAACTCGGCGGCTCCGCTGCTCGCGTTCCAGCTCGGCGGACCGCTCCTGCTGGGCTTCATCTCCGCGGTCGCGTTCGCGACGATCCTCGCCGTCGTCGCCGGCCTGACCATCACGGCGGCGGCGTCGTTCGCCCACGACATCTACGCCAACGTCCTCGCCAAGGGCAAGACCACCCCCGCCTCCGAGGTGAAGGTGGCCCGCCGTACCGTGATCGTGATCGGCATCTTCGCGATCATCGGCGGCATCTTCGCCAACGGCCAGAACGTGGCGTTCCTCGTGGCCCTCGCGTTCGCGGTCGCGGCGTCGGCCAACCTGCCCACGATCCTCTACTCGCTCTTCTGGAAGAAGTTCACCACCCAGGGCGCCCTGTGGAGCATCTATGGCGGCCTCGGCTCGGCGATCCTGCTCATCGCCTTCTCGCCGGTCGTCTCCGGCACGAAGACCTCGATGATTGCCGGCGCCAACTTCGCCTGGTTCCCGCTGAGCAACCCGGGCATCGTCTCGATCCCGCTCGCGTTCCTGCTCGGCTGGCTCGGCACGGTGCTCGACAAGCGGCGCGAGGACCCGGCCAAGCAGGCCGAGATGGAGGTCCGCTCCCTCACCGGCATCGGCGCGGAGAAGGCGGTCTCGCACTAGCGGCCCGCGCTCGCACCGCCCCGGAGGGGGCGCACGACGGCGGCCGGCTCACCCAGGTGGGCCGGCCGCCGTCGCGCGTGCCGGCCAGCTCCGGCGGTGTCACCGCGGCTGGATCTTGATCCCGTCGAGGAGGAGCGGGTCGCCCTCCCACACGTAGGAGAGGCCGAAGGCGCGGCTGCCGCACACGAGGACACCCGAGGCGGTGCCGCGGGGCCGCTGCCCCGGCCGGGCAAGCGACTCGGCCTGCTGGATGTCGGCCGAGCAGGAACCGTCCAGGGCGAGCTCGGTGAGCCTGCTCCTGAGATCCGTGACGGAGAGGTTCTGCTTCAGGGCCGGCGTGAACTGGGCGTGCGCGGCGTCCAGCCGACCCGCGGCGAGATCCTCGCTCATCTGCTCCGAGGCGCGCTTGACCCCCGCGCCGGGGCTGAACACGACCAGGGTGAGCACGATCGCCGCGGCCACCGCGAGTGCCACCGCCCCGCCGCCCACCCCGAGGCCGATCCAGAGCCAGCGCCGGTCCCGCGGCGCCCCGCCGCCGGGGCCGTTCCACAGCTCCTGCTGGGTGGGCTGACGCGGCCGGGAAGGGCCGGCGTGGCTCTGGTTCGGCAGGGACGGAAAGGTCATGGCGGTGTCCTGGGCGCTAGGCGGGCGGTCGCGGGCCCCGCTCGAGCAGCGGGTCCATCCTGAATGGTATGAGGTCGCCCATGGCCAGGGCCGTGTCGGTGCGCTCGACCCCGTCGCACGCGAGGATCTTGCCGTTGATTCGGAAGAGGTCCTCGGCGTCGACCGCGACCACCCGCAGGAGCAGGTCCGCCGTGCCGGTGAGCCCGTGCCCCTCGAGCACTTCCGGGATGCGCGCGATCTCCGCTGTCAGGGAGGCCAGCTTGCGCTGCTGGACGTGGACCGTGATGAAGGCGAGCAGCGGGTACCCGAGCGAGGACGGATTGATGCGTCGGTCGAAGCCGAGGAACACGTGGCCGGCGTCGAGGCGGGAGAGCCGGGCCTGGACGGTGTTGCGGGACAGCCCGAGCTGTTGGGCGAGGGCCACCACGGTGCGGCGCGGGTCCTCGGCGAGGGCCCGCAGAATGCGGGCGTCGGTGGCGTCAACGACGTGCATGCTGCGCAACGCTAGCACGGCGGCTCGCCCTCGCATTGTGCATCCTGCCCATGTTTTGTTCGTTCAGTTGTGCCCCCTGTGCCTTGTGAGTATGGTCACAGTAATTCGAGGCGGACGCGCCCCGACGGCGATGTGTACCGGCAGTGGCGAGCAGTGGAGAAGAGAACGTGTCGATGTACCAGATGACCGCGGGAGCCGACGGCCAACCCGTCCAGCTCCTGGCAGCGGACGGCAGGCGCGCCCACGACGCGCGCTTCGACAAGTACCTGGCGGACGTCGACGGCCCCGGCGGTGCGGACGTCCTCGCGGGGCTGTACGAGGACCTTGTGGTGGTACGGCGCATCGACGCGGAGGCGACGTCCCTCCAGCGGCAGGGGGAACTCGCGCTCTGGCCGCCGTTCCTGGGCCAGGAGGCCGCGCAGATCGGCTCGGGCCGGGCGCTGCGGCCGGACGACTTCGTCTTCTCGAGCTACCGCGAGACCGCGGTCGCGTACTGCCGGGGGGTCGAGGTGGCGGACATGATGCGCGTCTGGCGGGGCAACGCGAACGCGGGCTGGGACCCCTTCGCTGTCAACATGGCTCCCACCCAGGTGATCATCGGCGCCCAGACCCTCCACGCCACCGGGTACGCGATGGGCATCCAGTTCGACGGCGGGGAGTCTGCGGCCATCACCTACTTCGGCGACGGCGCCACGAGCCAGGGCGACGTCAACGAGTCCATGGTCTTCGCCGCCAGCTTCCAGGCGCCGGTGGTGTTCTTCTGCCAGAACAACCAGTGGGCCATCTCCGAGCCGGTGGCCCTGCAGGCCCACGTGCCGATCGCCAACCGGGCCCCTGGGTTCGGCATCCCCAGCGTCCGGGTGGACGGCAACGACGTGCTCGTGTGCCTCGCCGCGACGCGGGAGGCCCTTGAGCGGGCCCGCAGCGGCAATGGCCCCTCCTTCATTGAGGCGGTCACCTACCGCATGGGCCCCCACACGACCGCGGACGACCCGACGCGCTACCGCGACGCGAACGAGCTCGAGGACTGGAGGGAACGTGACCCGATCGCGCGCTTCGAGGCCTACCTGACGGCGCGCGGGATCCTCGACGACGCGCTCCGCGAGCGGGTGGCCGCGAAGGCCGACGACGTCGCCGCGCGCCTCCGCGACGAGACCATCCACATGCCCGATCCCCCGCACGAGGCGGTGTTCGAGCACGTCTACGCCGAGCCGAACTCCTGGCTGGACCGCCAGCGTGACCACTACGAGCGCTACCTCGCGGGGCTCGACGCCGGTCAAGGCCCCGCCGCGGAAGGAGCCTGACCATGGCCGAGATGACATTCGGCAAGGCCCTCAACGCCGGCCTCCGCCGCGCCCTCGAGCGCGACCCGAAGGTCGTCCTCATGGGCGAGGACATCGGCCGGCTCGGGGGAGTCTTCCGCATCACCGACGGGCTGCAGAAGGACTTCGGCGCGCACCGCGTCATCGACACGCCGCTGGCCGAGGCCGGCATCATGGGCACGGCGATCGGCATGGCGTACCGCGGCTACCGGCCCGTCGTGGAGATCCAGTTCGACGGCTTCGTGTACCCGGCGTTCGACCAGATCGTGTCCCAGGTCGCCAAGCTGCACTACCGGACGCGGGGGATGGTCAGGATGCCCCTGACGATCCGCATCCCGTTCGGCGGAGGCATCGGCTCTCCGGAGCACCATTCGGAGTCCCCCGAGGCGTACTTCACGCACACGTCCGGCCTGCGGGTCGTCGCCGTCTCCAATCCCCAGGACGCGTACTCGATGGTCCAGCAGGCCATCGCCTCCGACGACCCTGTGGTGTTCTTCGAGCCCAAGCGGCGGTACCACGACCGGGGCGAGGTCGACGAGTCGGTCGGGCTCGAGGGGCCGCTCGGGCTGTCGATGGGCCAGGCCCGGGTCGTGGCCGAGGGCGGCGACGTCACGCTGGTCGCCTACGGGCCCCTCGTCAAGACCTGCCTCGATGCCGCGGTGGCCGCCTCCGACGAGGGGGTGTCCGTAGAGGTGGTCGACCTGCGCTCGCTCTCGCCCGTGGACTACCCGACGCTCGAGGCGTCGGTGCGGCGCACGGGCCGGCTCGTCGTCGCCCATGAGGCGGGCGAGTCCGGCGGGCTTGGCGCGGAGATCGCCGCGAGCATCACGGAGCGCTGCTTCTACCACCTCGAGCACGCCCCCGTCCGGGTGACCGGCTTCGACATCCCGTACCCCTACTCGAAGATCGAGCACCACCATCTGCCCGACCTCGACCGGATCCTCGACGGGGTCGACCGCGCCCTCGGCCGGCCGAACTCACTCAGCGGGCTGGAGGAGGGCCAGTGACCGTGGCCGAGACGGTGATCCGCGAGTTCCGCCTCCCCGACCTGGGGGAGGGGCTGACCGAGTCCGAGATCGTGGCCTGGCGTGTCTCCCCGGGCGACACGGTGTCGCTCAACCAGGTCATCGCAGAGGTCGAGACGGCCAAGGCCGTGGTCGAGCTGCCGAGCCCCTACTCGGGGCGGGTGGCTCGGCTGCTGGCCGAGCCCGGCACGATCGTCGCGGTGGGAACGCCGATCGTCGCCTTCGAGGTCGCCGCGGAGGCGGCGCGGCTCACCGCTGGGGGCTCCCAGGGGGCCGCCAAGCCGAAGCGCGAGCCCAACCTGGTCGGGTACGGCGCCGCGATCGAGGACACCGGGCGACCGGCCCGGAAGACGAGGGCCTGGGCGGCGTCGAGGCCGGCGCCTGGCGAGCCCGGCGGAACGGAGCAGGCACATGCGCCGGAGCCGGAGGCGGCGCTTGAGCCGGAGGGAGCCCCTGAGCCTCGGGCGGCTGAGCGTCCACGCTCCACCCCGCCGGTGAGGAAGCTCGCCAAGGACCTCGGCATCGACCTCGAATCGCTGACCGGTACCGGAACCCACGGGCTCATCACCCGCGACGACGTGCTTGCCGCGGCCGGAACCCCCGATGTGGGTGCTGAGGCCGCTCAGGAGGCGGCCGGCGTCGTGCGCCCGAGCCCGGGCGAGCGCGAGACCCGAACCCCGATCAAGGGCGTGCGGAAGCTCACGGCGGCTGCGATGGTCGCCAGCGCGTTCACTGCGCCGCACGCGAGCGAGTTCCTGACGGTCGACGTCACGGCGTCGATGGAGCTGCTCGCGCGGCTGCGGGAGAACCGCGCCTACTCCGGCCTGAAGGTCACGCCGCTCACGCTCGTGGCGAAGGCCGTGCTCGTGGCGCTGAGGCGGAATCCGTCGCTCAACTCGCACTGGGACGAGGCGGCGCAGGAGATCGTCCAGTACCACTACGTCAACCTGGGCATCGCGGCTGCGACGCCGCGCGGGCTCGTCGTGCCGAACGTCAAGGACGCGCAGGACCTCACGCTGCCAGAGCTCGCCGAGGCCATTGCCGGGCTCGCGCAGAACGCCAGGGACGGCCGCCCCACGCCCGAGGAGCTCTCCGGGGGGACGATCTCGATCACAAACATCGGCGTGTTCGGGATCGACGCCGGAACGCCGATCCTCAACCCGGGCGAGGCGGCGATCGTCGCCATGGGCCAAGTGCGCCGGCTGCCGTGGGAGTTCCACGGCGAGGTCGCGCTGCGCGAGGTCATGACGCTCTCGCTGTCCTTCGACCACCGGCTGGTCGACGGCGAACAGGCGTCCCGCTTCCTCGCCGACCTGGGCGCGATCCTCGCGGACCCGGGCCTGGTCATCACCATGGTCTGACGGGACGGGACCCCGCAAGCCCCCGCCAAGGACCCCGCAAGCGCGGCGGACCTTGCGGGGTCCCTGCCGGAACGTTGCGGGGTCCCGTCACTCGGGGGCGTTGAGGGCCGCCGTGGCCATCGCCTCGAGGAGCCGGCGGGCGGACGACGCCGGGACGCGCCCCCCGTGCCGGCGCACCGAATGCGGGGTCGAGTTGATGAGCCCGAACACCGCCAGAGCGCGCATGCGCAGCCGCGCGGGGTCCTCGTCCGGGTGGAGCGGAGCGAGGGCCGCCCGCCAGACGTCCACATACGCGAGCTGGAGGGACCGCACGCGCTCGCGGTCGCCCTCGGCGAGGGAGGCCAGGTCCCGGTCCTGCACCCGGATCACGTCGGGCCGCGTGAGCGCAAAGTCCACGTGGAAGGCGACCAGCGCAGCCAGCCGCGCGGCGTCGTCGTGCTCTGCCCCGGCCACGCGCCGGCCTCCCGCGAGGAGCTCCTCGCTGACCCCCACGAGCAGCGCCCCGAGCACCGCCTGCTTGCCGGGGAAGTGCCGGTAGATGGCTGGCCCGCTCACGCCGGCCGCGGCGCCGAGGTCCTCGAGGGAGGCCCCCGCGTACCCCTGCGCGGAGAACAGGCCGGCCGCGGCGTCGAGGATGGCCCGGCGGCGCTCGGCCTTCGCCTGGATGCGCGGGCTGGCTGCCTCTCCCATGTCACTCCTGCGGTTCAGGGGAACCCTGTGCTGGACATCACAGTTAATCCACATTAACTTAGAATCCAGTTAGCCGTCACTAACCGAGTTCGTCGGACCGGAGGTTCAATGGAGACCCTGCTCAGCCGGCTGGACCCCGCAGCAGCCGCGTTCGCCGAGAACGACGCCGCCCAGCGGGCCCTCGCCGCCGAGCTGCACGAGCGCCTCGCGGCGGCCGCGCTCGGCGGCCCGGAGAGGTCGCGCGAGCGGCACGTGGCGCGCGGCAAGCTGCTCCCGCGCGAGCGCATCGACGTCCTGCTCGACGACGGCTCGCCCTTCCTCGAGATCGCCTCCCTCGCGGCGGACGGCATGTACGACGGCGAGTGCCCGGCAGCGGGGGTCATCGCCGGCATCGGCCTCGTCCACGGCCGCCACGTGATGGTCGTCTCGAACGACGCGACGGTCAAGGGCGGCACGTACTACCCGATGACGGTCAAGAAGCACCTGCGCGCCCAGGAGATCGCACTCGAGAACCGCCTCCCGTGCATCTACCTCGTCGACTCGGGCGGCGCCTTCCTCCCGAAGCAGGACGAGGTGTTCCCGGACCGCGAGCACTTCGGCCGCATCTTCTACAACCAGGCGCGCCTCTCGGCGGCGAAGGTCCCGCAGATCGCCGCCGTCCTCGGCTCCTGCACCGCCGGCGGGGCGTACGTGCCTGCCATGAGCGACGAGACCGTGATCGTGCGCAACCAGGGCACGATCTTCCTGGGCGGGCCGCCGCTGGTGAAGGCCGCGATCGGGGAGATCGTCACGGCCGAGGAGCTCGGCGGGGGAGACGTCCACGCGAAGGTCTCCGGGGTCGCGGACCACCTCGCGGACAACGACGAGCATGCCCTCGAGATCGTCCGCAGCATCGTGGAGACGTTCCCGCCGCCGGCCGCGCCGCCGTGGGAGGTGCGTTCCGCCGTCGAGCCCAAGGCCGAGGCGTCGGAGCTCTACGGGGCCGTCCCGACGGACGTGAATGCGCAGTACGACGTGCACGAGGTCATCGCGCGGCTCGTGGACGGCAGCGCGTTCCACGAGTTCAAGAAGGACTACGGCGCCACGCTCGTCACAGGGTTCGCGCACGTCCACGGCCACCCCGTCGGCATCGTGGCGAACAACGGGGTGCTGTTCTCCGAGTCCGCCATGAAGGGCGCGCACTTCATCGAGCTGTGCGACCAGCGCGGGATCCCGCTCGTGTTCCTGCAGAACATCTCCGGCTTCATGGTCGGGCGCGACTACGAGCACGGGGGGATCGCGAAGCACGGGGCCAAGATGGTGACGGCCGTCGCCACGACCCGCGTGCCCAAGCTGACGGTGGTGATCGGAGGCTCGTTCGGGGCCGGCAACTACTCGATGTGCGGCCGTGCGTACTCGCCGAGGTTCCTGTGGATGTGGCCCGCGAGCCGTATCTCCGTCATGGGCGGGAACCAGGCCGCCAGCGTCCTCGCGACGGTCAAGCGCGACCAGTTCGAAGCCCGCGGAGAGGACTGGGCCGACCAGGACGAGGAGGCCTTCAAGGCGCCCATCCGCGCCCAGTACGAGGCCCAGGGCAGCCCCTACTACTCGACAGCCAGGCTCTGGGACGACGGCGTCATCGACCCCGCCGACACGCGCCGCGTGCTCGGCATGGCCCTCGCCGTCGTCGCCCAGTCCCCCCTGCCGGAGACGTCCTTCGGCGTCTTCAGGATGTGAGCGCACCGTGACCCCCTTCACGAAGGTCCTCGTTGCCAACCGCGGCGAGATCGCCTGCCGCGTGATCCGCACGCTCCGGCGGCTGGGCATCGCCTCGGTCGCGGTCTACAGCGACGCCGATGCCGCGGCCCGCCACGTGCGCGAGGCTGACGAGTCCGTCCGCATCGGCCCGGCCGCCGCGGCCCAGAGCTACCTGAGCATCCCGGCCATCGTCGACGCGGCCCGGGCTTCCGGCGCGGAAGCGGTCCACCCCGGCTACGGCTTCCTGAGCGAGAACGCGGCCTTCGCGCAGGCGCTCGCGGACGCCGGCATCGTCTTCGTCGGCCCCGGCGTCGAGGCGCTGGCCGTCATGGGGGACAAGATCCGGGCCAAGAACCATGTGGCGGGCTACGGCGTGCCGGTCATCCCGGGAGTGTCGGAACCGGGCCTGTCCGACGCGGACCTCGTGGCGAAGGCCGACGGCGTGGGGTACCCGCTGCTCATCAAGCCCTCCGCAGGGGGCGGCGGCAAGGGCATGACCGTCGTCGAGTCCGCGGCCGAGCTCCCTTCCGCGCTCGCGGCCGCGCGACGCGTCGCGACTGCGGCGTTCGGGGACGGGACGCTCCTGCTCGAGCGGCTCGTCCGGGCGCCCCGGCACATCGAGGTCCAGGTCCTCGCGGACGTCCACGGCACGACGATCCACCTCGGCGAGCGCGAGTGCTCGCTCCAGCGGAGGCACCAGAAGGTCATCGAGGAGGCGCCGTCCCCGCTCCTCGACGCGCAGACGCGTGAGCGGATCGGGGCGGCCGCGTGCGACGCCGCGCGGTCGGTCGGGTACGTCGGCGCGGGAACGGTCGAGTTCCTCGTCTCCGACGAGGCCCCGGACGAGTTCTTCTTCATGGAGATGAACACCCGGCTCCAGGTCGAGCACCCGGTCACCGAGATGGTCACGGGGGTCGACCTCGTCGAGCAGCAGCTCCGGGTCGCCGCCGGGGAGCCGCTGGCCATCGCCCAGGACGACGTCCGCCTGGACGGGCACGCGATCGAGGCCCGCGTCTACGCGGAGGTCCCCGCGCGTGGGTTCCTCCCGGCGACCGGCCGCGTCGAGCTGCTGCGCGAACCCGGGTCCGCTGACCCGGAGGGCGCGCCGGTGCGGGCAGGCACGCACGACGCCGGCGCCCGGGTGCGCGTGGACAGCTCGCTCCTGGCGGGACTCACCATCGGCTCGGACTACGACCCGATGCTGTCCAAGTGCATCGCGTGGGGCCGCGACCGGGCCGAGGCCCTCTCGGCCCTCGACGCCGCGCTCGCCGACTACACCGTGCTCGGCGTCGCGACCAACATCGAGTACCTGCGCCTCCTCCTGGCGGATCCCGACGTGCGCGCCGGCCACCTCGACACGACGCTCATCGAGCGCCGCCTCGAGCACCTCGCCTTCAGGGCGCCCGGCGAGCCGGAGTACGCCGCCGCCGCCCTCATCGCCGCGCAGGACCCGGCCGGCCCTGCAGGCGCGGGCCCCTCAGGAGCGGGCCCCTCAGGCGCGGGCGCGGCAGGCGCTGGCCCGTGGGCGCCGGACGGCTGGCGGATCAGCGCCCCGGCGCCGCCGCGGGTCACCCTCGGCACTCCGGACGGGGGCATCGCCACGGTGAGCGTCGGGCCCTCCACCGTGCGCCTCGACGGCGGGCCGGAGCGCAAGGCGACCCTGGCCCCGGACGGGCCGGGCGTCGTCGTGCTCGCCCTCGACGGCGAGGACCGCCGCTACGCGTGGGCGGATGCGACCGAACCGACGGGGGAGCGCACTCTCCTCCTCGGCGATGCGGGATGGTCGGTCGCGCTGCCGGTCCTGGGCCGGGCAGCCCGCCTCGAACGGGTGCGCGCGGCTGTGCACCGCCACGAGGGCGAGGCGGATCCCGAGGTCCGCACGCCGATGCCCGGCACCGTCGTCTCGGTCGCGGTCGAGCAGGGCGCGCGCGTCGAGGAGGGCCAACCCCTCGTCGCGGTCGAAGCCATGAAGATGGAGCACCAGCTCGTCGCCGCCCTCGCCGGAACGGTCCAGCTCCACGTGACCCCGGGCGCCCTGGTCAAGGCCGACCAGGTCGTCGCCACCATCACCCCGTCCGCTGGCTGACAGGCCCGCCAACCACCCTCAGGAGGACCCCCATGGTCGACTTCCAGCTGTCCGACGAGTACAAGGAGCTCAGCGACACGGTCCGCGAGTTCGCCGACGAGGTGGTCGCCCCCGTGGCAGGGAAGCACGACGAGGAGCACAGCTTCCCCTACGAGGTCATCGCGCAGATGGGGGAGCTGGGCCTGTTCGGGCTTCCCTTCCCCGAGGAGTACGGCGGCATGGGAGGGGACTTCTTCGCCCTCGCCCTCGCGCTCGAGCAGCTGGGCAGGGTGGACCAGTCCGTCGCCATCACGCTCGAGGCCGGCGTCTCCCTCGGCGCGATGCCCATCTACAAGTGGGGCACCGAGGAGCAGAAGCAGACGTGGCTCCCGGACCTCGCTGCCGGGAAGAAGCTCGCCGGCTTCGGGCTGACCGAACCGGAGGCGGGCTCCGACGCCGGGGGAACTAAGACGACCGCGCGGCTCGAGGACGGGCCGGACGGGAAGCAGTGGGTCATCAACGGCTCGAAGGAGTTCATCACGAACTCGGGCACGGACATCACGAGCTTCGTGACGGTCACCGCCGTCACCGGCACGGGCCAGCGCGACGACGGGAGCCCGCGGAAGGAGATCTCCACAATCATCGTCCCGTCTGGGACGCCGGGGTTCCGGGCGGAGAAGGCCTACAACAAGGTCGGCTGGAACGCCTCGGACACCCACCCGCTCTCGTTCAAGGACGTGCGCGTCCCGGAGGAGAACCTCCTGGGCGAGCGGGGACGCGGGTACGCCAATTTCCTCACCACCCTCGACGAGGGGCGCATCGCGATCGCGGCCCTCGGCACAGGCGCCGCCCAGGGCTGCGTGGACCTGTCGGTGAAGTACGCCAAGGAGCGCAGCGCGTTCGGGCACCACATCGGCACCTACCAGGCGATCCAGTTCAAGATCGCCCGCATGCAGGCCCGGGCGCACACAGCCCGGCTCGCATACTACGACGCGGCGGCGCGGATGCTCGCCGGGAAGCCGTTCAAGACGCACGCGGCGATCGCGAAGATGGTCGCCGGAGAGGCCGCCATGGACAACGCGCGCGACGCGACCCAGGTGTTCGGCGGCTACGGGTTCATCAACGAGTCCGCCGTGGCGAGGCACTACCGGGACTCGAAGATCCTCGAGATCGGCGAGGGCACCACCGAGGTCCAGCTCATGCTCATCGCGCGCGAGCTCGGGCTGTGAATCGGCCTCTAGCCAAACTCCGCGGGCCTGCCGTTGGATGGGGACAGCGGACTTCACACGGAACGAGGAGGGGCACGTGATCGACAAAGTGGTGGCGAGCGCCGAGGAGGCGGTCGCGGACATCGACGACGGCGCGTCGCTCGCCGTCGGAGGCTTCGGCCTGTGCGGCATCCCCGTGGCGCTCATCGACGCCCTGCACCGCCAGGGCACGAGGGACCTCACCACGATCAGCAACAACTGCGGCGTGGACGACTGGGGGCTCGGCATCCTCCTCTCCGACGGGCGCATCCGGCGGACCATCAGCTCCTACGTGGGGGAGAACAAGGAGTTCGCGCGGCAGTTCCTCGCCGGCGAACTCGAGGTGGTCCTCACCCCGCAGGGCACCCTCGCGGAGAAGCTCCGTGCAGGCGGTGCCGGCATCCCGGCGTTCTTCACGGCGGCCGGCGTAGGGACACTCGTCGCCGAGGGCGGCCTCCCGCAGAGGTACGACGCCGAGGGGAACGTCGTGCTCGCCTCCTCGCCGAAGGAGGTGCGCGCCTTCAACGGGGCCGACTACGTCCTGGAGGAGTCGCTGACCCCGGACTTCGCGCTCGTCCACGCCCAGAAGGCCGACCGCCACGGCAACCTCGTGTTCCACGCGACGGCCATGAACTTCAACCCGCTCTGTGCCATGGCAGGGAGGATCACGATCGCCGAGGTCGAGGAACTGGTCGAACCGGGCGAGCTCGACCCCGAACATGTCCACCTGCCGGGCATCTTCGTCCAGCGGATCGTGCACGTCCCGGCGGGGAGCCCGCACAGCGAGAAGAGGATCGAGAAGAGGACGGTGTCCTGAACCATGCCCTGGACGCGCAACGAGCTCGCCGCCCGCGTGGCGCGGGAGCTGAGGAACGGACAATACGTGAACCTGGGCATCGGGATGCCCACGCTCATCCCCAACTACATCCCCGCGGGCGTGGAGGTGGTGCTGCACTCCGAGAACGGCATCCTCGGCACCGGACGGTACCCCCACGAGGACGAGGTGGACCCGGACCTCATCAACGCGGGCAAGGAGACCGTGACAGTGAACCAGGGCGCCGCGTTCTTCGACTCCGCCACGTCCTTCGGGATGGTCCGCGGCGGCCACGTGGACGTGGCGGTCCTGGGGGCCATGGAGGTCTCCCAGAACGGGGACCTCGCCAACTGGATGATCCCGGGCAAGATGGTCAAGGGCATGGGCGGCGCCATGGACCTCGTCTTCGGCGCCAAGCGGCTCATCGTGATGATGGAGCACACCGACAGGAACGGGAACCCCAAGATCCTGCGCGAATGCACGCTGCCCCTGACCGGCCGCGGCTGTGTGGACCGGATCATCACCGACCTGGCGGTGATCGACGTCGTGCGCGACGGGGTGGGCGCCGGGATGGAGCCCGGCACCGGCTCCGTGCTGGTGCTGCGGGAGCTCGCTCCCGGTGTGACCGAGGACGAGGTCGCGGCGAAGACCGGCGTGGACCTCGAGGTGGAGATCCATGACAACGAGCCCTGATCCCGCAGCCGGCGGCGAGGACGCGCCGCGCGTCATCGAGCAGCGGGGGCTGTACTACGACGAGCTCGAGGAGGGCGTGGTCTACGCGCACCGGCCCGGCCGGACCGTCACGGAGGCGGACAATGTCCTCTTCACGACCTTGACCATGAACACCCAGGCGCTCCACCTCGACGCTGCGTGGAGCGCGGGCCAGCCGTTCGGGCAGCGGCTCGTGAACTCGATGTTCACGCTGTCCACCATGGTCGGCCAGTCGGTCGCGCAGCTGACCCAGGGCACGATCGTCGCCCAGCTGGGCCTCGGCGACGTCGCGTTCCCGCACCCCCTCTTCCACGGCGACACCCTCTACACCGACACGATCGTGACCGAGAAGCGGCTCTCGTCCTCGCGGCCGGGACAGGGGATCGTGACGATGGAGCTCACGGGACGCAACCAGGACGGCGTCGTGGTGGGCCGGGCGCGGCGGTCGTGCCTCATGTGGCTCCGCGACGCGCACCGCGCGGGCGCCTAGGCTGGGCGCATGACGCCGATCAGCTCGCCCGGGTTCTCCATGGGCCCTGCCCTCCTGTTCTGCCCCGCCGACCGCCCCGAGCGCTTCGCCAAGGCGGCCGAGCGCGCCGACGCCGTCATCCTCGACCTCGAGGACGCCGTCTCCCCGGACGCGAAGGCGGAGGCGCGCCTGAACCTCGCCGAGGTCCCGCTCGACCCCGAGCGGACCATCGTGCGCGTCAACTCGGCCGGTCCGACGCTCTCCTCAGGGGACTTCGAGGCCGATCTCGAGGCGCTCGAGGCCACCCCCTACCGCACCGTCATGCTCGCCAAGGCCGAGTCCCCGGAACAGCTCGCGCTCCTGCGCCAGTACCGCGTCATCGCCCTGTGCGAGACGGCTGCGGGCGTGCTCGCCGCGCCGTCGATCGCGGCGGAGCCGAACGCTGTCGCCCTCATGTGGGGCGCGGAGGACCTGGTCGCCTCCCTCGGCGGCACCTCGAGCCGCGCCGGCGACGGCGCCTACCGCGCCGTGGCGCTGCACGCGCGCTCCTCGGTGCTGATTGCCGCCGGGGCATGCGGCAAGGCCGCGATCGACGCCGTCTACACCGACATCCCCGATCTCGACGGGCTCGCCGCCGAGTCCGCGGACGCCGTCGCTTCCGGGTTCGCGGCGAAGGCGTGCATCCACCCGTCACAGGTTGCGGCCGTCCGCGCGGCCTACGCGCCCACGCCCGAGGCTGTCGAGGCCGCGCGCGAGCTGCTCGCCGCCGCCGAGGACGCCGGGGCGGCCGTGTTCCAGTTCCACGGGAAGATGATCGACGGCCCGATCCTGAGGCATGCCGAGGCCGTGCTCCGACGCGCAGGCCTGGACTAGGACCGGGCCTGGACTCAGGCCTGGGCTAGGGGCGATCGGGCGTGCTGCCGGCGCCCGTCTCGACCACGGGCCAGTAGACGTCGGTGCGCCACGTGGAGGAGTCCGGCTCCTGGCCCGGGTCCGACATGTAGACCTCCCACACGGCCTGTCCCGGGGCGAACCCCTGCCCCTGGATCCAGGCGGCCATGCTCTGGTACGTCTCCGAGAGCCCCTCGTAGGGGCCGAGGTGCGTTCCAGCGGCCACCCGGCCGCCAGGGAGGGTGCTGGCAGAGACGCCGTCGCCCTCCGTGAACCCGGCCTCGACCGGGAAGCCCGCCTCCACGTCCACCGTGTCGGAGGGCATGCCCGTGTACTTGGCGAACGGCGGCCCGACCGGCTGCGCCCCCTGCTTGCCGAGGGCGGCCATCACCGTGCCGTAGACGTTGTCGAAGAAGGACTTGAGCTGGTCCATCGGGATGCGGTCGCGGACGACGGCAGTGGGCTGTTCGGTCAGCTCTTCGAGCCTGAACTCAGTCATATGCCCATCCTGCCGGGCCTGCCGGGGCGGCGAAAGGGCCCACGCGGCCCTCGGGCCGATCAAGGCGGTGATGTGCCATGGGTCTCGCGGTAGTGTGACGTTTGACCAGAATCCCCCTAGACGGAATCTTTCTGAGGATTATTGCACTGTAAGGAATGACGCCCCGCCGCGCGGGACGCAGTCCATCAATCCAGCAAGGAGCAGAGCAATGTCTCAGCGCGTACTCATCACAGCCGGTGCCGGCGGCATCGGTCTCGCCGTCGCCAAGGCCTTCGTGGCCCAGGGCGCCCGCGTGCACATCTCGGACATCAACGCGGACGCGGTGGCCAAGATCGTGGCCGAGAACCCGGGCGTCACCGGCAGCGTGGGCGACGTGAGCAGGTCCGAGGACGTCGACGCGCTGTTCGCCGACGTGCGTGAGCAGCTCGGCGGCCTCGACGTCCTGGTCAACAATGCCGGCATCGCAGGCGCCACCGCTCCCGTGGAGGAGTACCCGGCCGACACCTTCGCCGCCGTCCTGGGCGTCAACCTCATCGGAACGTTCACCGTGACCCAGCGCGCGATCCCCCTCCTGAAGGAATCCGAGGCGGCCTCGATCATCACGATGTCCTCGCTCGCCGGCCGCTTCGGCTACCCGAACCGGGTCGCCTATTCGACCACCAAGTGGGGGCTCGTGGGCTTCGCCAAGACCCTCTCGATGGAACTCGGTCCCTTCGGCATCACCTCGAACACCATCCACCCCGGTGCCGTCGACGGCCCCCGCATCATGGGCGTCTTCGAGGGCCGCGCCAAGGTCTCCGGCCGCACCGTGCAGGAGGAGATCGACAGCGCCATGGCCAACCAGTCGGTGAAGAAGTTCATCGACCCCGACGACATCGCCGCCCTCATCCTTTTCCTCGCGGGCCCGCACGCCCGCACCATTTCGGGCCAGATGTTCCCGATCGACGGCGACTCGAAGGCGGCGCAGTAGGAATGGCCGCCTTCGCAGCCTCCGCCGGACGGGCGCTGGAGAACCCCGACGCCCGCCGTGGCCTGTGGAAGGGACGCGGCGCCGTCATCGTCGGCCTCGTCCTCCTGGGCATCGGGCTCCGGTACGCGATCACCGGGATGTCTCCCCTCCTCTCCGACGTCCGCGCCGCCCTGGGCATCGACACTGCCGGCGCCACCCTCCTCGGCATGCTGCCGACGCTCTCCTTCGGCGTGGGCGGTTTCCTCGCCCCGGCCCTCGTGCGCCGGTGGGGGCCCGAGGCGACGGCGCTCATCGCCGTCGTGCTCGCTGCGGTCGGCGCCCTCCTGAGGCCGTTCGGCGGCGGGACGCTGCCGTTCCTCGGGCTGACCGCCGTGGCGCTCGTGGGCATGGGCCTCGGGAACGTGGCCGGTGCCCCGCTCGTGAAGAAGTACTTCCCGGACCGCCAGGCGTCCATGATCACCCTGTTCTCGCTCCTGATGCAGGCCGGTGCCACCCTCCCCGCGATGACGGCGCTGCCCCTGGCCAACGCCGTGGGCTGGCAGGGCTCTCTCGCCTCATGGGGCCTGCTCTCCCTGATCGCCGTGCTCCCGTGGGCGGCCCAGTTCGTCGCCTCGCTCCGCGCCAGGCACGACGCCGGCAGCGGCACCCGGGTGCCGACGTCGCCCGCGCTGAAGGTGGGCTTCGGTGAGCTCGTGAGGAGCCCGGTCGCGTGGGGCACCGCGGTCTTCTACGCGATGGCCTCGCTCAACACCTACGCCATGCTCGCCTGGCTGCCCACCATCCTCGCCCAGTACGGGGGCCTGTCCAAGGCAGACGCCGCGGGCGCGTTCTCGATCTTCACGTTCATGACCCTCCCGATGGCTGTCGTCACGCCGCTGCTCGCGAACCGCCTCAGGAACCCGACGTGGCTGGCCGTGGCACTCGCCGCGACACTGCCCGTCGGCTACCTCGGCCTCCTGAGCCACGCCGGCCCCGCCTGGGTCTGGGTCTTCGTGGCGGGCATCTCCGGCGGCGCCTTCCCCTTCGCGATCGCGATGTTCAACCTGCGCACGCGCACGACGGCGGGCTCGGCCGGCGTGGGCGGGTTTGCCATGGGCATCGGCTACCTCGCAGGCACCCTGGGCCCGCTCGTAGGCGGAGGGCTCTTCGCCGCGACCGGCGGCTGGGCCGCGCCGCTGTGGGTGTATGTGGCGACATTCGTGCCCATGGCCCTCGGCGCCGTCATCATGGCCAGGCCCGGCCGTTACGTCGAGGACGCCCTGGGAACGCGGTCACCGGAGGCTGGCTCCCCGGCCACCGTGGGCTAGGGTCACTGGAGAACCATGGCGGAGGAACCTGTGAACGCGAAGTCCCCGGCGGGAGCGTCGCCCGTCGAATCGGTCGACCGTGCGCTGCGGCTCGCGCTGGCGCTCCGCGCGGGGGAGCCGCTGACCGTGGCCGGCGCCGCGCAGCTCCTGGATGTCGCGCCGTCGACCGCGCACAGGCTCCTGAACGCGCTCGTGCACCGCGGCTTCGCGGTCCAGGAGAGGGACCGGTCCTACACGGCCGGTCCCGTCTTCGTCGGCCGGCCGGCGGAGGTCCCTCACGAGACCCTTCGGCATCTCGCCCTGCCCGTGCTCCAGGAGCTCGGCGCGCGCATCCATGAGACTGTCCAGGTCATGGTGCTGAGCGGCAACAGCGTGCGCTTCCTCGACGGCGTCGAGGCCACCGACCGGAACCTGCGGATCGGTGCGCGGCGCAACGACCTCATGCCCGCGTACTGCTCCGCGGGAGGCAAGGCGATCCTGGCGGAGATCGCCAACCCGGAGCTGGAGGCCCTCTACCGCGGGGGCCTGACGCCGTGGCCCACGGCACGCTTCACCACGCTCACGGCGCTCAAGCGCAATCTGGCCACCGTCCGCAGGGTCGGCTACGGCACGAGCATCGAGGAGACCGAACAGGGCGTGCGCGGCCTCGGGGTCGCCGTGAACGGCCCGGACGGGAAGACCGTCGCCGCGCTCACGGCCGCGGTCCCGTCGGTGCGCTTCCGCCGCGAGGAGACCGCGCCGATCGTCGCGGCGCTCCACGACGCCGCCGAGGCCCTCGCCGAGAGCCTCAGGCGGGCCGCGGCAGAGGGCTAGACGGTCACGCCTGCGCCAGGACCGCCTGGATCCGCCCCACCGTCTCTTCCAGTCCGGCCGCACCGACGGCCGCACCGCTGTCGAACGCGGTGCCTGCCTCAGCCCCCTGGACCATCCGCTTGAGCGGTATCTCGAGCTTCTTGCCGGTCGCCGTCCTGGGGAGCGCAGGGACGCGGACGACCACGTCGGGCACGTGCCTCGGCGAGAGCTCGGTGCGCAGCACGGTGCGGATGCGTGCCTCGAGGGCCGGCCACGCGGCGTCGTCCACGCTGGCCTCGGTCTGGGCGATGAGCACGAGCTTGCCCATGCCGCCGTCGTCCTCGAAATGAAGGACCATCGTGTCCGCCAGGCCCGGGACGGGGTCGAGGGCCTCGTAGAACTCCGCCGTCCCGAGGCGCACGCCGCCGCGGTTGAGGGTCGCGTCCGAGCGGCCGGTGATGACCCACGTGCCACGCTCGGTGCCCACGAGCCAGTCGCCGTGCCTCCATGCCCCTGGGTACACGCCGAAGTAGCTGCTGCGGTAGCGCTCCCCGTCGGCGTCGCCCCAGAAGAACGCGGGCATCGAGGGCATCGGCTGGGTGCAGACCAGCTCGCCCGGCTGCTCCCTCACTGGGCGGCCGTCGGCGTCCCACGAGTCGACCGCCACGCCGAGGGGCCGGCAGGCCATCTCGCCGGCGTGGACCGCGGTGAGCGGCGAGGCGCCGATGAAGGCTCCGCAGATGTCGGTGCCGCCCGAGGTGGGCGCCAGCAGCAGGTCCTGTCCAACCTCGGCGTAGACCCACCCGGCGACGTCTGCGGACAGCGGCGACCCGGAGCACTGGATCTCGCGGATCCGGCTCAGGTCCCACGTGGCCCCGGGGCGGAGCCCGGCGTGGGCGCAGGCGGCCAGGTAGGCGGACCCGGTGACGAAGTAGGTTGCCTCCGTCTCGGCGGCGATCGCCCATTGGGACCACTCGCCGTCGGGCGAGGGCCAGTTCGGGTCGCCGTCCTCGATGACGAGCGACGCCCCGGTGAGCAGGGTCGACACGCTGAGGTTCCACACCATCCAGCCGGTCGTGCTGAACCAGAAGGCGCGGTCCGTCGCGTCGAGGCCGAAGTGCAGGTGCACCGCCTTGGAGTGCTCGAGCAGGAAGCCCCCGTGGGTGTGCACGATGGCCTTGGGCTTGCCGGTGGTTCCCGAGGAGAACAGGACGACGAGCGGCTGCGCGAACGGAAGGGGCACGAACTCCGGCTCCGCGGCCTCCGCGGTGAAGTCCCGGTAGGCGAGGGCACCCGCCGGCGCCTCGGCGTCCGGATCGAGGTACGGCAGGAACACGGTCTGGGTCCCGGGGAGGCCCTCGGCGAGGCGCGCGAGCTCATCTGCGCGGCTCACGTCACGCTTGCCCCACCGGTAGCCGTCGACGGCGATGAGCACCTTCGGCTCGAGCTGCGCGAGACGGTCCAGTGCGCTGCGGGCACCCATCTCCGGCGGCACTGAGCACCACGCCGCACCCAGCCCAGCCGCGGCAAGGTAGGCCGCGACGGCCTCGGGGATGTTCGGGATGTAGCCCGCGACCCGGTCGCCCGCGCGGACCCCGAGGGCGACGAGGCCGCGCTGGATCCGGCCGATCTCCTCCAGCAGGCGCGCGCCCGTCCAGTCCGTGCTGCCGGTGGTCTGGCTGCGGGAGAGGAGCCGGACGGCGTCGGGACGCTCGGCCAGGGAACGGGCAATGTGCTCGGCGTAGTTCAGCCTTGCCCCCGGGAGCCATTCGGCTCCGGGCATCGAGCGGTCGCCGAGGATCGCGCTGAACGGGGTGTGCGCCACGAGGCCGCACTCGTCCCACACCGACTGCCAGAACTCGTCGAGGTTCTCCACGGACCACCGCCATGCCGCCTCGTAGTCGTCGAAGCGTTCGCCGATTCGCGCCTCGACTCCTTCGAGGAACCGTCCCAGGCGGTGCTGGTTCCATTCGCTGCGGGCCGGAGCGGGGCGGAGCAGCGTGCCGGTGGGGGTGCGGGAGAGCGACATGGCGTTCCTTGAGTCCAGTTCTGTGTGCGTGGTGGTGGCTGGGAGATGGCGGCGGAGACGCCGTCAGCGGGCGACGGCGTCCGTCGGCTGGGGTTCGCGCGCGCGGCCTGCGTCGGCGCGGCGAAGCGAGACGCCCAGTGCGACGACGGCGGCGGCGGCGCCGAGCAGGGGGAGGGCGAACAGGAAGAAGATGTTCTGCGGGGCCCAGCCTCCCGAGATGAGGTAGCCGACGAGGATCGGGGCGACGATGGAGATGAGCCGCCCGAGTCCGATCATCCAGCCGAGTCCGGTGGCGCGGGCGCCTGCCGAGTAGACGCCCGGGGCAATGGCGTAGAACCCGGCGATGCCCGCCGTCGTGAGGATGCCGAGGAGGACGGCGAGCGCCACGGCGAGCGCGACCTGGCTGAAGGCGAGGCCGAAGACCACGTAGGCGGCCCCTGCGGCGACAAGGGACCCGGCGAGGAGTCGGTTGCTGCGGTAGCGGATCGCGAGCGCGCTGAAGATGAAGCAGCCGAGGATGCCGCCGAAGTTCGCTACGGTGCCCACGGTCACGCCGAGGGAGTCGTTGCCCGAGACGCCGGCCATGATCTTCGGAGTCCAGGTGTTCGCGAAGTAGTACGCGGCGACGAGGAAGGCGTAGCCGATCCAGAGCATCACGGTGCGGAACAGCTTCTCCGTGCCGAGGACCTCGCGGACGGCCGCGTTGCCGCGCACCGGCGCGCCGGAGGCCATGGACGGCAGCTCTGCCAGGGCGGGGCGCCCCATGCGGGCGAGGATGGCGTTGGCGCGGCCGAGGGCGTTGGCCGGGCGGCGGACCAGCAGGAAGTCGAGCGACTCGGGGAGCCAGACGGCGGAGGCGACGAGCATGGCGACGCTCAGGACTGCGCCCACCAGGAAGGCGGAGTGCCATCCGAAGGCCGGGATGAGGGGGCCTGCGGCGAGGCCGCCGATGGTCGCGCCGATCGGGTAGCCGGCCGCGTAGATGCCGATGATGGGGCCGCGCCGCCGGTCGGAGGCGTACTCGGAGACCAGCACGTTCAGGTTGGCCATCATGCCGCCGACCCCGAGCCCTGTGAGGACGCGGAACGCGAGGAGCTGGCCGGCGTCGGCCGCGACGACGGAGAGGACCATCCCGACGCTGATGACGGCCATCGAGATGAGCGTGAGCGGGCGCCGCCCGATGCGGTCCGCCAGCGGGGTCAGGAGGATGGAGCCCGCCGCCATGCCGAACAGGCTCGCGCTGAGCAGGTAGCCCAGCATCACCGGGTCGATGTGCCATTCCCGCGAGATGGCGGGCGCCGCATAGGACATGACAGCCACATCGAATCCGTCGATGAGGATCAGGACGAGGGCGATGCTGACTGCCACGACCTGGAACCGGCCCATGGGGGACCGGCGGATATCGGAGAGAACGTCCACGGTGAGTTCCTTGAGGTGAGTTCGGGACTGAGGCTCGGGCCTCGTTCAGAGTGACTGTAATCACTCGCGCGCGTGTGTTCCGATACTTTTGACGGACATTCCCTAGAACGGAATCGTTGAGAACATCAACGAACCCGATATACAGGCCTAAGGCTGACGGCTTTGTGCCGGCTTTGACGCCATCCACCAGCCACCGCTTCCGGTTTTTGTAACCCATATTCCGTTACGAGGAATATGCAACCGCCCGCGGCGGCCGCCCTAGAATCGAGGGGTGTTCGCCCTCGTCCTCCTGGCCGTCGTGGTGGGGGCGATGGCCCAGCGGGTGGCCGGCCTCGGCTTCGGCCTCATGGTCTCGCCCGTGCTCGTGGTCCTGCTCGGCCCGCTCGACGGGGTCATGATCGTCAACGCGTGCGGGGCCGCGTCCTCGGCGCTCATCCTCGCCCGCGTCCGGCGCGACGTGGAGTGGGGCCGCTACGTGGGGCTCATCGTCCCGGGCTTCGCGGGCATCGCCCTCGGTGCCCTGCTCGCGAGCCGCGTTCCGGCGGCCCCCCTCGAAATGGGGATCGGGATCACGCTGATCGCCGCCCTCGTGGCCTCGCAGCTCGTGGCGCGGGCCAGACGCCGGATCGACGGGCTGGGGGTCATGGCCGGATGCGGGTTCGCGTCCGGGCTGATGAATGCGGCCGCGGCGGTCGGAGGCCCGGCGGTGACGGCCTACGCCGTCCTGAGCCGCTGGGACCAGCGCCGCTTCAGCGCCACGCTCCAGCCCTTCTTCCTCACCACTGGCACCACCTCGATCGTCTCGAAGGCCTTCGCCACCGGCTGGCACTGGCCCGCCCTCGAGGCGTGGCAGTGGGGGGCGGTGCTGGCGTGCATGCTCGCCGGGATCGCGGTGGGGGACCTGCTTGCCCACCGGCTGCCCGGGCATGCGGTGCGCCGCGCCGTCGTCGGCATCGCCTACGCGGGCGCGGCGATGGCGATCGCCAACGGCGCCGCCCGGCTGTAGTTTCGCCGCGGCCTCGGCCAGCGGGGATACTGGGCACATGCAGAATCCCGGCGCCGAGCAGCGCACGCCCGCCTCACCCGAGGCACAGCGTTCGGTCATCCTCCTCGGCTCGACCGGAAGCATCGGGACCCAGGCGATCGAGGTCATCGACAACGCGCCCCACCGCTTCCGCGTCACCGCGCTCGCAGCCGGGGGCGCCAGCATCGACGCGATCGCCCGCCAGGCGGTCCACACCCGCGCGGAGGCCGTCGGCATCGCGGTGGGCAGCGCGGACGAGCTGCGCGTCGCGATCGAGGAGGCCGCCGACATGCGCGGGGTCGGTGGCTACGATCCCGAGCTGTTCACCGGCCCCGGCGCGGCCACCCGCATCGCCGCATGGAACGGCGCGAGCGGCCCCGCCGACGTCGTGCTCAACGGCATCACCGGGAGCATCGGCCTCGCGCCGACGCTCGCGGCGCTGCGCTCCGGCGCCACCCTCGCGCTGGCGAACAAGGAGAGCCTCATCGTCGGCGGCGCGCTCGTCACGGGCGCTGCCGGACCCGGCCAGATCGTCCCCGTCGACTCCGAGCACTCGGCGATCGCCCAGTGCCTGCGGTCCGGGCGCCGCGACGAGGTGGAGCGGCTCATCCTCACCGCCTCGGGCGGCCCGTTCCGCGGGCGCAGCCGGGCCGAGCTCGACGGCGTGACCCCCGCCGAGGCGCTCGACCACCCCACGTGGAGCATGGGACGCGTCGTCACGACGAACTCGGCGACCCTCGTGAACAAGGGCCTCGAGCTCATCGAGGCGCACCTGCTGTTCGGGGTGCCGCTCGAGGCGATCGACGTCGTCGTGCACCCCCAGTCGATCGTGCACTCGATGGTGCAGTTCGCCGACGGCTCGATCATCGCCCAGGCCTCGCCGCCGGACATGCGCCTGCCGATCGCCCTCGGGCTCGGCTGGCCCGAGCGCGTCCCGCACGCAGCCGCGCCCTGCGACTTCACGTCCCCCTCCGCGTGGACGTTCGAGCCGCTCGACGAGGTGGCCTTCCCCGCCGTGGCGATCGCCCGCGACGCCGCGGAGCGGGGCAGCACCTTCCCGGCGGTCTTCAACGCGGCCAACGAGGAGGCCGTCGAGGCCTTCCACGCCGGCCGCATCCGGTTCACCGACATCGTCGCGACGGTCGAGACCGTGCTCGCCGAGCACAGTGGCTCCTCCGAGCTCTCTGTGGATTCCGTCCTCGCGGCGGAGGAGTGGGCACGCGCGCGGGCCCACGAGCGTTTGGGAACACGGAACTAAGGAGATGTGTCCGTGACCCCTGTCGTCCTCTTCATCCTCGGCGTCCTGTTCGTCGCGCTCGGCATCGCCGCCTCGATCGCCCTGCACGAGGTGGGGCACCTGCTGCCCGCCAAGCTGTTCAACGTCCGCGTGACCCGCTACATGATCGGCTTCGGGCCCACCGTCTTCTCGAGGAAGCGGGGTGAGACCGAGTACGGGATCAAGGCGCTCCCGCTCGGCGGCTACGTGGCGATGGTCGGCATGTACCCGCCCAACCGGCGGGACGGGTCAGTGCGGTCCTCGAGCACGGGCATGTTCCAGGGCCTCGCGGAGGCGGCGCGGGACGCGGCCCACGAGGAGGTCCGTCCCGAGGACCACGGGAGGCTCTTCTACCAGCTGCCGGTCTGGAAGAAGATCATCATCATGCTCGGCGGCCCGGCGATGAACATCGTCCTGGGCGTCATCTTCACCGCGATCCTGCTCATGGGCTTCGGCACGCCCCAGCCCACAACCCAGGTCGCCGGCGTCTCGGCCTGCATGGTGGCCGAGGGCAGCGACCAGCAGAACGTGGACCAGTCCACCTGCACGAAGACCCCGGCCGCGGCGGCGGGCTTCCAGCCGGGCGACACCGTGCTCACGTTCGACGGCCGCACGGTCACGGGGTGGGACCAGCTCACCGCCTGGATCCGCGCCTCCGCCGGGCGGGAGGTCGCCGTCACCCTCAAGCGGGGCGACGCCGAGGTCGCCGCGACGGTCACTCCGGTGCTCAACGAGCGCCCGGTGCTCGGCACGGACGGCAAGCCGGTCAAGAACGCCGACGGCTCGTACCAGACCACGCAGGCGGGCTTCCTCGGCATCGCTCCCCGCCAGGAGCTCACCCCGCAGCCTGCTACCACCGTCCTGCCCACCGTCGGCGAGAACATCGCCCAGGTGACCGGCGTCGTCGTCAACCTCCCGGCGCGCGTCGTCGCCGTCGCCCAGGCGGCCTTCGGTCCCGAGGAGCGGGACCCGAACGGCCCGATCAGCGTGGTCGGCGTCGGCCGTGTCGCGGGCGAGGTGGCGGCCATGGAGGAGGTGCCGCTCGAGGCCCGGATCGGGACGCTCGTCGGCATCCTCGCCGGCGTCAACCTCGCCCTCGCGGTGTTCAACCTGGTCCCGCTCCTGCCGCTCGACGGCGGGCACGTCGCCGGCGCGCTCTACGAGGGCGCACGACGGCGCGTGGCCGCCTGGCGGAAGCGCCCCGACCCCGGGCCGTTCGACATCGCGAAGCTCCTGCCGCTGACCTACGCCGTGGCCAGCGTGCTGATCGCGATGAGCGTCCTGCTCATCTACGCGGACATCGTCAAACCCGTGAAGCTGTTCGGCTGAGGACGGCCGCCGGCCCGAGGAGGGATAGGCTGGACCCATGACTGTCTTCGCCGTCGAATACCGCTACGAGTCCGGCGCCGATGAGCGCATCGCCGAAGTCCGCCCCGCCCACCGCGCGTGGCTGAGCGGGCTCGCGGACGAGGGCACCGTCCTCGCGAGCGGACCGCTGGCCGACGGGTCGAGCGCGCTGATCGTCTTCCGCGCCGAGGACCGAGGGTCCCTCGACGCCCTCCTCGCGCAGGACCCCATTGCGGGGCTCGTCGCCGAGAAGACCGCGACGGAGTGGAACCCCATCATCGGCCTCCTGGCCGAGTCCGCGGCCGCCTGAGCCCCCGCACCCATCCTGAAGCACCTCGAAGGAGCCACCCAGTGACCTCGGTCAGCCTCGGAATGCCAGCCGCACCGCCACCTGTCCTCGCCCCGAGGCGCCCGACCCGCCAGATCAGGGTGGGCTCGGTGGGCGTCGGCTCCGAGTCCCCGGTCAGCGTCCAGTCCATGACGACGACGCCCACGACCGACATCAACGCCACGCTCCAGCAGATCGCCGAGCTGACGGCGGCCGGCTGCGACATCGTCCGCGTGGCGTGCCCCTCCGCCGACGACGCCGAGGCGCTGCCGATCATCGCGAAGAAGTCGCAGATCCCCGTCATCGCCGACATCCACTTCCAGCCGAAGTACGTCTTCGCCGCGATCGAGGCCGGCTGCGCGGGAGTCCGCGTGAACCCGGGCAACATCCGCAAGTTCGACGACCAGGTCAAGGAGATCGCCCAGGCCGCGAAGGACCACGGGACCTCCCTGCGCATCGGCGTCAACGCGGGCTCCCTCGACCCGCGCCTGCTGCAGAAGTACGGCAAGGCGACCCCGGAGGCCCTCGTCGAGAGCGCGCTGTGGGAGGCGAGCCTCTTCGAGGAGCACGACTTCCACGACTTCAAGATCTCCGTCAAGCACAACGACCCCGTGGTGATGGTGCGCGCGTACGAGATGCTCGCCGAGCGCGGCGACTGGCCGCTCCACCTCGGCGTGACCGAGGCGGGGCCCGCGTTCCAGGGGACCATCAAGTCCGCGACCGCGTTCGGTGCGCTCCTGTCGAAGGGCATCGGCGACACGATCCGTGTCTCCCTCTCGGCTCCTCCGGTCGAGGAGGTCAAGGTCGGCATCCAGATCCTGCAGTCCCTGAACCTGCGCCCGCGCAAGCTCGAGATCGTCTCGTGCCCCTCGTGCGGCCGCGCCCAGGTGGACGTGTACAAGCTCGCCGAGGAGGTCACCTCAGGCCTTGAGGGCATGGAGGTCCCGCTGCGCGTGGCCGTCATGGGCTGCGTCGTGAACGGCCCGGGCGAGGCGCGCGAGGCGGACCTCGGCGTCGCGTCGGGGAACGGCAAGGGGCAGATCTTCGTCAAGGGCCAGGTCATCAAGACCGTGGCCGAGGCGGACATCGTCGAGACCCTGATCGAAGAGGCGATGAAGATCGCGGAGGAGATGGGGGAGGCCGATGGCGAAGATGCTGTCCAGGGCGGCCCCGTGGTCACCGTCTCGTAGCCGCAGCGCCGCGCCCCAGGTGCGGCGGCTCGTGCACGAGGACACCCCGGCGCTCGCGGAGCTCGTCTCGGCGGACCCGGTGGCCAACGTGTTCGTCGCCGCCCACCTGGATGCGACCGGCTCCGCTGCAGCCATGGGCAGCGGCGCGGAGATCGTCGGCGCGTTCGACGGCGACGGGCGGCTCACGAGCGCCTGCTGGCTGGGCGCCAACATCGTCCCCGTCGAGGTCGCGCCGGCGCTCGCGCCCACGTACGCCCAGGCCATCCGCGGCTCGCACCGCCGCTTCGCGTCCATCTTCGGGCCCGCCGAGGCGACGCTCGCGATCTTCTCGGCGCTCGACGGCGCTCCCGCCCGCGACGTGCGCCCCGACCAGCCGCTCCTCGCCCTCGACGGGCCGCCGGCCGTGCCCGTCGACCCCCTCGTGCGGGTCACGACCGAGGCCGACTTCGACGTCCTCGCCCCCGCGTGCGTGTCGATGTTCGAGGAGGAGGTCGGGTACTCGCCGGTGGCCGGCGGGAGCGAGAACTACTACCGCCGCGTCCGCCAGCTCATCGCCGCGGGGCACTCGTTCGCGCGGTTCGGCGAGCGGGGCGAGGTCGTGTTCAAGGCGGAGCTCGGGTCCGTCTCCTCCGCCGCCACCCAGGTCCAGGGCGTCTGGGTCGATCCCCGGCACCGCGGCACGGGCCTGAGCCACGGGGGGATGGCGGCCATCGTCGAGCATGCCAGGGCCATCGCGCCGATCGTGAGCCTGTACGTCAACGACTACAACCACCGCGCCCGTGCGGCCTACCGCAAGGTCGGCTTCGAGCAGGTGGGGACCTTCGCCACGGTCCTCTTCTGATCGACCCGCGCCGGCACGACTTGCACCTGGGGGGAAACAGCATGCCCATGCCACCGATGAGCCGCGCCCGGACCGGCCGCACTGCGCGCGCGAGCCGGCCGGCGGGGCGGACTGTCATGCTTCTCGCCGCGGCCGTCCTGGCCCTGGCCGGATGCCGGCCCGGGCTCGCGGTGCCGCCGCCCGGCGGCGAGGGCCGCCCCGGCCTCAACGCCTCCGGCACCCAGCGGTCGTTCAGCGCGCAGGAACTGGTCACGGCCGCGGCCGAGACCAGGACAGCGCTGCGGCTCGGGGGATCCGTGCTGGACCAGGGCCAGCTCGCGGCGCAGGGGGAGCGGGCGGTGCCTTCGCCGCTCACCGGTGCGGGGCCGGCGTCGTGCGCCGCACTCACGACGCCGGCGACCCTCACCGGGCTCGACAAGGCCTCCGCCGCCCTCATCGTCGCGCCCTCCGACGCGCGGGCGCAGACGACCGCCATCGGCTTCGCCAGCCACGCCTCGCCCGACGCCGCGGCGGCGACCGTGACAGCGCTCGGCGCCCTCGCGGCGTCGTGCGCGCGCTACGACGCGGCGCTGGGCGGCCAGCGCGTCCCCGTCGTGGTCCGCGCCGCCGACCCCGCCGCGGATGCACCGCACGCGGTCATGGTCATCTCCACCGCGCAGGTCCCGGATCCCACCGAAGGAAGCACTCCGCAGGAGCGCAGCATCGTGCGGGCCGTCGCGGCGAAGGGCACCGTGGCCGTGGAGGTGCTCCTGGTGGACACGCGCCCCGAGGACGCTGCGGCGACGGTGCGTGCCTACGCCGACATGGCGCTGGACCGGCTGCCCCTCTAGCGGCCGGGGCCGGTATCCGGTTCCGCGAGCTCGCCTGTGAGGTATCGCTGCAGCGCGGGGGCCACGAGGGCGACGGCCTGCTCCCGCGGGAGGGAGGCGAGCGGCTCAAGCTGCACGACGTACCGGAGCAGGATGAACCCCATGACCTGGGTGGCGGCCAGGGTCGCGCGGAGCTCGAGCTCCTCCCGGGGGCCCTCCAGCCCTTCGAGCACGCGCGGCATGATCCGCGCCCGGAACACCTCGCGCACCGCCGCCGTGCGGGCGCGCGAGCCCAGTGACCCTCGCACGAACGCCGCGAGGGCGTGGCGCTGCGGCCCCTCCCAGAGTCTGGCGATCGCACTCAGGAGCGCTGTGCCCCGGTCCTGCGCCGCGAGGGAGGCCATGCCGGCGAGGACGTCGTCGGGGTCGGCGGGGAGCTCGACCGACGCGGCGAACAGCTCGTCCTTGCCGGAGAAGTAGTGGTGGACCAGCGCGGGGTCCACGCCGGCGTCACGGGCCACCTGCCGCAGGCTGACCGCGTCGAAGCCCTCGTCGGCGAACAGCCGCGTCGCGCTGGCGACGATCCGGGCGCGGCGGTCGCCTCCGTCGTCGGGCCTGCCACGCCGGAGCGGTGTCACGAGCTCTTCCGCGGGAGCGTGAACGAGGCCAGGGCGAGCAGTCCCAGGACGATCGCGCCCATGATCCCGAAGTCGCGCCACATCGCATCCGTGGCGTCCGCGTTCTTCGCGATCTCCTGGAGCGCATCGACCGAGTAGCTCAGGGGCATCCAGTCGGAGAGCGCGTGGAAGACGTCGTTCATGTGGTCCCGCGCGACGAACAGCCCGCACAGGAGGATCTGCGGGATCACGACGACGGGCATGAACTGGACCGCCTGGAACTCGGTGCGCGCGAACGCGCTGCAGAACAGGCCCAGCGCCACCCCGAGCACGGCATTCACGACGGCGACCAGCACCACGTAGCCGCCGTTGCCCCGGATGTCGAGGTTGAACACCCAGTAGGCCACGCCGGTGGCGATCGCCGACTGGAGGGCGGCCATGACCGAGAACGCGATGCCGTAGCCGAACAGGAGGTCGGCCTGGTGGATCGGGGTGGTCATGAGCCGTTCGAGGGTGCCGGTCGTGCGCTCGCGGAGCATCGTGATGGACGTGATGAGGAACATGATCACGAAGGGGAAGATCGCGAGCATGATGAGGCCCACGCGGTCGAACGTGCGGGGGGCCCCGGGCGGCAGGGCCTCGTTCTCGAAGAGCCAGTACACGACAGCGAGGAGGACCGATGGCACCACCAGGATCATGGCGATGCTCCGGTGGTCGTGGCGGAGCTGGGTCAGGACCCGGGCGGCCGTCGCGCCGAGCATCCGGGGATTCATGCTGCATGCTCCTTCGTCCTGGCCGGGAGCCCGGCGGCCTGCCGTTCGAGGTCGGCGCGGATGATGCCGAGGAAGGCCTGTTCAAGGTCCTCGCTCCCGCCCCGCTCGCGCAGGGCGTCGGGGGTGAGCTGCGCCAGGAGCCGTCCCTCGCGCAGGAGGAGGAGCGAGTCGCAGCGGCTCGCCTCCTCCATGACGTGGCTCGAGACGACGAGCGTGGCACCGCGGTCCGCGAGCGCCCGGAAGCGGTCCCAGAGGTCCACGCGGAGCACGGGGTCGAGCCCCACCGTGGGCTCGTCGAGCACGAGCAGCGTCGGGTCGCCGACCAGCGCGCACGCGAGGGACACCCTACTGAACTGGCCGCCGGAGAGGTCCGCGGCCTTGCGCTTGGCGAGGTCGGCGAGCCCGACGGCGGCGACCGCCTCCCGCGCGTCCGCCGCCGAGCGTCCGTGGAGGGCGCCGAAGTAGCGGACGTTGTCGAGGACGGTCAGGTCGCGGTAGACGCTCGCGTCCTGGGTCATGTACCCGACCTCGCGCCGGAGGGAGGCCGTCCCCGCCGGCCGGCCGAGGACGGTGAGGGTTCCGCGGGCGATCCTCTGGACCCCGACGATCGAGCGCATGAGCGTGCTCTTGCCGCTGCCCGAGGGCCCGAGGAGCCCCGTGATGCGGCCGGTGGGAACCGTGAATCCGAGGTCGTGGAGGATCGGCGAGCGGCGGATGCGGACGGAGAGGGAATCGGCCTCGATCGCCGGAGCGGTGGGGGCGGCGTGGGACGGGACGTGCGGCATGGCTGGCTCCCGAGGGGACGAAGACGCTCAATTCATCACGTGATGAATTGAGGGTAGGTCCGGGGCCGGGCGCCGTCAATCCACCCCCCTTCCGTTTCGGGTACGCGAAATGCGCGCCGTCGCCGTCTCGGGTACGCGAAATGCGCGCCGTCGCCGTCTCGGGTACGCGAATTCGCGGCCCGAAGGCCCGTCGACCCACGGCTCTGGCCCGCCGCATGCACAATGAGCGGATTTGGCGTACCCGAGAGCGTCAGACAGCGGTTCTCGCGTACCCGAGAGCGTCAGGGCGCGGATCTGGCGTACCCGAGAGCGTCAGGGCGCGGATTTGCCGTACCCGAGACCGAGGGGTGGTCAGGCCTCCCGGCGGAACTGCACCTTCCACTCCTCCGGCCCCT
The DNA here is from genome assembly GCF_050474465.1 of Sinomonas sp. B1-1. Classification (NCBI taxonomy): domain Bacteria; kingdom Bacillati; phylum Actinomycetota; class Actinomycetes; order Micrococcales; family Micrococcaceae; genus Sinomonas; species Sinomonas sp. B1-1. The sequence goes on along the minus strand of NZ_JBCHVF010000002.1, from coordinate 113,366 downwards.
CCGTGAGGTAGGACGCCTCGAACGCGCCCTCGCGGTACCGCTGCTGCACCTGGGCCAGCAGGGGCAGCGGGTTGTGGCTGGCGACGATCACGAGCCCCGCCCCCACGGCCAGCGAGTCCAGCGCGCCGAAGATCGTCGCGTGACGGATGGCGTGGGGAATCAGGCGGACGTCGAGCTCGGGGAAGCCCTCGCCGTCGTGCTCTCCGCACGCGCACGACGACGTGGGGGTCAGGGTGAGGGGCTGGCGCTGGGTGTCCATGGCGGTCCTTTCGCGGTGACGTCCTGTGCCCCAGACTTTACTACAATGAATTCCGTGGAAAATAGTCTCGGTCCCCGGCCGGCGCCTCCCGGCCCCGCGACACCCCTCTCCGCCGCGCGCGCCGCACTCCTGGACCTCATCCGCGCCCAGGGCGGCCCGTGCACCGTCGAGGACCTTGTGCGGGCGACCGACCAGCACCCCAACACCGTGCGCGAGCACCTCGAAGCGCTCGTGGGCGCGGGGCTGGCCGCCGTCGTCGACGGCCCGGCGCCGCAGCGGGGTCAGGGGAAGCGCGGGCGGCCAGCGAAGCACTACCTCGCCCTCGAGCCCGAATCCCGCACGGAGGGCTACGCCGGCCTCGCAGGAGTCCTCGCGGCGGAGGTCGCCCGGCTGGCTCCCGACCCGGTCGCCGCCGGCGAGGACGCCGGCCGACGCTGGGCCCGCCGCAGCCTCGGTCCCGCGCCTGCGCCCGCCTCGGCCCCGGACGCACGACGCCGCGTGCTCGCCGAGCTCGACGACCTCGGGTTCGGCGTCGAGCCCCGGCCCGAGCAGGCCCGCGAGCCTGTGCGCGAGGCCGCGTCGGGGCAGGCCGGCGCGCTAAACGAGTCCGAGACTGTCCGCCTCGTCTCATGTCCCCTCCTCGCCGCCGCCAAGGACGAGCCCGGCGTCGTGTGTGCTGTGCACGCCGGCCTGGTCGACGAGTCGCTGCGGCTGCTCGGCCACCCCGACCTCGCCTCGCGGCTCGAGCCCTTCGCGGAGCCGGGCGCGTGCCTCCTCACGATCGGACGGCGGTGACTGCCCGGGCAGCGCGGGCGCTGCAGAGCACAGCGCGGGCGCTGCAGGGCGCGGCACGGGCGCTGCAGAGCACGGCGCGGGCGCTGCAGAGCACAGCGCCTCCGCCGCACCCCACCGACCGTCCGCGCACCCGCATCTGGCCGCGGGCGCTCCTCCTCGTCGCTGGCGGGGCATCGCTGGCCGCGGGCCTCGACGCGGCGCTCGTCCTGCTGGGGCTGCCCGCTCCCGTCGGGGGACCCGGGACCCCCGCCCTGCCCGCGTCCCACGGGGCCCTCATGGTGTTCGGGTTCGTAGGGACGCTCATCGCGCTGGAGCGGGCGGTCGCGCTGCGCCGCCCGTGGGGGTACGCGGCCCCGGCGCTCCTCGGTCTCGGGGCGCTCGCGCAGCTCGCCGCGCCTGAATGGGGCCTCCCGCAGGGGCTGCCGCGCGTCGTCGTGCTTGCGGGTGCGGTGCTGTTCGCCCTTGTCTACGTCCCGCTGTGGCGGCGCCAGCGCGACCCCGCTGTGCTCGTGCAGGCGTTGGGCGCCGTCGTTGCCGCGGGTGCGGCCGGTCTCCTGGCAGCGGGCGTCCCGGTCGCCGCCGTCGTGCCGTGGCTCGCCGCCTTCGTGCTCGCCACGATCGCGGGGGAGCGGCTCGAGCTGGCGCGCGTGAGGATCCGCGGCCGGTGGGCCGAGCCGCTCCTCGTCTTTGCGGCGTCGGCCCTCGTGGTGCTGTGCCCGGCAACGCTACTGTGGCCGGCGGCGGGCTACCCGCTCTTCGGCGCCGCCCTGCTCGGCCTCGCCGGCTGGCTCGTGGCGTACGACGTCGCCCGCGCCACCATCCGCTCGACCGGCCTGCCGCGCTTCGTGGCCGCCTGCCTCCTGGCCGGCTACGCGTGGCTCGCGGTGGCTGCGGCCGTGTGCCTCCTCGTGCCCGGTCCGCCGGCAGGGGCGGCCTACGACGCGTTCCTCCATGCCGTCTTCCTCGGCTTCGCGATGTCGATGATCATGGCCCACGCGCCGGTCATCCTCCCGGCGGTCCTGCGGCGGCCGCTCCCGTACCGTGCCGCTATGTGGGTCCCTGCCCTGCTCCTGCACGCGACCCTGGTCCTGCGCCTCGCCCTCGGGGACGCCCGCGGAGACGCGGTCGCGTGGCAGTGGGGCGGCGTCGGCAACATCGTGGCGGTGCTCGCGTTCGCCGGTGTCGCGGCATACTCCGCCGCAGCCCACGACGGCGGCAAGGCCGCCGCCCGCGGCGCGGGTCGGACGGTGCCCACGCGCCGTGGGATCCCTGTGGAGAGGATCGGCTCATGACGCCGTCGATCAGCGCAGCCCCCGACCGTCGTCCGGAGCGTCCGGGGACCGGGCGGGCAGGGTGGCACCGCTGGGCGAACGCTCCGACGCTCGGGTGGCTGCTCGCCGTCGCCCTCCTCGCCGGCGCCCATCGGAGCGTGCCGGACTCGGGATGGCTCCTGACGCACCTTGCGCTCCTGGGCGCCGCCACCAACGCGATCCTTGTCTACTCATGGCACTTCGCCGAGGCCCTCCTGCGCCTGCCTGTCCCGTCCCGCCGCGCACTCGCGGCCCGGCTCGTCCTCCTCAACGCCGGTGCGGCCGCCGCCATGGCCGGCGTGGTGCTCGCCCTCTGGCCGGCGGCCGTCGCGGGGGCGGCAGCCGTCGGCGCGGCAGCCGCCTGGCACGGCGCAGCGCTGCTGGTCCGCGTCCGGAAGGCCCTCCCCTCACGCTTCGCCTCCACGATCCGCTACTACCTCGCCGCGAGCGCGCTGCTGCCCTTCGGCGCGGCGGCTGGCGCCCTGCTCGCGCTGCCGGCCACCGAAGCGGCCGGCGACCTCCACGCACGGCTCCTCCTCGCGCACGAGTCCATCAACGTCCTCGGCTGGCTGGGCCTGAGCGTACTCGGAACCCTCGTCACGCTCCTGCCGACGATGCTGCGCACGCGCGCAGAGGACTCCGCCGAGCCCGTGTCCCGCCGCGCCCTCTGGATCCTCCTGGCCGGGGTCGCCGCCACCGCGATCGGGGCCCTCGAAGGGAACCGGATCGCCGCCGCGGCCGGCGTGCTCGTCTACCTGGCCGGGACCGTGGTGTCGCTGGTGCCGCTCGCACGCGCGGTGGTGCGCAAGCCGCCGGTGGCCTTCGCACCGCTGTCCGCGGTCGCGGCCCTCGTGTGGCTCGTGGCCGGCCTGTCCAGGCTCGCCTGGCTCTGCGCCACTGCCCGGGACTGGGATGCCCTCCATCTCGCGCTCGGCGGCCTCACCCCGGTCCTGGCCGCAGGCTTCGCCGCGCAGGTCCTTGTCGGGGCGCTGTCCTACCTCCTTCCGGTCGTCCTGGGCGGGGGCCCGGCCCTGGTCCGCCGCCGCACGGAGACGCTCGACGCCGGCGCCTGGCTCCGCGCCGTGCTCGCCAACGGCGCGCTGGCCCTCTACCTCCTTCCCGTGCCGAGCACCGTCCGGGTGGCAGCCGCGGTCGTCGGGCTCATCGCGCTCGCGGCGTTCGTGTGGCTCGCGCTCCGCGCCGTGCTGGCCCGCACTGCCGCGCCCGCGGCCCGTCCGGGCCCCTCCCTCCGGAGCCGGCTCGGCTCCGGAGCGGCCGGACTCGCCGTCCTCGTGGCGGCCGTCGTGGCGGGGGTCGCGGCCGACCCGTCCGCCCTGCCCGTCGCCGCCGGCGGAACGCCTGCCGCCACCGGAACGCCCGCTGCTGGGGGCGGCGCCGTCGTGCCCACCGGCCACACGACGACGGTGGACGTGCAGATGTCCGGCATGCGCTTCGTCCCGGACACGGTGACGGTGCCCGCAGGGGACCGGCTGGTCATCCGCCTCACGAACCGGGACGACACCGCCCACGACCTCGTCCTCGCGACGGGGCAGGATTCCTCGCGCGTCTACCCGGGCCAGAGCGGCGAGCTCGACGCCGGGGTCGTCACCCAGTCGGTCGACGGCTGGTGCTCGGTGGTGGGCCACAAGCAGATGGGCATGGTGTTCCGGGTCAACACGACGGGCGCCTCCGCATCGGGTGCGCCCCAGGCCGGCGCCGGGGACGTGCCCGGCATGCAGCACGCCCCGGCCGCGCCGCCCAGCGCCTCAGCCGCGCAGCACACCCCGTACCCCGCCGACCTCCCGCCGGTGCCCGCCGGCACCATCCATCAGGTGACCCTGACGGTGCGGGACACCGTCACGGAGGTCGCCCCCGGCGTCGAGCAGGCCCTGTGGACGTACAACGGGACCGCCCCGGGGCCGATCCTGCACGGCAGGGTGGGGGACAGGTTCGAGGTCACCCTCGTGAACGACGCCTCCACCGGGCACTCGATCGACTTCCACGCGGGAGCGCTCGCGCCGGACGGGCCGATGCGCACCATCGACCCGGGCCAGCAGCTGACGTACACGTTCACGGCCACCCAGCCGGGCATCTGGATGTACCACTGCAGCACGATGCCGATGTCCCTGCACATCGCCAACGGCATGTTCGGCGCCGTCGTGATCGATCCGCCCGACGCCCCGCCGGTGGACCGCCAGTTCGTGCTCGTGCAGAGCGAGCAGTACCGCGGTGCGCAGGGCGGCATCGCGGACTCGGCGAAGATCACCGCGGGCACACCCGACGCGGTCGTGTTCAACGGGTATCCGAACCAGTACGACGCCGCGCCGCTCGCCGTGCGCGCAGGGGAGCGGGTACGGGTATGGGTGCTCGACGCGGGACCGGACCGCGCGACGTCGTTCCACGTGGTCGGCGCTCAGTTCAGCTCCGTCTGGGCCGAAGGCGCCTACCGCCTAGCGCCCGGTGCGGGGGGCGCCCCGACGGCCGCGTCCCAGGCGATGGACCTCGCACCTGCCCAGGGCGGCTTCGTGGACCTCGCGTTCCCTGAGGCCGGCCACTACCCGTTCGTGAGCCACTACATGGTGGACGCTGACCGGGGCGCGCACGGCGTCTTCGCCGTCGCTGCCCCGAAGTGAGCCGCCGCTCCTCCGGGAGCCACCGAGGCCGCCCTCTGAAGGTCGCCTCCTGAAGGTCAGTTTCTGTGGTCGCCGCCGGTGCCGCAGGCGCACGACGGCGCGCGGCCGCCGTCGTGCGTCTGACCGCACCACCACTCTGGGCCACCATCCGCGGGACGTGACGCCGAGGTGACCCCCAGGAGGTGACCCCCAGGAGGTGACCCCCAGGAGGTGACCCCCAGAAGTGGGACGCCCGGCGGGGTGCTCACGGCGCCGGCGCTCCGCGAAGCCGCGAAGTGAGAGGGCCGCTGCTGGGCTACATTGGTAGCTGACCTTTTCCTGCCAGATTCGAGAACGGATGCCCCGCGTGGTCCTGCGACTCTCCACCCTGTTCCTGCGCACCCTGCGCGAGGATCCCGCCGACGCCGAGGTCGCGAGCCACAAGCTGCTCGTGCGCGCGGGGTACATCCGCCGGGCCGCCCCGGGCATCTACACGTGGCTCCCGCTGGGCCTGGCCGTGCTGCGCAGGGTGGAGCAGGTGATCCGCGAGGAGATGGCCGCGATCGGGTCCCAGGAGGTGCACTTCCCGGCGCTCCTGCCGAAGGAGCCCTACGAGGCCACGAACCGCTGGACCGAGTACGGCGACGGAATCTTCCGGCTCAAGGACCGCAAGGAGGCCGACTACCTGCTGGCCCCCACCCATGAGGAGATGTTCACCCTCCTGGTCAAGGACCTGTACTCCTCGTACAAGGACCTCCCGCTCGCGCTCTACCAGATCCAGAACAAGTACCGCGACGAGGCGCGTCCCCGCGCCGGCCTGCTGCGCGGCCGCGAGTTCATCATGAAGGACTCCTACTCGTTCGACGTCGACGACGCCGGCCTCGACGCCAGCTACGCCAGGCACCGCGAGGCGTACCTGAAGGTGTTCTCCCGGCTGGGCCTCGAGGTGATCCCGGTCAAGGCGACCGCGGGCGCGATGGGCGGCTCCAGGAGCGAGGAGTTCCTCCATCCCACCGAGATCGGCGAGGACACCTTCGTGCGCTCCGCGGGCGGGTATGCCGCGAACGTCGAGGCCGTCACGACCGTCGTGCCCGCCGAGATCGACTACACGGACGCCCCGGCGGCCCAGGTCCTCGACACCCCGGACACCCCCACGATCGACACCCTCGTCGAGGCCTCCCAGACCATCTTCCCGAACCCCGAGCGGCCCTGGACCGCCGCGGACACGCTCAAGAACGTCGTCCTGGCGGTCACGCTGCCCACCGGCGAGACCCAGCTCGTGGTCATCGGCGTGCCCGGCGACCGGGCCGTGGACCTCAAGCGCGTCGAGGCGAACATCGGCGCGTTCCTCCCCATCGCCGGGGAGATCGCCATCGAGGCGGCCAACGACGAGCAGCTCAAGGAGCAGCCGCTCATCGTCAAGGGCTACCTCGGCCCGGGACTCGACCGCGACGACGCCCTCCTCGGCCTCGAGGGCAAGGCCAAGCTGCTCTACCTCGTGGACCCCCGCGTCGTCTCCGGCACGGCGTGGATCACCGGCGCGAACGAGCACGGCAAGCACGTCTACGGGCTCGTGGCAGGCCGGGACTTCAGCTGGGACGGCGTCATCGAGTGCACCGAGGTCCGCGCCGGGGACGAGGCGCCCGACGGCTCGGGGCCGCTTGAGACCGCGCGGGGGATCGAGATGGGACACATCTTCCAGCTCGGCCGCAAGTACGCGGAGGCGCTGGACCTGAAGGTCCTGGACCAGAACGGCAAGCAGGTCGTGGTGACCATGGGCTCGTACGGCATCGGCGTCACGCGTGCCGTCGCTGCCCTCGCGGAGTCCAACCATGACGAGCGGGGCCTCATCTGGCCCCGGTCCGTGGCCCCGGCAGACGTCCATGTCGTCGCGGTCGGCCGCGGCGAGGAGATCTTCGCGGAGGCCGAGCGCGTCACGGCCGAGCTCGAGTCCCGCGGCCTGACGGTGATCCTCGACGACCGGCCCAAGGTATCCCCGGGCGTGAAGTTCGGCGACGCCGAGCTCATCGGCGTCCCGACCATCGTCGCCGTCGGCAAGGGACTCGCGTCGGGAACCCTCGAGGTCAAGGACCGCCGGTCCGGCGCCGCCGAGGACGTCCCCGTGGCCGAGGTCGTCGACCGGGTCGTCGCCGCCGTCCGCGGCGCCTAGGACGCGCGCGGGGTGGTCTCAGGCCTCGAGGCGGTCGAACCGCTCACCCTGCTCCTCGTCGTCGCCGCCGGGTTCGCTGCCGGGTGGGTCGACGCCGTCGTGGGCGGGGGCGGGCTCATCCAGCTGCCCGCCCTCCTCGCGGTCCCCGGGATCACCCCGGTCCAGGCGCTTGCGACGAACAAGATGGGGTCGATCTTCGGCACGACGACGAGCGCCCTCACCTACGCGCGGCGCGTGCGGCCTGACCTTGCCACCGCCATCCCCATGGCGCTCGTTGCGCTCGCCGGGGCCTTCGGCGGCGCCGCGCTCGCGACCGCGCTGCCGTCCCGGGTGTTCAAGCCGATCATCCTCGCGGCGATCGTCGCCGTCGCGCTGTTCACGGTGTTCAGGCCGCAGCTCGGCGAGTACACGAACCTGCGCCTCAAGGGCCGCCGGCACCTCGCCGCGGCATGCGGGTTAGGCGCAGCAATCGGCTTCTACGACGGGCTCATCGGCCCCGGGACGGGCTCGTTCCTCGTCATCGCGCTCGTCTCCGGCATGGGCTATGCGTTCCTCGAGGCGAGCGCGAAGGCCAAGATCGTGAACATGGCCACCAACCTCGGCGCGCTGATCCTGTTCGTGCCGCACGGCGCGGTCCTGTGGGGCCTCGGGCTGGCTCTGGGCGCCGCGAACATGCTCGGGGGCTACACGGGCGCGCGCATGGCGGTGGCCCGCGGCAACCGGTTCATCCGCTGGGTGTTCCTCGCGGTGGTCGCCGCGCTGGCCGTCAAGCTCGGCCTTGACGTCTGGAGCGAGAACTTCGCCTGAACCCACGCTGGGAGCGCTCCGGCCGCGGGCGTAGCATGCACCCATGCTGCGTCCCGACGACTACAGCGCCCCCCTTGAGCGCGCGGCGCACCACGCACGGAGCTGGCTCGCCGGCATCCCCCAACGGCACGTCGCACCGCGCACGACGGCGGATCGTCTCGCCGAGGCGTTCGGCGGCGGCCTGCCCGAGGAAGGCCTGGACGCAGCCGCCACCGTCGACCTACTGGCCGCCACCGCGGAGCCCGGGCTCACGGCGATGGCCTCGGGGAGGTTCTACGGCTTCGTGATCGGCGGGACCCTTCCGGCGGCGCTGGCCGCCGACTGGCTCGTGAGCGCCTGGGACCAGAACACCGGCCTGCGCTTCGCGACGCCCGCCGTCGCCGCGGCCGAGGAGGCCGCGGGACGATGGGTCCTGGACCTCCTCGGCCTCCCGTCCTCGTCCGACGTGGGCTTCACGACCGGGGCGAGCATGGCCAACTTCGCAGGCCTCGCGGCCGCCCGGTGGCGCGTCCTGCAGCAGGCGGGGTGGGACGTCAGCGTCCGCGGGCTCGCCGGCGCTCCCGCCGTCCGGGTCCTCGTCGGAGCCGAACGCCACGACACGGTGGACATGGCCCTGCGCTTCCTCGGGCTCGGAGCACCAATCCCCGTGGCGAGTGACCGGCAGGGCCGGATCGATCCCGAGGCCCTGCGCACGCGGCTCGCGGCGGGGGAGGGGCCGGCCATCGTGTGCCTCCAGGCGGGCAACCTCCACTCCGGGGCGTTCGACCCGTTCGCCGAGGCCATCGCCGCGGCACGGGAGCACGGGGCGTGGGTCCATGTCGACGGCGCGTTCGGGCTGTGGGCCGCGGCGTCGTCCGCGACGCGCGGTCTCACGGCGGGCGTGGCCGACGCCGACTCGTGGGGCACGGACGCGCACAAGAACCTCAACGTGCCGTACGACTGCGGCATCGTCGCGTGCCGCGACGTCGTCGCGCTGCGCTCCGCCCTGGGGATGCACGGCGACTACCTCATGCACGATCCGCACGGGGACCACGGGCCGGGGGACCCGCTGGAGAAGGTGCCGGAGCTCTCCCGGCGAGCGCGGGGCGTGACAGTGTGGGCGGTCCTGCGCTCGCTCGGCCGCGCGGGCGTCGATGCCCTCGTCACCGGGCTGGTCGCGCACGCCCAGGAGCTCGCGCGCCGCATCGGCGAACTCCCCGGCGCCGAGGTGCTCAATAACGTGGTCTTCAGCCAGGTCTCGCTCGCGTTCGGTTCGGATGCCCGGACCCGAGCGGTGGCCGACTGGCTGATCGAGGACGGCAGGGTGTGGATGACGGCGTCGCGCTGGCAGGGCCGCGCGGTGCTGCGGATCTCCGTGGCCAACTGGTCCACGGACAGTGCGGACGTCGAGGTCTCGGTCGCCGCGGTCCGCGATGCGCTCGCCGCGACCGAGGGGCTCTGAGGGCCCTCAGGCCGGGGCGAGGGGCGCCGAGCCGATCCGGTCCTAGGCCACGCCCGCGACGCCGAGCAGGCTGCCGAGCCCGAACGTCGCCGCGAGTGCGAGGGCGCCGCCGAGCACGACCCGGGTGGAGGCCCGGAGCCGGGACCCGCCGCCGATCCACGCGCCGACCCAGCCGGTGATCGCCAGGGCCACGAGCACGGTCACGAAGGTGAGGGGGACGCGGACGCCTTCGGGGAAGAAGAGGATCGAGAGCATGGGCAGGACCGCGCCGAGGAGGAATGCGACGGCGGAAGCGGCGGCCGCGTGCCAGGGGCTCACGATCTCGTCCGGGTCGATCCCGAGCTCGATGTCCAGATGGGCGCGGAGGGCGTCCTTCTCGGTGAGCTCGTGCGCGACTCTCGTGGCGGTCTCCTCGCTGAGCCCCTTGGCCCGGTAGAGCGACACGAGCTCGGCCAGTTCGGCCTCGGGCTGGTCGCGCAGCTCGTCCGTCTCCTTCTTGATGAGGTGCTTCTGGCTGTCGCTCTGGCTGCTCACCGAGACGTACTCCCCGAGGGCCATCGAGATCGCTCCGCCGACCACGGCCGCAGCGCCCGCGGTGAGAATCGGGCCGGTCTCGGCGGTCGCGCCGGCGACACCCACGACCACCGCCGCCACCGAGACGATGCCGTCATTGGCACCGAGGACCCCCGCGCGCAGCCAGTTGAGCTTTGCGGCAAGGTCCGTTCCCTGGGGCTCGGCGTGGAGGTGCGTGACAGATTCGCTGCTCATGGATCCCACTGTCGCACCGGCCGCCCCGCCGTGCCAGCGAAGCAAGCCTAGCCTCAGCCGCCGGGGGTGGCGGCCGGGGACGGCTGCGGCGCCCGCGACGCCGCACTGCGTGCCTCCGCATGGCCGGGGAAGGCCTCCTCCTCGGGTGTGATGCCGAGCGCGGCGAGCCGTCGGGCAGCCGCGGCCAGTCCGTCGGCAGCCGCCTCCCGCTGCTGGGGGGCAGCTGCGCCCACCAGCTGCGACCACGCCTGGGCAGCCGAGTCCTCGAGCGCGGCGAGCGATGCCGGGCTCGCGGCGTCGGGGGCGAGGGCGAAGCCGGGCGCATCGGCCGGCGGCCGGACGCAGGAGGCGTCGGCGATGGCCCGCGCTGCGTCTTCCTGCGAAGCGTGCGCGGCCGCTGAGGCCAGATGCCCGGCGCGCACGGCGCCCTCGGACCGCGCGGCCAGGACCGTGTACGTCCACACCGCAGCCTGCTCGGCCCGCACCGTCGTCGCGAGCTCGCTGCTGCCCTGCGCCGAACCGGCACTGGGTGCCCCCGCGGACGACGGTCCCGCCGAGGACGGGCCCCCCGCGCGGTTGCATGACGGGACGGACGACGGCGACGGTTCCGCCGAGGGCACGGCCGGCGGCTCCGTCGGGGGTGAGGCAGGCGGGGATGCTCCGCGGACGGCCGCGCGGAGGCGTTCGGCCTGGACCTGCAGGCCCGCGGCGAGCGATGCCAGCAGCCGGGCGGTCGGCCCGTCGACGCCGCCCAGATCCCGGCGCCTGGCCTGTGCGCTCGTGTCCAGGGCCTCCGCGAGGCCAGGTGCATCGGCTGGCGGCGTGGCGGCGGGCGCCGGCGTCGTCGGACTGGCCGGGCCCGGAGACCCCGCGAGGAGGCCGCGCTGCAGGTCCAGCACCCGCGCGGCCCGCGCTGCGGCCTTCTGCACGCCGTCGACCTGAGCCGCGGCGCCAGGCGCGGCCAGCCCTGCGGCGGCAGCGGCGAGGAGGGCGGCGTCCGCTTCGGCGCGCGCGAGCGCGGTCTCGCGCGCCGTCGGGCCCGGGGGGACGGCGCCCGGGGCCGCGAGGAGCGCCGTCCCGGACCCGACGGCGAGGGCCACACCGACCGCGGCGAGCCACATCCCAGTGCGCCTCCGTCGCCGCGCGTCGGGACGGGCGGGGCCAGGGGTGGTGGAATTCACGGTCTCGATGATGCCACGGCCCCGCGAAGCTGCCGCGCGCGGGCGGCGGGAACCGATAGTCTAGGAGGACAACTGAGTTATAAGGAGGCGGACCCCCCATGTCCGAGCCCGATCTGCCCTCGCCGGGCATCCCGACGCAGGCAGAGCCGGTGCCGCATGCGAGCGGAGAGGAATCCCGGCTCCGGGAACTGCTCGAGCCCTCCGTCCTCAGCCGCCGACTCGTCCTCGAGGGCGTGTCCGTCAAGACGGCCGGGAAGCGCCGGACCGTCCAGATCGTCGTCGATCTTCCGGATGACGAGACAGGGGGCGTCTCCCTCGACACGATTGCGGAGGTCTCCCGCGAGCTCTCCGAGCTCCTGGACGCCGACCCCGATTCGGACACCCGCCCCTACGACCTCGAGGTCTCCTCGCCCGGTGTGAGCCGGCCGCTGACGGAACCGCGCCACTGGCGGCGCGCCCGCGGCCGGCTCGTCAAGGTGAACGTGATCGGCGGGGAGAACGTCACCGGCAGGCTCACCGAGGTCGCGGACGACGGCGTCGTGGTGGTCCCCGACCTGCCGGCGAAGAAGGGCGTGAAGCCGAAGCCGGGAGAGCCGGTCAGGCTTCCCTTCGAGCAGATCCGCAGCGGCAAGGTGGAGATCGAGTTCTCGCACCTCGACGACGCCGCCGCGCCGGGCGCGGACGGCGCCGCAGACCACGCTGACACCGAGAACGCCGAGGAGGCCTAGTGGACATCGACATGAGCGCGCTGCGCCTGCTGGAGCGCGAGCGCGACATCCCCGTCGACAAGCTCATCCCCACGATCGAGCAGGCGCTCCTGCTCGCCTACCACAAGTCCCCCGGGGCGATCGACCGCGCGCGCGCCGAGGTGGACCGCCGCAGCGGCCACGTGACCATCTGGGCGACCGAGATCGACGACGAGGGCAACCCGGTCGGCGAATTCGACGACACCCCCGAGGGGTTCGGCCGCATCGCCGCCATGACCGCCAAGCAGGTCATCCTGCAGCGCCTGCGCGATGTGGAGGACGACAACGTCCTCGGCGAGTTCAAGGGCCGCGAGGGCGAGCTCATCGCGGGCCTCATCCAGCAGGGCCACAACCCGAACATGGTGCAGGTGAACCTCGGCGCCGTCGAGGCAGTCCTGCCGCCGCCCGAGCAGGTCCCCGGCGAGAAGTACCTCCACGGGTCCCGCATCCGCGCCTACGTCGTGGACGTCCACCGCGGCCTCAAGGGCCCCTCGATCACGCTCTCGCGCTCGCACCCGGGCCTCGTCAAGAAGCTCTTCGAGCTCGAGGTCCCCGAGATCGCCGAGCGCAGCGTCGAAATCGTCGCGATCGCCCGCGAGGCCGGCCACCGGACCAAGATCGCCGTCCGCGCCAACATTCCGGGCGTCAACGCCAAGGGGGCGTGCATCGGCGAGATGGGCTCCCGTGTCCGCGCCGTCATGACCGAGCTGAACGACGAGAAGATCGACATCGTCGACTACAGCGACGACCCGGCGACGTTCATCGCCAACGCGCTCTCGCCGTCGAAGGTCACCAACGTGACCATCGTGGACGAGGCCACCAGGTCTGCGCGCGTGCTCGTTCCCGACTACCAGCTCTCGCTCGCCATCGGCAAGGAAGGGCAGAACGCCCGCCTGGCCGCGAAGCTCACGGGCTGGCGCATCGACATCGGCTCCGACACCCAGTCCTGACCGTCCGAGGTCAGGTCCCCGGCCCGGGAGCCCGCCATTCGGCGGTTCCCGGGGGGGAGGGTCTAGAATAGACGAGTCCGGGTCTGCGCCCGGCGGCATTGCGGGACGAGAGTCCCCGCCGGGCACTGCCCGGCCGAGGTGGGAGAGCAGGGATGAGGGCCAGTACTGACGCGCCGGCCGCGACCCATCCCCAGCGCACCTGCATCGGCTGCCGCCAGACCGCAGCCCGGTCGGAACTGCTCCGGCTGGTGAAGGACCTCGACGACGCCGCGCGCGTGGTCGTGGATCCGCGCCGCCGACTGCCCGGCCGCGGTGCGTGGCTGCACCCCGACTGGGCCTGCCTGAAGCAAGCCCTGCGACGGCGGGCGTTCCAGCGTGCCTTCCGGGGCGCGGTGGACCACCGCCCCGTCGAAGACTACTTCGGCACCTCCGTCCCGGCACCCGCCGGGGCGGACGATGACCTCCCTGAGGTCCACGTTGAAAGCGGGTCAGAAATCTGATGGACACCCGATGAGTCCCCGTCCCATGAGTGCGTAGCAATGATCACTCTGTTGCGCACCGCAAAGGGCTCTGAGGCGCACCCCCGCGCCGAGGGAGCCTGCAGCAAGCAGTAGACGGTCCGAGCCTGGCTCGGCGCGGACCGAGACAGGAGAAATGTGGCCAAGGTCCGCGTACACGAGCTCGCCAAGGAGCTCGGTATCACCTCTAAGGACGCCGTCGCCAAGCTCGCGGAGCTCGGCGAATTCGTGCGTTCTGCGTCCTCGACGATCGAGGCGCCCGTCGTGAAGAAGCTTCGCGACGCCTACCCCGCCGGTGGCGACAAGGCGACCCGCCCGTCGTCGTCCGCGCGTCCCGCATCGCCTGCGCGCCCTGCGCCGGCGCCCGGCCCGGCCCGCCCGGCCGCCCCCGCGCCGTCGCCCGCCCCTGCGCAGCGCGCCGCCGAGGCGGCCCGCCCCGCCGAGACCCCGCGCCCGGCCCCTGCCGAGGCCTCGCGCCCCGCGCCGTCCGCGCCGCGGCCCGCTCCCGCGCCTTCCGACCCCCGCCCGGGTTCAGATGGCCCGCGTCCCGGCGGCCGCTCGGGCGCTCCCGCCCGCCCCGGCACGAGTGGCCGCAGCGGTGAGGGCGCGCCGTCGTCGCGTCCGAAGGCGACCCCGGGTCCCCGCCCCAGCGGTCCCCGTCCGGGCAACAACCCGTTCTCGTCGTCCCAGGGCATGCAGCGCCAGGGGCGCGACGGCGATCGCGCCCCCCGTCCGGGCAACAACCCGTTCGCATCGTCCCAGGGCATGCCCCGTCCCGGCGGCGGCCGCGACGGCGACCGCCCGGGTGGTCCCCGCCCGGCGGCACCGCGCCCCGGCGGCACCTCCGGCATCCCGCGCCCCGGCGCTCCCCGTCCCGGCGCTCCGCGGCCGGGTGCTCCCCGTCCGGGCGCCCCGCGTCCCGGCGGCGCCGGTGGTCCCCGTCCTAACCCGGGCATGATGCCCCCGCGCACCGACCGGCCTCAGCCGGGCGCCCGGCCCGCCGGCACCGGCGGACGCGGCCCGGGCCGTCCCGGCGGTGGCCCCGGTGGCGGCGGTCCCGCTGGCGGCGGCTTCGGCAAGGGCGGCCGCGGACGCGGCGGTACCCAGGGTGCCTTCGGCAAGGGTGGCGCCGGTCGCGGCAAGCAGCGCAAGTCGAAGCGCGCGAAGCGCCAGGAACTGGAGCAGATGAGCGCACCGTCGCTCGGCGGCGTCTCGGTGCCCCGTGGCGACGGCAGCACCATCGTGCGCCTGCGCCGCGGCGCGTCCATCACGGACTTCGCCGAGAAGATCGATGCCAACCCGGCGTCGCTCGTCACGGTGCTGTTCCACCTCGGTGAGATGGCAACCGCCACGCAGTCCCTCGACGAGGAGACGTTCTCGGTCCTGGGCGAGGAGCTCGGCTACAAGATCCAGGTCGTGTCGCCGGAGGACGAGGAACGCGAGCTGCTCGAGTCCTTCGACATCGACCTCGAGGCTGAGCTCGAGGCGGAGACCGACGAGGACCTCGAGAAGCGTCCGGCCGTCGTGACCGTCATGGGCCACGTCGACCACGGTAAGACACGCCTCCTCGACGCCATCCGCAACACCAACGTGGTGGCCGGCGAGCACGGCGGCATCACGCAGCACATCGGCGCGTACCAGATCGCCTTCGACCACGATGACCGGCAGCGCAAGCTGACGTTCATCGACACCCCGGGCCACGAGGCGTTCACCGCTATGCGTGCCCGTGGTGCGCAGGTCACGGACATCGCGGTGCTCGTGGTGGCCGCGGATGACGGCGTCATGCCGCAGACCGTCGAGGCGCTCAACCACGCCCAGGCCGCGAACGTGCCGATCGTGGTGGCGGTGAACAAGATCGACAAGGAGGGCGCGAACCCGGACAAGATCCGCGGCCAGCTCACGGAGTACGGCCTCGTTCCCGAGGAGTACGGCGGCGACACCATGTTCGTCGACGTCTCGGCCCGCCAGAACCTGCACATCGACGACCTGCTCTCGGCGATCCTCCTCACGGCAGACGCCGCGCTGGACCTCCGTGCGAACCCGAACAAGGACGCGCGCGGCGTCGCCATCGAGGCGAACCTGGACAAGGGCCGCGGCGCCGTCGCGACCGTGCTCGTCCAGTCCGGCACGCTCCACGTCGGCGACACGATCGTCGCGGGCACGGCCCACGGCCGCGTCCGTGCGATGTTCGACGAGGACGGCGAGGCCGTCGAGGCCGCGACGCCGTCGCGTCCGGTCCAGGTCCTGGGCCTGTCCTCGGTGCCGCGCGCCGGTGACACGTTCCTCGTGACCGAGGACGAGCGCACTGCACGCCAGATCGCCGAGAAGCGTGAGGCTGCCGAGCGCAACGCCCAGCTGGCCAAGCGCCGCAAGCGGATCAGCCTCGAGGACTTCGACCAGGCTGTGGCCGAGGGCAAGATCGACACCCTCAACCTCATCCTCAAAGGCGACGTGTCCGGTGCCGTCGAGGCGCTCGAGGACTCGCTGCTCAAGATCGATGTGGGCGAGGACGTCCAGCTGCGGGTCATCCACCGCGGCGTGGGCGCGATCACCCAGAACGATGTCAACCTCGCGACGGTCGACAACGCGATCATCATCGGCTTCAACGTCAAGCCGGCTGAGCGCGTCGCCGAGCTGGCCGACCGCGAAGGCGTCGACATGCGCTTCTACTCGGTCATCTACGCGGCGATCGACGACATCGAGCTGGCCCTCAAGGGCATGCTCAAGCCGGAGTACGAGGAGGTGCAGCTCGGTACCGCCGAGGTGCGCGAGATCTTCAAGTCCTCCAAGTTCGGCAACATCGCCGGTTCGATTGTCCGCAGCGGCCTGATCCGCCGCAACGCCAAGGCGCGTGTGCTGCGCAACGGCGTCGTGGTGGGCGACAAGCTGACCATCGAGTCGCTCAAGCGGTTCAAGGACGACGCGACCGAGGTCCGCGAGGGCTTCGAGTGCGGTATCGGCCTCGGGTCGTTCAACGACCTCCAGCTCGAGGACATCATCGAGACGTT
Organism: Sinomonas sp. B1-1; assembly: GCF_050474465.1. Taxonomy (NCBI): domain Bacteria; kingdom Bacillati; phylum Actinomycetota; class Actinomycetes; order Micrococcales; family Micrococcaceae; genus Sinomonas; species Sinomonas sp. B1-1. Next base: position 96,801 of record NZ_JBCHVF010000002.1, on the reverse strand, counting down.
CGAGATGCGCGAGAAGCCGCGCTCCTAGTCGCCTCGAGGAGAAGGGGGTCCCGCACGGGGCCCCCTTTTCCCGGTGCCCCCGGGAGATGTCCCGGACCGACCCGACCACACGAAGGAGAACCACATGGCCGATCCAGCACGCGCCGCCCGGCTCGCGCAGCGCATCAAGGTGGTCGTGGCCGAGGCCCTGCGCAAGGCTGTCAAGGACGAGCGCGCCGAGGCCATCACCGTCACCGACGCCCGTGTCACCAACGACCTCCAGCACGCGACCGTGTACTACACCGTCCTCGGTGACACCGCCGCGGCCCAGGGCGCGCGCGACCTCCTCGAGGCGAAGAAGGGCGTGCTCCGCCGCGAGGTGGGGCGCAACCTGACGATCAGGCTGACCCCGACCCTTGAGTTCGTCGCCGACGAGATCCCCGTCAACGCCTCGCACCTCGAGGACCTCCTGCGCGAGGCCAAGGCCCGCGACGCCGAGGTGGCAAAGCTCGCCTCGGGCGCGCAGCCGGCCGGCGACGCCGACCCGTACCGCAAGGACGAGCCGGAGGACGACGACTACGAGGACGAGGGCGAGTTCGACGGCGTCGAGGAGCCCCAGGACTAAGCCTCACCTGAGGACGCGAGAAGCGGGCGGTGCCATCCGGCGCCGCCCGCTTCTGCTTGCCGCCTTGAGCGTCAGGGTGTCAGCTTCTGCGAGATGAGAGTCCCGTCTCCGAAGACGTCGGTTGTCGCGTAGAGCATGTTCCCCTGGACCGTCACGTCGGCGGTGAATGGCTTGTCGAGGAACGGCTGCGCAGTCTGCGTCCCAGCCGCTGCCTTGAGAACGCCACTGCCGAAGAGCGAAGCGATGTACAGGTTGCCCGAGCCGTCGAAGGCCAGACCGGTCGGGGACATGATGCCCTGGATCCACGGCTGGACGGTGCCCGTTGACGGGCTGACCCGGAACACGGCACCACGCGCGCCGAGGCTTGCATCCTCGGGACCACCTGGGAGCGAGGTGACGTAGAGCCATCCGTCCGAGCCGATCGCCACGTCGGTAGGCACAGGTTCGAAGTTGTAGGTCTGGCCGATACACGCCGGAAGTCCGTACTGCTCGGCGAAAGCCTGCGTGATGGTTGCGGGTCGGGGAGGCAGCACCGCCACTGTCTGAATGGCACCGGTGGTCAGATTGACGGCCAGCACATCATTGCCTCCCGCGTCCGCCACGTAGGCGGTGTTCCCCTGTACCGCCAAGGCGTACGGGTGGGAATCGGTCTCTCCCGTGTAGGAAGCCGGGAAGCCGAGACTGGTCAACTGGCTGGAACACTCCGCGGGGGCGTTCGGTCCCAGTCCGTAGTGCACGTCCCCGTCAGGATTGTGGGTGGTTTCGTAGGCACCAATCTGGTCTGTGATCGTCGTGGCCTTCCCCTTGGCGTCGACGGCCACAAGGTGCCCAGCGAGGGGGCGCGGGTCTTCCGGTCCGGCGCCTTGGCTCTCGACGACATACGTGCTGCTGCCCTGAGTAGCGGTCCCAGCGACGTCCCACTGCTCGTCTGCAGGGGGTGCGTACAGGACGGTCTTCGTTCCCCCCTCGATGCGCGTGAGCCTGCCGGCGAACTCTTCGGAGACGATGACGCTGTTGCCGGTCCCGGCAGACACGTGGAGTGGGCCTACCAGACCGTCGACAGGAGGCGGCGGGGATGGCGGCGCAGCCGTGGCTGGCCCGGCGGGAAGCACGATGAGTGCTCCAGCCGCGAGCAGTGCGAGCGACTTCTTCATTGAACTGACTCCTCACGTGGGATAACCCCGAGACTGCTGGCCAGTTCCCCCGGCAGAGAGCTTATCGGTGGCTTCAGCGCCCCGCTATGGGCGGGACGATCTGGGCGGCATCCATCGCTTCTTCTGCGTCGCCGAACCGTTCGCCAGCGGCCATAGCTCACAGAAAAATGTTTGTTCAAAAGAGCCATAGGGAAAGAGGAGGCGTGTCCGGGACCACACCGGCCGGACCTTCAGAGGGACAACAAAGACCGATCGCGGGCGCGGGCGACGAGGGCTCCATCCTCATCGGTACCGCCCGTCGAAGGAGAGAACACCCATGAAAGCCAAGATCATCGCCCCTGTGCTTGCCGCGACTCTTTCCGGAGCCGCGCTGATGGGAGCCGCCGTCCCCGCGTCGGCAGCCCCGGCACCAGCTGCGCAGCAGGCCGCGTCCACTCCGCGAGCCACAGCGCCGACCACCGTGCCGATCACAGGCACGGGTACCACGCTGGATGGAGCGTTGGCGACGTTCACCGGATCGTTCAACCTGACGCAGTTCGCCAATCAGAACGGCCAGTTGGTGGCTGTGGGTACGCTTACCGGTACCTTGACCGATGCGGCGGGTAACGTGCTCGGCACCGTGACCAACCTGCCCGTCTCACTTCCGGTTGGCGGTAATGCAACCACGGCGGGCACCTGTGACATCCTGCACCTCGACCTCGGCCCGCTGGACCTCAACCTCCTTGGCCTCAAGGTGCACCTGAACGAGGTCGTGCTCGACATCACCGCCCAGTCCGGCCCGGGCAACCTCCTCGGCAACCTGCTCTGTAGTGTCGCAGGCCTGCTCGACAAAGGGACGGGGCTGAACGGTCTTGCCAACCTGCTCAACCATCTGCTCGGCCTCTGAGCGACTCAGGCTGACGCCAACTAGGCAATAGCGGGTTCCGGAGCGGGCCCGGCCGAATCGGCCGGGCCCGCTCCGCATGTTCCGTACGATGGCCCCATGGCCGAGCCTCACACGAACGCGCAGTCCGCCGACGCCCAGACCTACCTCGAGCGGGCGATCGACGTGGCCGTCGCGAACGTGGCCGCTGGCGGCGGTCCGTTCGGCGCCGTCGTGGTCCTGCCCGACGGGCGCGTGTTCGAGGGGGAGAACCGGGTCACGCGGGACAACGACCCCACCGCGCACGCCGAGGTCGTCGCGATCCGGCGCGCCGCCGCCGTCGCGGGCTTCGACCTGAGCGGCGCGGCGCTGTACGCGAGCTGCGAGCCGTGCCCCCTGTGCCTCGCCGCGGCCCTCTGGGCGCGCGTCGCCTCGGTGCGATTCGCCGCGGACAGGCAGGACGCTGCCGCCGTCGGATTCGACGACGCGCTCTTCTACGAGTACTTCGACGCCGGCGAGGACGCTCACGGTGAGGGCTCGCTGATGCCGGTGGCCCGCTCCGCCGTGGCCGGCCGTGAACGTCCGTTCGAGGCGTGGAACGCGTTCGAGGGCCGCACCGAGTACTGAACGGCGGAGGCTCCGCGGCTCCATATACTGGAAGGCGTGCTTTCTGGACTGGTGATCGTGGACAAGCCGCGTGGGTGGACAAGCCACGACGTGGTGGGGAAGATCCGCAGGCTCGCGGGCACGCGCAAGGTGGGCCATGCCGGCACCCTCGATCCGATGGCGACCGGCGTCCTCGTCGTCGGCATCAACAAGGCCACCCGTCTGCTCTCGTACATCGTGGGCACGGAGAAGACGTACACCGCGACCATCCGGCTCGGCCAGAGCACGGTGACCGACGACGCCGAGGGCGAGGTCGTCGCCGAACGCATCGCCGCGGCGGTGACCGAGGAGCAGATCCACGACGCCGCCGCCCGCCTGACGGGCGAGATCCTGCAGGTGCCGAGCAGCGTCAGCGCGATCAAGGTGGCCGGGCAGCGCTCGTACGCGCGCGTCCGTGCGGGGGAGGAGGTCGCCCTCGAGGCGCGCCCCGTCACGATCCACTCGTTCGAGGTCCACGAGGTGCGCCGCCTCCGCGGCGGGAAGCTCCAGGACGTCGACGTGACGGTCCGCTGCTCCTCCGGCACCTACATCCGCGCCCTCGCGCGGGACCTCGGCGTCGATCTGGGCGTCGGCGGGCACCTCACGGCGCTGCGCCGAACCCAGGTGGGGCCCTACGGCATCGAGAAGGCCGCCACGCTCGAGGAGCTCGCCGAGGACCTCCGCGTCCTCGACCTCTCCGCGGCGGCCCGGTCGCTGCTGCCGGTGCGCGAGCTGAGCGCCGACGAGGCCGTCGAGCTCTCCTTCGGGCGCCGCATCCCGGCGACGGGGACCTCCGGGCTCACCGCGGCCTTCGCCCCCGAAGGCCCGCTCGTGGCGCTCGTGAAGGATGTGGGAGGGCAGGCCAAACCGGAGCTCGTGTTCGCCGCCCACGGTGACGACGCATGACCCCGGACCCCTTCTTCTTCGTCGGCGCCGCCATCTGCGCGCTGTCGCTGGTGATCTGCATCGTCGCCGCGGCGACCAAGACGTACCCGGGCGACGCCGCGATCGTGTCCGTGGCCGCCGTCGAGCTGTTCCTCGTCGCCTACGGCATTGGGGCTGCCATCCGCCAGGCCGGCGGAGAGGCGCTGCGCGGCGAGCCGTGGGAGTTCTGGGGGTACCTCGCGACGGCGCTGATCCTGCCCGTCGTTGCGTTCTGGTGGGCCGTCCTGGACAAGACCCGCTGGAGCAACGCCGTGCTCGCCGCGGTGCCACTGACCATTTTCGTGATGCTGTTCCGGATGGAGCAGATCTGGGACGGAGCCCCCCTGTCATGACCGATGACCCCTCGGGACCCAAGCCCTCCACCGGGACCACGGAGCACTCGCCCCGGACCCGCAGCGTCGGGCTGGGCAGGATCATCGTCGCCGTCTACGGCGTGTTCGCCCTGTCCTCGACGGCGCGCGCCGGCTACCAGATCGCGACCAAGTTCTCCGAGGCGCCGGTCGCGTACCTCCTGAGCGCTGCCGCCGCCGCCGTGTACATCGTCGCGACCGTCGCGATGGCCAAGCGCGGGGTGAGGAGCTGGTACGTGACGCTCGCGGCCATTGTCGTCGAGCTCATCGGGGTCCTCGCGGTCGGGACCGCGAGCGTCGTCGACGCCGAGGCGTTCCCGCACGACACCGTCTGGAGCGGGTTCGGGCGGGGCTACGGCTACGTCCCGCTCGTGCTGCCCCTCGTGGGGCTCGTCTGGCTGTTCGTGAACCGTCCGCGCACTCCTGCCGCCGGGCGCGGCGGGGCCCCTTCCGCGAGCCGGTAGGCTAGGGACGCGACATGCAGGCGACGAGGCGAGGACGATGGGCTTGATCTGGCACGGTGTGGACGAGGTTCCCGGTGACTTCGGCCCGACAGCCGTCACCATCGGCAACTTCGACGGCGTCCACCGCGGCCACCAGCAGGTCCTCGCTCGGCTCAAGGCCGCCGCCGCAGCCTCCGGCAGCCGGGCCGTCGCCGTGACCTTCGACCCGCACCCCGCCCGGGTCCACCGCCCGGACACGGCGCCGCACCTCATCATGGGCATCGAGGACCGGCTCGCCGCCCTGGCGGCCTACGGCCTCGACGCAATCCTCGTCATCCACTACACGCTCGAGTTCGCCCAGCAGACGCCCGAGGAGTTCGTGCGCGGCGTCTTCGTCGACGGGCTCAAGGCGAGCCACGTCGTCGTGGGCCACGACGTGCGCTTCGGCCGCGGCAACGCCGGCGACCTGGCGACGATGCAGGAGCTGGGGGAGCGGTTCGGCTTCGAGGTCGTGGTGGTCGAGGACTTCACCGAGCCCGCCGCGCCGGTCGAGCGCGGCCACGCGGACGACGCCGAGGAGCGCCGCTGCTCCTCGACGTGGGTCCGGGAGGCGCTCGACGCCGGCGACGTCCGCACCGCGGCAGAGATCCTCGGGCGCCCGCACGCCATGCACGGCGAGGTCGTGCACGGTGCGGCCCGCGGCAGGGCCCTCGGGTTCCCCACCGCCAACCTGGACCACGACTCCGCTGGCCACATCCCCGCCGACGGGATCTACGCCGGCTGGCTCGTCGACGAGAAGGGCACCCGCTGGCCCGCCGCGATCTCGGTCGGGTCCAACCCGACGTTCGCCGGCGTGGCGCGCCAGGTGGAGGCGCACGTGATCGACCGCCCCGACGAGGCACCCGAGGACTTCGACCTCTACGGCCAGCGCGTCGTCGTCGAGTTCGTCGAGCGGCTGCGCGGCATGGTCGCCTACCGCGGGCCCGAGGCCCTCATCGACCAGATGAAGCTCGACGTCGAGCAGGCCCACGCGATCCTCTCCGCCGCCGGGCGCTCGGTCTAGCCTCACCCCCGCCGAACCACGTTTCGACAGGGCGCGGCGCGGAGCGATAGAATCCTCTGTGGCCCTCGCTGCAGTCCGTGGCGGCCTGGGCCGCGCCGGATCCGCCGCCCACCAGCGAAAAGACCCGGCGTTCCCCGAGGACGCAGCGTTCTGCGGGCCGCACGGCACGACACGAGAGGTACCGAAACCACATGGCTTTGGATCCCGCCGTCAAGCAGGAGATCATCAAGGAATACGCGACCAAGGAAGGCGACACGGGCTCCCCGGAGGTCCAGATCGCCGTCCTGACGAAGCGCATCAAGGACTTGACTGAGCACATGAAGCAGCACAAGCACGACTTCCACACCCAGCGCGGCCTGCTCGCGCTGGTGGGTCGCCGCAAGCGCATGCTCGCCTACCTGCACGACACCGACATCGCGCGCTACCGCTCCCTCATCGAGCGGCTCGGCCTCCGCCGGTAGTCTGTGAGCGGCCCGTCTCTTTCTTCCAAGGGAAGCGGCGGGCCGCATCACCATCTAGCAAGCGTTCTCGTACCGACTAAGACAATCCATCGTGAGGCGCCGGCAATCTGCGGTCCTCGGTAGTGGCCTTTGCGGGCGTCCTCACGGGCCGCGCGAAGGGCCTCGATCGAAGACCGGGTTCCGCCGCCTCCGAGCAACATGAAACGGAGGTGGCTCTCCCATGGAGGGTCCCGAGATCCAGTTCTCAGAGGCCGTGATCGACAACGGCCGCTTCGGCCAGCGCGTTGTGCGCTTCGAGACCGGTCGCCTCGCCAAGCAGGCCGCCGGCGCCGCCATGGCGTACATCGACGACGACACCGCCCTGCTCTCCGCCACGACCGCGGGCAAGTCCCCGCGTGAGGGCTTCGACTTCTTCCCGCTCACGGTGGACGTCGAAGAGCGCATGTACGCCGCGGGCCGCATCCCCGGCTCGTTCTTCCGCCGCGAGGGCCGCCCTTCGACCGAGGCCATCCTCGCGTGCCGCCTCATGGACCGTCCGCTGCGCCCCGCGTTCGTCAAGGGCCTGCGCAACGAGGTCCAGGTCGTCGTGACCGTCCTCGCGATCAACCCCGACGAGCTCTACGACGTCGTCGCCATCAACGCGGCCTCGATGTCCACGCAGCTCGCGGGCCTGCCCTTCTCGGGCCCGATCGGCGGCGTCCGCGTCGCGCTCGTGCACGACGAGCACGGCGCCCAGTGGGTGGCGTTCCCGAAGCACTCGCAGCTGCAGCGCGCGACGTTCGACATGGTCGTCGCCGGAAGGATCGCTGGCGACGACGTCGCCATCATGATGGTCGAGGCCGAGGCCACCGACCACTCGTGGAGCCTCATCAAGGACGAGGGCGCCACCGCCCCGACCGAGGAGGTCGTGGCCGAGGGCCTCGAGGCCGCCAAGCCGTTCATCCGCGCCCTCTGCGAGGCCCAGCAGGACCTCGCAGACCGCTCCGCCAAGCCCACCGCCGAGTTCCCGGTCTTCCTCGACTACGAGCAGGACGCATACGACGCCGTCGAGGCGGCTGCCGCGGACAAGCTCGCCGAGGTCTTCCAGATCGCGGACAAGCAGAACCGCGAGAACGCTTCCGACCAGCTCAAGGCCGAGGTCCTCGCCCAGCTCGCCGGGCAGTTCGAAGGGCGCGAGAAGGAGCTCTCCGCGGCCTTCCGCTCGGTCACCAAGAAGGTCGTGCGCCAGCGCATCCTCAAGGACCAGGTCCGCATCGACGGCCGCGGCCTGACGGACATCCGCCAGCTCACGGCCGAGGTCGAGGTGCTCCCGCGCGTCCACGGGTCCGCGATCTTCGAGCGGGGCGAGACCCAGATCCTGGGCGTCACCACGCTGAACATGCTCAAGATGGAGCAGCAGATCGACTCGCTCTCCCCGGAGACGCACAAGCGGTACATGCACAACTACAACTTCCCGCCGTACTCCACCGGTGAGACGGGCCGCGTCGGCTCTCCGAAGCGCCGCGAGATCGGCCACGGCGCCCTGGCCGAGCGCGCCCTCGTGCCCGTGCTGCCGAGCCGCGAAGAGTTCCCGTACGCGATCCGCCAGGTGTCCGAGGCCCTCAGCTCCAACGGCTCGACGTCGATGGGCTCCGTGTGCGCCTCGACCCTGTCGCTGCTCAACGCCGGCGTGCCGCTCAAGGCGCCCGTCGCGGGCATCGCCATGGGCCTCGTGTCCGATGAGGTGGACGGTCAGACCCGCTACGCGGCGCTGACGGACATCCTCGGCGCCGAGGACGCGTTCGGTGACATGGACTTCAAGGTCGCCGGCACGTCCGAGTTCGTCACCGCGATCCAGCTCGACACGAAGCTCGACGGCATCCCCGCCTCGGTCCTCGCCGCCGCGCTCAAGCAGGCCCGCGAGGCCCGCCTGCACATCCTGTCCGTGATCAACGCCGCGATCGAAGGCCCGGACGAGCTCTCCGAGTTCGCCCCGCGCATCATCGCGATCAAGATCCCGGTGGACAAGATCGGCGAGGTCATCGGCCCCAAGGGCAAGATGATCAACCAGATCCAGGAGGACACGGGCGCCGACATCTCCATCGAGGACGACGGCACCGTGCTCATCGGCGCGACCGATGGCTCCTCGGCCGAGGCGGCCCGGGCAGCGGTCAACGCGATCGCGAACCCGCAGCTGCCCGAGGTCGGCGAGCGCTACCTCGGTACGGTCGTCAAGACCACCACGTTCGGCGCGTTCGTCTCGCTCACCCCGGGCAAGGACGGCCTGCTGCACATCTCCGAGCTGCGCAAGCTCGCGGGCGGAAAGCGCGTGGACAACGTCGAGGACGTCGTCTCGATCGGGCAGAAGGTCCAGGTCGAGATCACCAAGATCGACGACCGCGGCAAGCTCTCCCTCGCGCCCGTCGTGGCCGAGGACGGGGCTGCGGCCGAGGCGCCGGCCGAGCAGGCCGACGCTGCAGCGGCCGACGCGTAACCGGATGGCCACTGTCGAACTGCCGCTGACCGCTGGCCGGCTCGTGGACGGCGCGCCCGCGTCGACCACCGTCTTCGGGAAGGAGGGCGGCGCCGTCGTGCGCCGTTCCGTCCTCCCGGGCGGCGTGCGCGTCCTCACGGAGGCGACGCCGGGCCAGCGGTCGGCGGCGATCGGCTTCTGGGTGGGGGTGGGATCCCGTGACGAGGCAGCCGGCCAGCACGGATCCACCCACTTCCTCGAGCACCTGCTGTTCAAGGGCACCCAGCGGCGCACCGCGCTCGAGATCGCCTCGGCGTTCGACGAGGTGGGCGGAGAGTCGAACGCCGCGACCGCGAAGGAGAGCACGTGCTACTACGCGCGCGTGCTCGACACCGACCTGCCGATGGCGATCGACGTCATCGCGGACATGATCACCTCCGCCGTCCTGGACCCCGATGAGCTCGAGCAGGAGCGCGACGTCATCCTCGAGGAGATCGCCATGGACGGCGACGACCCGACCGACGTGGCGCACGAGCACTTCGTGGCCTCCGTCCTCGGAGAGCACCCGCTGGGACGGCCGATCGGCGGCACGCCCGAGGCGATCCGCGCCGTCGCCCGTGACTCGGTGTGGGAGCACTACCGCCGCTACTACCGCCCGAACGAGCTCGTGGTCACCGCTGCGGGCGGCCTCGAGCACGACGTCGTGTGCCGGCTCGTGCTCGACGCCCTCCACGGCGCGGGCTGGGGCCTGACGGAAGGCGCGCCGCCCGTCGGAAGGCGCTCGACCGTCGCCGCGGAGATCAGCGGGAGGCCCGGCCTCTCCGTGATCACGCGGCAGGTCGAGCAGGCCAACGTCATCATGGGCTGCCCGTCGATCACCGCGACCGACGACCGCCGGTACGTCATGAGCGTGCTCAATGCCGTCCTGGGCGGGGGCATGTCCTCGCGCCTGTTCCAGGAGATCCGCGAGAAGCGCGGCCTCGTCTACTCGACGTACTCGTTCGCCTCGGCCTACGCCGACGCCGGGTACTTCGGGATCTACGGCGGCTGCGCCCCCGCCAAGGTCCCCCAGGTCCTGGCCCTCATGGGCGCCGAACTCGAGAAGCTCGCTGAGCACGGCATCACTGAGGAGGAGCTCCGCAAGGCCGTCGGGCAGCTTTCGGGCGGGATTGTGCTTGCCCTCGAGGACACGGGCTCGCGCATGTCCCGGCTCGGACGGGCCGAGCTCGTCTCGGGCGAGTTCCAGGACATCGAGGAGACCCTCGCCCAGATCTCCGCGGTCACCGCGGACGAGGTCCAGGACCTCGCCCGCCTCCTCGCGAACGCGCCGCGCACCGTCACGGTGGTGGGACCGTTCGAGCAGACGGAGACCTTCGGCCTCGCCTGAGAGGTGCCTCCTTCACGACAGGGACATGACCCCTCAATCGCCATCCGGTTGAGGGGTCATGTCCCTGATGGGGGTCGTGTCCCTAGGCGAGGATGTCCTTTGTCGCGAAGCGGCCGTAGGCGAGAGCACCGAACAGGGCGACGTACCCGGCCTGGAGCCACGCATTCTGCCCGAACGAGTCCCAGGAGATCGGCTCCCGCAGGAGGTCTGCGAGGCCCAGCCACTGGTCCGTGAAGAGCCACGGGTGCAGCCACTCGAGCTGGTCGAGCGCACCGAGGATCTGGGAGACGACGGCGAGCACCGCGGTCGCGGCCATGGCCCCGACGGGGACGGATGTGAGCGTCGAGGCGAACAGGCCGATCGCGGCCAGCCCGAGCAGCGAGACGGTCACGTAGGCCGCCATCAGGAGCAGCCGCCCGAACGCCTCCGCCGCCCCCACCTGCGCCCCGGACAGGAGCGTGGCCTGCCCGAGCGGGAACAGCAGCGCCCCGATCAGGGCGCCGCCGAGCACGACGGCGAGCGCGGCCGCCGCGCAGAACACCGCGGCGCTGAGGTACTTCACCACGAGCAGCCGCACCCGCCCCACGGGGGCCACGAGCAGGTACCGCAACGTCCCGAGGCTCGCCTCTCCGGCGACTGCGTCCCCGGAGACGACGCTCACGGTGAGCGGCAGGAACAGCGGCGTGCACACCACGAGCCCCACCACGCCGGCGAAGAGCCCGTTGTCGGTGATCTGGTCGAGGAACGCCGGGCCGCGGCCGCTCGGGGGCCGGCCCGGCGCGAACTTGACGGCCAGGCCGATGAGCACGGGCACGGCCGCGAGCGCCGCGAGCATCGTCCAGGTCCGCCAGCGCCCGAACAGGACCCGCAGCTCCGAGCCGAGCAGGCGCGCGGTGTGCGCGGCGGGGCTGGCTGCCGCGCCCGGGGAAGCCGGGGGCGCCGCCTCAGCCCGCGACATCGAATCCCTCGCCGGTCAGCTCGACGAACCGCTCCTCCAGGCTCGCCGTCTCTGCCGTGAAACCCCGCACCCGCACGCCGGCCTCCACGAGGGCCGCGACGACCGCCTCGGGTGCGGGCGCGCCGTCGTGCGTCCCTGCCGCGGAGCCGCCCCCCGCGCCGGCGCCGTCCGGGGCGGCGGCGGCGACCACCCCCGGGCCCGCGGCATCGACGGCGAGCCCGAGCCGGCGCAGCACCTCGGCGGCGTCGGCCGTGTCCGGGGTGCGCACCTCGATCCGGGCCCTGGCGGACCCCCGCAGCTCGTCGAGCGGGCCCTGCGCGACCAGCTTCCCGGCGCGCAGGACGGCGGCATGGCTGCAGATCTGCTCGACCTCGGCCAGGAGGTGGCTCGAGATGAACACGGTGGTGCCGTCCTCGGCGAGGGAGCGGATGAGCCCGCGGACTTCGCGGGTCCCCTGGGGGTCGAGCCCGTTGGTGGGCTCATCGAGCACGAGCAGGTCGCGGGGGGCGAGCAGGGCCGCTGCGAGGCCCAGTCGCTGCTTCATGCCCAGCGAGTAGGCGTGGACCCGCTTGCGGGCCGCGTGCGAGAGGCCGACCCGGTCGAGCGCCTCCCCGATCCGCGCCGCGCGCGTCCGGGGCAGCGACCGGGGATCGGCGACGTCGAGCCGGGCGAGGTTCGCCGCGCCGCTCAGGAACGGATAGAACGCCGGCCCCTCTACGAGCGCCCCGACACGGGGCAGGACGGCGCGGGACCCCTGGGGCATGTCCTCGCCGAGCACCTCCGCACGGCCGCCGGTGGGGGAGACGAGGCCCAGCAGCATGCGGATGGTCGTCGTCTTGCCCGAGCCGTTGGGCCCCAGGAAGCCGAACACCGCGCCACGGGGCACCTCGAGGTCGAGGCGGTCCACGGCGGTGTGGTGGCCGAAGCGCTTCGTGAGCCCGCGGGCGCGGATCGCCGGCTGCTGGGCGTCCCCGGCCTCGGTCACCTCGCCGCCGCGGCCTCGAGGGTCGACGCCGGCACCGCGCCGGCGAGGACGCGCCCGTCGTCGGCGAGGAAGACCGTGAAGAGCGACGACGTGAGCACCCGGCCGCCCGCCGCCGGCGCCGCGAGCTGCTTGACGAGCGGCGAGTCGGCGAATCCGGCGGGCACACGGTCGGCGGGGATCACGGCGACCGAGTCCCACCCGGGCGCCTGTGTGGCTGGCGGGGCGCCCTGCGCGTGGTCCTTGGCGGGGGCAGTCCGCGCCGGCACCTGCTTCTCGGTCACGGTCGCCCCGGGGGGCGGCGTGAAGGCGAAGACGGAGGCGTCCGGGGCCGTGAGGGACAGCTGCGTGAAGGCGGCGTGCAGCGCGGCTGGCTCCTGGCCCTTCGCGTACACATCCACCGCCAGCGGAAGCCCGGTGGTCGCCTCGACGGCGATCCTCACCGAGGCGACGAGGGTTCCCGCGGCCTTGGGGGTGAGGACGAGGGTGTACGCGCTGTGGCCTGCCACGCTGGCCGCGTCGCCGAGCCTCACGTCCGTGCTGGGCCCTGCGGCGGCGAGGAAGCGCTGGGCGAGCTGGTCAGGGGTCAGGGCGGACGCGGCATCAGGGGAGGCGTGGCCGGCTCCCGCGGGGAGTACCGCATGGGTCACGGTGTTCGCCTTCGAGTCGTAGGTCCACGCGTCCGGGCCGTTGCGGACCGCGTCCCGCTCGGCGAGCTGGTCCAGCACCTGCACGCGCAGCCGCTGAGGGCCGTCGGCGTAGACCTTGGCCGTGTGGGCGCTCGTGAGGAACTCGAGCGCGGCGGCCTCCGAACCGAGAGTCGAGCTCTTCGTCGCGGGCCCGAGCGCCTGGGCCGGGATCGCCGGGAGCCCGAGATCGGCGCGCTGCTCCACCTGGCCTGAGAAGGCACGGGCCTGATGGCCGGCGGCGAGTGCGAGGACCTGCTCCGGGGTCGCGGGCGGGGGAGGGGACTCGGCTGTCGCGCCGGTGGCGAGCACGCCCACGGCGATGACCGCCGGGACGGCGGCTGCCGGAATCCAACGGAGCCATCGGCGCTGCATGGCGACCTCCTCACGAGTCTGGTTCAACGCTACGCCGCCGTCGTGCCGGTGTCGTCATCCCTCGGGAGTATCTCGAGTCGGCGGCCGCTCCGCTGGCCCGGGCCCTCAGCCGCCGGCGAAGGGCGGGAGGACGTCCACGACGTCCCCGTCGGCGAGCGGCCGGGAGCGGTCCTTCGCCGCGACCTCGTTGACCAGGAATGAGCACCGCCGCAGCACCTCGGCGAGCGCCGGGGCGTCCCGGCGCGAGCTCGCCGCGTCGCCGCTGACGGGCGCGGTGCGGTCGACGGCGAGGGCTGCCTCGAGCGCTTGGGCGAGGCTCGCGCCGTCGGGCGCGGTGAGCGGCTCCTCGGCGACGCCCGCGGCGGCCTGGGCCGCGGCGTAGTACCGCAGGGTGATCTGCACTGTTTCCTCCAGCTCGTGGTGGCCGACGGCGCGGCGGGTCGAAGGGTCGTGGCGGGCCGGGGGAGGCTCTCAGCCGCCGATGGCGGACATCGAGCGGTCCGGCTGGACGAAGTCCCCGGCCCCCAGCCCCGTGTGGTCCATGCCGTGCGCCCTGGGCTTGAGCCACATCGCGTCCTGCCAGCGCGCTGCGACGTCCTCGTCGGAGGCGTCGGAGCGCAGCAGCTGGCGGAGGTCGACCTCCTCGTGCGAGAAGAGGCAGCTCATGACCTTGCCCTCGGCCGTGATCCGCGTTCTCTTGCAGTCCGCGCAGAACGGCTCCGTCACGGAGGCGATGATGCCCACGGTGCCGAGGAGGCGGGCGGAGCCGTCGTGCGTGCCGCCCGTGCGGGGACGGACCTCGAAGCGCTCGGCGGGGGCGCCGTCGCGCTCGCGGGGGTCGGGGGAGAGGGCGAACCGCTGCGACAGGAGGGTGCGGATCTCGGCAGCCGTGACCATGCCGTCGCGGGTCCAGCCGTGGTCGGCGTCGAGCGGCATCTGCTCGATGAAGCGCAGCTCGTACCCGCGCTCGAGGCACCAGGCGAGCAGGTCCGCGGCGCCGGCGTCGTTGATGCCCCGCATGAGGACGGAGTTGACCTTGATCGGGCCGAGGCCGGCGGCGTCTGCCGCCTCGATCCCGGCGAGGACCCGGTCGAAGAACGGCCGCCGGGTGAGCTGCGCGAAGGTCTCGGGATGGAGCGTGTCGAGGGAGATGTTGATGCGTGTGAGCCCGGCCGAGGCGAGGGCGGCCGCCTTCGCATCGAGTCCCACGGCGTTGGTCGTGAGGGCGATCGGCAGGCCGGGGTGCGCGGCGCGAAGCGCGGCGACGATGTCGACCAGGTCGGCCCGCACGAGCGGCTCGCCTCCCGTGAGCCGCAGCTCCCGCACGCCGAGGAGGCGCACGCCGATGCCCACGATCCGCACGACCTCCTCGGCGGTGAGCACCGAGTCCTTCGTGAGCCAGGGGAGGCCCTCGGCGGGCATGCAGTACGAGCAGCGCAGGTTGCACTTGTCCGTCAGGGACAGGCGCATGTCCGTGGCGACGCGGCCGTACCGGTCCCGCAGGCCCTCGAACACGGGCCGGTCGGCGCCCGTGGCCCCCGACGGCCCGGCCGTTCCCGACGCCGGGGCTGCCCCCCTCACCGTGGGGATGCCGAGCTGGACTGTCATGCCTTCTACCGTACGCCAGTGCGGGCGGTCACGTCCGAGGGTGAGGTGCGCCATGGGCTCGACGCCGGAACTATTCTGGACGCATGGGAGCGCCTGAACCGCGCGCCGGCGTGCCCGGTCCGCGCCGCGGGCACGGTGTCGGTGCTGCGAACGTCCGGTGGTGGGCAGCACTGTCCGGCGTCCTCGCCGCGCTCGCGGGCGTCCTGGCGGGCGAGTTCGCGGCCGGTCTCGTGAGTCCGTCGCTCAGCCCCCTCTCGGCCGTGGGAGCAGCAGTCGTCGACTTCGCCCCGGGCGCGGCCAAGGACTGGGCCATCCAGACCTTCGGCACCGGGGACAAGGCCTTTCTCGTGGTCTCCGTCACCCTCGCCGTGGTCGTGCTGGGCGCCGTGTCCGGGATCCTCGAACTGCGCCGGCCCGGCCTCGGTGTGGGTCTGGCGGCACTTGTGGGCGCCGCGGGAGCGCTCGCGGTCGTGACCCGCTCCCTCGCGTCCCCGGGCGCCGTCGCCTGCGCCCTCGCCGCCGGGATCGTGGCGATGTCGCTCGTGCGCTGGCTCGTGGGACGGCTCCGCCGCGACGCCGTGCCCGCCGGCCAGCCGCTCGGATCCCGCACGCACGACGCCGGCCCCCCACCCGCCGCCGCAGCCCCGCCTCACAGGCCGGGCCGCCTCGCCCGGCGCGGCTTCCTCCGGGCGCTCGCGGGCACGGCCGCCGCCGTCGCGCTGGGAGGCGCGCTGACCGCCGTCGTGCGCGGAGCCTCGCTCGCTGCCGCGGCCGCTCGCGACGCCCTGCGGCTCCCGGCCCCGGCGTCCCCGGCCGAGCCGGTCCCGCCAGCGGCGGACCTGTCGGTTCCGGGCGCTGCCCCGCTCGTGACCCCCAACCGGGACTTCTACCGGATCGACACCGCGCTCGTCGTGCCGTCGGTCGACCCCGGCGGGTGGCGGCTCGACGTGACCGGCAGGGTCGCCGGGCCCGTCACGCTCACGTGGGCGGAACTGCTGGCGCAGCCGCTCGTTGAGCGCCACCTGACGCTGGCCTGCGTGTCCAACCCGGTGGGCGGCGACCTCGTCGGCAACGCGCTCTGGCTCGGGTGGCCGGTGCGCGAGCTGCTCGCCCGCGCGCGGCCCCTGCCCGGCGCGGACATGGTGCTCTCCCGCAGCGTCGACGGCTTCACTGCCGGGACCCCGCTCGAGGCCCTGACCGATCCCGGGCGCGATGCCCTGCTCGCCGTCGGCATGAACGGCGAGCCGCTCCCGCCTGAGCACGGCTTCCCGGTCCGCCTGGTGGTGCCGGGCCTCTACGGCTACGTGTCCGCGACGAAATGGGTTACCCAGCTCAAGGTCACCTCGTTCGCCGCGGACACCGCATACTGGAGCACCCGCGGCTGGAGCGAGCGCGGGCCCATCAAGACCGCCTCCCGCATCGACGTCCCCCGCGGCGGCGCCCGCGTCCCGGCCGGGGAGGTCACGGTGGCCGGCGTCGCCTGGGCGCAGCACCGCGGGATCACAGCGGTGGAGGTGCAGGCGGACGACGGCGCGTGGCAGCCCGCGCAGCTCGGAACCGGGATCTCCCGCGACACGTGGTACCAGTGGATGGCCCGCATCGCCCTCCCCTCCGGATCGCACCGGCTCGCCGTGCGCGCGACGGACGGGAACGGCGAGGTGCAGACCGCCTCCGTCGCCCCGCCGGCTCCGGACGGTGCCACGGGATACCACACCATCACGATCGAGGTGACATGACAGGACACACCGAGCCGCACGCCCTCGGCCGAGGAGGAGTGCACGGCCACCGGACCGTGCAGGAGCACCGGGCCCGGCTCGCCGAGCTCCTCGCGCCCCTCGCCCAGCGCCCCGCCCAGGAGCGGCCGCTGGGTGCCGCGCTCGGCGCAGCGCTCGCGGCGGACCTCGTCGCGCCCGTGAGCCTCCCGCCGTTCGACAACTCCCAGATGGACGGCTTCGCCGTGCGTTCGGCGGATTTCAGGGGTGACGTCGGCGGCACACGGGGTGACGTCGGCGGCACACGGGGTGACGTCGGCGGCACACGGGGTGACGTCGGCTTCAGAGGGGGTGACCTCGGCGGCACAGGGGGTGACCCCGGGCGGGAGTTCACGGTCGTCGCCGCGATCGCCGCCGGGGAGGTGCCAGCGCCTCTCCAACCCGGGCAGGCGGCGCCCATCATGACCGGAGCCCTCCTTCCCGAGGGTGCGGACGCCGTCGTCCCCGTCGAGCGGGCCGTCCCGTCCCGGTTCCCCGAGGCCGGGGCGACCGTGGCGCTGCCGGCGGTCGAGCCGGGCACCTATGTGCGGCGAGCCGGGAGCGACGTGGCCGCGGGCGCCGTCGTGCTTCCCGCAGGCACTCCTATCGGCGCACGGCAGATCGGCCTCGCCGCGGCGCTCGGCTTCACGACGCTGCCGGTGCGGGCCCCGCTGCGTGTTCTGGTGATCAGCACCGGCGCCGAGCTGGCCCCCGACGGCAAGCCGCTTGGGCCGGGCCAGATCTACGACGCGAACGGCTGGCTCCTGTCCTCGGCCCTGCGTGAGGACGGCCTCGAGGCCGAGAACGCCGTCTCCCGCTCGGACGACCCGGCCTCCCTCCGGCGCGAGCTCGCGGAGGCCGTCCGCGCGGCCGACGAGGGCCGCCTCGACCTCGTCATCACCACGGGCGGCGTCTCGAAGGGGGCGTTCGAGGCCACGAAGCTCGCGCTCGACGGGCACGACGTCGAGTTCGCGCACCTCGCGATGCAGCCCGGCGGCCCGCAGGGGCTCGGCTCCTTCGAGGGGCTCCCCGTTGTCGCCTTCCCCGGCAACCCCGTGAGCTGCTGGATCTCGTGGGAGGTGCTCCTGAGGCCGGTGCTCGCCGAGCTGGTCGGCGCGCCGCGGTGCCGGCGGCGCCTCACGGCGCCGCTCGCCGCGCCGCTCGAGTCCCCTCACGGCAAGCTCCAGGTGCGCCGGGCGAGCCTCCGCCAGGACGGGTCCGTCGCGCTCGTGGGCGGTCCGGGCTCCCACCTGCTCGGAGCGCTCGCGGTGTCCGATGCCCTCGTGCTCGTGCCCGAGGACGTCACGGACCTGGCCGCCGGAGCCGACGTGGAAGTATGGCTCACGTGACAGACATCCCACAGAGCGACCCGGAGCCGGGCATCCCCTCCGGGCTCACCCACGTCCGCGCCGACGGCAGCGCCCACATGGTCGACGTCAGCGCCAAGCCCGAGACCGCGCGCGAGGCGACGGCCCAGGCGGTCCTGACGACCACTCCACAGGTCATCGAGCTCCTGGCCGAGGGCGGGCTTCCCAAGGGCGATGCGCTCGCCGTCGCGCGAGTGGCCGGCATCATGGCCGCGAAGAAGACCCCCGAGCTCATTCCGCTCTGCCACCCCCTCCCGATCTCCAAGGTCACGGTCGACTTCGAACTGGGCACCGGGTCAGTGCGGGTCGTCGCCAGCGTCAGGACCCGCGGTGTGACCGGGGTCGAGATGGAGGCCCTCACGGCCGCCTCCGTCGCCGCGCTCGGGGTGTACGACATGGTCAAGGCGGTCGACAGGCACGCGGTCATCTCCGACATCAGGGTCCTCGCGAAGTCCGGCGGCAAGAGCGGCGACTGGACCCTCGAGGAGGGCAGCCAAGGGGTGCCGCATGACGGGGGAGCGGAGCCGCGATGAGGCGAGCAGGCATCGTCATCGCCTCGACCCGCGCCGCCACCGGGGTCTACGAGGACCGGTCGGGGCCGGTGATCGCCGACTGGCTCGCCGACCACGGCTTCGAAGTGATCCCGGCCGCCGTGGTCCCCGACGGGCCGAGCGTGGGGGCTGCGCTCCGCGCGCTCCTGGCGTTGGCGCCCGCGGTCATCGTCACGAGCGGGGGCACCGGCCTCAGCCCCGACGATCTCACCCCCGAGGAGACCCTCCCCCTGCTGGAGCGCGAGGTGCCCGGCATCATGGAGGCGATCCGCCGGGCCGGCGCCGCCAAGACGCCGCTCGCACCCCTGAGCCGGGGCCACGCAGGAACCGCCGGGCGCACGTTCATCGTCAACCTGCCGGGATCCCCCTCCGGGGTCATGGACGGGCTCACCGTCCTCGACCCCCTGATCGGGCACATCTGCGACCAGGCGGAAGGCGCCAAGGACGGCGCCGAGCACAACCACGGAGGCACCGGCCATGGCCACTGACCAGCACGCATACCCCGTCGACGTCGTCCACGCGGCTGTCGGCGCCGAACCGCTCGACGAGGCCACGGCGCGCGGCGCGGTCGACGCCCCGGACGTCGGCGCCGTCGTCCTCTTCTCCGGCGTGGTCCGCGACCACGACGGCGGCCGCGGGGTGAGCCGGCTGTCCTACACGGCCCACCCCACGGCCCAGAACACACTGCGCACGGTCGTGGAGACCGTCATCGCCGAGCACCGCGCCTCGGAGCCGGCCTCCGAGCGTGCGATGCGCGTGTGGATCGCGCACCGGGTCGGCGACCTCAAGGTCGGGGACGCGGCGTTCGTGTGCGCGGTCTCAGCCGCCCACCGCGGGGAGGCGTTCCGCCTCTGCTCCGACCTCGTGGACCGGGTCAAGGCCGAGGTGCCGATCTGGAAGGAGCAGTTCTTCGACGACGGCGGCACCGAGTGGGTCGCGGCACTCGGCTGACATCAAGGCCGGCGGGGCCGGCCCCGCACAGGGCCGCGCATCCCCCGATTCTGAGGGGGCGCCCAGCCGCCGGTACTCTGGCGGAATGGCAGAACGACTTCCCGTGGCAGTGCTGGGCGCGAACGGGCGCATGGGCTCCGAGGCCGTCAAGGCCGTCGGCGCGGCGCCCGACATGGAGCTCGTGGCGGCGCTCGGCCGCGGCGACTCCCTCGAGGCCGTGCTCGACGCCGGCGCGCGCTACGTGGTGGACCTCACCGTTCCGGACTCCACCGAGGAGAACGTCCGCTTCGCCGTCGAGCACGGCCTCCACGCCGTGGTAGGCACCACCGGGTGGACCGCCGAGAGGCTCGCCTCCCTCGAGGCCCTCCTCGCCCAGCACGCCGGCACGGGGGTCCTCATTGCCCCGAACTTCGCCCTCGGGTCCGTCCTCGCCTCCGCCTTCGCCGCGAAGGCCTCCCGCTACTTCGAGTCCGTGGAGATCGTCGAGCTCCACCACCCGGACAAGGTCGACGCGCCGTCCGGCACCGCCGTCCGCACGGCCCAGCTGATCGCCGCCGCCCGCTCCGAGGCCGGCGTCGGCCCGTCGCCGGACGCCACCGTGAAGCAGCTCGACGGTGCCCGGGGCGCCGATGTCGAGGGCGTGCGGGTCCACGCGGTGCGCCTGCGCGGCCTCGTCGCGCACCAGGAGGTGCTCCTTGGCGGCCCGGGCGAGCAGCTGACGCTCCGGCACGACTCGTTCGACCGCGCCTCCTTCATGCCGGGGGTCCTCCTGGGCCTGCGGGAGGTCGCCGCGCATCCCGGCCTGACAGTCGGCCTCGACGGCTACCTGGATCTGGGCCTGTGACCCCGTCAGGGCTCGCGGACTGGTTCCGTGCGAACCGTGCGAAGGTCGGCGTCGCCGCCGTCACGCTCCTGCTCGTCTTCTACCTGGCCGTCACCTTCGACCGGGCCAGGCTCCTGCTCGCGGATCCGGAGCCGGTCGCGAAGGCGATCGGTGCGGCCTACCTCGTGCTCCCCGTCGTCGGGGCCTGGGCGCTCGCCCGCGAGCTGATGTTCGGGGCCCGCCTCGAGCGGCTCGGGCGCCAGCTCGATGCCGAGGGCGGGCTGCCCGAGGACACCCTCCCGCGCACCCCGGGCGGCCGGATCGTGCGCTCGGCGGCCGACGCCGAGTTCGGCCGCTACCGCGCCGAGACCGAGGCAGCGCCCGAGGACTGGCGCGCGTGGTACCGCCTCGGACTGGCCTACGACGCCTCGGGCGACCGGAAGCAGGCGCGTGCAGCCATGCGCCAGGCGATCGCGCTGCACCGCAAGGCCGACTAGCCCGAGCGACCGGGTGGCGTCCCGCGTGGGCGGCCGCGCGCCGTCGTGCGCCCGGCGGCCAGTCCCAGGCGCGCGGCCCGGTGGGCGAGCGCCTCGAGCGGTCCGCGCCACCCGTTGGCCTGGACGAGCAGGCCCAGCGCGAGCGCCGCAGCGACGTGCACCGCCAGCAGGGGCTCCCGCTCCAGGCCGGCGTCCTGCACGGCGGGCCACGAGAGGGCCCAGACGTGCAGCGAGTACAGAGTGAGCGTCATGGCGCCCGCCCCGGCGAGCGGGGCCAGGAACCCGGTGCGCATGAGCGGTGCCACACGGGCCACGAGCAGGAACGCCCCGACAGCCGCCGCCGAGGTCCCCGAGGTGTGCAGGAGGTCCAGGGGTGTCCCGGAGTGCGGTGCCGCCGTCGTGAGCCACCACCACGTGCCCACCTGGTCGACGCCGCTCAGGTTCGCCTCCAGCATCGCCCGCAGGGGCCAGATTGCGGCCTGGTCTGTCGTCATGAGGGCGTTGATCCCCCCGAGGGGCACGAGGAAGGACCACGCGGCGGTCTTCGCCGCCACCGCCACCGCCGCGCCGCCCACGAGCAGCCCGACCTGTGTGGACGCGCGGGTCAGGGGAGCGCGGCCGATCCACAGGCCCACGAGCAGGTAGGCGAACCATTGGAAGACCGGGTAGTACCCCGTCACCATGAGGTCCGCGAGGAGCCGGCCCGGGTCCCCGAGGTCCTCCCAGGTCGGGTTGTGCGCGAGGTGCGGGGAGGGCCCGGGACTCAGGAGCACCGGCCGGACGAGGAATGCGACGACCGGCGAGAGGAGGATCCACGCTCCCGCAAGCAGCCCGAGCGCGCGGCGCCCCAGCCCGACCACCGGGAGCGCGCACCAGAAAAGGAGCGCGTAGTGCACCAGGATCACAGCGACGTTCACCTCGACGAGGCCGAGCGTGAGTCCGACGACGGCGATCACCCCAGCGCGCAGCGCGAGTCCGAGGCGGTTGCGAGCGGCCGGGACGCGGCCGAGCGTGAGCGAGACCCCCGCAAGGACTGCGAACAGGGCGGCGGCGCGCCCGGACAGGGAGGTGCCGACCCACGTCGCGGACCACAGCAGCGTCGTGGGGTCCTGCTGGAAGGTGGGCAGGATGTGCGTCGTCATCATCGCGATGAGCGCCGTGCCCCTGGCCATGTCGAGCCCGACCAAGCGGTGGGTGCCTGTGGCGCCCGCGGCAGGTCCGCGCCTGCCCGGGAGCGGCGCGCGTGCGCCCGTGCCCCTTCCACCCATGCAGGGATCGTCTCATGAGCGCATGTGCGCATGTGCGAGGGCTGCACGTCTTCGCCGCATACCCTTGATATTCGTATATATGTTCGATTAGGCTGCGGTGCATGGCCGTCCCGGATGCCGCGCCGGGACGGCCAGAGTCCCGTCCGCCGCCCCGGTCCTGTCCCCCGGGGCGGCGGACGACCGCCTCGCGCCCGCGCAGGGCGGCAGCCGGGGAAGGAGGTCCGGGGGCTGCCCGGCAGCGTGTCCTAGGATGGGCCCTATGTCCGCCGAGCTCGCCGTGGCCGCAGTGCAGTCCGTCCCCCTGCCGGGAGGGATCGCCGCGAACATCGACGAGCACATCCGTCTCCTCGAGGACGCGGACGACCACGGCGCCCGGCTCGCCGTCTTCCCCGAGCTCTCGCTCACCGGCTACGACCTGTCCCTCCTCTCGGACGAGGCGAACTGGCTCACGAGCCCCTCCGCCCAGCTCGCCCAGCTGCAGGCAGCCTGCGAGGACATGGGCATCATCGCCGTCGTGGGCGCCGCGGTCCGCGAGCCCGACGGCACGCCGCGCCTTGCGTCGGTACTCGTCCGGCCCGGCGCCGCCCCGCTGATCGCCGGAAAGGTGCACCTCCACGGCGCCGAGGCAGAGCTCTTCGAACCCGCAGACCAGCCGACGCTCGTCGACGTCGACGGCTGGTCCCTCGCCCTCGCGGTGTGCTTCGATGTCGCCCAGCCCAGCCACGCGGCCGAGGCGGCCGCCGCGGGTGCCGACCTGTACGCGGCGTCGGCGGTCTACGTCGTCGGCGAGGAGCGGCGGCTCGACCTCCACTTCGGCGCGCGCGCGATGGACAGCCGGTTCTTCGCGCTCCTCGCCAACGCCGGCGGCGAGAGCGCCCTCGGCCGCTCCTGCGGCCTGAGCGGGGTCTGGGGGCCGGACGGGCACCGGATCTCGCGCGCTTCGGGGACGGGAACGGAAGTCGTCTCGGCGCTCCTGTTCCGCTCGGCGCTCGAGCACCAGCGCCGCTCCGCCTGAACCGCCCGCGTTGCCCAAAGCGGCGCCGCACAGGGTAACGTTCTTTGCATGGCTGACACGGACATTCGCACGCGCATTTTCGGGACCCTCCTCACCGCGATGGTCACCCCGTTCACTGCAGACGGCGATGTCGACTACGATGCAGCGGGCAAGCTGGCCGCCAAGCTTGTCGACGACGGCTGCGACGGCCTGGTCGTCACCGGCACCACCGGGGAGACCTCGACCCTGACCGACGAGGAGAACCTCGGCATGTTCAAGGCCGTCCTCGACGCCGTCGGCGGCCGCGCAAAGGTCATCGCAGGCACCGGGACGAACGACACCCGCCACTCGGTGAGCCTGTCCCGCCGGGCGGCGGAGATCGGCGTCGACGGACTCCTGCTCGTCACCCCGTACTACAACAAGCCCAGCCAGGCCGGCGTCCAGGCGCACTTCGAGACGATCGCCTCGGCGACGGACCTCCCGGTCATGCTCTACGACATTCCCGGCCGCTCGGGCATCCCGATCGCCACCGAGACGGTGCTCCGCCTCGCGGAGCACCCCAACATCGTCGGCCTCAAGGACGCGAAGGCCGACTTCGGCGCCGTCTCGGTTGTCCTGGCCAAGACGGACCTTGCCGTCTATTCCGGCGACGACGGTCTCACGCTGCCGTGGATGGCCGCCGGCGCGCTCGGCGTCGTCTCCGTCACGGCGCACGTCGCGACCCAGCAGTTCCGCGCGCTCGTGGACGCGGGGCTCGCCGGGGACTTCGCGGCGGCGCGCAAGGTCCACTTCGAGCTCGAGCCCGCGATCCGCGGCATCATGACACGCGTCCAGGGTGCTGTCGCAGCCAAGCAGGTTCTCAAGTGGCAGGGTGTCCTGCCCAACTCCGTCGTCCGGCTCCCGCTCGTGGAGCCCGGTGAGGCGGAGCTCGCCCTTATCCGCAACGATCTGGCCGAAGCCGGAATGGACTTCGCCTAGGAAGAAGCACAGCATGACCCAACGCGCCCTGCCCGTCCTCACCACACCGCCCCCGCTGCCCGCGGGGTCACTGCGGGTCGTCCCGCTGGGAGGGCTGGGCGAAGTCGGACGGAACATGGCCGTCTTCGAATTCGGCGGCAAGCTCCTGATCGTGGACTGCGGCGTCCTGTTCCCAGAGGAGACCCAGCCCGGCGTCGACCTCATCCTGCCCGACTTCTCGTACATCGAGGACCGGCTGGGAGACGTCGTCGCTGTGGTCCTCACCCACGGCCACGAAGACCACATCGGCGCCGTGCCCTACCTCCTGAGGCACCGGCGTGACATCCCGCTCGTCGGCTCGCAGCTGACCCTCGCGCTCGTCGAGGCCAAGCTCGCGGAGCACCGCATCACCCCGCGGCTGCGCGTCGTCGAGGAGGGGCAGGTGCTGGACTTCGGTCCGTTCCAGACCGAGTTCGTCGCCGTCAACCACTCGATCCCGGACGCCCTCGCCGTGTTCATCCGCACCGCGGGCGGCACGGTGCTGCACACGGGCGACTTCAAGATGGACCAGCTCCCGCTGGACGGCCGCATCACCGACCTGCGCCACTTCGCCCGCCTCGGCGAGGAGGGCGTGGACCTCTTCATGGCGGACTCGACCAACGCCGACGTCCCGGGGTTCACGACCGCGGAGAAGGAGATCGGCCCCACCCTCGACCGGCTCTTCGGCCAGGCCCGGAAGCGGATCATCGTGGCGAGCTTCTCCTCCCACGTCCACCGCGTGCAGCAGGTGCTCGACGCCGCCCACCACCATGGCCGCAAGGTCGCCTTCGTGGGACGCTCCATGGTGCGCAACATGGGCATCGCCGCCAAGCTCGGGTACTTGGACATCCCGCCGGGCATCCTCGTGGACATCAAGGCGATCGACGACATCCCCGACCACCGCCTCGTCCTCATGTCGACCGGCTCCCAGGGCGAGCCCATGGCGGCGCTGTCCCGCATGGCCAACGGCGACCACCGCGTGCAGGTGGGGGAGGACGACATGGTCATCCTCGCGTCGTCACTGATCCCGGGCAACGAGAACGCCGTGTTCCGGGTCATCAACGGGCTCCTCAAGCTCGGCGCGAAGGTGATCCACAAGGGCACGGCGAAGGTCCACGTCTCGGGCCACGCCGCTGCCGGCGAGCTGCTCTACTGCTACAACATCATCGAGCCGCTCAACGCCATGCCCGTGCACGGCGAGACCCGGCACCTCATCGCCAACGGGAACCTCGCGCTCGAGACGGGCATGGAGCCCGGGAGCGTGATCCTCGCGGACAACGGCACCGTGGTCGACCTGGCCGGGGGTGTCGCGAAGATCGTCGGACAGGTCGAGGTCGGCTTCGTCTACGTGGATGGATCGAGTGTGGGCGAGATCACCGACGTCGACCTCAAGGACCGCCGCATCCTGGGCGAGGAGGGCTTCATCTCGGTCATCACGGTCGTCAACCGCTCCACCGGCAAGGTGGTGACCGGCCCCGAGATCCACGCCCGCGGCGTGGCCGAGGACGACGCGGTGTTCGATGACATCATTCCCAAGATCAACGCCGCGCTCGAGGAGGCGATCCTCGCCAAGGCCGACCACAATGCCTACCAGCTGCAGCAGGTCGTCCGCCGCGTCATCGGGACGTGGGTGAGCCGCAAGCTGCGCCGCCGCCCCATGATCATCCCGGTGGTGCTCGAAGCGTGACGCGTACGGCGCCCCAGGGCGCCTGAGGCCGGAAGGGCCGCCGATTCCGTGGTGATCCGCGGAATCGGCGGCCTTTCGCGGTACGGTGGCGAGTATGGCGACTCGCACCTCCTCCACGCCTAAAGCCAGCACCTCTAGAGCCAGCGCGTCCAAGACGGGTTCGTCCCGTGCGGGCGGCTCCGGGTCCTCCCGTGCTGCCTCGGGCAGGGGACGCGGCACGGCCAAGGGAGGCACGACTGCGCGCGGCCGGGTCACGAGCACCGACGCCGGCCAGCCGTGGCTCTCCCGCGTGATCGGGGGCGCCTGGCTCGCCCTCGCACACGCGGTGGGCGGCGGCGTGCGCCGCATCGGCACGGACGTGAGCGACCTCGAGCCCGAGGACCGCCGCGACGGAGCCGCACTGTTCAACCTGGTGCTGGCCGTCTTCATCGCGACCTTCGCGTGGTGGGGCTGGCAGGGGTGGTTCCCGGACGCCGTCTACGCGGTGGTGAACGGCACGTTCGGCTGGGTCTCCCTCCTGCTGCCGCTCATGCTCGGGGTGTGCGCCTTCCGCCTGTTCCGGAAGCCGGCGGACCACCGCGGCAACAACCGCGTGGGGATCGGCTTCCTCGTCATGGCCTTCTCGGCCACGGGACTCGCGCATGTCCTCGGAGGACTGCCGTCGGCCTCTGCCGGGTTCGAAGGGCTCCGCAGGGCCGGCGGGATGCTGGGATTCCTCGCGTCCTCGCTGCTCGCCGTCGTCCACCCGGCGGTGCCCGTCGTCGTGTACTCGGTGCTGGCGTTCGTCTCGGTGCTGATCGTCACCGCCACCCCCTTCGCGGCGATTCCGCGCCGCATCCGCGAGGGCTGGGAACACCTCATGGGGGTCGACCTTCCGCGCGACGAGCAGGGCGACGGGCACGACCGCAGCTACCTCTACGACTCCGACCGCCGGGCCGAGGCGGCGTCGAAGGCCGGGCGCCCCAAGAAGAAGCGCAGGCTATTCGGGAGGGATGAGGAGCAGCCCACCGAGGCGCTTGACGGATTCGCGGGCGACGAGCCGTACGAGCGCGCCGTCGTGGACGAGGAGGACCGCGACGCCGCGGCTGCGATGCCTGCCCCCGCCGCGGGTCGGTCCCAGGCGGAGGCCGCAATCGAGAAGATCCGGGCCGCGCAGGGCCGGCCGGGGCAGCCGGAGAAGGGGCCCGAGGGAGCGACCGAGGCAATTCCCACAGTCGGGCTCCCGACGCCGAACCCGGGCGCAGCGCCCAAGGTCCCGTCGACCCCGGTGGCGCCCACGCCGCCGCCCACCCCGATCCCGCAGCGCACCGAGCAGCTCCAGCTCTCCGGCGACGTGGCCTACACGCTGCCGACCTCGGACTTCCTTGTCCAGGGGAGCGCCCCGAAGGAGCGCACCGAGGCGAACGACGCCGTCGTGGCCGCGCTGACGGACACCCTGACGCAGTTCAACGTCGACGCCGAGGTCACCGGCTTCTCCCGTGGCCCCACGGTCACCCGGTACGAGATCGAGCTCGCGCCGGGGACGAAGGTCGAGAAGGTCACCGCCCTGAGCAAGAACATCGCCTACGCGGTGGCGAGCTCCGACGTGCGCATCCTCAGCCCCATCCCGGGGAAGAGCGCGATCGGCATCGAGATCCCCAACACCGACCGCGAGACGGTCTCGCTCGGCGACGTGCTGCGCAGCCAGAACGCGCGCCGCACCGACCACCCGATGGTGATGGGGGTGGGCAAGGACGTCGAGGGAGGCTTCGTCGTGGCGAACCTCGCCAAGATGCCGCACCTGCTCGTCGCAGGCGCGACCGGAGCGGGCAAGTCCTCGTTCGTGAACTCGATGATCACCTCGATCCTCATGCGGGCCACCCCGGACGAGGTCCGCATGGTCATGGTGGACCCCAAGCGCGTCGAACTGACCGCGTACGAGGGCGTGCCGCACCTCATCACACCGATCATCACGAATCCGAAGAAGGCCGCCGAGGCCCTCCAATGGGTGGTCCGCGAGATGGACGCGCGCTACGACGACCTTGCCAACTATGGCTTCAAGCACATCGACGACTTCAACAAGGCGGTGCGCGCCGGCAAGGTCATTCCGCCGCCCGGGTCTGAGCGCAAGGTCAGGCCCTACCCCTACCTGCTCATCATCGTGGACGAGCTCGCCGACCTCATGATGGTCGCCCCGCGCGACGTCGAGGACTCCATCGTGCGCATCACCCAGCTCGCCCGCGCCGCAGGCATCCACCTCGTGCTCGCGACCCAGCGTCCTTCCGTCGACGTCGTCACGGGCCTGATCAAGGCGAACGTGCCCTCGCGCATGGCGTTCGCGACATCGTCCGTCACCGACTCCAGGGTCGTCCTCGACCAGCCGGGCGCAGAGAAGCTCATCGGACAGGGCGACGCGCTCTTCCTCCCGATGGGTGCCTCGAAGCCCATGCGCGTCCAGGGCGCCTGGGTCTCCGAATCGGAGATCCACAAGGTGGTCGAACACGTCAAGGGACAGCTGCAGGTCACCTACCGCGACGACGTCGCCGCCGAGCCCGAGAAGAAGCAGATCGACGAGGAGATCGGCGACGACCTCGAGGTCCTCATCCAGGCCACGGAACTCGTCGTCACCACCCAGTTCGGTTCGACGTCGATGCTCCAGCGCAAGCTGCGCGTCGGCTTCGCCAAGGCGGGACGCCTCATGGACCTCCTCGAATCCCGCGGCGTGGTGGGCCCCTCAGAGGGTTCCAAGGCGCGCGACGTCCTCGTCAAGCCCGACGACCTGCCCGCCGTGCTCGCCGCGCTCCGCGGCGACGACGCGCCGTCGTCCGCCTCGAACCCGACCGATGCCGCGCTGGCCGACAACGCCAGCGCCAACCACCGCACGGGCGAGTACGAGAACGACTCGCCGTACGCCGAGGACCTTGTGGCCCGGGACCTCGACGGCCGCCCGCAGGCCGTGGACTACCACGACGGCGAGGACGACGGCGGCGGCGAGGACGCGTGGCAGCTCACCGGACGCTAGGCTGAGTCCGTGACAACCCCGCCGGCGGCTGCGCCTTCGCAGCTGTGGAACCTCCCGAACATCCTCACGATGGTCCGCATCGTCCTCGTGCCGTTCTTCGTGTGGTTCCTCCTGGCCGACGATTCCGCGTACGGAGTCCTGCGCTGGCTCGCGTTCGCCGTCTTCGCCGTCGCGATCTACACCGACCAGCTCGACGGCGCGATCGCGCGCAAGCGCAACCTGATCACCGACTTCGGCAAGATCGCGGACCCGATCGCCGACAAGCTGCTGACCGGCGCGGCGTTCGTCCTGCTGTCAGCGCTCGGCGAGCTGCCCTGGTGGATCACCGCCGTCGTCCTCGGGCGCGAATGGGGGATCACTGCCCTGCGGTTCGTGGTCATCCGCTACGGGGTCATGCCTGCCTCACGCGGCGGAAAGCTCAAGACCATCCTGCAGACGGTGGCGCTCCTGCTCTACCTGTTCCCGCTCACGCCCGGCAATCCTGTGCTCACCGCCATCGCGTTCGTGGTGATGCTGCTCGCGCTCGCCGTGACGGTCGTGACCGGCGTCGACTACGTGGTCAAGGCCATCCGCCTCCGCGCGGCGGCGCTCGGGGCAGGGGCGTGAACGCGGCGGAGACGGCTGTGGCGCCGCAGGAGGTCGTGGCAGCATTCCTCGACCGCGGGGCGACGGCCGCCACCGCAGAGTCCCTTACCGCAGGCCTGGTCGCCGCGGCGCTGGCCGAGGTGCCGGGGGCGTCGGGAATGCTGCGGGGCGGCGTGGTGAGCTATGCCAGCGAGGTCAAGGCCGCACTGCTCGGGGTCTCCCCGGAACTGCTCGCAGAGGCCGGCTCCGTGGACGCCGAGGTCGCCCGCCAGATGGCCCAGGGAGCCCGAGCGGCGTGCGGCGCCGACTACGCCGTCGCCACCACCGGCGCGGCCGGTCCCGAGCCGCACGACGGGAAGCCGGTGGGAACGGTCTTCGTGGCCGTCGCCGGGCCGCATTCGACCAGCGTCCGGGAGCATCTCTTCCGCGGAGGCCGCGCTGACATCCGATCCGCCGCGACGCAGGCCGCGCTGGCTGCCCTCCGCAGCGCTGTGGTTGCCGACACGCCCTGAGGCGGCAGAGCCCGAAGCTGGGAGCGGCCTGTGAATCCGCGTAGGGTCGTTACTGGGTGGGAACAAACCACCTGTACAGCGAGTTGTGGATAGTGTCGTCATCCAACGGCGGCACAACTAAGATGAGTCAGACCGGAGCCCCGGGGAGCCGGGGAACCCCAGTTGAGGAGCGAGTCGATACAGATGGTTAAGCAGCCCGTGTCCGTCAATGGCGTGGTCCGCTGGCGCGATGTGGGCTTGGCCGGAATCGCGAAGCCAGATCAGAAGGAGCGCAAGATGGTTGTTCTGCGTCATGAGATCGGAGACGTCCTCCGTGACGTCCGCCAGCGCCAGGGCCGCACGCTCCGCGAGGTTTCGCACAACGCCCGGGTGTCGCTCGGATATCTGAGCGAAGTGGAGCGCGGACAGAAGGAGGCCTCCTCGGAGCTGCTCTCCTCGATCTGCGGCGCGCTCGATGTGCCGCTGTCCGTCATGCTGCGTGAAGTGAGCGACCGGGTGGCCGTGGCCGAGGGCATCACCATCCCGGACACCGTCCCGCAGGAGTTCGCCCAGCGCTACGGCCGGGACATCAACGCCGACTTCGATGCCGAGCTGAGCAAGGTCAGCTGAGGCATCTTCGACCTGAGGGGGTCGGGCTTCATGCCCGGCCCCCTTTCGTGTGCCGCTGCGGCCTCGCTCCCGGAGGCGTCACTGGCGGGGTGACATGGCTTCGTTGAGCCGTCCGAGGTAGGACGCGAGGGCGTGGACGTCGTCGGGGGTCCAGTCGGCGAGCCGGTCGCGGAAGAACTCGTGCCGGTGGACGCGCAGGGACGCGACATGTTCGGTCCCCGAGTCCGTGAGCGTGACATTGTGGGCGCGGCCGTCGTGGGGGTCGGCCTCCTTGCGGACGAGCCCGAGGTCCGTGAGGAGCGCAATCTGCCGGCTCACGGTGGGCTTGCCCACCCCTACGGTTGCGGCGAGGTCGGTGACGCGGAGAGGCCCTTCGCGGTCCAGAATGGACAGGAGGCCGTATGCGGCTGAGTCGAGGTCCGGGTGGAGCGTCCTCGAGAGCGCCTGTGACGCTGCGCGTCCGCGGCGCCACAGGAGGGCGATCTGCTGCTCGACGTCGAGCAGGGCGGCATCGAAGTCGCTGTGCGAGGGGGGCATGGGCCCATCATAGGCGCGAGGGCGAACTGTCCGGCGCCCCTACAGGAGAATGGATCAGTGCGGAACAGCGATTTCTGGCGCCTCATGGAGGACGAGTTCGGCAGTGGCTACGCCTACCATCTGGCGTCGTCCGCGGTCCTGGCTGCGGTGGGCGGCCGCACGGCGGAAGAGGCGCTCCGGGCGGGCGTTGACCCGCGGGACGTGTGGTCAGCGGTGTGCGACCTCCAGGACGTGCCCCACGAGCGACGGCTCGGCCGGGACAGGCCGATCCGGGAGTAGGCGTGCGCACCGGGGGCCAGCTCGTCTGCGACACGCCGCGGAACGTTCGAAGATGTGTTCGGGGGAGGGGTATTCTCCTCCACAGGAGAGAATTCAGCCTTTCTGCCTGAGTTGTCCACATACGCCCGCGCGCTGCGTGAAGTGTCGGTGGGCCTCGGTAGCGTAGCGACTGGATCTAACGGCGCACCTCGTCACCAGGGGACGCCAGAGCCCGTACCAATCGACCGGAGGTGCACCATGGCGGCAACGCCAGACCGCGAGAAGGCGCTCGAAGCGGCTCTCGCCCAGATCGACAAGCAGTTCGGCAAGGGATCGATCATGCGCTTGGGTGACGACACCCGTGCACCGATCGAGGTCATCCCCACCGGTTCGATCGCCCTCGATGTGGCTCTCGGCATCGGCGGCCTGCCGCGGGGCCGTGTCGTGGAGATCTACGGCCCGGAATCCTCGGGTAAGACGACCGTGGCCCTGCACGCCGTCGCGAATGCGCAGCGCAATGGCGGGATCGCGGCGTTCATTGACGCCGAGCACGCCCTGGACCCGGAGTACGCGGCCAAGCTAGGTGTCGACACCGACGCGCTCCTGGTGTCGCAGCCGGACACCGGTGAGCAGGCACTCGAGATCATGGACATGCTCGTGGGCTCCGGCTCCCTCGACATCATCGTCATCGACTCGGTGGCCGCGCTCGTCCCCCGCGCGGAGATCGAGGGCGAGATGGGCGACAGCCACGTGGGCCTCCAGGCCCGGCTCATGAGCCAGGCCCTCCGCAAGGTCACAGGCCGGCTCAACCAGACGAAGACGACGGCGATCTTCATCAACCAGCTCCGCGAGAAGATCGGCGTGTTCTTCGGCTCGCCCGAGACCACCACAGGTGGCAAGGCGCTCAAGTTCTACGCCTCGGTGCGCATCGATGTCCGCCGTATCCAGACCCTCAAAGAGGGTGCCGATTCGGTCGGAAACCGGACCAAGGCGAAGATCGTCAAGAACAAGATGGCACCGCCCTTCAAGCAGGCCGAGTTCGACATCATCTACGGCCAGGGCATCTCCCGCGAGGGCGGCATCATCGACATGGGCGTGGAACACGGCATCATCAAGAAGTCTGGCTCGTGGTTCACCTACGACGGCGACCAGCTCGGCCAGGGCATGGAGAACTCCCGCCGCTTCCTCCGCGACAACCCTGAGCTCGCCGAGGAGCTCGAGCGCCTGATCAAGGAGAAGCTGGGCGTGGGCGTGAAGGCCGCCACAGAAGAGCAGCCGCGCCTGAAGGCCGTTGACGGCGAGTAGCCGCCCGAGTCCGCCTCCGGAGGAGGATCCGGAGGCGGACCCGGAGTCGGTGGCGCGCGCCATCCTCCTGCGGCAGCTCACCTTCGGTCCACGGACGCGGCTCCAGCTCGAGCGGAAGCTGCGCGAGCGCAATGTCCCCGAAGAGACTGCTGATGCAGTGCTCGCACGCTTCGAGGACGTGGGGCTCATCAACGATGCGGAGTTCGCCCGCACGTGGGTTCGCAGCCGCGGGGAGTCCAAATCGCTGGGCCGTGCGGCGCTGCGGCGGGAGCTCGGTGAGAAGGGGATCCGGGGGGACATCGCCGAGGATGCGCTCGCCGCCGTCAGCGACGAAGACGAGGAGGCGGCCGCGAGGCGCCTGCTTGAACGCCGCGTGCGCGCCGTGGACCGTTCCGACCCTGCGGCGCGTGACCGGGAACTGCGGCGCCTCGTCGGGATGCTCGCCCGCAAGGGGCACGCACCGGGCGCCGCGTTCCGGATTGCCGCAGAGGTCCTCGACGCCGACGGCAGCGCACCGCCCCAGTGACGCGGCCGCCAGGCCACACGGGACGGACCAGGCGGCACGGGAAGAACACCGTCTCCCGGGTTGGGCGGCGCTGACGGCGTGGATCCCAGGGTCCGGCGCTGGTGGTAGACGGGGATGCGGTCCATCCCCGATACTCCCGGCAGGATGGCACGAATCCGAGCCCCACGATCACCCGGCGGGGACCCGTCCGGCGGGGCAATGGTCTGCGTGGCCCTCGGGGCCATGGTCCTCCGCGTGGCGGCCGTCCGCGTGGTGGCCGCGCTCGTCACCGCTGTCCTTGCCCTCGCGCTCTCCGGCTCCATGGCGGTCGCCGCGGATGACGCCCCGCCGTCGGGCTTCCCCACGTGGGCAGACGTGGAGGCCGCCAAGGCGAATGCGGAGGCCGCACGGATCCAGGCCGATCGCATCTCGGCGCTGCTGGCCCAGGTCAAGGCCACCGCGGCTGACGCGTCTGCCGCGGCCGTCACAGCAGGGGCCGCGGCCGCCAGGGCCCAGCAGGACGTGCGCTCCCAGGAGCGAGTGGTCGAGCGGCTCGAATCCGAGGCCGACCGCCAGGCGACCGACCGCGACGCCGCCCAGGACGCAGCCGGGCAGCTCGCAGCTGCCGCCTACATGGGTGGGCCCGGCATCGGTCCCTTCGAGACGTTCAGCCTGCTCAGTCGCCCCGATTCGATCGATGAGCTCCAGGCGCTCCAGATCCTGAACGAGCAGGCCGCGCAGTCCTTGGCCGACTACCGCGTGGCCGCGAATGCTGCCTCGGCAGCCCATCAGGCCGCCCAGGCCGCACGAGACGAACTCGCGCAGCTCGCAGCGAAGGCCGAACGCGACCTCCAGGCCGCCCAGTCCGCCCAGCGGGCCGCGCAGCGGGCGGT
Source organism: Sinomonas sp. B1-1 (assembly GCF_050474465.1). Taxonomy (NCBI): domain Bacteria; kingdom Bacillati; phylum Actinomycetota; class Actinomycetes; order Micrococcales; family Micrococcaceae; genus Sinomonas; species Sinomonas sp. B1-1. Next base: position 62,736 of record NZ_JBCHVF010000002.1, on the reverse strand, counting down.
GGCCGAGGCCCAGGACAAGGAGACCACGCTGCTCGCCCAGCTCGCCGACCTCAAGGGCACATCGGCAGATGTCGAGCGGAAGTACCGCGAGGGGCTCGAGGCGCGGGCAGCCTATGAGGCGGCGCAGAAGGCGAAGAGCCTCGCGGCGCAGGCGCAGGGAGCGCTTTCAGGCGCCGCGCTGCTCGCCACCAACCCCGTCAGCTCAGGCGCGGGCGTCGTGAACGACCCAGCCGGGGCGCAGGCCTTCGCCTCGTCCCTCATGGGCAGCCGCGGATGGGACCAGACGGAATTCGGATGCCTCGTCCAGCTGTGGACGCGCGAGTCGAACTGGCTCACGGATGCGACGAACCCGTCCAGTGGGGCGTACGGGATCGCCCAGGCGCTGCCGGCATCGAAGTATGCCTCGGCGGGCAGCGACTGGCTCACGAACTACCGCACCCAGGTGTCCTGGGGCGTCGGCTACATCGCTGACCGGTACGGGACTCCCTGCCGCGCATGGGATCATTCGAACGCCGTGGGCTGGTACTGACGAGGGCGAGCACACGCCGGATCCCGGTACCCTTGATGGGTGAGTTCCACCCTGCCCGCCGCGACCGCCTCGTCCCCTGCCACCGCCGCTCCCCGCACCTATGAGGTGCGCACGTTCGGCTGCCAGATGAACGTGCACGATTCGGAGCGCATGTCAGGCCTGCTCGAGACCGCCGGCTACGTCAAGGCCACGGACGGAAGCGAGCCGGACGTCGTCGTGTTCAACACCTGCGCGGTGCGCGAGAACGCCGACAACCGGCTCTACGGGCATCTGGGCCAGCTCCGCCCGGTCAAGGAGAAGCATCCCGGCATGCAGATCGCGGTCGGCGGCTGCCTCGCGCAGAAGGACCGGGACACGATCCTCGCGAAGGCGCCCTGGGTGGACGCCGTGTTCGGGACCCACAACGTGGGGGCCCTTCCTGCCCTCCTCGAGCGTGCGCGCCACAACGAGGAAGCGCAGCTCGAGATCCTCGAGTCGCTCGAGGTCTTCCCCTCGACCCTGCCCACCAAGCGCGACTCCGTCTACAGCGGCTGGGTGTCGATCTCGGTCGGCTGCAACAACACGTGCACGTTCTGCATCGTCCCGAGTCTGAGGGGCAAGGAGCGCGACCGCCGCCCTGGGGAGATCCTCGCCGAGGTGCAGGCGCTCGTGGACGACGGCGCCATCGAGGTCACCCTGCTCGGCCAGAACGTCAACTCCTACGGCGTGGAGTTCGGCGACCGGCTCGCGTTCGGCAAGCTCCTGCGGGCGTGCGGGGAGATCGAGGGCCTCGAGAGGGTGCGCTTCACGAGCCCGCATCCCGCGGCGTTCACTGACGACGTCATCGAGGCCATGGCCGAGACGCCCAACGTCATGCCCCAGCTGCACATGCCGCTCCAGTCCGGTTCGGACCGGATCCTGCGCGAGATGCGGCGCTCCTACCGAAGCGCGAAGTTCCTCGGCATCCTCGACAAGGTCCGGGTCCGCATCCCGCACGCCGCCATCACTACGGACATCATCGTAGGCTTCCCCGGCGAGACCGAGGAGGACTTCCAGGCGACCCTCGACGTGGTCGAGCGGTCCCGCTTCTCGAACGCCTTCACCTTCCAGTACTCGCAGAGGCCGGGCACGCCTGCGGCGTCGCTGCCGGCCCAGCTGCCCAAGGCGGTGGTCCAGGAGCGGTACGAGCGGCTCATCGCCCTCCAGGACCGCATCGCCGCCGAGGAGAACGCGCAGCAGGTCGGCCGGACCATCGAGGTCATGGCGACCGCGCAGGCCGGCCGCAAAGCGGGCGAGACGCACCGGCTGTCCGGCCGGGCCCGGGACAACCGGCTCGTCCACTTCTCGGTCCCCGCCGGCGCCGAGCCGCCCCGGCCCGGGGACCTCGTGACCGTCACCGTGACCGAGGCCGCACCCTTCCACCTGATCGCCGACACGGCAACGGCCTCCGACTACGCGCTCCGCCGCTCCCGGGCCGGTGACGCCTGGGATCGCGCGCAGGCGGACTCGTGCGGCGCCCCGGGCCCCGCGGCGGCCCGTCCAGGCGCGGGCTCTGTGAGCCTGGGCATGCCCTCGCTTCCGGTCCGCACCGCCTAACCCGTGGCGCTGCCCATCGTCGCCGTCGTGGGGCCGACCGGCTCGGGCAAGACCGACCTCGCCGTCGAGCTCGCGCTCGCCCTCGACGGCGAGGTGGTCAACGCCGACGCGCTGCAGTTCTACCGCGGAATGGACATCGGCACTGCCAAGGCCACGCCTCAGGAACGCCGGGGCGTCCCGCACCACCTGCTCGACGTCCTCGACGTCACCGAGGAGGCCTCGGTCTCGACATTCCAGACCTGGGCGCGCGCAGCGATCGCGGACATCCAGGCCCGCGGCAGGCGAGCCATCCTTGCCGGGGGCTCGGGCCTGTACGTGCGGGCGGCGCTCGACGTCCTCGAGTTTCCCGGTACCGACCCCGCAGTGCGTGCGCGCCTCGAGGCCGAGGCCGAGCGGGACGGCATCGCGGCGCTCCGGGCCCGCCTGGAGTCGGTCGACCCCGTGTCCGCAGGCCGTCTCGGGGACCTGCGGCGGATCGTCCGCGCGCTCGAGGTCCACGAACTCACCGGCCGGCCGTTCAGCTCCTTCATGCCCGAGCGGCAGTACGCGGCACCGGCCGTCCAGATCGGGCTCGACCTGGACCGCGCCGTCCTCCACGAACGTCTCGCGGCGCGGGTCCGCCGCATGGTCGACGCCGGCCTCCCCGCCGAGGTGGCCAGGCTCGCCGAGGCTGGGCTGCGCGAGGGTAGGACGGCGTCGCGGGCGCTGGGCTACGGGCAGTTCCTGCGCGTCCTCGACGGGGCGTCGACCCGCGAACAGGCCGCAGAGGAGACGATCGTCGCGACGCGGCAGTTCGCCCGCCGCCAGCTGACCTGGTTCCGCGCAGACCCCCGCGTGCACTGGCTCGACGCCCTCTCGCCGCACCTCGCGGAGGAGGCGCTCGCCGTCGTGCGCGAGGCCGACCACGCCGCCGCGCAGGGCGAAGGCCCCGACCAGCCGGCCACCCCGGTGCAGGCGCCGCTGCGGGGAGGGCCGGCCGGTAGGCTGGGACCATGACTCCACCCGCCGCCACGGCTGCCGCCGACGCCATCGCTGCCCTCGAACGCCTCGCCGGGCTGCCGTTCGCCAAGGGCCACGGGACCGGCAACGACTTCGTGCTCGTGGCGGACCCCGACGGCGGACGCGTGCTGGGGGAGGCCGAGGCCGCGGCCCTGTGCAACCGCCACCTCGGCATCGGCGCCGACGGGCTCATCCGCGCCATCCGCTCGAGCGCACTGCCCGAAGGCCGCGCTGTCCTCGCCGAGGATCCGGCCGCCGAGTGGTTCATGGACTACCGCAATGCGGACGGGTCCCTGTCCGAGATGTGCGGCAACGGAGTCCGCGTCTTCGTCGCCTTCCTCCTCGACCAGGGGCTCGTGCACCTCGCACCCGGGGAAGTGCTTCCCATCGGGACGCGGGCCGGAGTGAAGCGGGTGGAGCGGCGCGGCCAGGGCTTCGCCGTGGACATGGGGCCGTGGGAGTTCATCTTCCCCGCCCAGGCCCAGACGGAGGCCGCGGACTCGACGGTCGAGGCGGTCGGGCTCGACGTCGCGCGCCCCGCACTGAGCGTGAGCATGGGCAACCCGCACACCGTCGTCGCGCTCGCCGAGGCTGCTGAGCTCGTCGGGCTCGGCCTCCACACGGCGCCGGCGGTCGAGCCCACGCCTCCGCACGGAACCAACGTCGAGTTCGTTGTCCCTGCGGAGCCGCTCGTGGCCGACGGCGCCGGCACCATCACGATGCGCGTCCACGAGCGGGGCGTGGGGGAGACGCAGTCCTGCGGGACGGGCGCGTGTGCCGCAGCCGTCGCAATCCGCCACTGGGCCGGCGCGGGGGCGCCGGACCGATGGCACGTGAATGTCCCCGGCGGCAGGGTCGAGGTTGCCTTCGTGCCCGGTCCCGAGGGCCGCGAGCACGTCGAGCTTGCGGGACCCGCTGTGGTCGTCGCCCACGGCACCCTCGGGTAGGCACCCGTCACGCCGGAGGGTAGGTGATCCCGCCGTCGGCCACCCTGGCGAAGGGCGTGAGCTCCGCCTGTGCCGCCGAGGTGGCGGAGATGAGGTGCGTGACCTCGATCCCGGCGACGATCAGGGCGTCCGTGATGAGCCTCCGGTGGCACCGCCAGGGCACCGCCTCGCTGCACATGATGGCCGGGACGGCCTCCTGCGCCAGTTCCGCCAGCTCCGCGAGCCCGGCGGCGAACTGCGGCGTCGCCATGTAGTCGGCGTAGTCGCGGAAGCCCTTCACACGCCACCCGCCGTTCGGGCTCGGGACGCCGGCGGGGGTGTGCCGCCGCCCGCCGAGCGCACGGATCCACCGGTACTCGAGACCGGGCGGGAGGGCCTCGACGATCGCGTCCTGATTCCACTGCGGATGCTTGCGCGACGCCGGGAACGAGCGCACGTCGACCAGGTGCGTGATCCCGTGGGGGCGCAGCAGGGAGAGCAGCTCGTCGAACTCGCGCGTCGAATGGCCGACCGTGAAGACCCTCACCGGTACCCGGCGGGTTCAGCCCTGGACGAGGCCGATGAGGTTCCCGTCGCCGTCCTTGAGCACCGCGACGAGGGCGCCGCCGCCCACGTCCTTCGGGCTGTCGAGCACCTCGGCGCCGGCGGCCGTGAGGGTGGCCACCTCGGCCGCGATGTCCGAAGTCTTCCAGAACGCGATCGGGCCGGCGTGGCCGTGCGCGTGGCCGTTGGGGTCGAGCCCGATCTGCACGCCCTCCGCCATATAGCCGACGTAGTACGGGGAATCCGCGAACGGCTCCGCGCCGAGCAGCGCGGTGTAAAGCTTCTTCGCCGCGTCGAGGTCTGTCACGGGGATCGCGATGTTGTTGAGCTCCTTGGCCATGGCCGCGCCTTCCTCCCGGGTTGCGGTGCACTGCGTCACAACCCTACGACGACGAGGCGGTCAGCGCATGCGCGTGACCCGCAGCAGCCTGAAGCCCTTCGAGGTCGCCTCCCTTGCGACCTCGAACGCGTCGCCGAGCTCCTCCGCGAGCCAGCGCTGGAGGGAGTCGGCGCCGAGGTTCTTCTGGACGACGAGCCAGGCGTCGCCGCCGACCGCGAGGCGGGGGAGCCAGGTCAGAAGGAGCTCGTGGAGGGCCTGCTTGCCGATCCGGATCGGCGGGTTGGACCAGATCGTGGCGAAGCGGAGCTCGGGGTCCACCTCGCCGGGCAGCCCAGCCACCACATTGGACAGGCCCAGAGCGCTCGCGTTGTCCCGCGTGAGCGCGACGCTGCGGGTGTTCACGTCGACGGCGTGGACCGTGGCCTCCGGCGAACGCAGCGCCATCGTGAGGGCGATCGGCCCCCATCCGCACCCGATGTCAAGCAGGTGGCCCTGCCCGGCCGGGTCGGGGGCCTCGCCCAGGAGTACCGCCGTGCCCTTGTCGATGCCGTCGGGGCTGAAGATCCCGGACGAGGTCGTGAGCTTCACCGGGCGCCCGTCGAGCACGACGTCGAGCGGCTTGCGCGCATCGGGGACGTCGGGCTCGGCATTGAAGTAGTGGGCAGGCTCCATAGCCCTCCAGCCTAGTGCCCGGGCGCGAGGAGGCGCGTGCGCGTCCGGTATACTGGAGGGCATGTTCCTGTTCAAGTGATGCCTCCGCCGCGCGCAGCCAGTGTCAGATGACACGCTCAGGCGCGCCCGCGGACGCAGCGAGCCGAGCCGATGTGCCCTTCCGGCCGGACCGAACAGACATTCCCAGGAGAATCCTCGTGACACCCGAGCACCCCGCGGGGTCTTTTCCACAGACCCCTCCCTCTGACACTGCCGGCGACCGGAGCCAGCACTATTCTGGAATTGCATCTTCGAAGGAGACCATGACCGACAATCAGCCGAATCAGCCCTCTGACCGCGGCGCCGGCGCGGCCCCGCAGGACCTGAGCCCAGCCGACATCCAGGCCGTCATCGACCGGATCCTCGCGAAGGAGGAGGCAGCCGCAGCGAAGGGTGCCCGACGGGACGGGAGCGCTGACGGCCGTGCCGAGGGCGCAGGCGAGGGTGAGACGCGGACCCGCCGGGGGCTCGGCGACCGCAAGGCGCTGGCGCTCTCGGACCTCCAGTCCGAGCACGGCGACTACGACGGCGAGCAGCAGGACCTCGAGGAGCGCCGCGCGCTCCGCCGCGTTGCCGGCCTGTCGACCGAACTCGAGGACGTCACCGAGGTTGAGTACCGGCAGCTGCGCCTCGAGCGTGTCGTGCTCGCGGGACTCTGGACCGAGGGGACGCTCGAGGACGCGGAGAACTCCCTGCGCGAGCTCGGCGCGCTCGCGGAGACAGCCGGGTCGGAGGTGCTCGACGGCGTCGTGCAGCGCCGGATGAAGCCCGACGCCGGGACGTTCCTCGGCTCGGGCAAGGCGCTCGAGCTGCGCGACATCGTCGCCGCGACCGGGGCGGACACCGTGGTGGTCGACTCGGAGCTCTCGCCTTCACAGCGGCGCGGACTCGAGGACATCGTCAAGGTCAAGGTCATCGACCGCACCGCCCTGATCCTGGACATCTTCGCCCAGCACGCGAAGAGCCGCGAGGGCAAGGCCCAGGTCGAGCTCGCCCAGCTCGAGTACCTCCTCCCGCGCCTGCGCGGCTGGGGCGAGTCGATGTCCCGGCAGGCCGGTGGCCGTGTCGGTGCCGCCGGCGGCGGCATCGGCTCGCGTGGCCCCGGCGAGACCAAGATCGAGCTGGACCGGCGCCGCATCCGCACCCGCATGGCCAAGCTGCGGCGGGAGATCGCCGGGATGAAGCCGGCCCGCGAGACGAAACGCGCGAACCGCAAGCGCAACGAGATTCCCTCGGTGGCGATCGCGGGCTACACCAACGCGGGCAAGTCGTCCCTGCTCAACAGGCTCACCGACGCCGGGGTGCTGGTGGAGAACGCCCTCTTCGCCACCCTTGACCCGACCGTGCGCCGGGCCGAGACGCCGGACGGGCTTCCCTACACGCTCGCGGACACCGTCGGGTTCGTGCGGTCGCTGCCGACCCAGCTGGTCGAGGCGTTCCGGTCCACGCTCGAGGAGGTGGCAGACGCCGACCTCATCCTCCACGTCGTCGATGCCTCGCACCCCGACCCCGAGGGCCAGATCGCAGCGGTCCGCCAGGTCCTCGCGGAGGTCGACGCGCGCAAGGTCCCCGAGATCATCGTCCTGAACAAGGCGGACGCCGCTGACCCGTTCGTCCTCGAACGGCTCCGGCAGCGCGAGCCGCGCCACGTCGTCGTGTCCGCCCGGACCGGCGCGGGCATCGCCGAGCTCAAGGAGGCGATCAGCGACGCCATCCCGCGTCCGAGCGTGACGCTGACCATCCTCGTCCCGTACAGCCGCGGTGACCTCCTCAACCGCCTGCACACCTCGAGCTCGGAGATCCGCTCCCTCGAGCACGTGGAGGAGGGCACCCGGGCCGAGGTCGTGGTCCGCGAGGAGCTCGCGGCGGAGCTCGCGCCCTTCGTGGTCCATGACTGAGTCGGCCGTAGCGCACGGCAGCGCGAGACGGGGCAGCGCCGGGGCCGCGGAGACGGCGCTCTCCCTCCTCGACGCGGCCGTCGCGTCGATGGGCGGCCAGCAGCGCGACGGGCAGCACGAGATGGCCCGACAGGTTGCCACTGCCATCGAGGAGCAGAAGCACCTGCTCGTGCAGGCGGGGACCGGGACGGGGAAGTCTCTGGCCTACCTGGTTCCGCTGATCGCGCACGCCCAGCACAGCGACCGGCCCGCGGTCGTCGCGACGGCGACGCTCGCGCTCCAGGCGCAGATCGTGGGGCGCGACATCCCGCGCCTGCTTGCGGCCATCACGCCCAAGCTCGACCGGCCTGTCGACGTCGCGCTCGTCAAGGGCCGGTCCAACTACCTGTGCCGGCACAAGCTCGAGGGTGGGTTCCCGACCGACGAGGCCGCGGAGGGGCAGCTGTTCAGCCTGGGCGAGGACGCCGCCGTCGGGCATCCCGGAGCCGGCCCGACGACCCAGCTCGGACGGGAGGTGGCGCGCCTGCGCCAGTGGGCCGAGGAGACGGAGACGGGGGACCGCGACGACCTCGTGCCCGGGGTCACCGACCGGGCGTGGCGGCAGGTCTCCGTCACGGCGCTCGAGTGCCTCGGGGCGCAGAAGTGCCCCTTCGCGGCCGAGTGCTTCAGCGAGCTCGCGCGGCAGCGTGGCGCCGAGGCCGACATCGTCGTGACGAACCATGCGCTCCTCGCGATCAACGCGTTCGAGGGCCTCAACGTGCTCCCGGAGTACGACGTCGTGGTGGTCGACGAGGCGCACGAGCTCGCCGACCGCGTCACGGGCGCGGTGAGCGGCCAGCTCTCGGCCCAGATGATCCAGGCCGCGGCATCGAGCGCGCGCCGCCACTGCGGGATCACTGTCGATTCCCTGCAGGCCGCCGCGACCGCCCTCGAGCTCTCGCTCACCTCTGCGCCGACGGGCCTGCTCGCGCGCGGGCTGAACGAGGAGCAGGCCCAGGATGTCGCCCTCGTGCGGGACGCGTGCCGTGTGGCGCTGTCGGACTCGAAGCCCGGGGACGGGCAGTCGGCGGACGGCGGGCGCCAGATCGCCCGGTCGCGCCTCCTCGCCGTCCTCGAGGTCTGCGAGCGGCTCCTCGAGGCGGAGGCCAACCGGGAGGTCATGTGGGTGACCCGCACGGGCGCGCCGGACCCCGTGACGGGCTACGCAGCGGCCGACGACGACGCCCCCGCCATGCTGCACATCGCACCGCTCGGCGTGGGCGGCCGGCTCCGCGAGGGGCTCTTCGACGGGCACACGGTCGTCCTGACGAGCGCGACCCTCGCGATCGGGTCGGCGTTCGAACCGACCGCGGGCGGACTGGGGCTGCTGGGCGCAGGGGCGCCCTCGTGGACGGGAGTCGACGTCGGATCACCCTTCGACTACCCCAGGCAGGGCATGCTCTATGTCGCCAAGCACCTCCCGCGACCGGGACGCGGACTCTCCCCGGAGGCGGTCGACGACCTCGAGGCACTCCTGCGGGCCTCCTCGGGCGGGGCGCTGTGCCTGTTCTCCTCCCGGCGGGCCGCCGAGGAGGCCGCAGACGAGCTGCGCCTCCGGCTCGACGTCGAGATCCTCTGCCAGGGTGAGTCATCGATGAGTGCCCTCGTGAAGCAGTTCGCCGCAGAACCCGACACCTGCCTGTTCGGGACGATGTCGCTGTGGCAGGGCGTGGATGTCCCAGGCCCTTCGTGCCGTCTGGTCGTCATCGACCGGATACCGTTCCCGCGGCCGGACGATCCGCTCACGACGGCGCGCTCCCGCGCCGTCGCCCAGGCCGGCGGGAATGGCTTCATGGCCGTCTCGGCGACACATGCGGCCGTGCGCCTCGCGCAGGGCGCAGGGCGGCTGATCCGCTCGACCGAGGACCGCGGCGTCGTGGCCGTCCTCGACTCGAGGCTTGCGACCGAGCGCTACGGGGCGTTCCTGCGCGGAGCGCTCCCGCCGCTGTGGGGGACCGCCGACCGGAACGTCGTGACCGACGCGCTCAGGCGTCTCGCCGCCGCCGGCTGAACGGGCCGCCGGCCCAACGGCGGGCTCACACCGACCGCAGGACCGAGACGACCTTGCCCATGATGGTGGCGTGGTCGCCGAGGATCGGCTCGTAGCGGGTGTTCTGCGGCAGGAGCCAGGTGTGCCCGTCGCGCTGGCGGAAGGTCTTGACCGTCGCCTCGTCGTCGAGCAGCGCGGCCACGATGTCGCCGTTCTCCGCCGCGTTCTGCCGGCGCACGACCACCCAGTCCCCGTCGCAGATGGCGGCGTCGATCATGGAGTCGCCCTTGACCTTGAGCATGAACAGCTCGCCGTAGCCCACCAGCTGCCGGGGGAGCGGCATGACGTCCTCGACCGCCTGGTCCGCAAGGATGGGGCCACCAGCGGCGATGCGCCCGACCAGCGGAACGAGCGCCGTGTCGGCAGCGCTGGCCATGTCCCCGAGCGGGACCCCGGTCGCGCCGCGCAGGGCGGCGGCCTCCTCGGCCGGAACGCTCAGTTCGCCTTCGTCCAGCGTCAGCGGCATCAGGACCTCCATGGCGCGGGGGCGCTTGGGATCGCGGCGCAGGTAGCCCAGCTTCTCGAGCTGCATCAGCTGGTGCGTGACGCTTGAGAGGCTTGCGAGGCCCACCGTGTCCCCGATCTCGCGCATGGACGGCGGGTAGCCCTTGAGCTGCACGGAGCGCTGGATCGTCTCGAGGATCCTCTTCTGGCGCGCCGTCAGTCCTTTGGCTGCTCTGGTCCGTGATGCCATGCCGTCCTGCCTCTCCACCGGGGGCGCCACGCGCTCCGGGATCCCGTCCGTCGATGCCCCGGGGCCTCCCTGCGAGAACTGTCGTACCCCCTCGGCAGGATGTCGTCATGGTCGACGGGGGCGGGCAGCTCGGCGTGGAACCCGGTGCTATCCCCACCGTAGGCCAGTCGGACAGGCCTTTCAAACATGTGTTCGACCGTGTCTGGACATGCATCGTGGACAGGTGCTAAGAAAGAGTCATCACTTCGAACGTTTCTTCGAAACACTGCGCAGAGTGCCGCCGATGTGTTCGCACTCGACCTCGTTCGGCGACTGCGCAGGGGAAGGCGCATCATGGCACTCGCGATCCTCGCCGGAAATGGGCACGGGGCTCCCCTCCCGGCCAAGCAGGAGGCACGCCGCCGGCTGAAGGTGGTCCACTGCGGCCCGGCGTCGCCGGGCAGGGACTTCCGGTCCGCGCCTGCTCAGGCCCCGCTGCGCCTGACGCGCAGGGGAAGGCTCGTCCTCGTCGTCCTGCCGGTGTTCGCTGCGGCGCTGGCGGTGCTCGTCGCGTGGTCTGCGCTCATGGCGCCGGCGAAGGCGGCCGGGGAGGCGGTCGGCCCCGGCGCTGTCGAAACGGTGACCGTGCAGCCCGGCCAGTCGCTGTGGAGCATTGCCGAGGGCCGTGTGCCCGACCAGGACCCGCGCGTGACGATCAGCCAGATCCGCCAGCTCAATGACTTGGAGAGCACCAGAGTGCTCCCCGGCGAGCAGATCGTCGTTCCGCTCGCCCGCTGAACCTCTCCGCCCGCTGAACCTCTCCGGGGCGAGCCGCATGGTGCCGTTTCCGGGGTCTTCGGCTGGCCCCCGGAATGTGGGCGCCGGTGCCGCTGGCGTAGGCTGGACCGGTGGACGACCAGCTCGAACGACTCAACAGCCTCCCCCTCCGCGACGATCTCCGCGGACAGCACCCCTACGGTGCGCCGCAGCTTGACGTCCCCATCCAGCTCAACGTCAACGAGAACACGTATGGGGTCCCCGCGGACGTGCAGGAGGCCATCGTGGAGGCCGTCCGCGCGGTGGCCGGCGGTCTCAACCGCTACCCCGACAGGGAGTTCACCGAGCTGCGCGAGGCCCTCGCCGAGTACCTCGGCCACGGGCTGTCGGCGGAGCAGCTCTGGGCCGCGAACGGCTCCAACGAGGTCCTGCAGCAGCTCCTGCAGGCCTTCGGCGGACCCGGCCGAGCGGTCCTGAGCTTCCCGCCCACGTACTCCATGTACCCCCTGCTCGCGAGCGGCACCGGGACGGCGTACCTCCGGGGCGAGCGGTCGGCAGACTTCGGCCTGAGCCCCGAGTCCGCAGCCGCCCAGGTGCGTGAGCACGCGCCGAACATCGTCATCCTCTGCTCGCCGAACAACCCGACCGGGACGGCACTCGGCCTCGACGTCGTCGAGGCCGTCTACGAGGCGGGGGAGGCGAGCCAGAGCATCGTCATCGTCGACGAGGCGTACGCCGAGTTCGCCCAGGCGGGGACGTCCACGGCGCTCACGCTCCTTCCCGGGCGTCCCCGGCTCGTCGTCACGCGGACCATGAGCAAGGCCTTCGCCCTCGCCGGTGCCCGGCTCGGCTACCTCGCGGCGGCGCCCGAGGTGATCGACGCCCTCCGCCTCGTGCGGCTTCCCTACCACCTCTCCGCCGTCACCCAGGCCACCGCGCTCGCGGCGCTCCGGCACCGCGACTCCCTGATGGCAGAGGTCGAGGCCATCAAGGGCCAGCGCGACAGGATCGTCCGCGAGCTGACCCGGCTCGGGCTCACCCCCGCCGCCTCGGACTCCAACTTCGTGTTCGTCACCGGCTTCGAGGACCCGCAGGCCGTGTGGCGCGGACTTCTCGAGGTCGGTGTGCTGGTGCGCGACGTCGGAATCCCCGGGAGCCTGCGGGTGACCGCCGGGACCGAGGCGGAGACCACCGCGTTCCTCACGCGGCTCGAGGAGCTGCTCGCGCACTGAGCGAGGCGGTCCCCGACCGCGCGCCGCCCCGCGCCCCCGGCACGGGGCGTGCTGCGAGGCGAATAGAATAGAGACCACACCCCCTCACCCGAAGGACACATCCATGAGCACCGAGCTGCAGACCGCCGACCTCCAGGAGCGGACTGGGCGACGCGCGCGGATGGAGCGCACGACGAGCGAGTCGTCGGTCCTCGTCGAGATCGACCTGGACGGCACCGGCCGCTCGGACATCTCCAGCAGCGTCCCGTTCTACGACCACATGCTCACGGCCCTGGCCAAGCACTCGCTCATCGATCTGACCGTCAAGGCGACGGGGGACACCCACATCGACGTCCACCACACGGTGGAGGACATCGCGATCACCCTCGGCGAGGTCCTCAAGCAGGCGCTGGGCACCAAGGCGGGCATCCGCCGCTTCGGCGAGGCGAGCGTGCCGCTGGACGAGGCGCTCGCGCACGCGGTCGTCGACGTCTCCGGGCGCCCCTACCTCGTGCACGGCGGCGAGCCTGCCGGGCAGGAGTACCACCTGATCGGCGGCCACTTCACGGGCTCGCTCACGCGGCACGTTTTCGAGGCGATCACGCTGCATGCCGGCATCTGCCTGCACATGAGCGTCCTCGCCGGCCGGGACCCCCACCACATTGTCGAGGCCCAGTTCAAGGCCTTCGCCCGTGCCCTCCGCGCCGCGGTCGAGCCCGACCCGCGCATCGGGGACGCCATCCCGTCGACAAAGGGAGCCCTGTGAGCACCGTACCCGGAGCGGACTCCCTGCCCGAGGCGCCGGCGGATGCCCCGGGGGGCGTCGCCGTGGACCCGCGGAACGCGGGCGGACCTGCGACGGATCCCGAGGGGCGGCCCACCGTCGTCGTGCTCGACTACGGCTCGGGCAATGTCCGTTCGGCCGTGCGCGCCCTCGAACGGGCTGGAGCCGCTGTCACGCTGAGCGCTAAGGCGGAGGATGCGCTCAACGCCGACGGCCTCGTGGTGCCCGGCGTCGGCGCGTTCGCGACCGTCATGGAGGAGCTCAAGGCCGTGGACGGCCTGCGCATCATCGGCCGCCGCGTCGCCGGGGGGCGCCCGGTCCTGGCGATCTGCGTCGGGCTCCAGATCATGTTCGAGCGCGGGATCGAGCACGGCGTGGAAGCCGAGGGCCTCGGAGAATGGCCCGGCACTGTCGAACTGCTGCCCGCCGACGTCGTCCCGCACATGGGCTGGAACACCGTCACGGTCCCCGAGGGGTCGAAGCTCTTCGCCGGCGTCGAGGACGAGCGCTTCTACTTCGTGCACTCCTACGGTGTCCAGAAGTGGGAGTTCGAAGTCGCCCAGCCGCGCATGGCCCCGCCGTTGGTGACATGGAGCGAGCACGGCGCCCCGTTCATCGCGGCAGTCGAGAACGGTCCCCTCTGCGCGACCCAGTTCCACCCCGAGAAGTCGGGAGACGCGGGCGCGCGGCTCCTGCGCAACTGGGTCCAGTCGCTGCGCCGGGGGACTCCCTCCGGCGCCGAGGACGCCGCCTGAATGTGGTCCGTTCTGCTGTTCGGCCTGGCCGGGCTGCTCGTCGGAGGCGCGATCTCGTTCCGCAAGCAGGGCCTTCCCAACTGGACGTGGATCGCCTTCGGCGCGCTGGCCGTGGCCGCCCTGGTGGCGGCCTACGTGCTGACCCTTCCGGTCGCATGACCTCCGAAATGTTCCCATCCCTTCCCTCCAGGAGAGACACCACATGAGCGCTGGGGATCCGATCCTCGAACTCCTGCCCGCCGTCGACATCGTGGACGGCCAGGCCGTCCGCCTCGTGCAGGGGGAGGCGGGCAGTGAGACCAGCTACGGCTCGCCGCTCGACGCGGCGCTGGCGTGGCAGCAGGCCGGCGCGGAATGGGTGCACCTCGTGGACCTCGACGCGGCCTTCGGACGGGGCGACAACCGTGCCCTGATCGCGGACGTGGTCAGCAGCCTGTCGCTCAAGGTCGAGCTGTCCGGCGGCCTCCGCGACGACGCGAGCCTGGACGCGGCCCTCGCGCTGGGGGTCGCGCGCGTCAACCTCGGCACCGCCGCGATCGAGAACCCCGACTGGACGGCCAAGGCCATCGAGCGCCACGGCGACCGCATCGCCGTCGGGCTCGACGTGCGCGGCACCACGCTCGCCGGACGTGGCTGGACCAAGGAGGGCGGCGACCTCTGGGAGGTGCTCGCACGCCTCGAGGACGCCGGCTGCGCCCGCTACGTCGTCACCGACGTGACCAAGGACGGCACCCTCCAGGGGCCCAACCTCGGCCTCCTTCGCGAGATGTGCCAGCGCACCGACAGGCCGGTCGTCGCCTCGGGCGGGATCTCCGGCCTCGATGACCTCCGCGCGCTGCGCGAGCTCGTCCCGCTCGGGGTCGAGGGCGCGATCGTCGGCAAGGCGCTCTACTCCGGCCAGTTCACGCTCCCCGAAGCGCTGGACGTGGCCGGGCGCCGCTGATGACGCACGACGGCGACCGCGGCCATGCGCACGGCGCACACCACGCCCACGGCGCAGGTGGGCCGCAGCGGCATCTGCCCGGCCACATCGCCGCCGCGCTGGCCCGAGCCGGGAGCGCCGCCGACTCGGCGGGGCAGCCGTGGGCCGGCCGTGACCTGAGCGGCGACGGCAACCCCCTCCACACCTTCGACGGCGACGGCGGCGCGGCCGACGCCGGCGTCGCGGCTGCGCTCGCCGCCCTCGCCACGGGCGCCGGGGACGAGACGGCAGTCCACCGTGCGCTCGCCACGGCCCGCGTCTTCGTCGCCGTCGTCGCGGAGCTCGCCGAAGGCGGCCTCGGTGAGCACGGCTTCGCCGAGGACAAGGAGGCGGACATGGCCCTCGTGACCGTCGCGGCACCCGACGGCCGCAAGGCGCTGCCCGTCTTCACGACCGTCGAGCGACTCGCCGCGTGGCACCCCGAGGCCCGCCCTGTGGCCGTGTTCGCCCCGCGCGCGGCGCTCTCGGCCGTCTCCGAGGGCGCCGAGCTCCTCGTCCTCGACCCCGGGGCGGACGTGACGTTCGTGCTCCGCCGGCCCGGGGTATGGGCGCTCGCTCAGCAGCGCGAGTGGACGCCGTCGTACGCGGACGCGGACCTGGTCGGCGAGGTCGGCCGGGCGTCGGAGGGCATCGACGCGGTGCGGGGCATCGAGATCGGCCCCGGTGCAGGCGTCGCCTCGCGCGACGCGTCCGGACGTGTGCTCGCGGGCGGCGGCCCCGGGCCCGAGCTCCGCCTGACCGTGGCCCTCGCGCCCGGATTGCCAGCAGAGGCAGTGCGTGAGACCGTGTCAGAGCTGCACGGCCGGCTGGCCGGCAGCGCGCGCTTCGCGGAGTCGGTCGACTCGATCGAGATCAAGGTCCGCCCGGCGACCAGCTGAGCCCGAACCGCGCACCGCCCGGGGGAGGGGACCATGGACTTCGCGCACTACGGCCAGCTGTGGCGTACGCCGATGGTGCGCCGGCTGCTCCTGGTCGCCATGGTTGCGCGGCTCCCGCACTCCGCCGCCGGAGTCCTGCTGACGCTGCACGTCGTCCAGACCCTGGGCCTCGGGTACGCGGCCGCGGGCGCCGTCGCCGCGGTGCTGACCGTCGGCATCGCTGTGGGGGCGCCCTGGCGCGGTCGGCGGGTGGATACGGCAGGTCTGCGCGTCGCCCTCGTTCCCTCGATCCTCGCCGAGGCACTTGTGTGGGGCGTGGCGCCCCACCTCGAGTACCCCTGGCTCCTGGCGGCGGTGTTCGTGGGCGGGATCTTCGCCCTGCCGATCTTCTCCGTGGTGCGGCAGTCGCTCGGCGTCATGACGAACGCTGCCCAGCGCCGCACGGCCTTCGCCCTCGACTCGATCTGCACCGAGGTGACCTTCATGGTGGGGCCCGCCCTCGCCGCCGTCGCCGCCGTGCAGGCCTCCACCATCTGGGGGATCACGGCCGTCGGCGCGTCCGCGGCCGCTGCTGGGCTGGCGCTGATGTGGTTCAACCCGCCGACGCGCACGGCCCAGCCCGGCGCCCTCTCCAGGGACAGCGCCGGGCTCGGCATGGGCGGGTCCCCGGAGGACCTGCCCTCCGGGCTCGAGTCCGCCGCCCGGCCTGCCCCTACGGAGGTCGCGGCGGGCCAGGCGGACGGGGCCTCCGGGCTCCGCCGCCTGCTGACCCGCGTGCGTGGGGCGGACTCGAGGCCGCGGGGGAGGTGGCGGGTGGGCGTCGCCGTCGTCGTGGTCATGGCCGTCGCCGCCGGCGCCGGCATGGTGCTGTCCGGCACCGACGTCGGGATCGTCGCGATCCTGCGCAGCCACGGGGAGGCGGCACAGCTCGGGATCGTCTTCTTCTTCTGGTGCGCGGCGTCCCTGGTCGGGGGGATCGTCTACGGCGCCATGCACAGGCCGGTCTCCCCGCTGGTGCTCCTGCTCGTGATGAGCGTGCTCACGATGCCGCTGGGCTTCGCGCACGACACCGGCACCCTCAGCGTGCTGTCCATCCTGCCGGGGCTCCTGTGCGCGCCGACCCTGTCGGCAGCCTCCGAACGCGTGGCGGAGCTCGTGCCCGAGGAACGGCGAGGCGAGGCGATGGGGTGGTACGGCTCCGCCCTCACGGCGGGCACGGCCCTGGGCTCTCCTCTGACCGGCACGCTCATCGACGCGGTCGGACCGTGGGCGGGCTTCGCCGGGATCGGGGCGGCCGGAGTGCTGCTGTGCTCGGCCGGCCTCGCGGCACAGGGCGCACGACGGCGCCGACGGGCGCCCGCCCCCGGCTCACCCGCCGCCTAGCGTCTGGAGGTCACCTCCTGGGGGTCACACGATGTGACCGCCAGGAGGTGACCTCCAGAAGGTGACCCTTAAAGGGTGCGTACCGCCCGTGTGCGGGCGGGTGTCAGTTGACCGGGCCGGTGTACTTCTCGCCCGGGCCCTTGCCCGGCGCGTCCTGGATGGCGGACGCCTCGCGGAACGCGAGCTGGAGCGAACGCAGGCCGTCGCGCAACGGGCCGGCGTGCTGCGAGCCGATTTCGGGGGCGGCGGCCGTGACCAGCCCGGCAAGGGCGGTGATGAGCTTGCGCGCCTCGTCCAGGTCCTTGAGCCCTTCGGCGTCCGGGCCCTCGGCGAGCCCGCACTTCACCGCGGCAGCGCTCATGAGGTGCACCGCCGTCGTCGTGATCACCTCGACAGCCGCGACCTCCGCAATGTCCCGCACCTGCGCGCTCACGTCCGGCGCGGCGTCGGCGGAGTCGCCGAAACTGTGGCGGTGGGCATCGTGCGTGGTGGACGGCGCGTCGGAGGACGCGGCGGGGTTCGGGGTGCTGCTGCTCATGCTGATAAGCTTGTCACAGACCGACTGGATGTCGTTATTCCAGTGGCGGGCGCCTCACCGACAACGCACCGGTTCCCCGGGACCGTGCCGTTGCACGGTTGTCTGCGTCAACCCTGTATAATTGACAGATAGTTTGCAAGCGGAGATCTCTCCCACCTGTCGGCGTCCGGGCCTTACGGCCGGAAAGCTGCCGGGTACTCAGGTTGGCCGGACGGCGCGCGCCGTCGCTCCGGGCAGGCGCTCCAGCGGGGCGTGTCCATCCGAGGCCTCCGATTGCACCGGCAATCGGGGGCCTTCCTTGTTGCCGGGCACGTCCGCACATGTACAGGAGCTTGAACATTAGCGATCCACGCATCAATGAGCGAATCCGCGTCCCCGAGGTGCGCCTCGTCGGGCCCGCCGGAGAGCAGGTCGGCATCGTCCGCATCGAGGATGCCTTGCGCCTGGCCGCTGAGGCCGACCTCGATCTCGTTGAGGTAGCACCGCAGGCCAAGCCGCCGGTGTGCAAGCTGATGGACTTCGGCAAGTACAAGTACGAGGCCGCGGTCAAGGCGCGTGAGGCGCGCAAGAACCAGACCAACACGGTCCTGAAGGAAATCCGCTTCCGCCTCAAGATCGACAAGCACGACTACGAGACGAAGACCGGCCATGCCCTCCGCTTCCTCGGTGCGGGCGACAAGGTCAAGGCCATGATCCAGTTCCGCGGCCGTGAGCAGCAGCGTCCGGAGATGGGCATCCGCCTGCTCCAGAGGTTCGCCGAGGACGTCGCCGAGGTGGGTGCTGTCGAGTCCGCCCCGCGGATCGACGGACGCAACATGGTCATGGTGATCGGCCCGCTCAAGAACAAGGCGGAGGCCAAGGCGGAGGCCCGTCGCGCAGCCCAGCGCGCCACGGACAAGGCCAAGGCGGAGGCGGCGAAGGCGGGGAATGTCACCGCCGACGGCGCCCCCCTGACGCAGTCGCTTGCGGACTCCATCCCTGCGGAGCTGCTCCAGGCAGCCACGGCCCGCGAGGCCGAGGCGCCCGAGGCTGAGGCACGCGAGGCTGAGGCACCCGAGGTCGAGGAGACGCCCACTGCGGCGCCTTCAGCTCCTGAGGAGGCCCCCGCGGCCGAGGAGGCCCAGGGCTCCGAGGAGGCTCCGGCCGCCGAAGCGGCTCCGGCCCCCGAGGAGGCTCCCGCCGCCGAGGCGGACAAGCCGCAGGCCGAGCCCGTGGCGCCCCAGCCTTCCCAGGCCAAGGCGCAGCCCGCTGAGCCGAAGGCTCCCCGCGAGACCGCCGCACCGAAGCCCGCCCGCGAGACCGCCGCGCCGAAGCCCGCCGCCTCGGCTGCGTCCAAGCCGGCGGCTCCGGCTGCGCCCAAGCCGGTCCCGTCGCCGTCGTCCGCGCGCCCTTCGGCGCCCAAGCCGGCGGCGCCGAAGCCCAGCGTTCCCAAGCCCGGTGTGCCGCGCCCGTCCGCGGCCACGCCGAAGCCCTCCGCCCCGAAGCCGACGGCACCCCGGCCGTCCGGCCGGCGGGGCAACTAGCCAGACCCGGCAGACGGACTGGCGCCTGAGAGGGCGCCGGTCCGCCCAGCCAGTCCACCGCCGCCGGCCTGCCGGCGGGCGGAGAAACCAGTCGGTCCGCGCAAGCTGACCGCCAGAGAAAGCCGCGGCCTCGCGCCGCGGGTACGTAAGGAGATCGGTTCCCATGCCGAAGATGAAGACCCACAGTGGCGCCAAGAAGCGCTTCAAGCTGACCGGCTCGGGCAAGCTCAAGCGCCAGCAGGCCAACCGCCGCCACTACCTCGAGCACAAGCCCACGACGCTCACGCGCCGCCTCGCCGGCGACAAGATCGTCTCCCCGGGCGACGCCAAGGTCATCAAGCGGATGCTGGGCGTCTGATTTCTTCCACCCACCGGCCCCTCCGGGGCCACTAGCCATCCCGGCCGGGCGCATTGCCCGGGTGTCTGGGAGAGATTCAAAAGGAGTACGCACGTGGCACGTGTGAAGCGGGCGGTCAACGCCCACAAGAAGCGCCGGACCATCCTCGATCGGGCCTCCGGCTACCGCGGCCAGCGCTCGCGCCTGTACCGCAAGGCCAAGGAACAGCTGCTGCACTCGTTCGTGTACAGCTACCAGGACCGCCACAAGCGCAAGGGCGACTTCCGTCGCCTCTGGATCCAGCGCATCAACGCGGCCTCCCGCGCGAACGGGCTGACCTACAACCGCCTCATCCAGGGCCTCAAGGCCGCCGAGGTCGAGGTCGACCGCCGCATGCTCGCCGAGCTGGCCGTCTCCGACGCGACCGCGTTTGCCGCCCTCGTCGAGGTCGCCAAGAACGCCCTCCCGGCCGACGTCAACGCCCCCGTCGCCAAGTAGCGAGCGGACGTCGCGGCCCCGCGACCCCCTTCGACAGCGCCCGTGCAGCCCTGCTGCGCGGGCGCTGCCGCGTCCCGGGCCGCTCGGCGTCGCTAGAGTTGGTCCGTGACACCGACCGAGACCATGGCCAATCCCCGCGCAGACCGTGTGCGTGACGTCGCCAAGCTGGCGACGCGCGCGGCGAGGAACCGGCGTCGCTGCTTCCTCGCCGAAGGTCCCCAGGCGGTGCGTGAGGCGCTGCGCCTCGACGCCGAGCGGCGCGCCGGCGGGCGAGACGCCGTCGTCGCCGAGGTGTACGCGAGCGAGGCCTGCCTGGACCGCTACCCCGAGATCGCCGGGCCGGCCGCGGCAACCGGCCAGCTGCGCCTCGCGACCGACGACGTGCTGGCCGCCATGGCGGACACCGTCAACCCGCAGGGCGTCGTCGCCGTGTGCTCGATGCTCGACGTCGCGCTCGAGGACGTCCTCGCCCGCCGCCCGCGGCTTCTGGCCGTCATGTGCCGGGTCCAGGATCCCGGCAACGCAGGCACCATCCTCCGCGCCGCTGACTCGGCCGGTGCCGACGCGGTCGTGCTCACGGCCGGCAGCGTGGACATCTACAACCCGAAGGCGGTCCGCAGCACCGCCGGGTCGCTCTTCCACGTCCCTGTGGTGCTGGGTGCCGAACCGCAGGACCTCGCTGCCGCGGCCCGCGCCGCCGGGCTCGGCATCCTCGCAGCCGACGGCGAGGGCCCGGTCGATCTCGACCGGCTCCAGGACGAGTCGGCGGCGAGGCGCATGGGCACCGCTGCCGCTCCCGGGGAGTATCGGCTCGAGGCGCCCACCGCGTGGCTGTTCGGGAACGAGGCGCAGGGCCTCAGCGAGGAGGAGAAGGCCCTGGCCGACCACCGCGTGGCCGTCCCGCTCTACGGCGCGGCCGAGAGCCTCAATGTCGGCACCGCCGCCACCGTCTGCCTGTACGCGAGCGCCCGCAGCCAGAGGCGCTGAGCCGGCGCCGGGGCCGGTTCCCGGCATGCCCGAACGGGTAGGTTGGTACCGATCGCACTTCGGGACTCGAGGAGAAAGCAGGCACCATCATGGCTTCTGGCGGTGGGACCAAGGCCGTCGTCGCGGCGCTGTCCGCGAATCTGGCCATCGCGGTGATGAAGTTCGTCGCGTTCCTGCTCACGGCGTCGTCGTCGATGCTCGCGGAGGCCATCCACTCGGTGGCCGATTCGGGGAACCAGGTCCTCCTGCTTGTCGGCGGGAAGCGGGCCGGGAAGCAGGCGAGCCCCGAGCACCCCTTCGGCTACGGCCGGGCGAGGTACATCTATGCCTTCATCGTCTCGATCGTCCTCTTCACCGTGGGCGGCCTCTTCGCGCTGTTCGAAGCGTGGGAGAAGTTCCACGACCCGCACGGGATCGAGGGTTCGTGGTGGTGGGTTCCCCTGGCCGTCCTCGTCGGGGCCATCATCGCCGAGGGGCTGTCCTTCCGCACGGCGATCCACGAGTCCAACCAGATCCGCGGGAAGCAGTCCTGGGTCTCGTTCGTCCGCAGCGCCAAGCAGCCCGAGCTGCCGGTGATCCTGCTCGAGGACTTCGGTGCCCTCCTCGGCCTGCTGTTCGCACTCTTCGGTGTCTCGCTCACGCTCATCACCGGCAACGGGGTCTGGGACGCCCTCGGCACCGCCATGATCGGCATCCTCCTTGTCATCATTGCCGGGGTCCTCGCCGTCGAGACGAGCTCGCTCCTGCTCGGCGAAGCCGCCACGAGGACCGACGTGGCGAAGATCGAGGGGGCCATCCAGTCCGACGGGACGCGCATCATCCACCTGCGCACCATGCATTTGGGCCCGGATGAGCTCCTCGTCGGCGTGAAGATCAGCGTCGCGCCGGGGGCATCGGGGGCCGAGATCGCCCAGGCCATCGACGCCACCGAGGTGCGCATCCGCGACGCCGTTCCCGCAGCCCGCGTGATCTACATCGAACCGGACATCCAGCGGGACCGGCCCGCCCAGGGAACCCCCGCTGTCGAGCCGGAAGTGCCCCGCACGGGCTCCCACTGAGAATCGGCGGCGAACTCCAGCCTCCTACGGAGGCGGATGGATCGGTGACCCCGCCTGGATCCGTGACCCGCCGCCCGCGGTGGGATTTAAGCACGACGGCGGCAGCCCACGTTGGGCTGTTGCCGTCGCGCTCGCTCGGGTCGCGCTAGGAGACGGGGTGGCGGCGTTCGAGGCGGCCGCTGAGGAGCGCGATCGCGAGGCCGAGCACCGCGAGCACCGCTCCGACGTAGGCGGGGGCGGTGAATCCCCAGCCGGCCGCGATGACGACCCCACCGAGGAATGCTCCGAGGGCGTTGGCGACGTTCAGGGCGGAGTGGCTGAGCGACGTTGCGAGCGTCGCTGCGCCTGGGGCCGAGTCCAGCAGCCGCGACTGGAGCGCGGGGATGAGGATGGACCCGGAGCCGCCCACCACGAACACCATGAGGAGCGCGGTGGGCCACCACGACGCCGCCAGGCCGTACACCACCATCACGGCCGCGACGGCGGCGAGCGCCCAATAGATGGTGCCCATGACCGAGCGGTCGGCGAGCCGCCCGCCGACCACGTTGCCCACGACCATGCCGAGCCCGTACAGAGCCACGACGAGCGGGATCAGGGACTCCGGGAGCCCCGCGACGGCGGTCATGGTGTGCGCGATGTAGGTGTAGGTCGCGAAGAACCCGCCGAAGCCCACCACGCCCACGGCGAGTGCGAGCCAGAGCTGCACCCGGCGCAGAGCCGACAGCTCGCGGCGGACGCTGGCCTCCGGGTGCGCGGGCTCGAACGGGACGAAGCGGGCCACGAGGGCGACACACGCGAGCGCGATCATCGCTGTTGCCACGAAGAGGAGCCGCCACCCGAACGCCTGGCCCAGCCACGTCGCCGCCGGAACCCCGAGCACGTTCGCGATGGTCAGCCCGGACATGACGGTCGCGATCGCCCAGCCGCGCTTGGTCGGGGCCACGAGCGAGGCCGCGATGACTGCTGCGGTGCCGAAGTAGGCCCCGTGGGGGAGGCCCGCGGCGAAGCGGGACAGCATCATCGTGCCGTAGTCCGCGGCAGCGAAGGAGGAGAGGTTGGCGAGCGCGTAAAACGCCATGAGCCCGAGCGCGAGGGCCTTGCGCGGCAGGCGTGCCCCGACGGCTGCGAGCACGGGCGCGCCGACGACGACGCCGAGCGCATACGCCGAGATCAGCTGGCCGGCTTCCGGCGTGCTGATGGAGAGGCCGCGTTCGACCTCCTTCAGCAGCCCCATCGTCGCGAACTCGACGGTGCCGATGGCGAAGCCGCCGATGCCGAGGGCGAGCATGGCCCAGAAGAGGGGGCGGGGGGCGAGCATGGTGGACCGGGGGTGCCGCGCGGCCGCGGTGGTCTGGGAAGCGTGCGCCGCGGACGCGGCGGCCTGGGCCTCGGCGGCGGCCGTCGGCGGGGCAAGGGCGGGATCGGGCTGGGGCACGGTGGGGTGTCCTTGGGATAGGTCAGGGCGTGGGGCGGTGAGGAACGCCGTCGGCCCTCGATCTGCCCTCAACACTACGGGACGCCGCTCCATTCCCTCCTAGACTGGCCGGATGCATGAGGAGAGGCAGGAGACCCCGAACGGCGCGGCCGCCGCGACGCTCGTCCAGGTGGTCGGAGGCGCCATCGTCGACTCGCTCGAGCGGCCCGCCCGACTGCTGGCCGCACGCAGGACGGCCCCGCCCGCGCTGGCCGGCCTGTGGGAGTTCCCGGGCGGCAAGGTCGAGCCCGGGGAGGCCCCCGAGGACGGGCTGCGGCGCGAGCTCGCCGAGGAACTCGGCGTCGACGTCGTGCTGGGGGACGAGGTCCCCGGACCACTCGCCCAGGGGTGGCCCCTCAACGAGCGTGCCGCGATGCGCGTGTGGCTGGCCGAGGTCGCGGCCGGCGTCCCCGAGCCGCTCGAGGACCACGACGAGCTCCTCTGGGTCTCCCTCGAGGGACGCGCCCTCCAGGACCTCCCGTGGATCCCGGCTGACTTTCCCATCGTGGACGCTGTGCGGAGCCAGGCGACCGCGGGTCGATGAGTGCTCAGAGGCCGAGTGCTCAGAACCTGGGTGCTCGGAACCTGAGTTCTCAGAAGAGGGTCTGCTGGCCGGAGTCCTGACGTGTCGCGGCCGCCTCCGCCGGCTGCCCGGCGTCCCGCACCCCTGCGTCACGATGCCCGAACCCTTCGGTGCGGCCGAAGCCGTGGCGCTTCTTCGCCGCGGAGACGCGCCGGGCGAGCCATGTCCGGTACTCGGCCGGGGCGTAGGCGCCCTTCGAGTAGAGCCTGCGGTACCGGCCCACGAGCTGCGGGTGCCTCCGGGCGAGCCAGCCGATGAACCACTCGCGTGTCCCGGGGCGCAGGTGGAGGGCGCCCGCCGTCACGCCGGTCGCACCCGCGGCGGCCAGCGCCCCCATGAGGGCGTCGAGGTGCTCTTCCGAGTCGGTCAGCCACGGCAGGATCGGCATGGCCATCACGCCGCAGGGCAGCCCGGCCTCGCGGAGGCGGGAGATGAGCCTCAGCCGCGCCGAGGGCGAGGGCGTGCCCGGCTCGAGCGCCGACTGCAGGTCGGGGTCGAGGACGGCGAGGGAGATGCTGGTCCCGATTGGGACGTGGGTGCTGGCGGCCTTCAGCAGCGGGATGTCCCGGGCGAGCAGCGTTCCCTTGGTGAGGATCGAGAACGGTGTGCCCGAGTCGGCGAGCGCCCGGATGATGCCGGGCATGAGGGCGTAGCGCCCTTCAGCGCGCTGGTACGGGTCGGTGTTGGTCCCCAGCGCCACGTGCTCCCGACCCCAGGAGGGCTTCGACACCTCGGCCCGGAGCACCTCGCCCACGTTGACCTTGACCACGAGCTGGCGGTCGAAGTCGAGCCCGGCGTCGAGGTCCAGATACGTGTGGGTGTTGCGGGCGAAGCAGTACACGCATGCGTGGCTGCAGCCGCGGTAGGGGTTGACTGTCCAGCGGAAGGGCATGGAGGACGCCGGCGGCACCTTGTTGAGCGCCGATTTCGCGGCGACCTCGTGGAAGGTGATCCCGTGGAACTCCGGCGTCCTGACCGTGCGCAGCGCCCCTGCCAGGGGAAGGAGGGGCGGCTGGGCCGGTTCGTCGGCGGTCCCCTGGAGGGGGAGTTCGGAGACCGCCTGCGTGTTCCATCGCATGCCGTCAATTCGAAACTATGTTCGATAGTATGTCAAGGAGGCGTCCGGCGCGTCGGATCAGTCCAGCGTCCAGGTCACCGTCACGCTCGCCGCGACCTCGGCCTGTCCCGCTTCCAGCCCGTGGCCGGCCTCGGCGGCCAGCGCGACGCGGCGCAGGGGCACTGGCTGGCCCTCGGGCGTGCCGGCCCCGGCGTCGATCCTCACCACGGGCCCGAGGTGGCGCTGCGCAAGCGAGGCGAGCCGGTCGGCGGACGACCGGGCGTCCTCGAACGCGGCCTCCTGCGCCCGGGTCCTCGCGGGGGAGGGGTCCGAGATGACGAGGGACACCCCGTGGATCCTCGCCGCGTCCCCGCCGGCGGCGACGACGGCGTCGAGCAGGTCTCCGGCGGCCGCCAGGTCCCGGACCGCCAGCGTGAGCCCGCGGGTGGCGGCGTAGCCGAGCAGCTGCTGGCCGCGTCCCTCCTGCCACGCCGTCTCGCTCGTGACAGAGAGGGCGCTGGACGTGATGTCCTCCCGGTGGACCCCTCCGGCGAGCGCTGCCGAGACCATCGCTTCCGCCGCACTCGTGGCCGCGGCGAACGCCTCGGCGAGCCGGGCGGAGCGGCATTCCGCGGCAAAGCGCAGCACCGCCGTGTCCGGCGCCACCCGCACCAAGCCGGTGCCGGTGACGGTGATCGACTCCCCGGTCTTCATGGACGTCCTCTCTCGTGACGGCGCTCGGCGACGTACCCGCCGTCGGCGAGCCCGGCCAGCCTCTCGAAGGGGTTCAGGGCCGCAGGGTCTCCGCTCCGCGCCCACGACCAGAGCGCTGAGGCGAAGTACAGCGGCAGGAAGGGAAGGCCCAGGCAGAAGGCGTACTGGGTCGCGTGCCGGGACTCGTGCGCCAGGAGCGCGGGCCGGGCCACAAGCGCACGGGCGCTGCCTCTGGTGAAGACGACGTTTCCCACCACGAACGCCGCCGCGACGGGCAGCCTGGGCCGGTAGCCCTCTGCGATGAAGAGTCCGTCGGGGCCGCGGCGCAGCGGCGTTCGCGTGACCGCCGCGAGCGCCAGGCCCAGCGGCGTCGAGAGGTTCAGGGTGTTGAGCACCGCCCGTGCCCGGCTCCCAAGGCGCACAGGGGCATGGTAGCCGTGAACTAGACTTGGCGGGTGCCCGAGACTACACCGCAACCTGCCGATACCGAGGTTCCCGTGACCGAGACGAGTGTCCCCGATCCTGTCGACGAGGCCGCTGTGAGCGCCGCGGTCGAGGACGCCCTGGCCGCTGTCGCGGCTGCCGAGGACCTCGATGCGCTCAAGGCTGCGCGCATTGCCCACACCGGCGAGAAGTCTCCGCTGGCCCTCGCGAACCGCGCCATCGGGTCGCTCCCGAAGGAGTCGAAGGCGGCCGCCGGGAAGATCGTCGGCGGCGCCCGAGGACGGGTGAACAAGGCCATCGCCGAACGCCAGGCCGTGCTCGAGGCCGAGAACGATGCGCGCATCCTCGTGGAGGAGACCGTCGATGTCACGGCGGCTCCGCGCCGCCGTCGTGCCGGGGCCCGTCACCCGCTCTCGACGCTCCAGGACCGCGTGAGCGACATCTTCGTCGGGATGGGCTGGGAGATCGCCGAGGGTCCGGAGGTCGAGTCCGAGTGGTTCAACTTCGACGCGCTCAACTTCAAGCCCGACCACCCCGCGCGGGAGATGCAGGACACCTTCTTCGTCGACCCTCCCGAGGCCCACCTGCTGCTGCGCACGCACACGTCGCCGGTGCAGGTCCGCTCGATGCTCGAGCGAGAGGTCCCGATCTACGTCCTGTGCCCAGGCAAGGTCTTCCGCACCGACGAGCTCGACGCGACGCACACGCCCGTGTTCCACCAGTTCGAGGGCCTGGCCATCGACAAGGGCCTGTCCATGGCCGACCTGCGCGGCACCCTCGAGCACTTCGCCCGGCAGATGTTCGGAGCCGAGGCGCAGATCCGCCTGCGCCCGAACTACTTCCCGTTCACGGAGCCGAGTGCGGAGCTGGACATCTGGCATCCGGGGGCCAAGGGCGGCCCGCAGTGGATCGAATGGGGAGGATGCGGCATGGTCAACCCGAACGTGCTGCGCGCGGCGGGCATCGACCCCGAGGAGTACTCGGGCTTCGCCTTCGGCATGGGCATCGAGCGCACGCTCATGTTCCGCAACGAGGTCGCCGACATGCACGACATGATCGAGGGCGACGTCCGCTTCAGCCAGCACTTCGGGATGGAGATCTAGTTCAATGCGAATCCCCCTTTCATGGCTGCGCGAGTACACGCAGCTCCCTGCAGACGCGACCGCAGAGGACCTCATGGCGGACCTCGTGAAGGTCGGCCTCGAGGAGGAGGACGTCCACCGTCCGTCCGACTCGATCCGGGGCCCCATCGTCGTGGGGCAGGTGCTCAGCGCAGTCAAGGAGCCGCAGAGCAACGGCAAGACGATCAACTGGTGCCAGGTGCGCGTGGTCCCAGAGGGCCAGGAGCAGACGCTCACTGGCAAGGGCATCGACCCCTCCGGCGTCCAGGGCATCGTGTGCGGTGCGCACAACTTCGCGCCCGGCGACAAGGTCGTGGTGACCCTCCCCGGAGCGACGCTGCCCGGCGACTTCCACATCGCCGCCCGCAAGACGTACGGACACGTCTCGGCGGGCATGATCGCCTCCGTGCGCGAGCTCGGCATCGGCGACGACCACGACGGCATCCTCGTGCTCTCGCGCATCGGGCTCGACCCGGAGGTCGGCACCGATGCGCTGGAGCTCCTCGGCCTGACCGACGAGGCGGCGGAGATCAACGTGACCCCTGACCGGGCCTACTGCTTCTCGATCCGCGGCATCGCCCGCGAGTACTCCCACGCCACGGGCACCGAGTTCACGGACCCGGCCGAACTCGTCAAGGCGCCTGAGGCGCTCGAGGGGGGCTACGGCGTCGTGCTCGACGACCAGGCGCCCATCTACGGCGTGCCCGGCTGCGACCGCTTCGTCGCCCGGACGGTGCGCGGCATCGACCCGACCCGTCCGACTCCGCAGTGGATGGTCTCGCGGCTGCGCCTCGCCGGCGTCCGCTCGATCTCCCTGCCCGTGGACATCTCGAACTACGTCATGTTCGAACTCGGCCAGCCGATCCACAACTACGACCTCGACAAGCTGACCGGCCCCATCACGGTGCGCCGCGCCGCGCCGGGGGAGAAGCTCGAGACCCTCGACGGCAAGGTCCGGGAGCTCGACCCCGAGGACCTCCTCATCACCGACGAGTCGGGGCCGATCGGCATCGCCGGCGTCATGGGCGGTGCGTCCACCGAGTGCAGCGACGAGACCGTGAACATCCTCGTCGAGGCGGCCCACTTCGACACGGTGAGCATCGCCCGCTCGCGCCGGCGCCACAAGCTGCCCTCGGAGGCGTCCAAGCGCTTCGAGCGGGGCGTGGACTGGAACGTCGCGCACGTGGCGGCCCAGCGCGTCGTCGACCTACTCGTCGAGCTCGGCGGCGGCGTCGCGGACGAGGCGGGCACCGACGTCGGGGCGGCGCCCGAGCCGATCCGCATCCCGCTGCCGGCGGACTTCGCCTCCGAGCGGATCGGAATGGAGTTCAGCGAGGAGCTGATCACCCGCACGCTGGGGGACCTCGGCGCGCGCATCGAGCGGTCCGGGTCCGACTTCCTCGTGACGCCGCCCAGCTGGCGCAATGACCTGGAGACGAAGGAGGACCTCTCCGAGGAGGTCGCGCGTCTGGTCGGCTACGACAAGATCCCCGCGACCCTGCCAGTGGCCCCTCCCGGGCGCGGCTACACCCGCACCCAGCAGCAGCGCCGTCGGCTCGTGCAGGCGTTCGCCGACGCAGGCCTGACCGAGGTCCTCTCGTACCCGTTCGCCTCCAGGAGGCAGAACGAGACGTTCGGCGTCGCCGAGGCCGGGGCCGCGCGCCCCGCCGTGAAGCTCGCCAACCCGCTGAGCGAGGAGCACGGATGGCTCCGCACCTCCCTGCTGCCGGGCCTCATCGACACCGCGAAGCGGAACCATGGCCGCGGCTTCCGCGACCTCGCGGTCTTCGAGGCCGGGCTGGTCTTCCTGCCCGAAGACGGTGCCCTCGGAACGCCGGAGATTCCCCCGCTCGGCGTCCGTCCCGCCGATGAGGTCCTCGACGCGCTCTACGACGGGCTTCCGGACCAGCCCCTGCACGTCGCGGCGGTCCTGACCGGGAAGGACTCGCCCGAGGCGCCGGGCACCGAGCCTCGTGCCTGGGACTGGGCCGACGCGCTCGACGTCGCGCGCCTCGCCGGCGACGTGCTCGGCGTGGAGCTCGTGGTCAGCCAGGGATCGCACCAGGCGTTCCACCCGGGGCGGGCGGCGCAGCTTGCCCTGCGCTCGGGCGACGTCGTCGGGTTCGCCGGCGAGCTGCACCCGAAGCTGCTCGCGGAGCTGGACATGCCGGCGCGCTCGGTGGCTGTGGAGCTGGACGCCGACGCGCTGTTCGAGGCGGCGGCCGACGTCGTCGTGGCCAAGCACCTCTCCACGTTCCCGGTCGCGACCCAGGACGTCGCCCTCATCGTCGACGCCGCGCTGCCGGCGGGCGAGGTGCTCGGTGCGCTCCGCGAGGGGGCCGGTGAGCTCCTCGAGGACGTCCACCTGTTCGACGTGTACACGGGCAAGGGCATCGACGAAGGCAAGAAGTCCCTCGCCTTCGGCTTGCGCTTCCGCGCCGACGACCGCACCCTGACCGCCGACGAGGCCTCCGAGGCCCGCGCGGCCGCCGTGGCGCTCGCCGCCGAGCGGTACGGCGCGGTCCAGCGCGGCTAGCCCCCTCCCGCCGCCGTGCTCCTGCGGGCAGTGCCGCTCGGGTCGCCCGGGTCGGTGCTGCCCGCTGGCGTCTGCACGCCCGGGGAGCTCGAGCGGGCGGCCGCGATCCTCGAGCCCGTCCGGAGCCACGAGTTCCTCGCCGGGCGGCTCGCGCTCAGGGCACTCGTGGCCGAGGCCGCTGGGACCGATCCCCGGCTCGTGCTCCCGGCGTACACCTGCCCCGACTGCGGGCGGGGGGAGCATGGCGCGCCCGGGTTCGTGCTCGCTGCCTCCGCGCACGACGGCGGCGCCCGCCTGCCGCTTCCCGGTCCCGGGCGGCTCCTCCCGGTCGCGGCGAGCATGTCCCGCGCCGGGGGCTGGGCCCTCCTCGCCGCCGAGGTCACCCCGTGTGGCGCCGAGGTCGCCCCGTGTGGCGCCGAGGTCGCCCCGTGTGGCGCCGAGGTCGCCCCGTGTGGCGCCGAGGTCGCCCCGTGTGGCGCCGAGGTCGCCCCGTGTGGCGCCGAGGTCGCCCCGTGTGGCGCCGAGGTCACCCCGTGTGGCGCCGAGGTCGCCGGCTTTGTGCAGGGTCTCGGCGTCGACGTGGCCGCCGTCGCTGACTTTCGCACCGCAATCCCGGACGCTCTCTTCTCAGCGGCCGAGCGCCGTCGTGCGGCGAAGGCGGCAGAGCCTGCACGGGAAGCGGCGAGGATCTGGGCGCGCAAAGAAGCCCTTCTGAAGGCCCTCGGCAGCGGGCTGCGCGGGGACCCCCAGTCGATCGAGACGCTCGAGGACCCGCGGGTGCGCGACATCAACCCGGCTGCTCTCGGCCTGCCGCCGGGATTCGTCGCAGCCGTCGCCCAGACGCGCCGCAGCTGACCCCCAGAAGGTGACCCACAGGAGCTGACCTCCAGAAAATGAGCCGCAGGAGGTGACCCGCAGGAGGTGACCCCCAGGAGGTGGCCCTCAGGAGGTGACCCGCAGGTGGTGACCCTCAGGAGGTGACCCACAGGAGGTGACCCCAGAGGGAAGGGGGCGGGGCGGGGTGGGGCGCCGGGGTTGCTGCGGAGGCTACCGGGGGAGCGGCGGGAGCGCGCGCTCGAACAGCCAGGGCCCCAGCAGGTCCTCTGCGCGGAAGCCGCGTGCGCCGGCGCCGACGCGTCCGAGCAGCTCGGTGAAGTCCGCCGTGGTCGCATTGCCGTGCCGCCGCTCGGAGCCGAAGGCCGCGAGCGCCCGGAAGAACCGGTCGTCCCCGACGGCGCGCCGCACCGCATGCAGCGCCAGCGCGCCCCGCTTGTAGACCCGGTCGTCGAACATGAGCTCCGGGCCGGGCGCCCCCACGAGGATGTCCTCCTTCTGCGCCGAGAGCAGCCTCCAGGCGTCGGCCGCCCGCTCGGCGGCGGTTCCCTGCCCGGAGTGCTCACTCCACAGCCATTCTGCGTAGCAGGCGAATCCCTCGTGGAGCCAGATGTCCTCCCAGCGGCGTGCCGTGACCGAGTTGCCGAACCACTGGTGGGCCAGCTCGTGCGCGAGGAGCCGTTGGGATTCCCACGACCGCGTGATGTGGTTGCGCCCCACAATGGAGAGCGTCTGGGCCTCGAGCGGGATCTCGAGGGGGTCGTCGGTGACGACGACGGTGTAGTCGCGGAACGGGTACGGCCCGAAGAGCTCGGCGAACAGCTCGATCATGCGCACCTGGTCGCGGAGGCCCGTCAGCGCCGCGCCACGCAGCGCCGGCGGCACGGCGGCGAACACGCCGACGGCGGGGGAGCCGTGCGCCCGCACCCGCCCGAGCTCGAGGAACTGGTAGCGCCCGATGACCAGGGTGGCGAGATAGGGCGCCATGGGCTCGTGGACCTCGTAGGCCCAGGTCTCCCGGCTGGCCTTGCGCCGGTGGCCCACGAGGAGGCCGTTCGAGACGACCCGGTAGCCAGCGTCCGCCGTCGCCGTGATGCGGAAGGTCGACTTCTGGCTCGGGTGGTCGTTGCACGGGAACCAGGTGGGGGCGCCCACAGGCTGGCCGGAGACGAGCACGCCGTCGGACAGTTCCTCCCAGCCGACCTCGCCCCAGAGCCCGTCCATCGGTTCCGGGTTGCCCTCGTAGCGGATCTCGAGGTGGAAGTCCTGGCCCTTCGCAATGGGGGCTGACGGCGTGATGCGCAGCTCGTCGGCGCGCTGGGACGTCTTGGCGGGCTTGGCGCCGTTGACCTGG
Source organism: Sinomonas sp. B1-1 (assembly GCF_050474465.1). NCBI lineage: Bacteria > Bacillati > Actinomycetota > Actinomycetes > Micrococcales > Micrococcaceae > Sinomonas > Sinomonas sp. B1-1. Next base: position 30,604 of record NZ_JBCHVF010000002.1, on the reverse strand, counting down.
ACCTTGGTCGCCCGTAGGCCAGCGAGGCTGAGGACGATGGTCTCGAGCCGGTCCCGCGCAGTGGACCGAAGGCGCGCACGCCCGGACAGGCGGTTGCTCGCGAGGCGGATGTCGAGCTCGAGGTCGTAGTGCGCCACGACGTAGCCCGCCTGTCCGTGGCCGGGCGTGTAGGGGTCCGGGAGGGCCTCGTCCTTCGACTTCCTCCCGGGTCGGGTGCGGGTCGTCTGGCTCACCGGGTGGGTGCCTCCGGTTCCTTCCAGGGCGCCACGGGGTTGCCGCGCCAGTAGCTGGCCGCCGGGACGTGCTCGCCCCGCATCACGAGCGACGCCGGTCCAACCGTCGCGCCGTCGGCGATCTCCGCCCCGGGGAGGATCACGCCGTGCGGGCCGAGGGTCGCGCCCTCGCCGAGCACCACGGCGTCGATCGCCATGATGCGGTCGTGGAAAAGGTGCGTCTGCACAACGCAGCCGCGGTTCACGGTGGAGCTCGGGCCGAGCGAGACGAGGTCCGCCTCGGGCAGCCAGTAGCTCTCGCACCACGTGCCCGAGCCGATCTTCGCCCCGAGGGACCGCAGCCACCACACGAGCGCCGGCGTGCCGGACGCCGCACGCGCGAACCACGGTGCCGCGACCATCTCCACGAACGTGTCCTGGACCTCGTTGCGCCACACGAACGAGCTCCACAAGGGGTGCTCGCCGGCCTTGATGCGCCCCACGAAGAGCCACTTCGCGACCGTCGCGGACACCGCGGCGACCGCACCGGCGGCGAGCATGACGACGCCACCCAGCAGCGACGCGGGCAGGTACCCCCACGCCGAGGCGACCCAGTCGAGGGCAACGAGCACGACGACGGCGATCGCCACCGTGAGCACGACCGGCACCGCGCGGCACAGCTCCCACAGGGCCCGGGCCACCTTGAGGCGCGGGACCGGGCTGAAGGTCCGCTCGGTGTCCGACGAGATGGCGGTGCGGCGGAGGCGAACGGGAGGACTGCCCAGCCAGGACGACCCCGACTTTGCCTTCTTGGGTGTCGCCGAGAGTACCGCGACGAGTCCGTCCTTGGGCACGGCGCGGCCGGCCGCCGTCATGCCTGAGTTGCCCAGGAACGCGCGCTTGCCGACCTTGGCCGGGGCGATCTTCACCCAGCCGCCTCCGAGCTCGTAGCTGGCAATCATCGTGTCGTCGGCGAGGAACGCGCCGTCGGCCACCGTGGTCATCTTCGGCAGCAGGAGGACCGTGGACGCCTCGACGTGCTTGCCGACCTTCGCCCCCAGGATCCGCAGCCACACTGGGGTGAAGAGGCTCGCGTAGACGGGGAACAGGACGTCGCGGGCCAGATCGAGCACACGCTCGGTGGCCCAGACCTGCCAGCCCGTCCGGGAGCGGATGCGGTGGTACCCCTCGGTCAGCCCGAGCCCGAGAAGGCGCGTCACGCCAGCGACGAGCGCCAGGTTGAGCACGAACCAGGCGGCCGCCGCGAGGGGCGTCGCCGCGAGCAGCGGGCCGATGGCGCCGTGGAGCGATTCGTGCCCCCGCGCCGCCCAGACGAGCACAACCGCGGCGGCCGCGGCCGAGACGAACGGGATGAGGGCCAGCAGGGTCGACGCCGCCGCGAACGCGGCGATCCACGCACCCTCGCGCACGCTGGACCGGCGCACGGGAGCCTCCGGCCAGCCCGGCTTCGCCTTCCCCACCCGCGTGGCCGGCGAGCCAGCCACGCGCAGGCCGGCCTTGACCTTGCCCGACACGGCCGAGCCGGGGTCCACGACCGCCCCTGCGCCGATGCGTGCCCCCGGCAGGAGCGTGCTGCGCGCGCCCACGGCCGCGCCGGCGCCGATGCTGATGCCGCCGATGTGCACCCAGTCCCCGTCGATCCACCAGCCGGAAAGGTCCACCTCGGGCTCCACCGACGCGCCCGGGCCAACAGACAGCATGCCCGTGACCGGGGGCACGGAGTGCAGCACGGCGTCCCGGCCGATCTTCGCGCCCAGGGCCCGCGCGTAGTAGGGGACCCACGGCGCGCTCGCGAGGCTCACGGCCTGGGCGAGGTCGGAGATCTGCTCAGCAAGCCACAGGCGCAGGTGGACGCTGCCCGAGCGTGGGTACCGGCCGGGCTCCACCCCGCGCAGCAGGATCCGGGCGGCCGCGACAGAGATGGCCATCCTGCCCCACGGGCTCACGAACACGAGCCACATGGCGGCGACCCACCACCACGAGAGTGTGGGCGCCGCGGACCGCCCGCCGATCGCGGCGAGCACGTTGTTGCCCGCGGCGAGGTACGTGAGCCACCTCATGCCCACGAGGATGAAGAGCGGTATGCCCATGAGGGTCTGGACCACCTGGGTCCGGCGCGAGGTGGGCCGCACGGCCCGCTCCCGCGGCTCAGCCGCTGCCCCGCCCGTCCCGAGGACGGCCTCGACGAGCGCGCCGACCCGCGGGTGCGCGTACACGTCCGCGACGGTCACCGTCGGATACCTCCGGCGCAGCGCCGAGACGAGCTGCGCGGCGGAGAGCGAGCCGCCGCCGTGGGCGAAGAAGTCCGCGTCGAGGCCGGGGGCCCGCGTGCCGAGCACGGCGCCCCACTGCTCGACGATCCACGCCGCATCCTCCGGCAGCTCGAGGTCCGGCCCCTCGTCATCGTCCTGGCCCGGCAGCGGCCATGGGAGCGCGTTGCGGTCCACCTTGCCGCTCGTCTTGGTCGGGAGGGAGCCGACGACGGCGAGCACCGGCACGAGCGCGGACGGCAGCTCCCGCGCGAGGCGCCTCCGGGACGCGGCGAGGTCCGGCGTCACGCCGTCGGAGGGCGCCAGGTACCCGACGAGGATCTGGTTCCCGGCCGCCGTCGTGCGCACGGCCGCGGCCGCGCCGGCAATGCCGGGGAGTGACTGGAGGGCGGCGTCGACCTCGCCGAGCTCGATGCGGCGGCCGCCAAGCTTGACCTGCTCGTCGGCCCGGCCCTGGAAGAGGAGGCCTTCGGGCTCGAACCTGACGAGGTCTCCCGAACGGTAGGCCCGCTCCCACCCGAGGCTCGGCATGGGGGCATACTTCTCGGCGTCCTTGGCAGGGTCGAGGTAGCGGGCCAGGCCGACGCCGCCGATGATCAGCTCGCCCACGCCGCCTTCGGGCACCGGTGTGCCGTGCGCGTCGACGATCGCGAGGTCCCAGCCGTCGAGCGGGAGACCGATCCGGACGGGCCCGACGCCGTCCATCTGCGCGGCGCACGCGACCACGGTGGCCTCGGTGGGCCCGTACGTGTTCCAGACCTCGCGGCCCTCGACCGCGAGGCGGGCGGCGAGCTCGGGCGGGCACGCCTCGCCGCCGAAGATCAGCAGGCGCACGTTCTCGAGCGCCTCGGCAGGCCACAGCGCCGCGAGCGTGGGGACGGTGGAGACGACCGTGATGGCGCGCTGCACGAGCCACGGCCCGAGGTCCATCCCCGTGCGCACCAGCGCCCGCGGGGCGGGGACCAGACATGCCCCATGCCGCCAGGCGAGCCACATCTCCTCGCACGAGGCGTCGAACGCGACGGAGAGCCCGGCCAGGACCCTGTCCTCCGGGCCGACCGGCTCGTGCCGGAGGAAGAGGCGGGCCTCGGCGTCGACGAACGCGGCCGCGGAGCGGTGGGACACCGCGACGCCCTTCGGCGTGCCCGTCGAGCCGGAGGTGAAGATGATCCAGCAGTCGTCCTCAGGACGGGGCATGCGGGGGGCGGGGAACGGCTTGGGCCGCTTCCTGTCCACCACGAGGGACCCGCCGCCGCGGAGGATCCCCGCGACCCCTGCCTCGCCGAAGACGAGCTTCGCGCGCTCGTCCGGGTCGTCGGCGTCCACGGGGACGTATGCGGCGCCTACGAGCAGCACGCCCAGGATCGCGATGTACAGCTCCGCGGTGCCCGACGGGATCCGCACGCCGATGCGGTCACCGGCGCCGAGTCCTGCCGCGTGGAGCGTCCGGCCGGTGGCACGGACCTCCTCGAGCAGTTCGGCGTAGGAGAGGGACCGGACGCCGTCGTCGATCGCCGGGGCGTCGGGGAAGGCCTCCGCGCTCGCGGTCAGGATGTCGATGAGGGTCCTCGCCGGCGGCGTCCGGTCCGAGCCGGGCAGCTGGGGAGCGTGGGGCCGCGGCGCGGCCTCTGCAACGTGTTCTGGGGCATCTGTCACTGCCGGGCCTTCGGGCTCGCTCGGGGCTGTCATCTCCCGGCCCATTGTTGCAGAGCGAGGCGCCGCCGACCGGGAACGGGGGGCCGGTTCCCGTCGGCGGCGGCCGTCACAGCATCAGGGGACGAGCAGCACCTTGCCGGTCGTGCTCCGCCCCTCGAGGGCGCGGTGGGCGTCGGCCGCCTCCCACAGCGGGAACTGGGCCCCGACGCGCACGGTGAGCGAGCCGTCGGCCGCGGCGCCGAACACCTCGGAGGAGCGCCACCGCCGCTCGTTGGCATTGAGCAGGTGGTGCGCGAGGGTCGGGCGGGTGAGGAAGAGCGAGCCGCCGGTGTTGAGGCGCTGGGGGTCGACCGGGGGCACCGGGCCCGACGCCGCCCCGAAGAGCACGAGCATTCCGCGGACGCGGAGGCTCGCGAGCGAGCCGTCGAACGTGTCCCGCCCGACGCCGTCGTACACCACATCGACGCCCGTGCCGTCCGTCAGCTCGCGCACCTGGTCGGGGAACTCGTGGTAGCGGATCACGTGGTCCGCGCCCGCGCCGTCGGCGAGCTCGGCCTTGGCATCGGTGGAGACCGTCGTGATGACCCGCGCTCCCCGGGCCTTGAGCATCTGGATGAGGAGGAGCCCGACGCCGCCCGCTCCCGCGTGCACGAGGGCCGTCTGGCCGGACTCGACGCGGAAGGTCGAGGTCACGAGGTAGTGCGCCGTCATGCCCTGCAGCGGGAGGGCCGCCGCAGTGAGGAGGTCCAGGCCCTCGGGGATCGGGAGCGCCTTGTCCGCGTCGACCAGCGCGTACTCGGCGTAGGTCCTGACGCCCTCGGCCGTCGCGACCCGGTCGCCGTGGGCGAATCCCTCGACGCCCTCGCCCACCTCGGCCACGACGCCGGAGGCCTCGGCGCCGGGAGTGAAGGGGAACGGGATCTTGTAGATGCCCTGGCGCTGGTAGGTCTCGATGAAGTTGATGCCCGCCGCGGCGACCCGGATGAGGAGCTGGCCGGAACCGGGATGCGGCATCTCCACCTCTGCAGGCGCGAGGACCTCGGGCCCCCCGGGCGCGGCGGCGACGATGGCGTTGATCATGGCTCTCCTTCTGGTGGCGTGCGTCTAGGCTCGGGATCCATCCTACGGACGCCGACAATCTGCCAATGCATAAATATTGACTGCCATGCATAAACTTGCCTAGAGTGGCCGGGTGACTATTACCGCAGCAGTGTCCGGAGCCAGCGGCTACGCCGGAGGAGAGGTCCTCCGCCTGCTGGCCAACCACCCCGACGTCGAGATCGGCGCCATCACGGCCCACTCGAGCGCCGGCAGCCGCCTCGGCGAGCTCCAGCCGCACCTGCTCTCGCTCGCGGACCGGGTGATCGTCGAGACGACCGCGGAGAACCTGGCGGGGCACGACGTCGTGTTCCTCGCCCTCCCGCACGGGGCATCGGCAGAGGTGGCCGCGGCGCTGCCCGAGGGCACCCTGGTGATCGACGCCGGGGCGGACCACCGCCTCGAGGACCCCGAGGCCTGGTTCCGCTTCTACCGCTCCGAGCACGCCGGCACGTGGCCGTACGGACTGCCCGAGCTGCCCACGGGCGGGCAGGTGGGCGGACGAGTTGCGAAGCAGCGGGACAAGCTCGTCGGCGCACGCCGCGTCGCGGTCCCGGGCTGCTACCCGACCTCGGCGCTGCTCGCCCTCACCCCCGGCTTCGCCGCGGGCCTCCTCGAGCCGGAGGACGTCGTGATCGTCTCTGCCTCCGGCACGTCCGGCGCCGGCAAGTCCGTCAAGCCGCACCTGCTCGGCTCCGAGGTGATGGGCTCGATGAGCCCGTACGGAGTCGGCGGGGGCCACCGCCACACCCCTGAGATCGAGCAGGGCCTCTCCAATGCCGCGGGCGCCCCCGTCTCCGTCTCCTTCACGCCGACCCTCGCGCCCATGAGCCGCGGCATCCTCACGACGGCGACCGCCCGGGTCAAGCCCGGCGTCGGCGCCGCACAGCTGCGGGCCGCGTGGGACGAGGCCTACGCCGGCGAGAGCTTCATCCACGTCCTGCCGGAGGGCCAGTGGCCCGCGACCCAGATGGTCATCGGCTCGAACCACGCCGCAATCCAGCTCGCGTTCGACGAGCACGCAGGCCGCGTGATCGTGAGCTCCGTGATCGACAACCTCACGAAGGGCACCGCCGGCGGGGCGGTGCAGTCCATGAACATCGCGCTGGGCCTTCCCGAGGGCGCCGGCCTCGCACAGCTGGGAGTCGCACCGTGACCGTCACCTCACCCCAGGGCTTCCGGGCCGCCGGGATCACCGCGGGTCTCAAGGCCTCCGGCAAGCCGGACATGGCCCTCGTCGTCAACGACGGACCCGACAGGAACGCCGCGGCCGTCTTCACCTCCAACCGCGTCGCAGCGGCCCCCGTGCGCTGGTCGAAGCAGGTGGTCACGGACGGGCGCGTGGACGCCGTCGTGCTGAACTCCGGCGGCGCGAACGCGTGCACCGGCCCGAAGGGGTTCCAGAACACCCACACCACGGCGGAGAAGACGGCCGACGCCCTCGGCATCTCGGCCGGCGACGTCGTGGTGTGCTCGACCGGCCTCATCGGCGAGCAGCTCCCGATGGACAAGATCATCCCGGGCATCGACTCGCTCGCCTCAGCCCTCTCCGAGGACGGCGGCCACGACGCCGCGGTGGCGATCATGACGACGGACACCGTGCCCAAGGAGGCCGTGTTCACCGGCGCCGACACGCAGGGCGTGGAGTTCACGATCGGCGGGATCGCGAAGGGCGCCGGAATGCTCGCCCCGGGCCTCGCCACGATGCTCGTCGTGCTCACGACCGACGCCGAGGTCCACCCCGAGGTGCTCGACGCCGCCCTGCGCGACGCGACCCGCGTGACGTTCGACCGCGCCGACTCCGACGGCTGCATGTCCACCAACGACACCGTGGTGCTCATGGCCTCCGGCGCCTCGGGGGCGGTGCCGGACACGGCTGCCCTCACCGCCGGGCTCACCCAGGTCTGCGCCGAGCTGGCCCGCAAGCTCATCGGCGACGCCGAGGGAGCCGCGCACGATATCGCGATCCGCACGTTCAACGCGGCCAGCGAGCGCGACGCCGAGACCGTCTCGCGGGCGGTGGCCCGGTCCAACCTGTTCAAGACGGCCATCTTCGGCAAGGACCCGAACTGGGGCCGCGTGCTCTCCGCCGTCGGCACCACCGACGCCGCCTTCGAGCCGGATTCGCTCAACGTCTCGATCAACGGAGTCCAGATCTGCCAGAACGGCGGCATCGGCCAGGACCGCTCGCTCGTGGACCTCGAGCCGCGGGAGGTCCTCGTGGAGATCGACCTGGCCGCCGGGGACGCCGAGGCTACCATCTGGACCAATGACCTCACGCACGACTACGTGCACGAGAACTCGGCCTACTCGAGCTGAAAGGGGACGCGCGTGGCTGAGACCACCAGCAGCGGCACGACGAGCCCGAACATCCGCCTCGCCATGGACAAGGCCGAGACCCTCATCGAGGCCCTGCCCTGGATCCAGCGCTTCGCCGGCACCACCATGGTGGTCAAGTACGGCGGCAACGCGATGGTCAACGACGAGCTGAGGCGCGCCTTCGCCGAGGACATCGTCTTCCTGCACCACGTGGGCATCCACCCCGTGGTCGTGCACGGCGGCGGCCCGCAGATCAACGCGATGCTCGCCCGCGTGGGGATCGAGAGCGAGTTCAAGGGCGGCCTCCGCGTGACCACGCCGGAGGCCATGGATGTAGTCCGCATGGTCCTCACGGGCCAGGTGGGCCGCGAGCTCGTCGGCCTCATCAACTCCCATGGCCCCTACGCCGTGGGCATGTCGGGTGAGGACGCCGGCCTCCTCCGGGCGGTCCGCACCGGCACCGAGGTCGACGGCGAGGAGGTGGACCTCGGGCTCGTGGGCGAGGTCGTCGGCGTCAACCCCGGCGCCATCCTCGACATCCTCGGCGCGGGCCGCATCCCCGTCGTCTCCACCGTCGCCCCGGAGGTCACCGCGGAGACCGGGCCCGACGGCGTCGAACGCTTCCAGCCGACCGGCCAGGTCCTCAACGTCAACGCCGACACCGCCGCGGCCGCGGTCGCCGTCGCGCTCAACGCCTCGCGCCTCGTGGTCCTCACGGATGTCGAGGGCCTCTACAGCAACTGGCCGGACAGGGACTCGCTCGTCTCCCAGATCTCGGCCTCCGAGCTGCGCGAGATGCTCCCCTCCCTCGAGTCCGGCATGATCCCCAAGATGGGCGCCTGCCTCAAGGCGGTCTCGGAGGGCGTGGACCGCGCCGCGATCGTCGACGGCCGCAGCCCCCACACGATGCTCCTCGAGATCTTCACGAACGCCGGCGTCGGCACCCAGGTGGTGCCCGACGGGGAAGGACAGCACGCATGAGCGACAGCATTGGGTCGACCTCGCCTTCGCTCGGTGAGGGGGCGGGCCTCCCGCCCAAGAATGCCCACCGATCCCCGGAGGCCCGCCCCCTCACCGAGCTGGTGGAGGGCTCGCCGTCCGGCGCGGCCTGGCTCGCCCGCTACTCGGACTCGCTCATGGGCGTCTTCGGCACTCCGCAGCGCGTCCTGGTCCGAGGGCAGGGCTGCTACGTGTGGGACGCCGACGGCAAGCAGTACCTCGACCTGCTCGGCGGCATCGCCGTCAACGCCCTCGGCCACGCGCACCCGTTCGTCACGAGCGTGATCTCGTCCCAGCTCTCCACGCTCGGCCACGTCTCGAACTTCTTCACGAGCCCCACCCAGGTGGCGCTGGCGGAGAAGCTGCTGGAGATCACTGGCGCGCCGGCTGGGTCCAAGGTGTTCTTCGCGAACTCGGGCACCGAGGCGAACGAGGCCGCGTTCAAGCTCGCGCGCCGGAACAGCACCAACGCGGGCGGCGGGCCGCGCACCAAGGTCGTCGCCCTCGAGGGCGCGTTCCACGGCCGCACCATGGGCGCCCTCGCGCTGACGGCCAAGAAGGCGTACCGCGAGCCGTTCGAGCCGCTGCCCGGCGGGGTCGTGCACATCCCGTTCGGCGATGTCGAGGCGCTCCGCGCCGCCGTCGACGAGACGACCCAGGCCGTGTTCCTCGAGCCGATCCAGGGCGAGGCCGGCGTGATCCCGCTCCCGAAGGGATACCTCGCCGAGGCGCGGAAGATCACGCACGACGCCGGCGCCCTCCTGATCGTCGACGAGGTCCAGACCGGGATCGGCCGCACGGGCAGCTGGCTCGCGATCGAGGGCTCGGGCGTGGTGCCCGACGCCGTCACGCTCGCGAAGGGCCTCGGCGGCGGGTTCCCGATCGGCGCCCTCGTGACGTTCGGCGCCGAGGTGAGCGCGCTCCTGAGCGCGGGCCAGCACGGCACCACGTTCGGTGGCAATCCGGTCGCGACGGCCGCCGCGCTGGCCACGGTCCACGCGCTCGAATCGCAGGGCGTCCTCGCGAACGTCCGCGCCGTGGGGGAGCGGCTCCGCACCGCCCTCGCCGCGCTGCCCGAGGTCGCCGAGGTCCGCGGCCGCGGCCTGCTGATCGGCATCGACCTGACGGTCCCTCCGGGGGACACGGCACCGCTGCCCGACGGCGCGAACCTCGCCGCCGCCGTCGTGAACCAGGCACTCGAGGCGGGCTTCATCATCAACGCGCCGGGCCCGCGGACCCTCCGCCTCGCGCCGCCGCTCATCCTCACGGCCGAGCAGGCCGACACGTTCGTCGCGGCGCTGCCGGGTCTGGTGGCGTCAGCCACAGAACGCCTCGCCGCCGCGCAGACACCGAAGGAGGCGAAGTGACCAGCACCCGGCACTTCCTCAAGGACACCGACCTCAGCCCCGCCGAGCAGGCGGAGGTCCTCGACCTCGCCGTGCGCATGAAGGCCGCCCCCTACTCGGTTCAGCCGCTCGCGGCCGAGGGCTCGGCCCGCAGGACGGTCGCCGTCATCTTCGACAAGACCTCGACCCGCACGCGGGTCTCCTTCGCCACCGGCGTGTCCGATATGGGCGGCACCCCGCTCATCATCAACCCGGGCGAGGCACAGATCGGGCACAAGGAGTCCGTCGAGGACACCGCCAAGGTCCTCGAGCGGATGGTCGCCGCCATCGTGTGGCGCACGGGCGCGCACCAGGGGCTCGTGGACATGGCCGCCAACTCGCGCGTGCCCGTGGTCAACGCCCTGTGCGACGACTACCATCCGTGCCAGCTCCTCGCGGACCTGCTCACGGTCAAGGAGCACAAGGGGAACCTCGCCGGCCTGAGCATGGCCTACCTCGGCGACGCCGCGAACAACATGGCCAACTCGTACCTCCTCGCGGGCGTGACCGCCGGCATGCACGTGCGCATCGCCGGACCGGAGGGCTACTTGCCCGCGCCGGAGATCGTGGCGGAGGCCGAGGACGTCGCGGCACAGACCGGCGGCTCGGTGCTCGTGACCGTGGACGCGGCCGCAGCGCTCGAGGGTGCCGACGTCGTCACGACCGACACGTGGGTCTCGATGGGCCAGGAAGCCGAGAAGGCCGAGCGGATGCAGCTGTTCCGCGACTACTCCGTGGACGCCGCGGCGATGGCCAAGGCCGCCCCCGACGCCGTGTTCCTCCACTGCCTCCCGGCCTACCGCGGCTACGAGGTCGCCGCCGAGGTCATCGACGGCCCGCAGTCGGTGGTCTGGGACGAGGCCGAGAACCGCCTGCACGCCCAGAAGGCCCTCCTCGCGTGGGTCCTGCACCACTCGGGCCAGGCCGTCGTCGAGGGCCTCCCGGCGGTCTCCTGAGCGACATGAGCGCCGTACCCGGCTCCGCGCCGCAGACCAAGGCCGCCCGCCAGGCGCGCATCCGCGCGCTCCTGGCGGGGACCTCGGTGCGCTCGCAGGCGGAGCTCGCCACCCTCCTGGCGGACGACGGCGTGCAGGTCACACAGGCGACCCTCTCGCGTGACCTCGTGGAGATCGGGGCCGTGCGCGTGCGCGGTGCCGACGGCGGCCTGGTCTACGCCGTCCGCGGCGAGGGAGGGGACCGGAGCCCACGCATGGGCCAGGCCCCCGAAGTCCTCGACGCGCGCCTCGCGAAGCTGTGCGCCGATCTGCTGGTGACCGCCGAGTCGTCGGCGAACATCGTGGTCCTGCGGACGCCGCCGGGTGCGGCGAACTTCCTGGCCCTCGCGATCGACCACTCCGTGATCCCCTCGATCCTCGGAACCATCGCCGGCGACGACACGATCATGGTCATCTCGCGCGATCCCGACGGGGGAGAGGCCCTCGCGGCGCGTTTCCTCGAGCTGGCGTCTCAGGGCGGCTGAGCGCGGGCTTTGGTGCAGAGCCGTGTTGCGTCTAGGGCGATCCTGGCCGGGACACGCCCGGGCTCCCCGCGGGATTGAGCGGCTACGGGCTGTCGTGAGGCGCGACTGCGGCGTGCGGGACGTTCCGCGTTCTCACCGACCAAGCACCGATTTCGCGACCTGCTGCGCGGCTTGGTCCGCCGTGATGTATGTGGTGTCGATGATCTCTGCTTCATCGTGCAGCCAAACGCGAGCTGCCTCGGCATATGGCTCCAAGTATGCCAAGCGGAACGTTGAGGGGCCGAGGACTTTGTCGTTCTGTATGCGTTCACGGAGCGTGGCCTGGTCTGCGTGGAGCACGAAGTGCTGGATCGGTATGCCGTGCTCGGCAAGACCATCGCTGATCTCCCGCCAGTAGCTCTCGACCAAGACAGTCATCGGCATCACGAGTGTGCCTCCTGTGTACTCGAGCACGCGCCGAGCGGTCTCTACAACAAGCGGTCGCCACGGCTCCCAGTGCTGGAAGTTGTCCGTTGCGGGAAGTCCCGGCGTGATGTCCATGAGGACCTCACCGACCTTCTCGGCATCGAGGACGCGCGCATCGGGCAACAAGTGCTGAACGAGCGCGCTCGTCGTCGTCTTTCCCGCCCCGTGGGTGCCGTTGAGCCAAACGATCATGGAGCGGACTCTAGTGCCAAGGTGTCGATGAGGGCATTCTGCCCGGAGTGTCACACGGACGCACCAGCTGGTGTCTTGTGGTCGGGACCCCGAAGAGCGGGGCCCGAGAACCGAGGAGACACAGTGGCCCAGAACACCAGCGCTGCGCACACCGACGTCGTCGTCATCGGAGGCGGGTACGCCGGCACCATGGCTGCCAACCGGCTCACCCGGCGGGACGACGTGACCATAACGCTCATCAACCCCCGCCCCCAGTTCGTCGAGCGGGTCCGCCTCCACCAGCTTGTTGGCGGGACGCACGACGCCGTCCACGACCTCGCTGCTGTCCTCTCGCCGCGCGTCCGGCTCGTCGTGGACACCGCGGTGCGGATCGATGCTGCCGCCCGAAGCGTCGAGCTCGCATCCGGCAGGATGGTGCACTACGACTACCTTGTCTACGCCGCCGGCAGCTCCGGCGCCCAGCCGAGCGTGCCGGGCGCGGCCGAGCTCGCCTATCCGCTCTCGACGCTCGAGGACGCCCAGCGGGCCCGTGCGGCGGTCGACGCCCTGCCGGCAGCGGCAGCCGTGACCGTGGTCGGTGCCGGCCCCACCGGCATCGAGACCGCCGCGGAGCTCGCCGAGCAGGGCCGCCACGTCACGCTCGTGTGCGGTGGCCAACTCGGCCCGTATCTGGAAGCGCCCGCCCGCAGGGCGGTCCGGGACAGGCTGCGGTCGCTGGGGGCGGCGGTGCTCGACGGCGCCGGCACCCGTGCGGCCGCGGTGGGCGCCGCCGTCGTGCGTCTGGAGGATGGCCGCGAGGTCGCGAGCGACGCGACGCTCTGGACCGCGGGGTTCGCCGTGCCGGACCTCGCGGCACGCAGCGGCCTGAGCACAGACGCGGCAGGCCGCCTCCTCACCGACGAGACGCTCACGAGCGTGGACGATCCGCGGATCGTCGCCGCCGGAGACTGCGCCTCGCCGTCCGGCGCGCCCTACCGGATGAGCTGCCAGGTTGCTGTCCCGCTCGGCACCCTCGCGGCGGACGCGGTGTCGGCGCGCATCGCCGGTCGGGCTCCGAAGGCCACGGCCCCGGGGTTCGTCGGCCAGTGTCTGGGCCTCGGGCGCCATCTCGCCGTGTACCAGTTCGCGTCGAGAGACGACCGTGCGACGACGGCGTATGTCGCTGGAAGGGCAGCGGCCATCCTCAAGGAGTCGGGGTCAGGGTTCGCCTACTGGTCATTGGTCTTCGAGGGCAAGCGACCCGGGCTGATGAACTGGGTCCCGTTCAAGGACGGCCGGAGGCAGGTCCTGCTCGAGTCAGCGCGGGTCAGCGCGTAATCACTGGATCGACCATCAGGAGGAGGAACCGTCATGGAGAGCATCACCTCAGCTGCTTCAGCAAGCACCCGGCGCACCCGTGTCGCGGTGATCGGCGGCGGATATGCCGGCACGATGGCAGCCAACCGCCTGACCCAACGACCGGACGTGGACGTGACCCTCGTCAACCCGCGCCACGAGTTCGTCGAGCGGATCCGCCTGCACCAGCTCGTCGCCGGGACGCACGACGCCGTCCGCGACTTCGCCGCCGTCCTCTCGCCGCGCGTCCTGCTCGTCGTGGACACGGCCGCGCGCATCGACGCGGTGAACCGCACCGTCGAGCTCGCTTCGGGCTCGAAGATCGCGTACGACTATCTCGTCTACGCTGCGGGAAGCGCGGAGGCACCTCCGCTGATCCCCGGTGCGTCGGAATTCGCCCACCCGGTGTCCACGCTCGAACAGGCGCAGCGGCTCCGCGCGATCGTGGCCGCGACGCCGCCGAGGGCGCCCATCACCGTGGTCGGCGGCGGTCCGCTCGGCATCGAAGTGGCGTCGGAGCTCGCCGAACAGGGCCGAGCAGTCACGCTTCTCTGCGGTGGCACGCTCGGCCCCTACCTGCACACGAGGGGCCGCAGTTCGGTGGCCGCCGGATTGGCGAGGCTCGGCGTCACCGTGCTCGAAGGCCCCGCATCCCGGGCTGCCGAGATGACCCGAGACGCGGTCCTCCTTGCCGATGGCCAGGAGCTTGCCAGCGCTGTCTCCGTGTGGGCCGCAGGGTTCGCTGCCTCGGCGCTTGCGCTCCACAGCGGGCTCAGTGTCGACGCCGCGGGTCGGCTCCTGACCGACGAGACGCTGACCAGCATCGACGACGACCGCATCGTCGCGACAGGCGACGCGGCATCACCGTCGGGCATGCCCCTGAGGATGAGCTGCCAAGCGGCCCTTCCGCTCGGCTCGCATGCGGCGGACACGGTGCTGCAGCGGATCTCAGGCCGGGCCCCGCAGGACTTCACCCGCGGGATCGCCGCGATGTGCGTGAGCCTGGGTCGGCGTGACGGCGTCTTCCAGTTCGCTCGCTCCGATGACACAGCCGTCTGGCTGAGTGTTCCCGGACGCGCCGGCGCGCTGCTGAAGGAAGCGGCGTGCACCAGCCCGATCGACCAGCTGGCCAAGGAGGCACGCAGACCAGGCTCGCATGCGTGGATCGTCAGGGACCGCGGGCGCACCGCCCGGATCGCGGCCCGTGGCTTGGCGGGACTGGTGCCCGCTCACAGGGAAGGCTAGGTTGGCGGCAATGTCACCTATGGAGGAAGGTCCGCCACGGCATGGGCATGCTGTGGCTGTGGCGACAGAGGTGTTCGTGGCCCACCGCAACCTCCTGTTCACTGTCGCGTACGAGATGCTCGGTTCTGCTGCCGACGCCGAGGACGTCCTCCAGGAGTCGTGGCTGCGATGGGCCGAGGTGGACTTGGAGACGGTCCGGGACGGTCGCTCCTACCTGATCAGGGTCGTGACCCGTCAGGCTCTCAACCGCCTGCGGACGATGGCGCGCCGCAAGGAAGCCTACGTGGGCCCGTGGCTCCCTGAGCCGCTGCTCACCTCCCCGGATGTCGCCGAGGACGTCGAGCTCGCCGAGAGCCTGTCCATGGCGCTCATGGTGGTGCTCGAAACCCTCACACCCACCGAGCGCGCGGTGTTCGTCCTGCGAGAGGTCTTCGACGTCGGCTACGACGAGATCGCCCGATCAGTGGACAAGAGCGAGGCTGCGGTCCGACAGATAGCCCACCGGGCGCGGAAGCACGTCGAAGCCCGGCAGCCGCGCCAGCCGGCGTCAGCGGCGCAGGCCCGCACAGCGCTGGCATCGCTGCAGCGCGCACTCGAGACGGGCGACCGGCAGGCATTCCTCGACGTTCTCGCGCCGGATGTGGTGTACATCGGTGACGGCGGTGGAATCCGGCAGGCCGCATTGCGGCCCGTCGTGGGCGCTGACCGGATCGTCCGCATGGTGATGGGGGGTCTGGCGAAATCGGGGGTGATCCCGACCGCGGAGCCCTCGCTCGTCAACGGCATGCCAGCCCTCGTGTTCCGATTGGACGGGGAGCTCGACGGCGTCCTTGCCGCGCGCGTCGGGAGCACGGGGATCACCGGGCTCTACTACGTGCGCAATCCGGAGAAGCTCACGCGCCTCGGGGCGGACACGGTGGTGGTCCGCTCCTGAGGCGCCGGGGCAGCTCACCGAGCCGCGCGAACGGCGCGGGGTAGCGGAAGGTGCCCCGCGCGCCGTCGTGCGCGGGCAGCACGCGGACCTGGAAGTAGTCGCCCCACGCCGGATCGGGCGCGGCGATGCCGTACCGTGACGCTGGCATCCAGCCGTGCCGGGCGTAGCAGGCGACGCGGCATGCTTCGCGCCACTGAAGGCTGCCGCTGTCACGGCCCGCACAGCGGGGAAGTCCTCCGGCCGTTCGGGACGCACGACGACGGACACTCACACCTCCTGCTCCAATGACGCCAGGAGCAGCGCCTCGGCGAAGATGGCACGGCGGTAGTCGGCCAGGTCAATGGACTCGTCGGCGCCGTGGGCGCGCGAATCGGGGTCCTCGGCCCCGTTGATGAGCACCTGCGCGTGAGGGAACGACGCCGCGAGCTCCGCGGCCGCCGGGATCGAGCCGCCCACGCCCATGAGCACCGGGGCCACGCCCCACGCCTCTTCCATGGCACGGCGCATGGTGCGGGCCGCCGGCGATCCGCCGTCGCCGGCGAAGGACTTGGTCGCGCTCCCGGGCACGAGCGAGACGTGCGCGCCCAGGGGCGTGTGGGCCTCCAGATGGGCCCGCACGGCCTCCAGCGCCCGCAGCGGCTCGTCCCCGGGGGCAAGCCGCAGGCTGATCTTCGCCCGGGCGGCGGGCACGATGGCGTCGGAGGAGACGTCCACGCCCGGGGCATCGATGCCGACCACGGACAGCGCCGGCTTCGTCCAGAGCCGGGAGGCGATGCTTCCGGAGCCGGCCAGCCGCACGCCCGGGAGGACGCCCGCGTCCGCCCGGTAGTCGTCCTCGCTCAGGTCCACCTGGCTCGAGTCCCACCCGCCCAGCCCGGCGACGGCGACGCTCCCGTCGGGTCCGTACAGGCTCGCGACCAGCTGGGACGTGACAGCGAGCGCGTCGAGGACGGGGCCGCCGAACGTGCCGGAATGGAGGGCGTGGTCGAGCACGCGGACCTCGATGACCGCTGTCGCGATGCCGCGCAGGCTCGTGGTCAGCGCGGGCACCCCCGCGCGCCAGTTGCCGGAGTCGGCGACCACCACGACGTCGGCGCGCAGGAGGTCCCCGCGGGAGCGCAGCAGCTGCGGCAGCGACGGCGAGCCGATCTCCTCCTCTCCGTCGATGAACACGACGACGCCGAGCCCGTTCTCGGCCCCCACCGCCCGGGCGAAGGCACGGTACGCGGCCAGATGGAGGACCACCCCGCCCTTGTTGTCGGCGACGCCGCGGCCGTACAGCCGTCCGTCCCGTCGGGTCGCCTCGAAGGGAGGGGTGTGCCAGGCGTGGGGGTCGCCGGCCGGCTGGACGTCGTGGTGCGCGTAGAGGAGCACGGTCGGGCGCCCGGGCGCCGCCGGCCTCCTGGCGAGGACCGACGGGGCGCCGGGCGCGCCGTCGGGCCGCGCTTCGCGCACGATGCCGACCTCCGGGAAGCCAGCCCCCTCGAACAGCTCCGCCACGAGCTGCGCGCTGCGCTCGAGCGGGGCCGGATCGAGCGCGGCCCACGCCGAGCCCGGGATGGCCACCAGCTGTCCCAGGTCCGCGATGGCGGCGTCGAAGCCTGCTTCCGTCTCTGCGCGCAGTGCAGCGGTGAAAGGCATCATGCGCCCACCCTCCCAGAGGGGCTCGGCCGAGCCAAGCACTGTACGCCCGACGCCGCGGGGCGGAGAATGCCTGAGTGCCGTCTCCCCTGCGGATTGCGCGCCATGCATATCTATGTAGACTGATGCATAACAATTCGTGCTTGCCCTGCATCCAGGGAACCTGTGCCTAAGGAGAACACCGTGAAGGATCGCATCGTCCTCGCCTACTCGGGCGGTCTGGACACCTCCGTCGCGATCGGCTGGATCGCCGACGCGACGGGCGCCGAGGTCGTCGCCGTCGCCGTCGACGTCGGGCAGGGCGGCGAGAACATGGAGACGATCCGCCAGCGCGCCCTGGGCTGCGGCGCCGTCGAGGCCTACGTCGCCGACGCGCGCGACGAGTTCGCGGACGAGTACTGCATGCCGACCCTGAAGGCCAACGGCCTGTACCAGGGCCACTACCCGCTGGTCTCCGCGATCTCCCGCCCGGTCATCGTCAAGCACCTGGTCAAGGCCGCCCGCGAGTTCGGCGCGTCCACCGTCGCGCACGGCTGCACCGGCAAGGGCAACGACCAGGTCCGCTTCGAGGTCGGCATCCAGACCCTCGGCCCGGACCTGAAGTGCATCGCCCCGGTCCGCGACCTTGCCCTGACCCGCGACAAGGCCATCGCGTACGCGGAGGAGAAGCACCTCCCGATCATCACGACCAAGAAGAACCCCTACTCGATCGACCAGAACGTCTGGGGCCGCGCCGTCGAGACGGGCTACCTCGAGGACATCTGGAACGCCCCGACCAAGGACATCTACGACTACACCCAGACGCCGGAGTTCCCGCCGGCCCCGGACGAGGTCACGATCACCTTCGTGAAGGGCACCCCCACCGCGCTCGACGGCGTCGCGATGTCCCCGCTGCAGATCATCCAGGAGCTCAACCGCCGCGCCGGCGCCCAGGGCGTGGGCCGCATCGACGTCGTCGAGGACCGCCTCGTCGGCATCAAGAGCCGCGAGATCTACGAAGCCCCCGGCGCGATGGCGCTCATCACGGCGCACAAGCACCTCGAGGACATCACGATCGAGCGCGAGCACGCCCGCTTCAAGGCCGGCGTGGACCGCCGCTGGAGCGAGCTCGTCTACGACGGCCAGTGGTTCTCCCCGCTCAAGCGTGCCCTCGACACCTTCATCGAGGACTCCCAGCAGTACGTCTCCGGCGACATCCGCATGGTCCTCCACGGCGGCACCGCCGTGGTCAACGGACGCCGCTCGGACACGTCGCTGTACGACTTCAACCTCGCCACCTACGACACGGGCGACACGTTCGACCAGTCCAACGCGAAGGGCTTCATCGACATCTGGGGCATGTCCTCGAAGGTGGCCTCGAGCCGCGACCAGCGCGTCGCGGGGGAGTGAGCGCCGGTGATTGAGCGCAGCGAGGCCGGCGGGCGCTCGGGGACGAACGAGGGCGCGCTGTGGGGCGGGCGCTTCGCCGGGGGACCGGCGGACGCGCTCGCCGCGCTGAGCAAGTCGACGCACTTCGACTGGCGCCTGGCCCGCTACGACATCGCGGGCTCCAAGGCCCACGCACGGGTCCTGCACCGGGCCGGCCTGCTCGACGACGCCGAGCTCGCGGGGATGCTCGACGCGCTCGACGGGCTCGACGCCGACGTCGCCTCGGGTGCCTACGTCGCCGCGGAGTCCGACGAGGACGTGCACGGATCGCTCGAGCGCGGCCTCATCGAGCGCGCTGGCGCCCACCTCGGCGGCAAGCTCCGCGCCGGGCGGTCGCGCAACGACCAGATCGCGACCCTCGGGCGCATGTTCCTGCGGGACCACGCGCGGCTCATCGCCCGCGGGGTCCTCGCGACGGTCGACGCGCTCGTGGCCCAGGCGGAGGCGCACCCGGAGGCGGCCATGCCCGGTCGCACGCACCTCCAGCACGCCCAGCCCGTCCTGCTCAGCCACCACCTGCTCGCCCACGCCTGGGCGCTGCTCCGCGACGTCCAGCGACTGCAGGACTGGGACAGGCGCGCCGCGGTCTCGCCGTACGGATCCGGCGCGCTCGCGGGCTCCTCGCTCGGACTCGACCCCGAGGCCGTCGCCGCGGACCTCGGCTTCGACTCGGCCGTGCACAACTCGATCGACGGCACCGCCTCGCGGGACGTCTTCGCCGAGTTCGCGTGGGTCGCAGCGATGATCGGGGTGGACCTCTCGCGGATCTCCGAGGAGGTCATCCTGTGGGCCACGAAGGAGTTCTCCTTCGTCACGCTCGACGACGCCTACTCCACGGGGTCGAGCATCATGCCGCAGAAGAAGAACCCGGACGTGGCCGAGCTCGCGCGCGGCAAGGCGGGGCGCCTCATCGGCGACCTCACTGGCCTGCTCGCGACCCTCAAGGGGCTTCCGCTCGCCTACAACCGGGACCTGCAGGAGGACAAGGAGCCCGTCTTCGACGCGGCGGACACCCTCGAGCTCCTGCTCCCGGCGGTCTCGGGCATGGTCGCCACGCTCGTCTTCAACACCGAGCGCATGGCCTCGCTCGCCCCGCAGGGCTTCGCGCTCGCGACCGACATCGCCGAGTGGCTCGTCCGCAAGGGCGTGCCGTTCCGCGAGGCGCACGAGCTCTCCGGCGCCGCCGTGAAGCAGGCCGAGTCGCGCGGCGTCGAGCTCTGGGACCTGACGGACGAGGAGTACGCGGCGATCAGCCCGGCGCTCACCCCCGAGGTGCGCACGGTGCTCTCGACCGAGGGCTCGCTCGCGAGCCGGAACGCGCAGGGCGGCACGGCGCCGTCCGCCGTCGCCCGCCAGATCACGGCGCTCAAGGACCAGCTCGCGGACGCGCGGGAGTTCGCGGGCTGACCCTTCCCGGCGCCCACCCGCCGGGCGCATCATCATTGCGTGCAGTCGCGCACGCTTATGGTCGTCGTGGCCCATCCCGATGACGACGCCTACGGTATCGCCGGCTCGATCGCCCTCCACGCGGACGAGCCGGCGTTCCGCTTCGTGCTGGTCCACGCGACCGACGGCGCCGCCGGCCAGATCGCACCCGGCGTCGACGCGACGCCCGAGACCCTCGGCTTCGTGCGGCGCGAGGAGGACCGCCGGGCCTGGCTCGCCCACGGGCGCGAACCGGACCGCCACGAGTGGCTCGAGTACGACGACGGGCGCGTCGCCGAGGAGGACCCCTCCGACCTCGCGCTGCGCATCCGGGCGATCATGGCCGAGGAGCGGCCCGATGTGGTCTACACGTTCGGGCCGGACGGCATCACGGGACACCCTGACCACATCGCGGTCGGCCAGGCCGCCGACGCCGCTTTCCTGGGACTTGCCTCGGACGGCGGCCCCGGCTTCCGCCGGCTCCTGCACTGGGCCGTGAAGCACTCCTCGTGGCTCACGATGAACCGGGCCCGGCTGCGGCTCGGCCTTCCGCCGTGGGACCCGAAGGAGGTCTACCACTTCCGCGGCGTCCCGGACGACCTCATCGACATGCGGGTCGACACCCGCACCGTCGCCGGGCGCGTTGTCGCCGGAGTCGTGGAGCACCGCAGCCAGCAGCTCTCCCTCATGGCCCCGCCGGCGGGCCTCGATGCGTGGCACTCGATCGCTGCGCGGGAGTACTTCGTCCAGGCGTGGCCCCCTCGCGAGCGCGGGATGCCCCTGCTCAGGGACATCTTCGAAGGGCTCTAGGGCAGCCGCACCGTCCCGGCGCCGCCGTCCACCTCGATCCGGTCGCCGGTGGCGATCCGCTCGGTGGCGCCCGGCACCCCGACGACGGCCGGGATGCCGTACTCCCGCGCCACCACGGCCCCGTGCGAGTTCGGGCCGCCCATCTCCATGACGAGCGCCCCGGCGGTCAGGAAGAGCGGCGTCCACCCCGGATCGGTGGACGGCGCGACGAGCACCTCCCCGGGCAGCAGCGACGCGTTCCCCGGATCGAGGACCACGCGCGCCGCCGCGGCGACCGTTCCGGCGGACGCGGGAACGCCCCTCAGGATCCGCGGTTCCTGCGGCCCTCCCGCCGTCCCCGCTCCGAGGGCCGCCTCGGGCTCCGTCCCGTCCGAGAGCAGGACACGTGGGATGTGACGGCGGCGCATCTCGCGCGCATAGTCGGCCCGGCGGCGGGCGACGACGGCGCGCAGCCGCCGCGCGCCGTCGTCCGCGGTCCCGCTGTGCGTACGGGAGGGCTGCGCGAGTGCGAGCGCCGAGCGGGCTTCTGCGAACGTGAGGAAGAAGACGGCGTCCCGGTCGGGGAGGACGCCCGCGTCCGCAAGGTGCCGCCCGACCGCCAACAGCTCGGTGCGGACGGCGTCGAAGACGCGCACGAGGAGGAACTTCGGCTCCTCCCGCAGCCCGGCCAGGGCCCGCGCCCGGTTCAGGAACGCTGCGGCCGCGGCTCCGCGGAGCCGGCTGCGGTCCTTCGCGCGGGCAGACAGCATGCGGACCGCCTCCTCGCCGGCGCGGGCCGCAGCGGCAAGGGCGCCGGCGCCCGGGTCACGCCGGAGCAGCGCGGCGACCATCGACAGCACGGGTGCGGGATCCTCCCGCCAGCGCGGGACGCCGACGTCGATCTCGGCCGCGGCCCGCTGCCCGTACCGCCGGAGGAACCCGGCGATGCCGTCCGCGAGGACCTCCGGGAGCGTCCCCGCGGCGAGCCGCTCGGCGAGGTCCTCTCCGGTGCGCCCGGCAAGGTCCCGGGCGGCGTCGGGAGCCTCGCGGCGGACGCGCTCGGCGAGCACGCGGAGCTCCTCGTCCATGAGCGTGGTGGGATTGCCCGGGAGGCCGCGCAGGACCTCCTGGACCTCGCCGGGCCGGGCGATGCCCCGCAGCAGTGCCGCGGCGAGCCCGAGGCTCACGAACCCGGCCGCCGCAACCGGCAGGGTCGCCGGCACGATCGGGAAGGCCTCGCCAGCCATGAGCTCCGCCGCGCGAGCCAGTCGCGCGGCGGGGTCAGCGGGCGTCGGGACGCGCAGGCGCGCCTCGAGGCCGGCGCCGAAGCGCCGGACCGCGGCTCGGCCGGAGCCAGGACGGAGGACGGCGCCGAGCAGGGTCTCGGGCACGCGGTTCCTCAGGGCCATCGGCCCGATCCGGCGCACGAGCCCGAGGGTCGAGCGGGCGGCGAGCGGGAAGCGCGGATCGGACGCGAGGCTCCGCAGCACTGCAGCGGAGCGGGTCTCCATGACGTCCAGCACGCGGGGTGCGAGCTGCCGGCCCGCACGGCTGCGCAGCACGGCCGTCGCATCGACGAAGAGCCGGCCACCGGCCTCGGCGACCACGGCTGGGCCGTCCTCACGGTCGATGGCGCGGAATCCCGCCTGCAGGGCCACCGAGGAGGCCAGCAGGCGGATGCACGCATGGCCCATCGGCGTGAGCGGCCGCGTCAGGCCTTGGGCGAGGGAGAAGCAGAACCACGCCCGCATGCCACCCGTCTGGTCCCTGCGCGTGGGGATGGGATGCAGGGTCGTGATGGGACGGGTCTGGGTGAGCCAGACCTTTCCGTCCGCTGCGATCGCCCATTCCGCGTCCTGCGGTCCACCGAAGTGCTCCTCGAGGCGACGCCCCAGCGCGACGAGGGCGCGGACGTCGCGCGCGCCCAGGCACAGCCGCGGATCAGCTCCCGCGAGCACGAGCCGCTCGGTGCCGCCGCCCGGGGTGGGCCTGACGGCCAGCGCCTTCGCGCCCACCCGGCTCGCGATGATGCTGCCGGTGGCCGCGTCCGCTACGAAGTGGTCGGGGTCCACCGCCCCGGAGACCACCGCCTCCCCGAGTCCCGGGCTCGCGTCGATGGCCATCCTCGTCCGGGTCCCGGCCACCGGGTCCGCCGTGAACAGGACGCCGGCCACGGCCGCGTCCACGAGCGGCTGGACGACGACGGCCAGTGCCGCCTCCGCTCCCTGGAATCCCGTGCTGCGGCGGTAGGCCACCGCGCGGTCTGTCCAGAGCGAGGCCCAGCAGCGGCGGACGGCGTCCAGCACGGCGTCCCCGCCGACCACGTTGAGGAACGTCTCCTGCTGGCCCGCGAAGCTGGCCCCGGGCAGGTCCTCGGTCGTGGCCGAGGAGCGGACGGCGACCGGGACGCCCGGGCCATTGGCGGACGAGCCCCGGTCTGGGGCACCGGGGGACGGGGCGCCGGCGGGCACGAGGGCCGCGTAGGCCTCCAGGACCGCGGCAGCGGTGGTGGGGGACAGGTCCGCGGCGGCGAGCAGGCCGCGCAGGCGGGCGCAGAGCGCGAGTCGCCGCTCGTCGTCGTCCGCCGCGTCGACCTCTTCGGCGAGGCTCCGGCCGGCCGCCCCGAGCGCTTCCCGGTAGGCGGCGGCCAGGACGCAGAACCCGGCCGGCACGTCCAAGCCCGCGGACAGCATCTCGCCGAGGTTGGCGGCCTTCCCGCCGGCCTCGGCGGCCATGGTCGCCCGCAGCGCCTCCAGTGGCAGGACCACGGGCAGCGCGGGCGATGCGCCGCTGCCGAGCACGGCCTCAGGATAGACCCGGCTCGCTCGCGTGTCGTGGGCCGGCGGTACGCTGGCCCCATGGACACCGCTGCTGCCCCCAACCCGCCGGCCGGCCTCGGCGACGAGCGCCTCCTCGCGGGCATCGAGAGCGCCGCCGAGGGCATCCGCAATGAGCTCGCGCACCTCACGGACACCTCGGTCTCAGAGGACTCCCTGCTGCCCGGCTGGACTCGCGGGCACGTCCTCGCGCACGTGGCCGGGGTGTGCCGCGGGATGGCGCGCCAGCTTGAGTACGCGGAGCGGGGCGAGCTCATCGAGCTGTACGACGGCGGCCAGGAGGGGCGCACCAAGGAGATCGAGGAGGGCGCGGCGTCGAGCGCCGACGAGCACCGCAAGCGGACGGGCGCCGCGCTGGACCGCGCCCTCGAGGCGTTCCGCGGCCTCAGCCCCGAGGGGTGGGAGCGGCCCATCACATACCGCAACGGGGTGGTCCGCGACGGTGGCCTCGCCCTCTGGCGCGAGCTCGTCATCCACCGCACCGACCTCGGCACCGGTGCGAGCCAGCACGGCTGGGACGAGGCCTTCTGCGGCCATCTCCTCGGCTTCCTCGCCGCACGCGTGCCGGAGCGCATGTCCTTCGCGCTGCATCCGCAGGGCCGCCCGGACCTGCTCATCGGCCACGGCCCCGACACCGTGGACGTCCACGGGCGTCTGGCGGACATCCTCGCGTGGCTCGCCGGCCGGCCGGTCGACCATGCCTCGGTGCGCGCGGAGCACGCGGGCGAGGCCGTGCCGCTGCCGCAGATCGGCCCGTGGCCGGCGGCGTCGTCGGCGAAGTAGGGCATGCCCGACGACCTCGCCGCGTGGCTGCTCCGGGACCCCGTCCTCGTGGCCCCGGACCTCCTCGGCGCCGTCCTGACCCACACGTCTCCGGAAGGCGCCGTCTCCGTCCGGCTCACCGAGGTCGAGGCGTACCGCGGGCACCGCGACTCCGAGCACCCCGACCCCGGCTCCCACTCCTACAACGGGCGCACGCCCCGCAACGAGGTCATGTGGGGACCGCCCGGCCACCTCTACGTCTACTTCACGTACGGCATGCACTCCTGCGCGAACGTCGTGTGCGGCCCTGCCGGCAGCTCCTCCGGCTGCCTCCTGCGGGCCGGGGAGGTTGTCGAGGGCATCGACCTCGCCCGCTCCCGACGTCCGGCCGCGAAGCGCGATGCGGATCTGGCCCGGGGCCCTGCCCGGCTCGCCCAGGCGCTCGCGATCGGCCGGGGGGACAACGGCGCCGCGCTCGACGGCGGGCGGTTCCGGCTCGAGCCGCCATCCCACCGTGCCGCCGGGGTGCTCTCCGGTCCGCGGGTCGGGGTTGCCGGCCCCGGAGGGTCGGCGGACTACCCGTGGCGGTTCTGGCTCCCCGGCGAGCCCAGTGTCTCCGCCTACCGCCCGGCGAAGCCCCGCCCACGGCCCCATGCCTGACACCCACGGCTGTCTGACACCCCGGCCGTCTGAGGGCTAGGCCGCGTCGACCGGAGCTGCCTCGCCCACGCGGTCCGCGCCCGTGGGGTCGCGGCGCTCGAGCCGGGCCAGGAGCCTGGCGCGCACGAGCGGCCACTCGGCTCCGAGGACCGAGAACACCGCCGTGTCCACCCTCGCGCCGTCGTGCCCTGGCCGATATGCGCGCAGGGTTCCCTCGTGCACCGCTCCGAGCTTGAGCAGGGCGTTCGCGCTGCGCCCGTTGCGCGTGTCCACCCGGAACGCGACCCGGCTCAGGCCCAGATCGTCGAAGGCATGGCCCAGCAGGAGCAGCTTCGTTGCCGGATTCATGCCGGAGCCCCAGTGCGCTCGGGCGAAGAACGTCCCGCCCACCTCGGCACGGCCCAGCCGCACGTCGAGATCGTAGAGCCCGGTCGTCCCGGCCACGGCCCCGGTGACGGGATCGCAGGCGGCGAAGGGCAGAGCCGAAGGGTCCTCGAGCCGCGAGGAGAAGATCTCTGCCAGGTCCTCGACGCACTGGGGTCGGCGCGCGGCCATCCCGGACCACGTCGGGACGTCGACGTGGCGGAAGAGGTGCTCCGCGTGCAGGGGCGCAAGCGGCACCAGCCGGACGCCGTGCCCGGCGAGCGTGAGCGCGTGATGCATGCCGACATTGAAGCACCCGGGAAACCCGTCCGGTACGCCGCGGCGGCGGATGTGGATATGAACTTTGGGTAACGTGGGGGCGTGACTGAACCCCACCGCGGCATCACGCCCCAGACCGACGACGAGGCCCGCCCCGCTGCCCCGGCGGAGCACCCTGTGGAGGACATTCTCGACCGCCTGTGCGCCACGGTCCCCGACTATCCCGCGCCGGGGGTCTCGTTCAAGGACCTGACCCCGGTGTTCGCGGATGCGGAGGGACTGAGAGCCGTCGTCGACGCCATCGTCGAGCCCTTCCTCGGCCACTTCGACCTCATCGCGGGCATCGAGGCCCGCGGCTTCCTCCTCGCCGCGGCCGCGGCCTACGCGACGGGCACCGGAGTGCTCACGATCCGCAAGGCCGGCAAGCTGCCCCGGGAGACCTACGCCGAGGAGTACGCGCTCGAGTACGGGGCCGCGACCCTCGAGATCCACACGACAGACCTCGCCGCCGGCGCCCGCGTCCTGATCCTCGACGACGTGCTCGCGACAGGCGGCACGGTGGGGGCTGCCGCGCGGCTCGTCGAGCGGTGCGGGGCGCGCGTGGTGGGGATCGGCGTCGTCCTCGAACTGCCGGCACTCGGCGGCCGCGCCGCGCTCGAAGGCCGCCCGGTGCACTCGCTCCAGCGGGTCGACTGACCGCTGGAGGCCAGGTTTCGCCGTCGTTCACCCGAATCGCTGTAGAATGGACGGTCCAGCTTTTCAGTATGAGGGGAACGCACAGATGCTCGACGCCGACCTGTCCCACGAACGGGAATACGTCCGGGGCCTCTACGCGCGGCTCGACGAGCTGCGCGAGGAGAAGAGGGGACAGCTCGACGCCGTCCGCAAGGCCGGGGCGATCGGGTCGATGCAGAATGTTTCCGAACGTGACGCGTTCGCCGCGATGTACGAGGACCGCCTCGCCCAGCTCGACGCGGTCGAGAACCGGCTCGTGTTCGGCCGGCTGGACTTCGACGGCGGCGAGCAGCAGTACATCGGCCGCATCGGCCTGAGCACCGACGACCTCCGCCGGCTCATGGTCGACTGGCGTGCACCCGAGGCCAGCCACTTCTACCAGGCCACGGCCTTCGACCGGCAGGGTGTCCGCCGCCGCCGGCACCTCATCCTCCAGGGGCGCGAGGTCAAGGCGATCGAGGACGACGTGCTCGACGCCGAGATGCTCGACGGCTCGACCAGCCACCAGGGCGAGGGCGCGCTCCTGGCGGCCCTGAACTCCAAGCGCACCGGCCGCATGGCCGACATCGTGAGCACCATCCAGGCCGAGCAGGACCGGATCATCCGCGCTCCCATGCCCGGGGCGCTCGTGGTGCAGGGCGGGCCGGGCACCGGCAAGACGGCGGTTGCGCTCCACCGTGCCGCGTACCTCCTCTACTCCCACCGGGAGCGCCTCAAGAGCGCCGGCGTGCTCCTGGTCGGCCCATCGTCGTCGTTCATGAAGTACATCGAGAGGGTGCTTCCGTCGCTCGGTGAGACCGGCGTCGTCATGTCCAGCGTCGGAAGGCTCATGCCGGGCATCACGGCCGTCCCCGAGGCGGATGCCCGCGTCGCCGCGCTCAAGGGCAGCAAGCGCATGGTCGACCTCGTCGCGGCCGCGGTCGCGAACCGCCAGCGTGTGCCGGCGGGGGACAGGGTCCTCGAGGTCGAGGGCTACAAGCTCCTCCTCACCCCGCGGCAGGTGCGCCGGGCCCGGGACAAGGCCCGGGCCACGGGCAAGCCGTACAACGAGGCCCGCAACACCTTCGTCAAGATCCTCCTGCGTGAGCTCACGGAGCAGCTGCAGTCCAAGGTCGAGGCGAGCAACGCGGGCAACACCGCGGACCGCTCCTACCTGGCCGAGGACGTCCGGCAGTCGCGCGACGTCCGCGTCGCCGTCAACCTGTGCTGGATGCCCATGACGCCGGAGCAGCTGGTCTCGGAGCTCTTCAGCAGGCGCAGCATCCTCGACGCGGTCGGCTCGGTCCTCACGGAGGAGGAGCGCGACCTCCTGCGCCGCCCCGCGGACTCACCGTGGACCGAGGCCGACGTTCCCCTCCTGGACGAGGCGGCAGAGCTCCTCGGGGAGCTCGACGCGACCACGGGCCACGAGGCGGCCCGGCGCGAGGCCGAGCGCCGCCGCGACCTCGAGAACGCGCAGCAGGCCCTGAAGAACGTGGACGCCGCGCTCCGCGAGGTCGGGCTGAACGGAGTGATCGAAGCGGAGGACCTCGCTGACTACCAGCAGGGCCCCGAAGCGCGGATGACGGCGGCTGAGCGCGCTGTGGGAGACCGCACCTGGGCCTACGGCCACATCATCGTGGACGAGGCGCAGGAGCTCTCCTACATGCAGTGGCGCCTGCTCGTGCGCCGCTGCCCGCTCAAGTCCTTCACCATCGTGGGCGACATCGCCCAGACGTCGTCGGCCGCCGGCGCGTCCTCCTGGAGCCGGGCGCTCACGCCGTTCTTCGGCGACCGCTGGACGCTCGAGGAGCTCACCGTCAACTACCGCACGCCTGCCCAGATCGCGGAGGCCGCCGCCCGGATGGCGGCCGCGGCCGGCCTCGTTGTCTCCGCGCCCAAGGCCGTGCGAGAGGGCCGCTGGGAGCCGATCGTCGACCGCGTGGGCCCGGGTGGCGTCGTCGACCGTCTCCTCGCCGTCCTGCCGGAGGAAATCGAGGCGGCCGACGGCGGTCTGGTCGCCGTGATCGCGGAGGGGAACCTCGCCGGCACCGCGCGGGAAGCCCTGCGCGGCGCCTACGGGGCCCGGGTCGGCAGCGGCGCGGGCAGCTTCGAGCAGGACATCGTGGTGATCGACCCACGGGAGGCGAAGGGCCTCGAGTTCGACGTCGTCGTGGTGCTAGAGCCCGCGGCGCTGCTGGACCACGAGCACGGCAAGGTCGGCGACCTGTACGTCGCCATGACGCGGCCCACCCAGCGCCTCCGGCTCATCGCAGAGGGACCCATCCCTGCCGGCATCGAGCAGGGCCGCTGAAGCAGGGCAGGGATGCGCTGGGCGACCACGGGCGCTGATACCGTAGAAGCCGTGCCGCAGACAGCAATTCTCGACTCCCAGAAGAACGATCCGAGCTTCCCGAACATCTGGCAGGAGCTCAAGTGGAGGGGACTCGTCCACGTCTCCACAGATGAGGCCGAGCTCGAGAAGCTCCTCGCCGGTGAGCCGATCACGTACTACTGCGGCTTCGACCCCACCGCTCCGAGCCTTCACCTGGGCAACCTCGTGCAGCTGCTCGTGCTGCGCAGGCTCCAGCTCGCGGGCCACAAGCCGCTCGGCCTCGTGGGAGGCTCCACCGGGCTCATCGGCGATCCGCGTCCGACGGCGGAGCGCACCCTCAACACCAAGGACACCGTGGCGGAGTGGGTGGGCTACCTCAAGGCGCAGGTGAGCCGCTTCCTCTCCTTCGAGGGGGACAACGCGGCGCGGATCGTCAACAACCTGGACTGGACGGCGCCGCTCTCGGCGATCGATTTCCTGCGTGAGGTTGGCAAGCACTTCCGTGTCGGGACGATGCTGCGCAAGGACGCGGTGGCATCGAGGCTCTCCTCGGACGAGGGCATCTCCTACACCGAGTTCAGCTACCAGATCCTCCAGGGCATGGACTACCTGGAGCTGTTCCGCCAGTACGACTGCCTCCTGGAAACCGGTGGCTCGGACCAATGGGGCAACCTGACGAGCGGGACGGAGCTCATCCGCAAGGTCGAGGGCAAAACCGTGCACGCCTTGGGCACGCCCCTCATCACGAATTCGGACGGGACGAAGTTCGGCAAGAGCGAAGGCAACGCCATCTGGCTTGACCCGGCGATGTGCTCGCCGTACACCTTCTACCAGTTCTGGCTCAACACGCAGGACGCCGATGTCGTGGACCGGCTCAAGGTGTTCACCTTCCTCACGCGTGCACAGATCGATGAGCTCGCGGCCTCGGTTGCGGAGCGGCCGTTCGCCCGAGAAGCCCAGCGCCGGCTCGCCTACGAGGTCACCTCGTTGGTTCACGGCGTCGAGGCCACCGAGAAGGTCATCGCGGCCTCGGCCGCGCTGTTCGGCAACGGCGATCTGGGTGTCCTCGACGAGGGCACGCTCTCCGCCGCGACAGCCGAGCTCTCGACGGCGGCCGTGACGCCCGAGCAGCTCGGCATCGTCGAGCTCCTGGTCGCCACGGGCTTGGCCGAGAGCAAGTCCGCGGCGCGGCGCACCGTCGGCGAAGGCGGAGCGTACGTGAACAACGCCAAGGTCACCGATCCGGAGGCCGTGATCCCAGCCGAGGACGCTCTGCACGGCAGGTACTTCCTCGTCCGCCGGGGAAAGAAGCACCTGGCCACGGCTGTCCTCGAGGACTGACGGTCGCGCTGGCGGGCCGTGCCGCCGGCCGACACGCCCGGGCGGCCCGCCCGACTTGCGAGGGCAGCGGTCGGGGGGTAATGTATTCCGAGTCGCCAACGCAGAGCGGAGGCGAAAAACCCCAGAACTCAACCGGGAAATGCTCGGACTGCCGGAATTTCGGCCTTCCTGCAGCGCCTCGGATCAGGTTTTCGAAGAAAACGCGGATTTGATTCCGCGGATGGAAACCGGTAGAGTTATGGATCGTGCTTCGGGGAGGCGCAAGGCCGAACGGCTGAGCGCGTTACCCGATGGGCCTGTTGTTTGAGAACTCAATAGTGTGCCAAGTTCGTTGATGCCATTTTTTTGATGGTGTTGATTGCCTGGTTGCGTGCACCCCCGTGTGCGTGGCCGGGTTTTTATGCCAGTTTTGGATTGTG